>CALVJA010000038.1 GCA_944331875.1 uncultured Clostridia bacterium | reverse complement strand
CTATTTTTCGCAAAACGGGAGGGAAGTGTATACCATACTCGACCGATCCGCCTCCGCAGGAGGTCGTAGATTTTGCGGAAAGGAGCCGCAAAGATGCGGCAAGATGGCGGAATTGATTTCTTTGCCGAATCAGATCCAACCTTATGAAAAAAAGCACATTCGGTCGAATGCGCTCTTTTTCATTTCATTGCTTATAAGTTCCTTTCAAACTTTTGATTTACATCTCTTTCGGCAAAGAAATCAAATTCTCGTAAGTATATCTGTTGCTGCGATCGCGCCGTCCGAGGCGGCGGTGGTGAGCTGACGGACGTTTTTAGCGCGGCAGTCGCCCGCTGCATAGAGACCGGGGATATCGGTGCGCATCATGTCGTCCGTTATTATGAAACCCTGGCTGTCGGTCTTGACGAGCCCGCGGTACAGTTTGTCGTCCGCCACCTGCCCTATCGCGACGAACAGCGCCGCGGTCTTCAGGTCGAAGCGTTTGTCGCCTGTGGTTTCCTTGAATCTCACGCCCTCGAACTCGTTTGAGCCCAGGATCTCCTCCGCAACGTATCCCGGGATTATCTCGACGTTTTCCTTGGCGCGAAGCGCATCTTCCAGCGCCTTTTCGCCGAAGAATTTATCGAACATCGTAACTACCGTAAGGCGCGAGGCGATATCGGAAAGCATCAATGCGTATTGCAGCGCGGTGTTGCCGTCGCCGACAAGCGCCACCTCCTGTCCGGCGTAGAACGCGCCGTCGCAGAGCGCGCAGTAATACACGCCTTTGCCGAGGAATCGTTCCTCGCCCGGCACGTTGAGCTGACGGTGTTTGACGCCGGAGGCGAGTATCACAGCCCCTGCCGAATACTCATTGTAGTCGGTGGTGACGGTGAAGCGGTTTTCGCGTTTTTCGATCTTCAGGACCTCTTCAAGCTCGAAATCGGCTCCCAGATCGCTGATTTGCGAAAAAATCTTATCTGCATAATCGCTGCCGGATATCTCCGGTATAGACGGTATATTCTGCACTTTCGGCGACAGAGCTATTTGTCCGCCGATGTTTTCGCGCTCTAAAAGTATCGTCTTTTTCCCGCCGCGCAGCGCGTATATCGCCGCCGTCATCCCCGCGGCGCCCGCTCCTATTATTACGATGTCGTACTCTTTCATGGTTCGTTCTCTCCGAGCCTTTTTTATTAAAGTTCGAGCCCGCCTTGGCGGGCTCGCAGGTTGCTGACTTAGCGGTGGGCTTCGATGTATTTTTTGATATTCGAAGCGTTTTCGTATCTCTCGCCGTCGGGGGCTATCAGCGTGGGCGCCTGTTTTACGTTGTTTCTGATAAAGATGTCCTTATCCTCTTCGGCGACAACCACTTTGTAGGGAAGCTTCGCTTTGTCCAAAAGCATTTTCACCATCTTGCAGTTGGGGCAGCTTGCCGACGTATACAGTACCGGCTCCGTTTCCGCCGCGGCAGCGGCGGGCTCGGCGGGTTTTTCGCCTATGCCGTGGTAATGCGGCGTGTTGTAGGTCTCGGTATCATAGACTTTTCTGTCTTTGAACTCCTGCGCCTTGCCGTCGTTCCAATTCTGGACGGGGCGGTAGTAGCCGGTGATCCTGGAGTAGACCTCGGTGCCTTTGCCGCAGGTGGGGCATTCGTATACTTCGCCCGATATATAGCCGTGGTCCTTGCACACCGAATACGTGGGACTCAGGGTGTAATACGGCAGGCGATAGTTTTCGGCTATCTTTCTGACGAGCGACATTGCGGATTTCCATCCGGGCAGTCTTTCGCCCAGGAAAGCGTGGAACACCGTTCCCGAAGTATACAGAGTCTGCAGTTCGTCCTGCACGTCCAGCGCGTCGAACACGTCGTCGGTAAATCCGACGGGAAGGTGCGACGAGTTGGTGTAGTACGGCGTTTCGCCCTTTTTGCCTGCGGTGATGATGTCGGGATATTGCGCGACGTCGTGCTTGGCAAGGCGGTAGCTGGTCGATTCGGCGGGAGTCGCCTCAAGGTTATACAGGTCGCCGTATTTGACCTGGTAGTCGCTGAGCCTTTCGCGCATATGGTTCAGGACCGCTATGGTGAATTTCTGCGCGACGGGGTCGGTCAGATCGCATCTAAGCCATTTCGCGTTGAGGCAGCACTCATTCATTCCGACAAGCCCTATCGTCGAGAAGTGGTTATCGAGAGTGGAAAGATATCTCTTGGTGTACGGGAACAATCCGTTTTCCAAAAGCTTGGTGATGACCTCGCGCTTTACTTTCAAAGATCTCGCGGAGATGTCCATCATCTTGTCGAGGCGCTGATAGAAGTCCTTTTCGTCCTTTGCAAGATACGCCAGCCTCGGCATATTGATCGTCACGACGCCTATGGAGCCGGTGGATTCGCCGGAGCCGAAGAAGCCGCCCGATTTTTTCCTGAGTTCTCTGAGGTCCAGACGCAGCCTGCAGCACATACTGCGGATGTCGCTGGGCTCCATATCGGAGTTGATGTAGTTGGAGAAGTACGGCGTGCCGTATTTGGCGGTCATTTCAAACAACAGCTTGTTGTTTTCCGTCTCCGACCAGTCGAAGTCCTTCGTTATCGAATACGTGGGGATAGGATATTGGAAACCTCTGCCGTTGGCGTCGCCTTCGATCATGGTTTCGATAAACGCCTTGTTTATCATATCCATTTCCTTTTTGCAGTCTTTGTACTTGAAGTCCATCTCCTT
>CALVJA010000037.1 GCA_944331875.1 uncultured Clostridia bacterium | reverse complement strand
GGCGACGCCGGAGCGCAGGGCATCCAGGGTCTGCAAGGTCTGCAGGGCGACACCGGAGCCACCGGACCTACCGGTCCTACGGGGCCCACCGGGCCCACCGGACCTACGGGAGACGCAGGTCAGGTCACTCCGGGAACGGCTGTGAGCGACGTTTCGACCAGCGCGTCGACGACAGATCTAGCGAACTCGTTCAACGAACTTTTGGCTTCGCTGAGAGCCGCGGGGCTGTTGGCTACCTGAGTCCGGAATCAAAGAAAAGGAGCGTTTAGGCGCTCCTTTTCGCTATCTGGGATCCCATACTTAGCTAAGGCAAATTTTCGTAGACGGGGCCCTGCCCTCCAAGATGTCCCGTATACCATAGCGGGAATTGGCTATAAACACGGTCGTTCCCGTTTTTGCGGGCTCTTTTACGTACTCCAGTTTTGCGGCGGCGCCGTTTGCGCCGGGGCGGCTCGCGCCCTCGCAGTGGTTTATATAATAATCTATCTTTTCGATGAGCTCGTCTTCTTTTCCCGCGATAATCTCTTTGACCAGCGTAGAGCTGTCGTTGACGTCCGAATATATGCCGTCCACGCTCGTCAGGATCAAGAGATATCTCGGTCGCACCAGACACGCTATCTGGGAAGCGGTCTCGTCGTTGTCGATGCATTCCACAACTTTCGCATGCGCGCTGCGCAGCGCCTGTATTTCCATCTTGCGGTTTTCCTCGCTGCACACGGGATCGTTGTAGTTTATTATCGGTATAGCGCCCTGCTTGGGGCAGCGCATCAGCGCGGCGCGAAGATGTTCGCGCTTCATTTCGTCGTTGAAGTGCTGATGCTCCACCAAAAACTGCCTCAGCGAAAAACGCGAATCGACGAAACGACGGTACGTTTCCATCAATATCGCCTGCCCTTGGGCGGAATAATCCGTCTTTATGTCGTTGTAATCGCCCCAAAGCTCGTTGCCCACGCGGTGCAGGTAGTCGAGCCTGCCTATTTCGGTGGCGCCGGATGTCACCCACATACAGCCGGGACGAAGTTCGCGCGATATATGCGCGATGATGTTGTAATCGATGTCTTCGTACTCTTTGTTTATCAGAGCCATCGACCCTACCTTCCCGACCAGTTCCACATCGAAAGCCGTCATGTTTTCTCTCCGTTGCATTGTCTTAGACGATTATACCCGCCGCGCGCGGCGAAGTCAATCTTTTCTGCGGGAATAGACGCATCCGCAGTAGTTTTGTCGATAGAGCGAATACTTTTTGCATAGTTCGGACGAACGAAGAACGCCTCCGCGCTTTTTGAGATCTGTGCGTATATATACAGACCCCTCTTTTTTTGCCGCTTCCGCGCCTATATCGTTGATGAGCCGCGCGTTTTTCAACGGGCTCAGCGTCAGCGTAGTGGCGAAGTAATCGTATCTTTTCGCCTCCCGGGCGGTGCGTTCAAGGCGCATTTTGAAACAAAGCGCGCATCTCGAGCCGCCCTCCGGCTCCGATCCGAGTCCTTTTACCAACCCCTCGAAATCGCCGTCGCCGCCGTCTATCGTTTCTACGCCGAACTCATCCATCAGACGCTTAAGTTCCGCAAATCTTTTTTCGCGCTCTTCGATATCGGTAATATTCGGATTATAGTAAAAAGCGGTGACGTCGAACCGCTCCGTAAACCGCTCGATACAACCCGCCGCGCAGGGAGCGCAGCAGCAGTGCAGCAAAAGCGAGGGTCTTAAGCCCTCTTCTATCCCGCCGAGATCTATATCGACCGACTTATTGTTTTTCATGATTTAATTGTATTACCCGCCGCCGCCTTTGTCAAGAAATACGACTTGTCAGGATTTACCCGATATGCTATCATATACTCACGCAGAACATATACATTTATTTACATTTATTGTACAGGAGGGACGGGATGAAAAGAAATATCGTCGTTTTCGTATCGGCGCTTATGACAGTGCTCACGGCGGTCGTTGCGGCCGGCGCGGTCTATTCCTGGCTGGTCGGAGAGGAGGAAACGTATTCTCCCGGCGAGATAACGGAATACGCGGGCGCGCTGGACGTTTCCTCCGGCGTTCAGGGCGACACGCTCACTTTCACTCTCAGCGACGGCGCGGCTCAAATTAACGCCGTGGAATTGTCCGAAAAGACGTCCGCGGTCACTTCGTTCGAGATATATACCGACTCGGGCGATATGATCTACGCGTCCGATTTTATCGACGGCTTCAGGTACTGCTCCTTTCCCGCGGTCACCGCAGGCGCGCTGAAACTGAAGGTAACGAACTCGGACGGCGCGTTCGAAATCGCGTCTTTCAAACCCCTCAGAGTATATCCGCGCGATACCTCGGACTTTTCCGTCATGGCATACGTCACGGCGGACTCGGCTTGCCGCATGGGCGAGGAGTGGCGCGAAAACGCCGAAACGGTGACCCGATTCAACCTGATAGGTAACCTGTTTTTCGATATAGAGGGAAATCTTTTGTTCGATACGTACGATGGCGCCGACGATATCCCCGGAACGGGAGAAGCGATATTCGAGCTTGCACTTAAAAACCTAAGAGCGCTCAACCCGGACGCGGAGATCGTTGCGACGATACTCGGCAACCGCGACCTTACCGGCGACGGTATAACGGATACTCAAGAAAGGCACAATCATGCCATGGGCATAAGAAATCGCGCGAATTTCGCCAAAAATATTGTGTCGTTCGTGGAAAAGTACGAGCTGGACGGGATAGCTTTCGATTACGAATATCCCTCCTCGGTCATTTCCTTCAGCTACTACTCGCGCTTCATAACGCTATTGAGGGAAAACATGCCGGATAAACTCATCACCGCTGCGCATTCGGAATGGAACATGGGCATAGGCAGAGTGGGCGAGAGCACTTTGGACAAACTGGACGCCATAGAACTGATGTCTTACGACCTGTTCGACTCGAGAGGCAATCATTCCACCTTCTATACCGCTTACAGCAATATTCAAGGAGCCGTCGACAAGGGCGCAGACCGTGAAAAGATAGACTTGGGTCTTCCCTTCTATTCGCGCCCGATAAACGGCGACGCGTACTGGGGAACATACGCCAATATCGCCGACAAGCTGGAATACCGGGAGAACACTCTCACGGAATCGTACACGACGGACGACGGCGTTTCGAATACGCTTCCGAACTATTACAACGGCAGACAGCTTATCTACGACAAGACCTGTTACGCGCTGGACATAGGCATCGGCGGCGTGATGATATGGCACTTTGCATGCGATTCCACCGATCCCGAATATTCGCTGACTCAAACGATAGCGCGCGCCATAGCCTCCCGCAGCATCTGAACTTCAAAAATATCTACGCCATACATACGGATACACCCCCGACGATCGGGGGTGTGATCGTTTCTTGCTCTTTCCGTCTCCTGCAGTCTTGTTCGGCACACGGGTTTCGCCTGCCTTTATGCAGGCGAAACTTGCGAACCCTAGCGCTAAAGCGCTGGGGCGTATAACCTCTAGCGGGCTCGTGGGATCGCGCTCAAGAAACCCTATTCGTATTAATTTCCGAGTGCCATGTAACCACACTTCAAGCGTATCAGCACTTCACGGTTTGACCGCCGGGTTTCGCCTGCCTTTATGCAGGCGAAACTTGCGAACCCCAGCGCTAAAGCGCTAGGGCGTAACACCTCTAGCGGGCTCATGGGATCGCGGTCAAGAAACTTCATTCGTGTTAATTTCCGACTGCCATGTAACCACACTTCAAGCGTGTTAGGACTTCTCGGTTTGACCGCCAGGTTTCGCCTGCCTTTATGCAGGCGAAACTTGCGAACCCTAGCGCTAAAGCGCTAGGGTTCGCTATCCCTCAGCCTCCGCCAAAACAAGAGGGCACCCGCTTGGGTGTCCTCTTGTTTTGGCGGAGGCTGAGGGATTCGAACCCCCGTGGGCTTGCACCCAAACGGTTTTCAAGTTTTATTCCGCGTTTGTTGTCTTTCGTTTGTTATTGCTGTTTAGCAGCCCGAATTGTCGGAAAATCAGCGTTTTGACCGCTCTT
>CALVJA010000036.1 GCA_944331875.1 uncultured Clostridia bacterium | reverse complement strand
ATCGCCTCGAGCGGCGTAAAAATCGCCGCAAGTATCCACTCCGATTCCGTCGAAAGCGTTCTGAAACGCTTTCCCGAAGTCAGGGAACTGTTTTCTTACGCCGTGGTGCTGACGCATATTCCGCGCGCGGGCAGCATAAAATCGATAACAAGGTTATAATGCTCGGGATCATTCTGGCGGCAGTTGGGCTTTTGATATGCGCGTACATAGGTATAGCCGTTGACGGCTATTACAAGGCGCGGCTGAATATCGTAAAGCATTACCTGGGGTTCATAAGGTATTCCGAGCGCGAGACCGAGTTCCTGAAGACCGACATGCCGCGGCTTTTGGCGGAGTACGAGTGCGACGGCGAGTTCAAAAAAATGCTTGCGGCGGCGAACGCCGAGATAACGGCGGGGAGAGAACCGCATTGCGAGACCGACAAGCTGAAAAAAGGAGATCTTAACGAAGTCAACGCCTTTTTGAAAGGTTTGACGGAATGCGATTATTATTCCAAAAACGCGCTTTTCAAATATTCGCTTCAGGTAGCTTCCGAGATGGAAAACGTCGCGGAAAAAGAAAAAAAACAAAAAGGGGAGCTCATTAAAAAACTTATGTTTTTGTTGGGCGCGGGGATAGTGGTATTGGCATTATGACGGGATTGGATACGATATTCAAGATCGCGGGGGTAGGGATACTCGCCGCCGTCATCAACAGCATTCTGGAAAAGAGCGATAAGCGAGAGCTGACTACTTTCGTTACGCTTACCGCGCTTATCATAGTGCTGGTCATGGTGATAGACATGCTCAGCGGCTTGTTTACCAGCATACAGTCCCTGTTCAACCTGTATTGACCGCGATGGGAGTGCTGAAAGTAATTTTAATAGCGTTCGTCGGACTCATTACCGTGGGAGTACTGAGAGAAGTCAAACCTTCGCTTGCCGCCGCGGCGGGTATCGTAACGGGACTTTGCATAATATACTCGCTTCTTGATGAATTTACGATGATAATAGAAAATTTCCGCGAGCTTACTGCGCTTGCGGAGATCGACAATGCTTTGGTGATGACTATCGTGAAAATAATAGGGATAGGGTATCTGACCGAGTTTTCGGCGGGTATAGCGGAAGATTACGGCTCCCAATCCATAGCGAAAAAAGTGGAGTTCGGAGGAAAGATATGTATAGCGGTACTTGCTCTCCCGGTGATCACGGGACTAATAAATTCCATAGGAAGTTTGGTGCGGTGATCGTATCGATCGTCGCTATATGTCTGGCTCTTACCGCATGCGCTGCGGTACGGCTTTTTTCGCCGCCGGAGGGTGCCGCTTACGCCGCGGACGACGAGGATAAACTAAACGATATAGAACAGGATCTGAGCGACGAGATAGACAAAGAGCTTGACGCGCTGGTCTCCGACGATCTGGACGAATACTTTTCCGGCATATCGGGCTCTCTGAACGGGACCGGAACATCGTTCAAGGACTTCGTCCGAAATGTCATAAACGGCGAAAACACTTTGTCCGCGGACGAACTTCTCGATTTTGCGTGGAATTCGCTGAAAGACGGAGTCCTCGCCGCCGTCGCCGCAGTCGCGGTGCTTGTCGTATTGGCGGTGCTCGGCGGCATGAGCGACGCGCTCTCAAGCGGTTTCAAACGTCAGTCCACCAAACAAATCATTTATTTTGCAATATACGCGGGCGTAGTCGCGTCGCTCGGTGCGATCGTGGTGTCCCTAACGGACGGCGTGACGGAGGCGATATCCGACCTAAGTACGCTTTTGAACTACTCTACGCCCGTTTTCGTCACGCTTCTGACCGCCATCGGCGGCACGGGCGGCGCCGAAATGCTGGCTCCGTTTACGATGCTTATGAGCGGCGTCGTATTGAATGTCGTCAACTCACTGATAATACCTTTATTTTTCGCGTCGGTCGTATTCACGATGATAGGAAATCTGAGCGATTCCGTAAAGCTCGGCAAGCTGACGAAAGCCGTAAAATCGATAGGCTCGTGGGTGATGGGGATAATGTTCGGATTGATATCGACGTTTGCCGGGATACAGGGACTTGTCGGCGCCGGTATAGATACTATCGCCGTAAAAAGCGCAAAGTTCGCGCTGTCGAGTTACATACCGATACTCGGGGGATATCTGTCCGAGGGTTTCGATATCGTCATGGCAAGCGGCGTGCTCATAAAAAATGCGGCAGGACTTGCCGTGTTCGTCATATTGGTCGTCACGGTGACGGCACCGATCATAAAGTTGGTGCTGTTTTCGGCGGTATTGAAGCTTACGGCAGGCGTGATCGAGCCCGTGGGCGATCCGAAAATATCCGAGCTTATATATAACACCGCGTCGAACCTGAATCTTCTGATAGCCGCCGTCGCCGGAAGCGCGTTTTTGATATTCATTATGCTGATGCTGGTGATAGGCGCCTTCAACGCGGGGGTAGTATGAATTTCTCGGGCTGGGTCATGGGCGTCACGGCGGCGATTGCCGTCACGGCGCTTGCGGATATCATTTTAGCGGACGGAAATACAAAAAAATTCGTAAAAAGCATCACCGCGCTTATCGTGTTCGCGGTGATGATATCGCCTATACCCGCATTGTTCGGCGGCTCGTTCGAGCCGGCGGCGCTCATAGAAGAATATCAAAACGAAGATTATATGATAGAAACGGCTCTTGCCCGCGCCGGATTCAGGGCGGAAAACCTGAAAAAGAGGCTGGAGACCGTCGGTGTTTCCGGAGCGGAAGTGACGATACATCTCGGCGGTTTTTCCGTATCGGACGATATCGCCGCGGTCGTCATCGATCTTTCCGCCGCGGAGGGCGCGGTATTGTCCGATGCCGAAATAAAGGCGATAGCGGGCGCATATCTCGGCGTCGAGGCGAATACCGTTTATATAACGGGAAGGATAGATGGAAAAGATCAAGGAACTGATTAAAAAGATACGCGGAATAAAAAATATAGAAATTATTCTGGGACTCGTCATAATCGCGGTGATCATAATAATATACTCTACCGTAAGCACCTTGAAAACGCAGGATGAGGAAGCCGCGTCGGGGAACGCAGGGACGGAGCTGGAGGCAAGACTCGGCGCGATATTGTCCGAGATAGAGGGCGCAGGGGAAGTCGAAGTTATGATAACGTATGCGTCCACATCGGAACCGATAACCGCGACCTCCACCAATACGCATTCGACGACAACGTCGTCGGGCGGCTCCGAGACCACGACGACCACCTCAACGACAAATCCGGTCATCCAAGGGTCGTCGGCTGTGATACTGGGGGAAAAGATGCCCGAAATAATCGGCGTGCTGGTCGTTGCGGAGGGCGCTAAGGATGTAAAAGTGCAATTAAGGCTCAGGGACGCCGTCCGGACGGTTCTGGGTATCAATTCAAACTCGATACAAATACTAACAAGGAGAGCAGTATGAAAAATAAAATGGCAAAGCTGAAAGAAAGCATCAAAGCCAACAAGAAAAAGATTATCGTCGTCGTGTCGATGGTAGCCTTGCTTGTTGCAACGGGCTGTCTGAACTACTTCCTGAACGTCAGACAGCAAGACGGTCAACCCGCGGGTACGGACGGTACGGTCACAACTGAAACCTTCTTTTCGACATACCGCACCGACAGGGAGGAGACCAGAAGTCAGGAACTTCAATACCTTGACGAGATAATCGCCTCCGCGTCGTCTTCGGAGTCCGCGATAGCCTCTGCAGAGGAGCAAAAACTCCAGATAACGGGCGCTATGGAAACCGAACTCGTGCTCGAAGGACTCATCAAAGCCAAAGGCTTCGAGGACTGCGTGGTCACGATGAGCACCGAAAACGTTAACGTGGTAGTCATGGACGAGGAGCTTACGCTGGAAGAATCCGCACAGATAATGGATATAATCGTCAGCGAAACGGATTATACTGCTCCCGATATAGTGATCATCCCTTATGTGTAAGATTTTCTTTTCGGCGGGATGCATTATATAAGCTAAAACCGTTCAACTGAATTATAACAGAAAAAAGGCTTGTTTCCACCGAACAAGCTTTTTTTCATATGGTAAATAATAGATCCGCCAAAAAGAAAATCTCAGCGCTCGGCGCCCCTTTTCCGCCATATCGCATGAAATTACCTAAAGCCTTTGATATCACCCCGTTTTGGAGACCAAAACGGGGCGCGGACGGGATGTAGCCCGCTATTATCCCGTCCGCGTTTCATGCGATATGACGCAAAATTGTCAGCCGAGCGCCGCCGAACGCTTCTATCATTCGTCAAACTAAAAATGTGCTTTTCGGCGGGAGAACATTATATTAGCTAAACCGTTCAACTGAAATACAACGAAAAAGAGCCTGTTTCCACCGAACAGGCTTTTTTTCACAAGGAAAGTAATAGATCCGCCGAAAAGAAAATCTCGGCGCTCGCCATCTCTTTTTTTATACCTCTTCAAACAAGTGCTCATATGGTTTTGAGGGGCAGATACGCCCAAATTCTGCGCGTTGACCCACTAGCACGTACCGCTGCGGGTACGAGCGTCGGGGACATCGCTTGCCTTTGAACGTATCTGCCGCCTCAAAACTGCTACGCACTTCGGGAG
>CALVJA010000035.1 GCA_944331875.1 uncultured Clostridia bacterium | reverse complement strand
TTCCGTCTACTAGCGTAAACAGAAGCATTAATTCCTCAAAAAAATTAACTTCCGTCCTCTCGGACTTTCGGTTTTTTCGATTTTTTCAGGTGGTTTTCATCCACCTTCTCGCTTCTTAACAATCTGTTCAACTTTCAAGGTTCCCTCGCTGCCGACCGGGCAGCTTAAATATAATACCCTAATTCAACCGCCCTGTCAACGAATTTGACAAAATTTTTTCGCTTCCGAGCTCTTTTTTTGATACACGTCCGCGATTTTTCTCCTCATTTTGTTGACAAACGATTTCGAACCTACTATAATAGCAAATGCAATCGAAATTTGCGCCCTTAGCTCAATTGGATAGAGCGTTGGTCTACGGAACCAAAGGCTAGGGATTCGAGTTCCTTAGGGCGCGCCAAGCTTAAAGCCCCCGCGTTTACGTCGGGGGCTTTAAGCTTGCCGCGCCCTAAAGAACCGCATCCGCGGGCAAAATTCTTTTTGCCCGCGGATGCGCTAGTTTCGCCACCGGCGAAACCTGGCGGTCAAACCGTGCACCACTCCCTCGTCGCCTGTGTGGTTACATGGCACTCGGATATTTATTCGTCTTCCGTTTCTTGACCGCGGTTCCTTAGGGCGCGCGCCCGGGGAAGTAAGAAGTAATAGTGAATAGTGAAAACGTTGGCGGGCAAAATTTTTTTGCCCGCGGATGCGCTAGTTTCGCCACCGGCGAAACCTGGCGGTCAAACCGTACACCACTCCCGCGCCGTCCGTGTGGTTACATGGCACTCGGATATTTATTCGTCTTCCGTTTCTTGACCGCGGTTCCTTAGGGCGCGCGACCGGGGAAGTAAGAAGTAATAGTGAATAGTGAATAGTGAAAAAGTTGTCGGCAAAATTTTTTTGCCCGCGGATGCGCTAGTTTCGCCTTCGGCGAAACCCGGAGGTCAAACCCTACACCCCTCCCGCGCTATTCGTGTGGTTACATGGCGCTCGGATATTTATTCGTCTTCCGTTTCTTGACCGCGGTTCCTTAGGGCGCGACCGGGGAAGTAAGAAATAATAGTGAATAATGAATAGTGAATAGTGAAAAAGTTGTCGGCAAAATTTTTTTTGCCCGGGGATGCGCTAGTTTCGCCACCGGCGAAACCCGGAGGTCAAACCCTACACCCCTCCCTCGTCGCCTGTGTGGTTACATGGCACTCGGATATTTATTCGTCTTCCGTTTCTTGACCGCGGTTCCCTAGGGCGCGCGACCGGAGAAGTAAGAAGTAAGAGTGAATAGTGAAAAAGTATAGATGGTTTCGAGCATATAGCTTCAATTAGAGTACAATATTGAAATACAATGTTTTTAATGCTATAATTTAGAAAAACGGAAGGTGCAGGATCATGGGAGAGCTAAGGAAGATACCGAACGTCGGAAAGCAAACCGAAAAAGACCTTATCGCCATGGGGTACACCACTATCGAGTCGTTAAAGGGGAAAAACGCCGAACGTCTCTATGAGGAGGAATGCGCCCTGCGCGGTTTCGTATTGGACAGATGTCAGCTTTATTTATACCGTGCAGTGGAATATTACTTAAATACCGATGACCCCGACCCGGCGAAACTTCCCTGGTGGTATTGGAAAGACAAATACATAGCGCCTTCGCCTTGCGGCGCGGTATGCGCGGAATGCACCCTTTTTCCGTCCGAATGCGCCGGTTGCTTCAAAATAAAAGGCAAGGTGCATTGGCTGCAATATACCGGACAGGATGTTTGCGCGGTCTACGATTGCTGTGTAAACGATAAGCGACAATTAAACTGCGCCCGCTGCGAATATCTGCCCTGCGAGAAGTTTACTTTAGACCCCACCTTGTCCGATAAGGAAAATCGTGAAAACCTTACAAGGATGATAAATAGATTAAAGGATACCTTATAAATACCTATATTATATATTGATCCAAAGTGCGCCCGACTTGACTTCGAAAAAAGCGGACATGTACAGTAATTTCGAAGTCATATTGACATTGCCGATAAAGTGATATGTTCATTATACCTATTTTATCGCCCTTTTATTGATGGCGGTCGGAGCATGGCTTGCGGCCCGGGACGAGCCTCTTTTCAAAAAAAAATAAAATGAAAGCGCGTATCGAAAGCCGCGACGTTAAAACTTTAGCCGCGTTCCTTGCTACCGATAAACGGGGTGGCAAAAGGCTTTTCGTTGACGTATTTTGCGCTGTACTCCTAAATCCACGGCAAATCGGTGCTAAATACGTTCTTCATTGCGATAAAATACACAGTGAAATGGTTTGATTGTATTTAGCCTATTAGAAAGTATAGTGTCGGTGAAGAACTAGACGTTTTTCGAAGCCGCGGCGGAAAAGACGCGCCGCCTTATGCCAAAATTTTTTCTTCCCCGACACTTTACTTTCTAATAATCTTTTACTGTAGCGCATGATAAGCGGTCCCGTGGCGGTGAAGCGGAAATTTTAGCGTTTTGCGGCAGTGGATTTTTTGTATGAGCGCAGAAAACCCCCGCAGCTAATACTCTTGCGGTCTTAGCAAGCGGGGTTTTCAAAGCTCAGGCGGAAAAGACGCGCCGCAAAACGTTAAAATTTTCGCTGAACCGACACATAATAATTATATGAAAAATGCATTTATCATCGGCGGTTCGTCGGGAATAGGAAAGGCGACGGCGGAAAGGTTTTTGGCGGAAGGCTATTCGGTAACGAATTTGAGCCGTACGGCTTGTCCCGTTGACGGAGTGAAAAACATTTTTGCCGACGTCACCGACAAGCGGGACTACCAAAAAGCGCTCGAAAAATTCGTTCGGGAGAACGATTCTTTGTCGGCATTCGTGTATTCCGCGGGGTTTTCGATGGCGGCGCCGCTGGAATACGCGCGGGAGGAGGACTACAGGTATCTGTTCGAAGTCAACTTTTTCGGATACATGACGGCGCTGAAATACCTTCTACCGCCGTTGAAAAAAGCCGGGGGCACAGCGGTAGCGGTCTCGAGCCTCGGCGGCGTGGTGCCTATAGCGTTCGACGCGTACTATTCATCTTCCAAAGCGGCGCTGAACATGCTGACTTACGCGCTCCGCGCGGAACTTTCCTCAACCGGCGTAAACGTCGTTTCCGTGATGCCCGGGGGCACAAAAACCGCGTTTACCGAAAAAAGAAAAGTGTATCCCCCGACCGAAACGGGCGAGTACTCGCCGCGGCTCGAAAACGCCGTAAAGAGGCTTGCCGATATCGAACAAAACGGAATGGACGCCGACGCGGTCGCCGACGTCATATATAGAAAGTGCGTCTCGCGCCCCATGGCGCATACCTATGCGGCGGGCGCAATAAACAAACTTTGCGCGGCGTTTGCAAAATTTATCCCGCAGTCCGTCATGCTGCGTTTGCTGAACGCGGTATACTTTTCGTGATATTTTATAAATATCTGCCTGTCAGGCTTTTGGGCTCCCGCTTTATGTCTTCGGGAGTCCCGAACGCGACTATTTCTCCGCCGTGCTCGCCGCCTCCCGGACCCATGTCCAAGATGTAATCGGCGGAAGCGATGACGTCGCGGTCGTGCTCTATCACTATGACCGTGGCGCCCGAGGCGATAAGAGTATCGAACACGGCGACAAGGGTCTTGACGTCCTTCGGGTGTAGCCCTATCGTCGGTTCGTCGAAAACGAATACGGAATCCGATTGCTTTCTTCCTATCTCCTCCGCGAGTTTCAGCCGTTGCGCTTCGCCTCCGGAAAGCCCCGGGGTCGCCTCTCCTACGGTGAGATAGCCGAGTCCGAGGTCATGAAGGACCTGCAATCTGCCGGCAACCGTTTTCATATCGGCGGTCGCTTCCAATGCTTCGTTCACGTCCATTGCCATGATCTCGGGAAGCGAATACTCCCTGCCCCCTGCGCAAGGGATCTTTATTTTGTCCGCCTCGCGCGAATATCTGGAGCCGCGGCACTCGGGGCACGGTATATCTACGTCGGGCAGGAACTGCACGTCCAGACTGATGCTCCCCGTACCGTCGCAAACCGGGCAGCGCAGTTTTCCGGTATTGTACGAAAAATCGCCCGCCTTGTACCCCGCCGCTTTCGCAGTACGGCTCCGGGCAAATATTTTCCTCAGCTCGTCGTGGATATTCGCGTATGTCGCCACGGTGGAGCGAATATTTATCCCTATCGGCGCCGCGTCGATGAGTTTTACCGCCTTTATCCCGTCCGCGGAAACGCTTTTGATGTGCGCGGGCATTTTGCCGCCCGAGGTCAACGCCTCCAAAGCGGGTACCAGCGATTCCAATACGAGCGTCGTTTTTCCGGAACCGGAAACCCCCGTGACGACCGAGAGCCGCCCTTTCGGGAACGTTGCCTCCAGCGGTTTCACTGTGTGTATCGCCGAGGTCGAAAGGGTTATCGCGCCGTTTAAGAATAATTCCTCCCGCGGGGTTCTGCGCCTTAATGTTCTTCCGTGCGTATCTGTCAGATATTTCCCTATTTCGGACGCGGGGTCGCGGCTTACGTCCGGGACGGAGCCCTGAACCACGATGTTTCCGCCCGCGGCGCCCGCGCCGGGGCCCAATTCTATTATGCTGTCCGCCGCCGCCAGAACGCACGGATCGTGATCAACCAAGACCACGGAATTGCCGTCCGCGACCAGATCGCGCATCACTCCGACGAGCCCCTCCAGGTTGACCGGGTGCAGGCCTATGGACGGTTCGTCCAATACATACATGACGCCCGTCGTTCTGTTTCTGACGGCGCGCGCGAGCTGCATCCGCTGTCTTTCGCCGGTGGACAACGTCATCGAGGCGCGGTCCAACGTCAGATACCCGAGCCCGAGCTCCCTTAAACGCTCCGCAGCACCCGAAAAGGATGCCGTGATGCTTTTCGCCATCGGACGCATTTCTTCGTGAAGGCTCTCCGGCACGCCCGCCACCCATTCGCACGCTTCGTCAAGGGTCATTTTGCACACATCCGCAAGCGATATTCCGCGTATCCTCGGCGCGCGGGCAGCTTCCGACAGCCTGGTGCCGCCGCAGTCCGCGCAGGGCTCTTCCTTCAAAAACTTCTCCACGCGTTTCATCCCGCTCTCGTCCTTCACCTTCGCCAGCGCGTTTTCGACGGTGTATACCGCGTTATAATAGGTAAAATCGAGCTCTGTCGCCACGTCGGAGTTTTTGGAGCGGTAGAATATATGCTTTTTTACGGCGGGACCGTTGAATACTATGTCCTTTTCCTCGGGGCTAAGCTCCTTGAACGGCACGTCCGTCCTGACCCCCATCGCGCGGCATACGTCCGTCATCAATGACCACATCAACGAATTCCACGGCGCCACCGCGCCGCCGTCTATCGTCAGGTTTTCGTCCGGCACCAAAGCGGCGCGGTCCACCGAACGCACCGTGCCCGTGCCGTGGCAAGTGGGACACGCGCCGCCCGAGTTGAAGGAAAGATCTTCCGCGCCCGGCGCGAAAAATCGTGCGCCGCATACGGGACACACCAGCTCCTTTTCCGCCGCGACGTTCAATGACGGCGGGACATAATGCCCGTTTGGGCAGCGGTGCGAAGCAAGCCGCGAAAACATCAGCCGCAGGCTGTTCGTAAGTTCCGTCCCCGTTCCGAATGTGCTGCGTATCCCGGGCACCGCGGGGCGCTGGTGAAGCGCGAGCGCCGCCGGTACATATCGGATATCGTCCACGTCCGCTTTCGCCGCCTGCGTCATGCGGCGGCGCGTGTATGTCGAAAGCGCTTCCAAATATCGCCTGGATCCCTCTGCATACAACACCCCGAGAGCCAAAGAGGATTTCCCCGAACCTGATACCCCCGCGATCCCCACTATCTCGCCTAAAGGGATGTCGACGTCGATGTTTCTTAGATTGTGTACCCGCGCACCGCGTACTTCTATATGGTCTTTCATCATTCACCTGCCGTACCGCAATATTTTACACCAACCCGTTTTTATTGTAAATTGATTTCTTTGCCGAAAAGATGATAATTTAATACTTTGAAAGGAACTTATAAAACTTTTTTCATAAGGTGAGAAATTAAATTCGGCAAAGAAATCAATACCGCCATCTTGCCGTATCTTTTTGACTCTTTTGCCCGAAAGTAAACCCTCTGTTTGTAGACCAAACAGAGGCACAAACGGCGCATAGTCCCGCTATAGCGCCGCCTGTGTTTCGAACAAAATAGCCCAAAAATCTACGGCAATCTGCCGCCGAGTATGCTGCTCGTGGCGACAAAGTACACAGTGGACTGTAATCTTCTTTCAAGGTTAACACTTATAATGTCGTAATGTTCCGCCGTATCGCACGAAATTACATAAATCCTTTAATATCACCCCGTTTTGGAGACCAAAACTGGGCGCGAACGGCGCATAGTCCCGCTATAGCGCCGCCCGCGTTTCGTGCGATACGACGCAAAATAGTCTGCAAATCGGCGCCGAGTATACTGTTCATTGCGACAAAATACATCGTGAACTGAACACTTCTTTAAAGGAAAACACTAGTAGGTACAAACTGCCGTTCATGGCTAAAGAAAATCAACGCCGAGTATGCTGTTCGTGGCGGCAAAATACACAGTGTACTTAATACGCTTTACATGGCGATAAGATACACAGTAAATTGATCGATTGCCGAATGAAATGAGGCAAGCGGTCAATTCCTAAAAATCCGTATACTACTCGTAGCATCAAAATACATAGTAAACTGAACGCTTCTTTAAGGGAAAACACCAGTAGGTACAAACTGCCGTTCATGACTAAAGAAAATCGGCGACGAATATGCTGTTCGCGGCGGCATGGCGAGGCGACGCTTTATGTCGGCGCAGTTAGTATAAATAAAAATTAAAAAAATATTGAAATCATATCGGATATGTGTTATGCTAAATATACCTGTGATATATCGGCGGATGCGATGAAACGCCGATAACGACGGGAACGGAGAAATTATATGCTGGAACTGAAAAACATTTCGAAAACATATAAGGGTAAAAAAGGCGTCGTCACTAAAGCGCTTGACAACGTCTCGCTGACCCTACCGGACAAAGGTCTGGTATTTATACTGGGACGCTCGGGCTGCGGAAAATCGACCCTTTTGAACATCATGGGCGGACTGGATAAGGCGGACTCGGGTAAGATAAGCATCATGGGCAGAAGTTTCGGCGATTTTTCCGCCGCCGACTTCGACTCATACCGCAACACTTTCGTCGGGTTCGTTTTCCAGGAATTCAACGTGCTGAACGAATTCAGTGTAGAGGACAATATCTCGGTCGCTTTGGAGCTGCAGGGCAAAAAGCCGAAGCGCGAAGACATAGATAGGATATTGAAACGATTCGACTTGGAAACCATGGCGAAGCGCAAACCCAACACCCTGTCGGGCGGGCAGAAGCAACGCGTCGCCATTGCACGTGCGCTCATAAAAGACCCGCAGATCGTGCTTGCGGACGAGCCCACGGGATCGCTGGATTCGGAAACCGGAAGGGAAGTTTTGGACGCCCTTAAAATGCTTTCCGAGGATAAACTCGTCGTCATAGTTTCCCACGACAGAGAGTTTGCGATGGAGTACGCCGACAGGATCATCGAAATGAGCGACGGACGGGTGATCTCCGACAGGACCTCTTCCTACATAAGTGCCGCAGGCGGCGAAAAACGTCAATATTCGGATACGGAGAAAAAGCTCATCCGCTCCCGTCTGCCCGCGCGCCGCGCTTTCAAAATGGGCATGTCGGGGTTCAAAGTAAAACCGATACGCTTGATATTTACGGTGCTGTTGACGTTTATAGCGTTCACGGTATTCGGCGTTTTTTCCACCCTCGCGCTGTACGACGAGATCGCGGTAATGGAGCAAAGTATACTGAGTACGGATCCGGATACCCTGGATATTCGCAAGACATTTTCCTATTACTCCTATAGTCCCGAGTATCCCGACGCCGACCCATATTATTTACAGGCGCGCGTCCCGCTGTCCGAAAGCGAATTTTCCGCTGTCGCCGCAGCCTATCCCGGGGCGCTTGCCGCAGCGGAATCTACCGCGCGGGTGACGGGGTATACTGCGCCCGACAATTATTTTTACTTTACCGAATACTCAGGCGTGATGTTCGGAGCAAACGACTCCGCGGCAGGTATCGAACTCGTTGCGGGCGCGATGCCCGCCTCCGTCGACGAGGCGCTTATTTCGGATTACACGTTCATGAGCATGCAATACACGGAACGTATGCTTCCGGAGGAAGACCGAGAATTAAAAAGCTACGAAGATTTCGATCTGATACCCGTACAGGAAGTGTACGGAGCAGAGCTGAAGATCGTCGGCGTATATAGGACAGCGCCGCTGAACGAAAGTTCCGCCGAGCTGAAAGCGGCGGTCGATTCCGGCACCACGCCCTCTACGGAAGTGTACTACGCATGGCAGGATCAAATGGAGGAAGGAGTATTCGATTATCTGTTCGTACGCGCGGATTTCGTCAGGAACAATCCGCTGTTCAAGATGTACTATTTAAACGACGGCTTCGGGATCCAATATGTTTACGATCATTTTCTGAGCCCGGAAACGGATATATCCGTGACCGCAGAATACGTATCGGAGCAAACTATATCGTATGTCAACAAGTATAATTACGATAATTACCTGCCGCTGCTGCCCGTATTCGGTTTCGATCTTACGGACCCGATCACCGAGCTGGCACCGGACGAAGCGGCGCTTTCGTCGCGGACATACGGTTATGTTATCATATCATACCTGCATGCCGAGCAAGAAAATATCCTTGAACGGATGCAAGAGGTCGAACCCGAGAGCGATCTAGGCGCGCTGTACACGAAATATAACGGTATATACAGGCGTATTGCGGATAATTATCAAAGCGACGAGGTGATGGAACAGATAGCCGCGTGGCGTGAACTTAACGATTTCATGACGGAATACGGCTTGGAATATCCGCGCGTTTCATTGGGATACGGCGGAGAGGAACAAACCGCGCTTGTTGAAGTTGCCGGGATCGTAATGATGGCAGTGAATTACCCTGTCGCATATCTCGGGACAGAGCTGTACGATGAACTCTACCGACCCTCCCCTTCATACAATATGACGTTTAGAAGCGACTACCGTCTCTCCGAATTTTCGTATATATCCTCCGTTTTCATAGATGAAAACGCTTATGCGGATTCGACTAAGGCGCTCAACGATATTCTCGCCGAGGTCCCGGACGACGGCTCGCGCATGGTCTTGGGCAATTCGATAGCGGAAGAGGTATCACGCGTGACGTATGGCGTAACATCGTTTTACAACGTTGCGCTGTATGCGTGGATAGGCTTTATGGTGTTTGCGATTTTGTTGATGTTCCTGTTTATCTCCGCGTCCATAGCGGCGAAAAAGCGTGATATCGGCATCCTCCGCGCGCTGGGCGCGAGAAGCGCGGACGTGTTCGTCGTGTTCTGGCTGGAAGCGCTGGTAATGGCGGCGGCATGCCTCATACTATCGATAGTCGGCGCCGCCGTGATATGCGTAGTGCTGAATAACGCTATACTCGGCGCGCTCCACTATTCCGTGACCGCCCTGCTGTTCACTCCCGTAAATGCGCTTCTGATGGCGGCTGCCGCGGCGGTCACGGCTACCGCCGCGACCGTATTGCCCGTTATCATCTACGCGAAGAAGGCGCCGGTAGAGAGTATCCGCTCTTTATGATTGATTTCTTTGCCGAAAAAGATGTAAACTACAGGCTTTGAAAGGAACTTATAAGCAAAGTATTGAAAAGGAGTTCATTCGTCCGAATGAACTTTTTTTCATAAGGTGAGACCTGATTCGGCAAAGAAATCAACACCACCGCTTTGCGCCTCTTTTCCGCCGTCTCGCACGAAATTACTTAAAGCCTTTAATATCACCCCGTTTTGGAGACCAAAACGGGGCGCGGACGGCGCATAGCCCG
>CALVJA010000034.1 GCA_944331875.1 uncultured Clostridia bacterium | reverse complement strand
CGTGGAACGTAATGCTGCCACATTATTGTATATCGTCTTTTAATCATGTGGTTTTTTAGAGTTAAGTTACGACCCATGATGCGTTGCTCTCTTAATGTACTGCAATATGGGCGTTTTAATAAGATTGTACAATTACAGAAACAAGTCAATGTAGTATTTTAATGTTCAACGTGCAACATAATGCTGCCACATTATTGTATATCGTCTTTTAATCATGTGGTTTTTTAGAGTTAAGTTACGACCCATAATGCATTGCTCTCTTAATGTACTGCAATATGGGCGTTTTGAAGAGATTGTTTTGATCGTATTAATAATGCAGTTGAGCGTTAATGTTCAACGTGGAACGTAATGCTGCCACATTATTGTATATCGTCTTTTAATCATGTGGTTTTTTTAGAGTTAAGTTACGACCCATAATGCATTGCTCTCTTAATGTACTGCAATGTGAACGTTTTGAAGAGATTTTTTTGATCGCATTAATAATGCAGTTGAGCGTTAATGTTCAACGTGAAACATGCCGCTGACATATTATTGCATATTCATCTTTTTATCATGGGGTCTTCAGAGTTGATATTCAGGACATAAAGCATTTCTCTCATAAGTACCGCAATATAAGTGTTTTTATGAGATTCTTTTTGATCGTATTAATAAATCAATTGGACGATAAAATGTTCAACGTGAAACATAATTCCGTCGGATCATTACTTATCCGCATTTTATCATGTTTCTAGTAAATTCTATGCTTATAAATGGAAATCAACTTTATATCTCTTTATAAACGGAAGAGCGTGAGTATGGTATGTTGATGATATTATTTAATCAACATGCTTTTTGATGATTTTTTTAATATTGACCGGTAGAAACGCTTCATATATGGATCCAGATGTTCGACATAAAACAAACGCTATTAATTTATATTTGCTTTTAATTTTTGATATCTTATATCATTTTAGTGGCAATAAAATTCAATTCATCCATAGAAAGAAAGATAAAGCGCTCCGTTTGGCGGATATTAAAGCGTAATAGGATACCTTTGATAAAACATTCATTAATTTATAGAAGTATTTAGCTTGTCCGCAAAGATAAAGTCGTGATTTTACTCTTTTGTGTATATAATAGAAATAACGTCTGTGAAAGAAGGATCTAAATCTTTGAAATAGGTGTGCTTTGTCTCGCCGTACTGCGATTTTGCACACGCCGTCAACACATTGAATATAAAGATCCGTTTGCCTTTCGATATGTTTTTTTATAGGATATCTTTGATTTGTGCCGATGTTACGATTATAAAAATAGCTTTGTTCAACGTGAAACATATTATTAATAGGCAATTTATATAGATATCATTCTTTTTTTGTAGAATTTAATACGGTACTTTTTTTATTTTATAGGTCGATGAATTGTATTTTCTTCTGAATATATTTGCTATTTTCTTTTATTATTGATCGGCAAGCCAATGTTTGAAGATATTGTTTTACATAAAAGCTATTATTACAACATCAAATTTATTGTATCTTATCGACTGTATTATATCTGTTGAGTAGCAATTTCGGAACGCCTGATGAGCGTATATCAATCATAATTTGTTCCTCGTGAAAACTTGTTTATAATTTAATATTCGAAGTGTTGAAAAATACCACTCCGCAAGCGGCGCCGCGACATCCTCTTACGCTTCGCCGCGATCCGAGGCGGAATCTCATTTCTTTAATATTGATTTATGCGTATAAGTCTGATAATATAACGTTTTTTAAAATGTGTATTTTTATTTGCAGTGTGCCGTTTGGAATATTTGATAGGGGAGATATTTTATTTGTCTAATTAAATATATGTGTTTATTTTCCCGATATGCTTTTGTCGATCAAGATGTTTTTAGCTTTCCCGAATTATTTTTACATTATTGCAGATATTGAATTAGAATAATGCGTTCTATTCTGCTGCTTATTCTTTATCGTTTTCGAATGATCGGATCGGTATAGATGTATTTTTATTATGCTCCGAATTATGTAATGCATCGGCTCTTTGTATATAATATTTACATAATTTATTTAATTTAAGTATATATCCTATTTTACTTCTTTGCCATATGTATTACCATTCCGCTATTATGTATTTGATTTTTAAATTATTTTCACTTAATGCTTATATCATGCGTAGGGGAAATAATTTCAAAACCAAGCTTTCAAATACGGTTTAGATCTGTAAAATTGAATGACTTGTCAACATCATGTTGATAAGTTGGCTTTTTTGTGTTGATAAATACTTATATTTTGTTTTCAAAAGAGAATATGATTCTCTTTTGAAAACATACCATAACTTTAAAATCCTGTTTTGAAGTTTCTTTCCTCATCGATTTTACAGGTGTAAGTCAGTGATTTTATCTTCATTTATAAATCAGGTAAATTTTGCGACATGCCGCGTATGGACGTCGTTCTGAATACACACGTTGTCGCCTGTAAGCACGTTTTTATCCGGTAAATATGACGGGCTCCAAATATTCGGGCGAAGATAAACCAAACATTGTTTTAATTAAATAATAAGTATTATAATACTCGATGAGTTTTCGAACTTGTATTTTATTCTGAAACTTATCCTAAAAAGAGGATATTTTCAATATGTCGACGATTGTTGAAAACTTTGGCTCGGTATGATATAATTTGTTCATGATCGACATTCAAAGGATCTGGCAGGACGCTTGTCAGAAGATAGTAGGGATCGAGGGAGTAAACGCAATTTCTTATTCGGTATGGATACAGTCTTTGACGCCTCTGTGCGTAAAAGACAACACGCTGATACTTCTTGCGCCCTCGGTCAACAATAAGCACGTCGTGAACCGTTCCTATAAGAGCGCCATACAGGCTGCTCTTCAGTCCATCGGCAGCATTTTTACGGACGTAAGGGTCATCGTCGACGACGAAAAAGATTTTTATATGAAAGAGATAGAGGAGTATTCCGAGCAGGAAGCGGCTCCGCGGATAGAAAAGGGCACTCAGTTCATATCCAGATATACTTTCGATAATTTCGTTGTGGGCGAATCCAATAAACTCGCGTTCCATGCGGCGCAGTCCGTCGCGAAGTCGCCGGGAGTCGCGGAGAACACGTATCTATCGTTCAATCCTCTGTTTTTGTACGGCGGAGTGGGGCTCGGGAAAACGCATCTATTGCATTCCATAGGAAACTATGTAAACGAGCATATGCCGAATCTGAAGGTATTGTACACGCCTACGGAGAAGCTGACGAACGATTATGTCGAGGCGATATCCAATAACAGAAACGAAAAGGGCGTATTCAATCTTCACGCGTTCCGCGAGAAATACCGTACGGTCGATATGCTGATGTTGGACGACGTGCAGTTTCTGCAAAAGCGTACGGGACTGCAGGAAGTCGTGTTCCATATTTTCAACGATCTTTATCAGAACGGAAAGCAGATAGTTTTGACGTCGGACAGACCGCCGTCGGAGATAGCGACTTTGGAGGACAGACTTCGCTCCAGGTTCGAAGGCGGACTTATCGCCGACATCGGGCAACCGAATCTCGAGATGCGGATAGCCATAATCCGCAAAAAGATGATTTTGGAAAAAATCGCCGTCAACGACGACGTCGTGTATTATCTGGCGGAGCGGATAGACTCTAACATCAGGGAGCTGGAGGGAAGCCTTGCCAAAGTCATATTCTACGCGAAGCTGAAAGGACTTCCGTACCCCGACATCGACACCGCAAAAGAAGCGCTGAAAAACACCGTCCAGAAGAAAAACGGCATAGACTCTTCGGACATTATACAGGCGACGTGCAACTACTTCAACATCTCTCAATCGGACATCATCAGCAAAAAGCGTACCAAGGACATCGCCGAAGCGAGGATGATAGCGATATACATAATAACGGAGATGCTTTCGCTGCCGCTCGTCACGATAGGGCAGATATTCGGCGGCAGGGACTATTCGACCATCATACATTCGCGCGACAAGATAGCGGCGGCGATGAAGGACGATCCCGATACCATCCGCGCCGTGAAAGACATAAAAAGTATGCTGAATTGACATTCGTCATCAAAAAATCTACAGGCGTTTCGTCCCGACAAAAGTGGCGGAGCGCTTATTTATTGCCTTTATATATTGTTCATTTAATTATTATAATAAACGAGGTGGATATGTTAAGAAACCGAAAAAACAGATAGATTAACGGCAAAAACTAATAAAAATACCGAGATTTATTACATTTTTATGTTGATAAAAAAGGCGTAAAGCGTTGAAAACATATAAACATGTCAACGCGCCGCGTTTATAAAAAAATAAAAGCGAAAATTACCTTAGAGTCCATAAATAAATCAAAATAACCGTGGTAACGGAGCGGGACAATATTGACTTATCGCATATTTATATATTAAAATATAAAAATGGAATACATTTTTATAGACGGTAAAAAAGTAGACATGCTCGGTTTCGGGACGTATAAGATGAGTTCATCCGCGGCTCGCGAAGCCGTTCCGTACGCTTTGGAAGCGGGTTACAGGCGGATAGACACCGCCACGATGTACGATAACGAGGACGGCATAGGAGAAGCCCTCGCGGAGTGCGGTATACCGCGCGGAGAGCTGTTTTTAACGACGAAACTTTGGACGGATATAAAGTGCGCGGACGATGTCTTCAGATCCGTCGAAGGCTCTTTGAAAAGGCTTAGGACCTCTTATATAGATATGCTCCTGATACACTGGCCCACCGAAAACAACCTGAAGGTGTGGAAAGGTATGGAAAAACTCAAAAAAGAGGGCGTTTTGAAGGGTATAGGGCTCAGTAATTTCAAGATACACCATATAGAGGACATTTTGAAAGAGGCTCAGATAAAGCCGGAGTGGAACCAGCTGGAGATACATCCCTATTTTCAAAACAGAGAAACGGTAGAGTATTGCAAAAAACAGGGTATCGTCGCGGAGGCGTGGAGCCCGCTCAAAAGGGGCGAGGCGCTGAAGGACCCCGTCATAAACGGGATAGCGGCAAAATACGGAAAAAGCGCCGCGCAGGTGATATTGAGATACGATCTTACGGAAGGCGTCGCCGCGGTGCCGAAATCGACGAATTCCGAAAGGATAAAGGAGAATATATCGATATTCGATTTTTCGCTTTCGGACGAGGATATCGAAAAGATAAAAAAACTTGACAGCAACAAAAGGAGCTACCGCGATCCCGATAATCACGGTTTCTAGAAAAATGGGATACGAGATATTAAAAGAAAAGGTATTAAAGGCGAATAAGGAACTCGTTTTTCGTGGTTTGGTTACCTGTACTTGGGGAAACGCGTCGGAAATAGACAGAGAAAAAGGCGTCGTCGCGATAAAGCCGAGCGGCGTCGATTACGAAAAAATGAGCGTAAACGACATCGTCGTGACGGATATAGACGGAAACGTCGTGGAGGGAGATCTGAACCCGTCGAGCGACCTTAAAACGCACCTGGAGCTGTACAAAAGTTTTCCCGGTATCGGCGGCGTGGTGCACACGCATTCCACTTTCGCCACGGGCTGGGCGCAGGCGGGAGAGGACCTGAAGTGTTACGGCACAACGCATGCGGACTATTTTTACGGCGACGTACCGGTGACGAGAGGGCTTTCAAAAGAGGAGACCGAGGACTACGAGCGGAACACCGGAAAGGTGATAGCGGAGCTTTTCGAAAAGGGGTACAGGGACTATTTAGCGACTCCCGCGGCGCTCGTGAAGGGGCACGCGCCCTTTACATGGGGCGAAAACGCGATGAAAGCGGTCGAAAACGCGTTCGTCCTCGAAGAGGTGGCGAAAATGGCGTTTATAACGCGCTCGGTAACGAAATCGACGTTCGGACTCGAACAGCATATAATGGATAAACATTATTACAGAAAACACGGCAAAAACGCCTATTACGGACAAAAAACAAAAAAATAGCGAGGGAATATGAAGATCTTGTTTTTGACGGGAAGTCAATATCTGTACGGCGGCGAAGCGCTCGAAAAGGTGGAAAAGGACTCCGCCGAGATAGCGGCTCAGTTAAACGAAAACTGTCCCGGGGCGGACATCGAGTATTACGGCACGATAAAAACCGTCGAAGAGGCGGTCGAGGCCGTCAAAAAGATAAATTACGATGACGATATTTCGGGCGTAATAGTGTGGTGTCACACATTTTCTCCCGCGAAAATGTGGATAAACGCGCTCAAAATATTGACGAAACCGCTCCTGCACCTGCACACGCAGTTCAACGAACGCCTTCCGTACGGCGATATCGACATGGATTTCATGAACCTCAACCAGTCGGCGCACGGCGACAGGGAGTTCGGGTACATATTGACGAGATTGAACATACCGCGCGTGACGGCGGTGGGGCACTATAAAGACCCCGAGGTACAGAAAAAAATAAACGATTGGGCGGATATCGCCGCGGCGCTCGCGTTCTCGAAAAAATTGAAGATAGCGCGTTTCGGCGACAATATGCGCGAAGTCGCCGTCACCGAGGGGGACAAGGTGGAAGCGAATATCCGCTTCGGCTGGACGACGGACTATTACGGGATAGGCGACCTCGCAGAAGAGATAGACAAGGTGACCGCACCCGAAACGGAAGCGCTTTTCGGGGAGTACACCGATAAATACGTTCTGAATACCGCGGATATCGAAGCGGTAAAGGAGCAGGCAAAGTACGAGATAGCATTGAGGCGCTTCCTGAACAGGGGCGGATACCGCGCGTTCACGACGAATTTTCAGGACCTTCACGGGCTTAGGCAGCTTCCCGGGCTCGCCGTACAGCGCCTGATGGCGTCGGGGTACGGATTCGGCGCGGAAGGCGATTGGAAGACCGCCGCCCTCGGCGCCGTGTTCAAAAAGGCGGGTGAGAAGCGGAAGGGCTTTTCCGTGTTCATGGAGGATTATACATACGACTTAAAACGCGGCGAAGAGCTCGTTCTCGGCGCGCATATGCTCGAGGTATGCCCCACGGCGGCGGCGGAAAAACCGAAGATAGAGGTGCATCCGCTGGACATCGGCGGAAAGGCGGCGCCGGCAAGGCTGGTGTTCGAAGGAGCGTCGGGCGAGGCTACCGCCACTAGCATTATCGATACGGGAACGGGATTTAAGCTTATCACCGCGAACATAGAGCTTGTGTGCGAGCCGGAGCCGATGCCGCGGCTTCCCGTGGCGCGCCTTTTCTGGCGCGTGAAACCGTCGTTCAAAGAGGGCGTAGAAGCGTGGCTCAACGCGGGCGGCGCGCACCACACCGTCGTCAGCACGGCTCTTACCTCAGGCGACATAAAGGCGTTCGCTCAGATGACGGGCGCGGAATTCGTATCGATAGGGTGAAAATATGAAGATAACGGCGCGTTTCAATGAAAGGAAAAAGATATCCGACAAGCTGTACGGGATTTTTTTCGAGGACATCAACTTTTCGGTGGACGGCGGGGTGAACCTGAATCAGGTCGCGAACAAAAATTTCTCCGCGGTATACACCGACTATGTGCGCGATAAAAACTACTATTATTACCAAATCTTCCGCGCGCGCAGAAAACAAATGAACAGAAGGCAGTATCCCGCCTATCTGAAGTACTGGTCGCTCTCGGGTGACGGAGAGGGGACGGTAACGGATTCCGATCCGCTGACCGAGGCGGTGAAAAACAGCCTCGAAGTCACCGTGCGCGGCGAATTCACCGCGGCAAACTCCGGATTCAACGGCGGCGATTCCACCGAAAGACGGGGAAGATACCTTCGCCGAAACTCCGACCGGGGCGCTGTAGGGGTAAAGGAAAACGAGAGCTACACCCTAAGGTTTTACTGTAAAAACGAGGACTTCACGGGCGTAATATCCGCGTCCGTCATATCCGATAGCGGCGAAACGCTGGCGGAAGGAGTTAAGATAAGACCCGAGGGAAAAGAGTGGACAAAGATCGGTTGCTCTGTAAAAGCCGTAAAGACCGGTATCGGGCGTTTGGTCATCCGTTTTTCGGGGAAAGGGACGCTGAAGTGCACGGAATTTTTCTTCGGCGCGGACGACTATTGGAATAAGGAAAGCGGAAAATACCGCTTCGGGAGATTTAGAAAAGATCTTATCGAAACGCTTTCGGAGTTGAAGCCAAGATTCATGCGCTTCCCCGGCGGCTGCATAACGGAAGGGTACTCCCTCGAAAACGCGTACGACTGGAAAGGGACGGTGGGCGACATCATCGAAAGGCGTCCCAAATACGACCTTTGGGGAGAGGCGCAGAAGGACCGCGTATACATGCAGTCCAACGAAATAGGTTTTTACGAGTACTTCCTGCTTGCCGAGGATCTGAAGGCGGAGCCGCTTCCGATATTGAACGCGGGGCTCGCGTGCCAGGGGAGAAGTACGGAAACGGTCGCCCCGGGAGACCCCGGTTTCGAGAAAATAAAAGATAACGTCCTGGACCTTATCGAATTTGCAAACGGCGACCCCGCCTGCGGGAAGTGGGCGGCGCTGAGAGCCGAGATGGGGCACCCCGCCCCCTTCGGGCTGAATATAGTGGGTATCGGAAACGAAAATTGGGGCGAAAGGTACAACGAAAACTTTACCGAGATCGTAAAAGCGGTGCGCTCGAAATATCCCGATATCGCCGTGGTGTGGAGCGCCGGATTCCACTGCTACAAACACCCCTCGTACGAGGAGCACCGCGCGCTCATCGACCCCGCGAAGATAAACGATCTTTTGGTCGACGACCACTTCTACAGAAAGCCCGCCTGGCTCATCGAAAACGAAGGGCTGTACGACGACTACGACCGCGCGCGATATCCGATATTCCTCGGCGAATACGCGGCGAACACGCCGACAAACAAAAAAACGCTGCCGAACGAATTTCTGTCCGCGCTTTCGGAAGCGGCGTTCATGACGGGGATCGAAAGAAACGCGGATATCGTCAAAATAGCGAGCTACGCGCCCCTTTTCTCGCGCGTGGGCGGCGAGCAGTGGAAGCATAACCTGATAAACTTCAACAGCCTGTATGTCATGAAAACGGCAAACTACCATGTGCAGCGGCTCTACTCCGAATTTATCGGCGGCGAATATATACCCGTCACCATAGAGGACGGCGAAGGAGTATACGTATCGCTCACCGAGGACAAGGGCGCGTATTACATAAAGATAGTCAATACCTTGGCGGCGGAAAAGGCGTGTTCGATCGAGAACATAACGGGGCATTTGGAAGGATACGTCCTTGCCGCCGAAAGCCTTACGGAGCGGAACTCACTCGATTTTTACGGCGCGCCGCATGAAACGATATCGCCCGTACCCATGACGGCGGACGCGGGGAACATCCCCTTGAAGCCGTATTCCGTCAACGTATACAAAATAAAAAAATAATAATCCCCAAGGAGGGCAATATGTTAAAACCCGAGATTGTATTTTCATCCGAGACCGGCAACGCCGGCAATTATCGCATCCCGTCCATCGTCGTGACGAAGGACAACACGCTTGTCGCCGCCGCGGACGAACGCTTTTTCACGGGTGCGGACAACCCCAACCGTATAGATAAAGTGGTGCGCGTCTCCCGCGACGCGGGCGCAACGTGGTCCAAGCAGGTGACCGCCGTCGAGATGGCGGGGCGCGACAAACGCCACTCCTCCGCGGCGATAGACCCCGCTATGCTCTACGACGAAAAGCAGGATACCGTATTCATGCTGTATTCGATGACCCCGGCGGGGATAGGGATATTGAACTGCAAACGGGGAACGGGGTACTCGGACGGCGGTATCATCGTAAAAGAGGGGCTGAAGACATACATATGGAAAGAGGGCGAACTGTACGCGGGCGGCAAAGCGACCGGCATAAAAGTGGCGCGGGACGGCTCGTGGGAGGGCGGCAATCTCCTGACCGGCGAGGGCGGCAAAAAGATATACGAAACGAGCTACCTGATGCTGACGAAGTCCTCCGACGCGGGCGAAACCTGGTCGGAGCCCGTCCCGCTTAATCCGAGCGTGAAAAAGGAAAGCTGGCACTTCATAGGCTCCGGCCCCGCAAACGGCATAGCTTTGAAATACGGTAAATATGCGGGACGGCTGGTGTTCCCGATATATTACGGGCTGGGGAAACTGCCGATGAAACTGACGGCGGCGGCGATATACTCCGACGACGGCGGGCTGACGTGGACGGCGGGCGAAACGCCCCCGATAGAGGGAAGGTATTTAGGGCGCGAAAACCCCGTTATATTCCCGATGCGCACATACCTCACCGAAAGCCAGATAGTGGAGATGTCCGACGGCGAACTCGTCGTGTTTTTGAGGAATCATCATCCCAAACGCCGCATTATGGTAGCCCGTTCTGCGGACGGCGGCGCGACCTGGTCGAAACCGGAGTTTGTTGAGGACCTTCCGCAATGCGTGTGCCAGATAACGGCGCTGAAGGTCGATTATTTCGGGCGCGAAGCCATCCTCACGGTAAACGCCGCGGACACCAAGGCGAGGAAAAAGGGCGTCGCGCGCCTCAGTTTCGACGGCGGAAGGACGTTCCCGAAAAGCCTCGTCATCACCGAAGGGGAGTTTGTCTACTCCTCGGCGGCGCAGCTCGCGGACGGCAGCATAGCGCTCCTGTACGAGGACAACACCATGCACGAAAACATCAAATTCACCCGCTTCGGTCTAGACGAGCTGACCGACTCTGAGTAAGCGGGGACGAGGAGAAGGATATGTTGAAAACAGGCGACATCGCACCCGATATATCTTTACCCGACCAGACGGGCAGGATGCGTTCCATAGGCGAGTTCAAGGGCAAAAAAACGGTTTTTTATTTCTATCCGAAGGACTCCACTTCGGGCTGCACGCTGGAAGCGCGCGAGTTTCAGGCGAGTGCCCCGGCGTTCGCCGCGAAAAACGCGGTCATCGTCGGTATCAGCAAGGATTCCGTCAAATCGCACGCCGCGTTCGCCGCGAAAAACGGACTCGAATTCACCCTTTTATCGGACCCCGACAAGAGGGCGATAGAGGCGTACGGCGTTCTGAAAGAAAAGAAGATGTACGGAAAAACAGTCGTCGGAACGGCGCGGACGACCCTCGTCATAGACGAGTCCGGCGTTATAGAGGCGGTGTTCGAAGACGTAAAGCCCTTAGGACACGCCGAGGCGGTATTGAAGGCGCTGTAAAGATATGGACATTCGCGGGATAATAGACGACTACGAGGATTTCGTGGCGAAGCGGATGTACGCGGAGGGCGGCGAGTTTTTGCTGGCGGCGGCGGAAGCCGCGGAAGCGGAAGGAGATATCGAAACGCTGTTCGCCGTCTGGAACGAGCTCATCGGTCACTGCCGCAAAAACGACGACCGCGAGGGCTGCTACCGCGCCATAGAGCGGGTAAAGGAATTGACGCCCTTGGCGGTCGCCGATACGGACGCCGCGGCGGGGACGGCGTGGGTCAACGTCGCCACCGGCTACAACAGGTTCGGCGACACCGAAAACGCCATACTCTATTACGAAAAGGCGCTCGCGGTATACGAAAAAACGCTGGGGCGGCGCGACCCGCGCATGGGCGCGCTGATGAACAATTACGCCACGGCGCTTGAGGCGGCAGGGAGACTCGATGAGGCGGAAAAGCGTTTCGAGTTTGCGTTGAAGCAGATGGCGGCGCTTGACAAACGCGAGGACGAGGCGGTGACCTACGTCAACATCGCGCATCTAAAAGAGGACCAAGGAGCCCGCGCCGAGGAGATAACGCGGTGCCTGGACCGGGCGTATTACCTATTGGACACCGTGCGCGAGAGGGGCTCGTATTACGCGTTCGTGTGCTCCAAGTGCGCGCCCTCGTTTCTCCATTTCGGCGACAAGCGCGGCGAGATACTTAACGAGCGTGCGGAGAAGATATATTCATATCTGGCGGAGGACAGATGAAAGGGCTTGAACTCTCGAGAGCGTATTTCGAGGAATACGGCAGGGAGCTCGTCGAACGTTTCGATCCGGAGGGGACGACGATATCCGCCGGGCTTTCGGGCTATGGCTCCGAATGTATGGGCTACGACGACGAAGCGTCCCGCGACCACGACTTCGAACCGCGCTTTTATTTGTGGATAGACGACGAAGCGGACCGCGCGATAGGCTTTAAGCTCATGCGCGCCTACAACGCGCTGCCGCGTGAGTTCATGGGATTCGGAAGGTCGAAGCATTCCGTATACGGCGCGGGGCGCGGCGGCGTGGTGACGGTGAGGGAATTTTTCGAGACCTTCACGGGGCTCGACCGCCCGCCCGAAAGGGGAGCGGAGTGGCTCCGCATACCCGAATACGCTTTGGCGGCGGCGGTGAACGGCGAGATATTCGTAGACAACTGCCGCGAATTCGCGCGCTGCCGCGAGATACTCGCGAACGGTATGCCGCGCGACGTGCGCAGGAAAAAACTCGCGGCGCGCCTTGCGATGATGGCGCAGTCGGGCCAGTACAACTATCCGCGCATATTGAAAAGAGGCGATCTCGGCGCGGCGGCGCTTGCCGCGGCGGAGTACGCGGCGAAGGGGCTCGAAACGCTGTTTATCCTGAACGCGCGCTACGCGCCGTACTATAAATGGATATTCCGCGCGGCTCGGGAGCTCAAAATTTTAGGGGGCGTCGCGGACGATTTCGAATACATCCTGAACGCGCCGCAGGGCGACGAAAAAGTAAAGCGCATCGAATATACCGCGGCAGAGATAATAAAGGAACTGAAGCGGCAGGACTACAGCCGCTCCGAGGACGAATATCTCGAGGCGCACGCCGTCTGCGTGCAGGACGCGATACGCGACAGGGACCTCATCGGACTGCACCTGATGGAAGGCTGAAACGGGCAGAGCGTAATCATACTAAACGGAAAGGGCAGGTCCGAAATACAAAAAAACGCTTGCCTTTCCGTTTCCGATTTGATATCATATAAAAAACGGACGATTAACTCAGTTGGTAGAGTGTCTTCTTGACGTGGAGAAAGTCAGGGGTTCGAGTCCCTTATCGTCCACCAAAAAGCAGGAAAAGACGGGTGAATCCCGTCTTTTCCTGCTTTTTGGTGGACGATAAGGGAACGCACCCCTCGCGTGAAGCGCGAGGGGTGCGCAAGTTTCGCCTGCGGTTAACGCAGGCGAAACCTGGCGGCACTGTACAAAAGAAT
>CALVJA010000033.1 GCA_944331875.1 uncultured Clostridia bacterium | reverse complement strand
AGCTTCGCCACCGCCTTCTCGACGTGCGCCGAACACGCCGAACATGTCATTCCCGTTATGTCGAATTTCGTTTTCATACCCATGTATCCCTTCCGCACCGCCCGAACGCGCCATGGCGCGCCCCGCCGCGAGGCCGCATTTTTTATCATCCACCACCCCACGGGGGTGGGGAGCAACCATATTGTACTCCCGTATTACGATTATTGTCAACCGCCGCCGCAAAAAATAAAAAATTTTCGGGCTTTCTTCTTTTTCGCTCTCTCGGTCGCCGCGCACGAAAAAGCCCGGGACACGCCCGGGCAAATATTCGCCGCATTTTCGAATTCGTCGTTTATTTCGCCTTTCCTATATACATGATATGGTTGCTGTACGGGAAATATTGCGGGTTTTCGCACAGCCTTAAAGAGATATCCATATACAGTTCGCGTACTTTTTTCGGCGACCTTTCGATATAAGTGAGTCTGGGTCCGCAAAGACCTTCCTGACCGAAAACGGTCAGCTTCTCGAATCCGCATTCGTCGAAAAACGGTTCTATCTCCTTCAGGTTGACGAACGCCGCGTCCGTAAAGGCTCTGCCCGTCCACGTTTCGTCGCGTTCCATTTTTTCGAACAGGTCCAGGGCGCTTTCGTTGATCAGCTTACGCGGTGCAGTATCGAGATAGAGGTTGTATCCCGCAGTGATCGATATAAAGGACGCGAACAGCGCGCCGTCCTTTTTCAGATGCCGTTTCGCCTCCGCCACACAGCGCGCCCTGTCCGAGCGTTTGAACAAATGATACAGCGGCCCCATCAGCAATACGTTATCGTATTCCCCGAGCTCCGGGCGGGACAGATCCCTGGCGTCGGCGGCGTATGCGGCGATATTTACATTCTCCTGCGCCGCTTTTTTCTTTGCGAATTCGACGTTGGCGGGGCTCAGATCCACCAAAGTGACGTCGTAGCCGAGCTTTGCCAGATAGACGGAATATCTTCCGGGCCCGCCGCCTATATCGAGCACGCTTTTGCCTTGCATATACTTTGAAAGGAATCGTTTCGTTATTTCGAATTCGAAATGGAATCCCTCCAATCGTTTCCATTCCCGCTTCGGCGACAAATCGTAGCTTCTTCTGACGACATCCGCTTCATCCATAATAATTACTCCTCGGCTTATCCGGCGTGATTTTCTTGTGTATTTTATATCATACGTGAGCATTAATTGCAACTTAACGCAAAAAAGAAGCCCGATATCGGGCTTCTTTCGGTTTGTTGTGATGTATTACGCTTCCGTGGGCTGTTCGGCGGCTTCCGCCTCTTTTGCGGCTCTCCTCGCGGCGAGCTCCGTCAGGATCCTCTTGTGCTCGCCGTCGTCCAGACAGTACTTCCAGGTCGGCAGCACAGTCAATATACAGCCTATCGCGGGCGGTATGGAAACTATCACGAACAGAACGCGCATGAACGGCTCGAATTCGTGGATGTCGCGCGGCGTAAGGCCTGCGGCTATGTAGTTGTTGACCTTGTCGATATTCTCGTCGGAGAATTTGTATATCGCATAGAAGATACCGGAAAGTATCGCGGCGATACCCGATTGCATCTTGGCGATAAACGTCTGACCCGCGAAGAACACGCCGTCCGGGCGTACGCCGTTGGTGTACTCCTCGTAGTCTATGCAGTCCGCTATCATATACGACTGCAAGACGGTGGAGAAACCGAGCGAGGCACCCGCTATCAGGAACAGGAAGAACAGTCCAATGACCCAGCCGACGTCCGCAAGACCCGTCGGGTCGATCCGGTAGAAAGCATATACCAGCATGAACGGCACCACGCCGGCGAGATTGGAGTAGTTGTACAGGTTCTTTTTCGTCATCTTGGTCAGTATCTTCGGCGTGACCGCCATCGCCGCGAACTGACCTACGAAAACTCCTCCGCCCAGCACCACCATGTATACTATCGCCATCAGAGGATCCTTATCGGCGAAGTAATACGATATCAGCGGCATCGCGGCGGTGGCGATAAGCTGCCTGGGGCTTCCGAGGATACCCGAGATGAGTATCTGACGGAAGGGCTTGTTCCTGAACATGATCTGAAGGTTTTCCTTCAGAGTATACTGTTTTTCGCTGGAGGGCACCCGTTCTTTTATGTTCGGACCGCAAAGTTGGAACAATCCGCAGCCCAAAAGCCCGAATATGAGCGCCGCAATAGTGAATCCCCACCTTTCGCCCTGGCGCGTGGCGTCGGCTATTACGGGATCGGTCGTAAGATACGCCGCGACTATTTCGTCGTACGTCATATCCGATTCGCCGTTATTGTATTTTTCGAGTTCGATGTTGAACAGCTCCGTCATCTCCGCCTGGTTTTCGTTGAGCGCTATCCAATCCTCCTCGGAGCCCGCAAGTTCTATGCCTATAGGTTCGGCAAGCCACTGCCCTATCTGAAGCGCCACGGGCTGCATCGCAAGAAGCGTTATCCCCGCGCCTATACCGCCGAAAATCCTCGCCAGCGACAGCAGTCTGTTACGGTCTTTTTCGTCCTCGGTCATCAGAGAAGTTACGCCCCACAGCGGGATGTCGCCCACCGTGTACACGACTTCCCACATAAGGTATGTAAGCACCGACCAGCCGATAATAAGCACGTTCATCGCCGTATGCCCCGCTTCGTAAAAATCGAAGTTCACGAAGCACAGCGTCGTCACGATAAACAGCGGCAGCGGACAATAAATAAGGAACGGTCTGCACTTACCCCATTTCGAGCGGGTCTTGTCGACGATCGTTCCCATTATCGGATCGTTTACGGCGTCCCATACCCTTGCGACAGCCATTATCGCGCTGACCGCAACCGCAGGTATCAATAGCGTAAATTGGAAATAATACGCCAGAGCGGAGCCGATGATATTGTAAATAATATTCTGACCTATCATTCCGGCAAGATAGAAATTCCTCTCACGCGAAGTGTAGGTCTTGAGCGTCGGCTGCGGATTGACAGATTCGGCGGCAATTGCCGCTCCCGATACATCAGCCATAAAATATACTCTCCTTCGGGCGAAATATGCTTATAAGTATTATATCAACGACCACCCCCACCGTCAACCCCTTCCGCGAATAATATTCTCTTTTTTTGTTTGTGGCGGCTCAGCGAAAATTTTAACATTTTGCGGCGTACCTTTTCCGCTACTGCTTTGAAAACTTCCTAGTTAAGACCCTCCGGGTATTAACGTCGGAAGTTTTCTTCGCATTAACGAAAAATCTCCTGCCGCAAAACGCTAAAATTTCCGCTTCACCGCCACGGACTGCTTAACGAAGTTTTCTCAAAAGATTGTAAGGAAGCATAGTGTCGGTGAGGCTAAAATTTTGCTGTGGGTTTGTTTTTGTACTACCCGGGCGCGTTATTTCACAATTTTGCTCCGCAAAATTATTTCACTGTTTTTTGTGACGGCATTCGCCGCCACAAAAAACAATCGCTTCGGCGATGCACGCTACGGTGTCGGGAGAGATCATGCCGACGTCGCCGTATTTTTTCGCGGCGAGCTCGCCGGCGACGCCGGCGATATACGCGCCCGCCGCCGCGGCAAGGGTCACATCGTCGTTGCGGGCTAAAAGCGCCGCTATTATCCCCGTCAAAACGTCGCCGCTCCCTGCGGTCGCCATACCGGGCGTTCCGCGCGTATTAAGGTATGTGCGCCTGCCGTCGGATATATACGTGTCCGCGCCCTTCAAAAGCACCGTCACGCCGACGGAGGCGGCGTATTCGGCGCAATACTTTCCGGGGTCTTTCAATATGCTTGCAACGTCGAGCCCCGTAAGCCTGGAAAACTCGCCGGGGTGCGGCGTAAGCACTATTTTGTCGTTTTTTCTTTTTCCCAAGATCGCGGGGGCTCGCGCCAAAGTGTTCAGCGCGTCTGCGTCTATGACGGTGGGGAGCCCGAGCCCCAGAACGTACTCGAGTACTTCCTTGTTATCGCCCTTTTGCCCCATGCCCATGCCGATACCGATCGATTTGAGCCCCGTCGTCGCCTCGCGCATGGCGCCGGAGTCGAATCGGATGCAGCCGTTAGGTTCGGACGGCAGACGTTTCAACGTACACTCCAGCATATGCGGCAAAAGAGCTTGGACTATCGCGTCCGGCACGATGAGGCGTACAACGCCCGCTCCCGAGCGCATCGCGGAGGTCGCCATATAAGCCAAACGGGCGGCTCCCGCGTATTCCACGGAGCCGCCTATAAGACCTATGTAGCCGTAGTCGCCCTTGTTGGAGTTGCGGCTGCGGCTCCCGATCATGCGCCCGACGTCCTCGGGCGCTATCGGAACTATATTCATTATTTCTTCTTCGAGGCGGCGCGCCTTATTGCGATGAGCACCGCCATTATCGTCAGAACGCCCGCGACGCACACCGCGGCGATGACTATAATGCGCTCGAGGTCGTTCCCGACAAGCGAATGCACATCCGCTATCTCGCCGGTCTCGACGTCGTATTGATAGCCCGTGTACCACAGCCTTTCGCCGTCGTAAACGAGTTTACCGAACGTGGGATCGGAAAGAGTGGGCTCGTGCAGCGCCTCGCCGAACTCGAGAGGTATGTCCTCCGAAGTCCTGAAATTATAGAACTTGTCGCCGAACGTGCCGAGGGAAACGTACAACACGCCGCCGTTCACGGTGCCGAGTTCGGTGGTCGCGTCGGCGTCGACTTCCATCGCGTTGCCGTTCGCGTCTATATAGTAGGATTCGGAATAGGTATGATCGTGTCCCGAGAGCACCAGCGCCACTCCCTTTTCGGCAAACAGCGGCGTGAGCTGCTCGCGCAGCGCTATGACGTCGGTATCGTCGATATGCGAGCCCGCGGAATAGATCGATTTGTGCATGATGACCACTTTGAATTTCCTGTCGGTCGAATCGAGATCCTCGTTGAGCCACTCGAGCTGCGCCCTGCTGAGCGCGTGCGTATTCGCGTCGAGGTTATTCGTATTGAGTACGGTAAAGTGGACGTCGGAATAATCGAAGCTGTAATACGCACCCGTTGAGTCGTCCTGCGCGGGATAGCTTATGCCGAAATGCAGAAGGAGATAGTTGTACGGATCCTGTATGGAATCGTCGAGCCACATGTATTCCGCGACTTCCGCTATATCCTCCGTGTCTATGCCCTCGTAGTAATGCTCGTCGTGATTGCCGTTCGCGACGACCGTGGTGGTGTTCGCCCAATACTCCTGCATCGACCCGAGGTAATACTCCCACTGTACCCAGTTGCGGTCGTTGTCCACGACGTCGCCCGCGTTGATAATGAAATCGAACCCGCCGGAGAATATGTCGCCGCTCGCTATCGCTTTCATGATATCGGAAGCTATCGAATACGGTTTCATACCGGAGCCCTGGATGTCGGTCATCAGAAGCGCCTCGAACGGAGTGCCCTCCTCGGGCGCGGTCGTGAAGGTGTAGACGTCGGACCAGTAACCGAGTTCCTCGCTTCCCACGCGGTACGAGTAGGTCGTTCCGGGCTCCAGTCCCGTAAGGGATACGGAGTGCCTGCCCACTTCTATCTGCATCAGCGTTGCGAATATCCCGAGGTCGATGTTCGCGGTGGTAGTCGCGTGTTTTGCGAACGTTCCCGTAACGGTCACCGCCGCGCTTTCATCGAATTCGGTCCCCTCGATATATTGTATCTGGGTCCCCGTTATGGCGTCGTCGGTGAACCATACAAAGTTTTTGGTAGTCTTCGGCTCGTCTCCGAAAGTGACGGTGAGCTGCGAGGGGAGCATTCCTCTTTCCGCCGTGGGAGTGTTATCTACCTCGCCCGACACCCAGCTTGCGGCAAGCGTTTCGTCCCACTTATACAATGCGTATTCGCCCACCGAGTTTTCCGCGTGCGCGTCCTCGTCGATCATGAACGCGTATACTATGCCGTGCGCTATTTCGCCTAAAGAAGCATAGAGCGCGTCGGTCACATACGAGTTCAGAACGTCGTCTATAAACTCGGCGCCGCTCATCCCTTTCAGATCGAGCCCGAGGTCGAGACCGAACGCCGAGAGCATGTCGAACACTTTGTTCAAAAGCGCGTTGGAGTTCAGATCCAAAGCGGACAGATCGACTTCGCCGAGAAGCAGTCCTAAAACGCTTTCCAGCGCGTTCACCGTGCTGTCCGGAACGCCGGTCGTAAGATCGATGGGAGCGAACAGTCCCATGACTACTCTGTAAAGCCCCGTTTCCTCGTCGAGGAGGATACCGAGAAGTTTTTCGATGGAGCTGCCGTCCCTGAGCCCGTCAAGCGCCTCGCGCTGGTCCTCGGTCGTTTCGGAATACGGGCGGTCGGTACCGCCGACGTGGTCCAGGTACGCGCCTATCACGAAATCGAACAGCGTATCGCCTGCGGAATTCAGCGGCATATACGCCGCGGCCTGTATGAGTTCGTCGAGGTATCCGCCGAGCTTTGCGCCCCTTACGTCGCTAGTGAATTCCGTCCTGTCTCCGCCGTACACGTAATCCGCGAGCACGACGTCCTCGATGTGGTCGACGAGGTTATTCACAAGCTGTCCCGCCACCGGCCTTATCGCGTTCAGCAAAGAGCCCAAAACTCCGTCCGCGGACTCGGGCAAAAGTCCCTCCACCAAAGAGCCGAGGTTGCCGAGGAAATCGACGTTTATAAAGCTGCCGTAAACGACGTTGTCGATGATGTTAAGGAACAGTTTCGTCGCGGCATACATGCTCGGATCGGTCACGATACGGTCGGAACCGATATATTCGCCCAGACCGAAACGTTCGATATAATCATCGGTCAAAAGTCCGTTTTCGAAAAGATACGTGAAATCGACGGAGTCGAGCATCTCGAGTCTGGTCTCGAAATTTTCGGCGGCTTTATCGCCGACGACACCGCGCGAGATACGCGCATAGCGCACGGCGCCGCGGTAGCCGGTGACGGACGACGTTTCGATATCGGTCAGAAGGTTGCCGTTCAGCGAAACGCGCGAAGTTATATCGTTGGAGTGCATGTGCCCGCTGAATATGTATCTGACGCCGAGGTCCGCCATATAATCGGCGGTCTCCTCGGAGTTATACATCGTAAAGTCTTTGAGGAGCGTGTCTTCGCCCGTGAAATGCGGCAATGCGTTGTGGTGCTCGAGCGCTATTATCGTGTCCGAGCCGAAGGTGCCCGCCTCTTTTTCGGCGCTCAGCCAGTCCTCGACCTGTTCGAAAAGCATCGCGCCCAGATGGTGCTGCTGTTCGGTGTTGGAAAGCTCCTCGTCCACCAAAATGACGCTGTATCCCTCGGGAAGGGTGAAAATAGCGGAAATGTCGCCGTAATCGTAGTCGGTTATTTCGCCCGATTCCATGCGCGCTTCCTGCCCGTTTTCGCGGAACAGCCATTTGGCTTCGATCCCCTCCGCCGTCGTGCTGTTTATGTATTTCATACCGTTTTGAGCTTCGCCGCTGACAGCCGACTCGTCGTAGGGCGCATGGTCGGTGTAAACCTCGAATCCGTCCGCAGCGAGCGAATCGTAGTACGCGGCTATCTCTTCGTTCGTGAGATCGGGATATCCGAGCGAAGAATAGATCTTGACGATATCCGCTCTCGTTACGTTTTCGACGAAGGTCTCGGTATTTGTCCTGTAGCTGAACGCTTCGTCGTTATACATATCGTGGTTGCCGAACACGACGAATATCTGGAATCCGGGCTTCCCCGCCTCGCGCACGGCGTTCTGGAGCCCGCGCAGAAGGTTCGACATCTCGATATGGCCCTGTATCTCGCCGTTCAACGTCAGGTCGCCGGTCACGAACAGATAATCGGGAAGCTCGGATAAGATCTGGTCCATCGCCGCAATATTGTACGGCGCCGCCTCCACCGTCATTTTCATGCTGGTCGCCATGAAATCGTAATAATCGGTCCCGACCGCGGAAATATCCCCGCAATACGCCGCAGGGAAATAGTGGGTGTCGGTAAGCTGCGCAAACACCACCTCGTCGCGCATGACGAAAGCGTCCTCCGCGGCGGCCGAACGGCTGCCGTCCGCGCCCGTAACGGCGACGACGGCGATGGCGGCGACGATCAATGCCGCTATCAGTACCAAAACGACGCTTTTTTTAGCGAAACGGTATCCGAATATCATACCCTTCTCTCCTCCCGGGCGAAACGCCCGTAAAAATATGTGTAGTAAATATTATATAATTACACCCGATATAAGTCAATGCGCTAACTATCATATTTACTTTTGTTTTAACGCTGCACGCGCGCCCGCGTAGCATTCCGTTGACACGCCGGCATATAAATGGTATACTCTTTCGCAAAGAGAAATACGACTTCGGACAGGGATATGAATATTATCGAACTATTATTGACGAGCGTGGGACTTGCCGCCGACGCTTTCAGCGTGGCCACTTGCCGCGGGCTCGAGGCGCGTCGTTTTACATGGAAAAACGGTTTGCTGACGGGGTTGTTCTTCGGCGTTTTCCAGGCGGTCATGCCCGTGATCGGCTTCTATCTGGCGGAATTTTTCGCGGATGAGATCTCGGCTTTCGACCACTGGCTGGCTTTCGCTCTTCTCGGCTTTTTGGGCGCTAAGATGATCTTCGAAGGCGCACGCGAAGTCCACAAAAAACGCCTCGAAAAACGATCCGCCGCAGGCGGCGAGGAAAATAAGCCGCAAAACACCGAGCCTGCCGAAGGCAAACCTTTCCGCTTCCGCGAACTTATAACGATGTCCTTCGCCACCAGTATCGACGCGCTTATCGTAGGAGTGACCTTCTCGGCGGTGGGCGCAAATATCTGGATATCCGCCGCGGTCATAGGCGCCGTCACGTTCGTGCTGTCGCTTTTCGGCGTTTTCCTGGGTTCGAAGATCGGCTCTAAGCTCGGCGGTTTCTCCGAAATAGCGGGCGGAGCAATACTTTTTTTGCTGGGTCTGAAAATACTGTTGGAGCATCTGGGCATTATTTCATTCTGAAAACGGTGTTTTCGGTTGCCGATATATACTTTGCGGCATCCCGCACATACTATAGTGCGCCTATCGCGCGCTTTTTAGTTTTCGACGGTTGCCATTCCCGCTTTCGGGAAATATAATATAAATATGAAGAACGCGTGTTTGGTGCTTGTCAATAAAATAGCCGGCGGCTTCAACGGGTTGAATGTCGAAGAGCTGAAAAACGAGCTGGAACGGGACTTCGACTCCGTCGACATAGAGTATCTGCCGTCGGAAACGGAGCCCGATTACTCCCGCTATTCCGCCGTCGTGGTGTGCGGCGGGGACGGCACGCTGAACCACCTGATAAACTCGCGCGTTCCCGTAGATCTGAGAGTTTATTATCTTCCGAGCGGCACGTTGAACGAGGCGGCGCGCATAAAACGCGAGGAGCCGATATCTGTGGTCGGGGAGGCGGACGGAAAACTTTTTTCCTATGTTCTCGCCGCAGGCACTTTCACGCCTCTCGGATACTCCGTGGGGCACAGATCGAAGCAGCGCTTCCGCGCGCTGGCGTATATAGCGCGCGTCATAGCGGAGTACAAAGTCTCGCGTATCGGGGCGGTCATAAACGCCGACGGTGCGGTATCCGAAGGGGAATACACTTTGATAATGGCGATAAATTCGCCGCGTTGTTTCGGCTTCAAATTCAACCGGATGTACCGCGAAGGCGGCGATATGTGTCTTCTGACGATAAAAGCGCCGCGCGCAAAAGGCATTTTCGGGAAAATAGCGATATTCTTCCCCTTCTTCAGAAGCTTTTTTATCGGGTTTTCCAAACCGTACAAATCGAAAACCATCGGATTCGGACCGTTCAAAGAGTTGAAGCTCGATTTCGACTCTCCCCCGGTATTCTGCGCCGACGGCGAAAGAGCGGACGGGATGTCCCCTTCTTTTACCGTCAGGACGCGCACGCTTCCCTATTCCATCCGCATAGGCATGCCGGAGTCTCGTATTAACGAAGTCCGAGCGATGACAAACGCCGGAAAACGTGATATAATGTGATTTAATATAAATATTTACCGCGCCCCTCGGGCGCGTCCACGGAGGAATAAATGAAACTGGTCATCGCCCCCGATTCTTTCAAGGGCACATTGAGCGCGTACGAAGCGGCTAATACGATAGCGGAGGCTTTTTCCGCTCCATTCTCGACGACGCTTATGCCGATAGCCGACGGCGGCGAAGGTACGCTCGCGGCGTTCAGAGCGGCTCTCGGAGGAGAATACGTTACCGCTTCGGTGTCGAATCCGTACCTCGAGCCCATAGACGCGAAATTTTTGCTCATCGGCGATACCGCCGTAGTCGAGATAGCCGAGGCCGCGGGACTGACTCTGGTCGAAGGCAGAAAAAACGCAAAGCTCACTTCTTCCTACGGGGTCGGCGAATTGATACGCGCGGCGCTGGACCGAGGTGCGAAAAAGATATATCTTGCCGTCGGCGGCTCCGCCACGAACGACGGCGGAGCGGGAATGATCGCGGCGCTCGGCGCGCGCTTTACGGACGCGGAAGGTCTGCCGATGCTCCCGACAGGCGGCACGTTGGAGGATATCGGAAGCATAGACCTTTCCTGTATGGACTTTAGGCTTCGCGACGCGGAGTTTACCGCATTGACGGACGTTGACATAAAACTTCTGGGCGATTCGGGAGCCACAAAAATATTCGCCCACCAAAAGGGCGCCACCGCGGACGACATCGAAACGCTGGAACGAGGCATGGCGAAATATGCCGCGTCTGTACAAAACGTCACCGGCACGGATATCTCCGACATCCCCGGCGGCGGAGCGGCGGGCGGCATCGGAGCCGCCGCGGCGGCCTTTCTGAACGCAACGATCTCACCCGGCGCGGAGGCGGTGCTGAAAGCGATGGGTTTTTCGACGGCGATAAAGGACGCGGACGCCGTCATTACGGGCGAAGGCAGATTGGACAGGCAAAGTTTCATGGGCAAGGCGGTGGGCGCCGTCGCCCGCGCCGCAAAGACGGCCGGGGTCAGGACGTATTGCCTTGCGGGCTCGATATCGGACGACGTAACGGACGATACTCTCCGGGAAAACGGCATAGAGCTTGCGTTGAAATGCGCCTCGTCCGACGACTGGCAGGAAATAAAACGCTCGGCTGCAGCGGACCTTTACCGCGCCGCCGCGGCGCTGAAAAGCATACTTGAATGAAAGCGGTCCTTATCACACTGGATTCACTGGGCATAGGCGGCGCACGGGACGCGGCGGATTTCGGAGACTCCGGCTCCGACACCCTTCGCGCCGTTAGCCGTGAAAGCGGATTCAGGATACCCAATCTTTTGAATTTAGGGCTCGGAAATATCGATAATATAGATTATCTGCCGGCTGTTTCTTCCCCCGTCGGGGCATATGCCAGACTCACGGAAAAGGGAAAAAACAAAGACACTTTGGCGGGGCACTGGGAGCTTACGGGCGTTGTTGCCGAGCCTTTCCGGACATATCCGGACGGCTTTCCCGCTACGCTCATAGAGCGCTTCGAACGCGATACGGGCTACAAGGCGCTTGTGAACAAAGCGTACTCCGGGACCGAAGTCATATCGGAGTACGGCGCCCGGCAGATGAAGGGAAAAAACGTCATCGTTTACACGTCGGCGGACTCGGTGTTGCAGATAGCGGCGCATACCGACGTCGTGCCTTTGACCGAACTATACGACATATGCAAAGCCGCCCGGCGTATCGCCGACGACTACGGGATAGCCCGCGTGATTGCCCGCCCCTTTCAGGGCGCGCCGGGCTCGTTTTACAGGACGTCGGACAGAAGAGACTTTTCCATGCCTCCCCCTTCCCGAACCGTGCTCGACGAGCTTTCCGAGCTCGGCTTAGACGTCATCGGGGTCGGCAAGATAAACGACATCTTCGCGGGACGAGGGATAACTCAAACGTATCACACAGACTCGAACGCGGACGGTATAAATCGTACGATAGAACTAATGAAACGCGGATTTAACGGGCTTCTGTTCGTCAATCTGGTGGATTTCGACATGCTCTACGGACACAGAAACGACGCCGAGGGCTACGCCCGCGCGCTTACGGAATTCGACGCGGCGCTCCCCGGCATACTGTCTTTGATCTCACCCTCCGACGCGCTCATCCTGACCGCCGATCACGGCTGCGACCCTTCCACCCCATCAACGGACCATTCGCGCGAGGACGTCCCCGCACTGTTCTACGGCGCGCCCTACGCCCGCGGCATGAACCTCGGCACGATAACGGGATTCGACTTCGTGGCGAAGACTTTAAGAAATTTTTTTGCGGCGGTTTCCGCCGCAAAAAAGTGAAATAATTTTGCTATGCAAAATTGTGAAATAATGCGCCCGATAGTAGGTAAACAAGCCGTAACGGGCGCATTGTGAAATAAATCGACACTATTTTCCTTTGGTTTTATATCATCTTTTCGAAGTGTCGATTTGTGAAATAAAATCCGCTAAGTGTATTAGGGAATGCTTATTCAAATAATACATCTTACACACTCTTGCTTCTGTCCGCGGATTTTGTTAAGGGTCGCTCCGCTCCAATATAAAAATTATTAAAAAACTTCAACATTCCTTTCCCATATCTTTTCGGTCCTTTTCCGCAAACACAAAGGCGACATACATCGTATGCCGCCTTTGTGTTTGCGAAAAATCACCCAAAAATCTACGGCTGTAGGCGTGGTATTTGGTTTTGTGTTTTCTTTGCTTATCATATCCGCATGGAGTGTTCTGTTCACTAAAAATTTTTTCATTGAAATCACTATTACAAACGAAAAAGAAAACAAACTTTGAACCTTCCAAGCCATGTAATCGGAGGGGGTTACGTTTACACTTCACCCCCGGCGATTAAATGCTTCGCTAACGCTTCGCGCGCCTCCCCCGTTGAAATGGCTTGGGGATATGCTGTTAAAAGAATAATATGCTTTGGGCATTACGGGAAAGGGAAAAGCTTTACGCAAAATCAAAGTTATACACATCTTCTACCGCTAAACACTAGAAAAGAGTTTCGATTTAAGGCAGTAACAAGAAATAAACAGCAGGTCGCCCATATTAGTGTTTTCTATGAAAGAAGAATGTCGTCCTCTGTGTATCTTGACGTCACGAACAGCATACTTGGCGCCGATTTGCTTCAGCTATGAACAGCAGTTTGCCGGTACTAGTGTTTTCCATTAAAGAAGAATAAAGTCCACTGTGTATTTTGGCGCCATATTGAGCGTGTATAACACCGATTTGCCTCAGCTATGAACAGCAGTTTGCCGGTACTAGTGTTTTCCATGAAACGAGAATACAGTCCACTGTGTATTTTGTCGCATTGAAGAACGTGTTTAGCGCCGATTTGCAGACTATTTTTTGTCGTATCGCACGAAACGCGGGCGGCGCTATAGCGGGACTATGCGCCGTTCGCGCC
>CALVJA010000032.1 GCA_944331875.1 uncultured Clostridia bacterium | reverse complement strand
GGCGCGGACGGCGCATAGTCCCGCTATAGCGCCGCCCGCGTTTCGTGCGATACGACAAAAAATAGTCTGCAAATCGGCGCTAAACACGCTCCACTTAGCGATAAAGTACACAGTGGGCTGTATTCATCTTTCATGCAAAGCACTTGTATGGGCGCAGTATTGTTCATTGCTGAAGCAAATCGGCGCCAAGTATGCTACTCAATGCGACAAAATACACAGTGGACTTTATTCATCTTTAATGCAAAGCACTTGTATGGGCGCAGTATTGTACGGGCAAACTGCTGTTCATGGCTCTAAAGTAAATATCATAAAAGCCGATAACACGCCGGACCGAAAAGATACGGCAATCAAATGTATATCATGTATGACTTTTCAATCTAATGACCGCAACAAAATCCGCGGACAAAAGCATGGGTAGGTATGATGGATTTTTTGATTGGGCATTCTTTAATACCTCTAGCGGATTTTATTTCACAAATCGACACTTCGAAAAGACAATATAAATAGAAAAAAATCATAGTGTCGATTTATTTCACAATGCGCGCCTAAAAGGCGCGCATTATTTCACAATTTTGCTCCGCAAAATTATTTTACGTTTTTGTTTTGGTTAAAAACCAAAACAAAAACTATCTCTCCGCGATTTCCTTGACCACTCTGTATGCGGTCTCGTACTCGAAGCCGCGCCAAATGAGGAATCTCAACACCCTTTCCTTCGCTTTCGGGGTGCGTATACCTCTCGCGCGTTCCGCGGTGCGCTTCTCGCCGAGAGCCTTTGCGCGCGGATACTCGTCGCCGAGGTTCGCCTTTTCCAGAACGGAGGATACGACAGTGTCGGCGATGCCGCGTTGTCTGAGTTCCTTTCTGAGTCTCGACTCTCCCGTGCGCTCATAGCGGTCCTGCACGTATTCAGCGGCGTATTTCTCGTCATCGAGATAGCCGTATTCGATCGCCATAGCTATCGACTTTTCGATGCTTTCGGGAGAATAGCCCTTGGCGGTCAGGTTCGCTCTGGCTCCGACTACGGTCCACGCTCTTCTGGAGGACATCTCCAAAAGATACTGTTTGCAAAGGCAGAAATCGTTGAATTTTTTGAATTCTTCGAATTTCTCGTCTTCCATGGGCCCCTCTTTGAAGCTTGACTTACGACCCGCTTCCAGGGAGATCTTCAGCTTTTCGCCGTCGACGATGGCGACGCACCTTTTTCCTCTTTTGATTATTTCTTGTACGTTTCTCATACCGTTATTATACCTCACCTGTTTTCGTTAAATCCACAGGACTTATCGTCCGTTAGTACTTTTTTTGATTTTTTCACCGCCGCGCGAACGCCCTATTCCGATCGCGATTCCCAATAATCGTCGCGCGCCTTGCGTTTCAATTGAAGTATGCGCTCGTTCACGCTCATGAACAGCACTCCGCAAATGGCGATAAGCACGCCTACGCCGCACAATACCCCGCCCACGGATTGGCTTAAGTCCTCTACGAATACCAGGCACATCACGCCCGCATAAGCGACCGAGGCGGCGGCGAAAACGAACGACGCTGCTATACGCATGAGCTTTAAGTGATATTTCAGCGCTTTTTCGCCCTTCGGCTCATACCTGTATGTCGGCATGAGTTTGCCGCCCTTGCCGAAGCACATCGCTGTCCCCAGCCCTAAAAGCGCCGCAAAACATATGTGAGTTAGCACAAGCGTTACGATCTCTTCGGGTCCCATGTTCTTTATTTATTGATCCGTATTCTCATTTATTTTTTTACACTATGCGTTTCAAGCGAAGCTGAAACCATCTTTTTGCAATTTTGCTATCTGCAGGCGGAGCTGCTCGATGAATTCGCGGTTCGTTTTGGTGCGCATCATCATCTGTATCAGGTTCTCCGTCGCTTCCTGGACGTCGCCCGCGGAAAGCATCTTTCTGACAGCCCAGATGCCCTCGAGCTCCTGTTGGTTCAACAAAAGTTCCTCGCGCCTGGTGCCGCTGCGGTTCAGGTCTATCGCGGGGAATATCCTCTTTTCGCTTAGCTTGCGGTCCAGATGTATCTCCATGTTGCCGGTGCCTTTGAATTCTTCGTAAATGACGTCGTCCATCCTGCTTCCGGTGTCGACCAACGCCGTCGCTATTATCGTCAGGCTGCCGCCGTTTTCAATATTTCTCGCGGCGCCGAAAAAGCGTTTCGGGGCGTGCAGAGATCCGGGATCGATACCGCCCGACAGCGTTTTCCCGGTCGGGGTTATCGTGAGGTTGTAGGCTCTCGCGAGCCTCGTGAGCGAATCCATCAATATAACGACGTCTTTTCCGCTCTCGACCAACCTTTTCGCTCTTTCCAACACCAGCTCCGACGCTTTCGTGTGATGCTCGGGCATCTCGTCGAACGTCGAATATATGACTTCGCCGCGGATGCTCCTTTGCATATCGGTGACCTCCTCCGGACGTTCGTCCACCAACAGCACCATGAGGTGCGCGTCGGGATAATTTACCGAAATGCTGTTCGCGATCTTTTTCAGAAGCGTCGTCTTGCCCGCTTTCGGCGGAGATACTATCATCGCGCGCTGCCCCTTCCCGATCGGAGCGACCAGGTCGATGGCGCGTATCGCGAAATCCGCCGACGAAGTCGCAAGCTCCAATTTATATCTTTCATCGGGGTATATCGGGACTAAAGATTCGAACACCGGGCGGTTCCTGAGAGCTTGTTCGCTGACATTCGGAACAAATCTTTCGCCGTTCACCATCAGGATGTCCTGCACGTTCAGCGGACGGTTTTCGGCAAGTTTTTTCGCCGTGGCGACAACGTAATCGCCCTTCCTGAGTCCCGCTTTCCTGATCTTCGGCGCCGCTATATACGCGTCCTTATCGCCCTGCTCGTAATTTTTCGAACGTAAAAATCCGTAACCGTCCTGGCAAATCTCCAATACGCCCTCTCTTTCTTCCAACACTTCTTCCTGCGGCGCGGCGTCGCCGTAATAGTTCCTTTTGTCTTCTCTTGGGCGGTTATCCTGTCTTGGTTCCGTTTTATCGTACCGATTGTATTCTCGGATACTGTTTCTTGCAAATCCCGCTACGTTGTTTTCGCTTTTGATATTTTGCTGCAGATCTCCGCGCGTGTTGGCGTATTGTTTGCCGACGCGCGGCTTGTATACATATTCCATCTCCGCGGGACGAGCGACGCGCTCCGAGTCCTCTCCGCCCGGTTTAGCCTTCGGAGCGGCTTTGCCGTCCAGCTCCGGAACTCCGAAGTCGATATTTATCTGGGCGTCCTTCGGGGGTCTGCCCCTTTTTCGCTTCACGGGCTGTATTTCGTTCGGGTCGGGTATCTTGTCGCATCCCAAAACGAACTCAACCAGCTCTGCCTTTCTTTTGTCCGTAGGCGACGTGTGCCCCAGACGTCTGGCGAGATTTCTTAGCTCGAAAATGCTCATGTTTTCGAGCTGCTCCGCCGTAAACAGATTTTCCATCTAGTACATCCTCCTAATAATAAATTTTGCATCGTCTGCCGAAAACACTATGACGGACGTGCGATATGCCTGCCGATAAACGGCTTGAACAGCTATTTGATTTTCTGCAAATTAAAAGGTTCGTATATCGGGAAATTTTATCTTGAAAATTCATTCATCCCCGTCCGACGGTCGGCTCAAAATGTTCCCTCCCGGGACGAATGCATTATATGGTCAGTTGACCTTTTTGGGGACTATCACCCTCGTTTTTTCGCCGTCGAAATCGGTCCTGTCAAACTCGAGCGCCTCGCAGTCGGCATACTCGATGTCCTCCTTCGGGAACAGATCCAAAAATTCGTCCAATTCGTCGAATTGAGTGTGATATCCGTCCATCATGTAGTGCATCGGTATCACTACGTCGGGCATCAGCCGGTCCACATACTCCTTCGCCTCCGCGGCGTCGATTGTGTATCTGCCGCCGACGGGGATCAAAAGGATGTTTATGGAACCGATGAGTTCCGCAAGCATCGGACTGAGTTCCTCGCCGATGTCGCCGAGGTGGCATACCTCCACGCCGTCCATGCGGATACGGTAAACGATGTTTTTGCCGCGCAAGAGCCCCTTCTTGTCGTCGTGGTAGCTCTTGAAACCGAATATCTCCACACCGTCCACGCCGTGGTCGCCGGGAGTGTTGACGAGAAGTTTATAATCCTTGACCGCGCCGACGCAGTTGTGATCGAAATGATCGTGACTCACCGTCACTATATCCGCGGAAACAGCGGGAAACGGTATCCCTACTTCTTCCGCATTGAACGGATCCGTCACCAGGCTGACGCCGGTGCTCTCCGTAAGTTTGAAAGAACTGTGTCCCAGCCACTCGATTTTCATATTACTCCGTCAAAAGATGTGCTCTCCGATTATTCCTTTGAATCCGTATCTCTATACCCGCTTTGCCGCAGATTTTCCCTTTTCGATCAAGCATGCGGATGTCTATAAACCCCGCAAGTTCATTATATAATATAATATGATTTTTGTCTAGTGATTTTTCATTGAATTTTCTGCATATTTTTTTTGAATAAAATATCGGCGTCGAAAATTATCGTGTTCGGTTGCTGCGAATACGCCCGGCTCAGAGGATATCGTTTTCCTTCTGAGGGGTGCATGTGAAGCGCATCAGGGTCATCGCCTCCGACTCGCCCCTGAAAATGATCTTGCATATCAGCGCGCACTCCGCGCCGAATTCGTCGTATTTCAGATCCATCTGGAATGTGGAGACCTCGACTTCGAGATCTCCGAAAAGGATGTCGGCGCACCAGCCGCCGGCGCGCTTCGACATCACGTAGAGTTCCTTTTCGTATTCGCCGTCTTTGCCTGGAACGGGGATCTCACGGTACAGGGATATCTTTCCCGGGTTGAGACCCACGATGTAGTCTATGCCGTCCATTTCGAACAATATCTGCGCCTTGCCGTGCTCGTAAATATATTCGCAGTTCAGATGTATCATCGAAAACGGCAGAGAATCGTTCCCCGGCGTTACGGTAAGTTTTGCTTTCATGCCTTGCCCAAAAGCTCGTGTATCCTGTCGGCGCTGTTCAGAAGCGGCGACACCGATTTGTTCTGGTTGCAGGAGGATATGATGTAGCTGATGAATTTAGACAGATCCGCGCATATGAACCAGGGCTTCGACAATAGCTCGGGGCTGTTGTATGTCAGGTTTGTGCTTATCACCGCGGTGAACAGACCGTCCTCGAATGCTTTGTCGAATTTCTCGAATCCCTCGGTGAACAGTCCGTAGGTCGCCGTCAGGAATATCTTGCCGCAGCCCTTTTCCTTTAATTCGTAACAAAGGCGCAACACCGAATCGCCCGTCGCTATGATGTCGTCTGCGACAAGGATATCCTTTCCCTTGACGTCGGTGCCGATGTATTCGTGCGCCACTATGGGGTTTCTTCCGTTGACGATCGTGGTATAGTCGCGGCGTTTGTAGAACATTCCGAGGTCTACTCCGAGGATAGAAGCATAATAGATGTTCCTGTTCATCGCGCCCTCGTCGGGGGACACTATCATGAAGTGCTTGTCGTCGAACTCGATATTGGGGTACTGCGACATCAGCGCTTTCATTATCTGATAGGTGGGGAAGAAGTTGTCGAAACCCATCAGCGGTACCGCGTTCTGGATACGCGGGTCATGCGCGTCGAAGGTAATGATGTCCTTGACGCCCATGGAATAAAGCTCCTGCAGCATCTGCGCGCCGTCCAGGGACTCCCTGGAGTTTCGTCTGTGCTGTCTGCCGCCGTACAGCAATGGCATGATGACGGTGATCCTCTCCGCCTTACCGCCCGCGGCGCTGATGATGCGTTTCAGGTCCGCATAATGGTCGTCCGGCGACATCGAATTCGTCCTGCCGAAAAGGTTATAAGTGCAGTTATAGTTGCCGACGTCCACCAAAACGTATACGTCGTAGCCGCGCACCGAATCTTCGAGCATTCCCTTCGCGTCGCCCGTCGTGAAACGCGGACAATGATTTTCGATTATAAATGATTTTTTCTTGAATTTGGGATTTTTGTTTCCTACGTCCCGATTATACCATTCGACCAGATAGTTGTCGATCTTCTTGCCGAGTTCCTTTGCGCCGTCCAAGACGATGAGCCCGAGCGGCGCTACCGGAGAAGCGTCTTCGAATACTTCCGTAAAAAATGTAGGCATATTACCTCCGAGTATCTCGCGTATATCGAAATTTTACCACACAGCACGTTGAAAAGCAATCGAAACGGCGCTGTTTTCAGGTTTGACTGAACCTGCTCGCAGCCGTGTCGTCGTCGCGGTTTTCGTCGCTGACTCCGGCAAACTGCGCGTTGTACAGCTCGTAATAGAAACCCTTCTTCGCCATCAGCGTTTCGTGGTCGCCCTGTTCGACGACGTCGCCGTGGTTCATGACGAGTATCACTGCCGCGTGTTTTATGGTAGAGAGCCTGTGCGCAATGACGAAGCTGGTCTTATCTTTCATCATCGCGAGCATCGCGCTCTGGACGTACTTTTCGGTCCTGGTATCGACGGAACTGGTCGCTTCGTCCAAAATGATTATACGCGGCTTTTTGAGAATGGCGCGCGCTATCGTCAGAAGCTGCCGCTGTCCCGCGCTTATATTGGTGGCGCCCTCCTTCAAAACGGTGTCGTAGCCGTTTTCCATCGTGACGATGAACTGGTCGGCGTGCGCTTCCTTTGCCGCCTCGATTATCTCTTCGCGCGTGGCGTGCGGATTGCCGTAGGCGATGTTGTCCGCGACGGTGCCGTTAAACAGCCACGTGTCCTGCAGCACCATACCGTACAAGGACCTCAAATCGTTTCTGGAATATTCCGTTATATCCACGCCGTCTATCGAGATCTTTCCTTTGTCTATGTCGTAGAAGCGCATCAACAGATTGACCAAAGTCGTTTTTCCGGCTCCCGTAGGTCCTACTATGGCTATCGATTCGCCCGCATTTACGTGGAGCGAAAGATCGGTGATGAGCGGTTTATCCTTGTCGTAGGAGAAAGCTACGTGTTCTATGTCCACCGCTCCCGCACATTCCGCGACGGATATCTTTCTCTCGCCCTCCGGGGTCATCTCCTCCAGGTCGAATACCTGGAACACCCTTTCCGCCGCCGCTATCGAAGACTGTATCGTGTTTGCGATGTTGGATATGTTTTCGATGGGCTGCGCGAACTGCCTGGTGTACGACAAAAGCGCCTGTATATCGCCTATCGTGACTAGACCGCCGCCCGCGCGGAGACCGCCGCCCACGCATATGCCGACATATACGAGGTTGTCTATGAATTTGATGCTCGGGAGTATGATGCTCGCCAAAAACTGCGAGCGTCTGGTCGCTTTTCTGAGCTCCTTGTTGATCTGCTCGTAAGTGGCTATACTGTCCGCCTCGTGGTTATACAGCTTGACGACGTGGTGCGCCGTGTACATTTCCTCGATGTGCCCGTTCAATACGCCTATGCGCTCCTGCTGCCTCGCGAATTCCGCCTGCGATTTTTTGACGATGACCGCGGAAACGACGATAAGTATCGGCAGGCTCACCAAAGCGATAATAGACAGCAGCCAGTCTATCCTCATCATCATTATGAACACTCCGATAACGGTGGTCACGCCGGTGATTATCTGGTTTATGCTGTCCTGGAGCGTAAGCGATATCATCTCGATATCTATCGTAAAACGGGATATGACGTCGCCTATCGGAGTGGCGTCGAAATAGCTGAGCGGCACGCGGTCGAGTTTACGCTTGACATCGTTACGCATACGTCTGACGACCCTTTGGCTCATCGAAGCGGCGATAAGTCCGCTGGTGAATTGGAACAGCGCATTCAGCACATACAGCGCCGCGCACGTCCACAATATCGGCGCGATGTACGAATACAGCTGGTTGTTGCCGTCCGGGGGTCTTCCGATATCGATGAAGTACTCGATGCTGTCGGCAAGGCAGTCCGTCACCTTTTTCATTATATCCGGCACCCATATAGCAAACCACGCGCCTATCGCGGCTATCAATATCATGGCGATGAGCATGGGATACTGCGGTTTCAGATACTTGATGAGCCGTTTGACGGTGGCGCCGAAGTTTTCGGCTTTATCCACTTCCTTTATCTCGGGACCGCCTACACCGAGCGCGCGCCCGAGGTCAAGCCCTGCGCCTTGCTGGGATTCTCGTTGGACGGAGTTTTGCAGTTCTTCGTTCATAGTCCGAGTTCCTCCTCGCTCATCTGCGAAAGCGCTATGTCGCGGTAAAGCTGACAATTATGTATAAGCTCTTGGTGCGTGCCCTGCCCCACGATGTGCCCCGCGTCCAATACGATGATGTTGTCCGCGTCCATGATGGTGCCTATCCTCTGCGCGACTATGATGGTCGCCGATTCCTTCGTTATCTCTTTCAGCGCCGCGCGCAGGTTTTTGTCGGTCCTGAAATCGAGCGCCGAGAACGAATCGTCGAAGACGAGTAGCTCCGGCTTTCTGATTATCGCCCTGGCAATTGCGAGCCTTTGGCGCTGTCCGCCGGAGAAGTTGCCGCCGCCCTGTTCGACTTTGGCGTCGAGGCCGCCCTCCTTTTCCCTGACGAAAGCGTCGGACTGCGCTATCCTGAGCGCCTCCCAACACTCCTCGTCGGTGGCGTCGGGTTTTCCGTACATCAGGTTGGAGCGTATCGTACCGCTCATCAATACGGAGCGTTGCGGCACAAAGCCCATTTTATCCCTGAGCTCCGACTGCACATAATCTTTGACGTTTACGCCGTCGAACAATATCTCCCCCTCCTGCACGTCGTAGAAGTGCGGTATGAGGTTTATGACAGCCGATTTCCCGGAGCCGGTGCCTCCCACGATCGCGGTGACCTTGCCCTTCTCCGCAACGAAATCGATGTCGTTCAGGATATAATGTTCCGCGTCCCGCGCGAACTTGAAATAGACGTGATTGAAACGTACCGTTCCTACCTCGGTGTAGTTCCTGTTCGGGTTTTCGGGATCCTTTATCTTGTTTGAGGTATCCAAAACTTCCAAAATACGCTTTGCGGACGCCGTCGCCCTCGGGAACATGACGAACACCGTGGCGAGCATGACCAGCGCCAGCATTATCTGTGTCATATACTGTATGACCGCCATCATGTCGCCGACGTTTATCTCGCCCGAACCCGCGACTCCCGCGACCTGCTGGCTGGCGCGCCATACGACGCCGACCATCGAGCAGTTCATGACCACGGCAATGAGCGGCGCGAGCACCGCGCACCATTTGTTGACGGTGATGGCGGTCTTCGTCAACGAATCGTTGACCTCGCTGAAGCGCTTGTTTTCGGTTTCCTGTTTGTTGAAGGCGCGCACCACCCTGATACCCGTAAGTCCCTCGCGGGTTATCAGCGTCAGGCGGTCGACCTTTTTCTGTATGACCTGGAAGAGCGGATAGACGACCTTTGCCGCGACGAAGCTCGCTATGACCAATATCGGTATGTCGTAGAACAACACGCTCGTCATATAGAACGATTTCTGCGCCGACATGATGAAGCCGCCGATAAGCGTTATCGGCGCGATGAGCCCCGTCCTCAGTATCAGAAGGAATACCTGCTGTATCTGGTTGACGTCGTTTGTCGAACGCGTGATAAGGCTCGCCGTCGAGAAATCGTCGAATTCGGCAAGCGAGAAAGTTTCGACCTTGGCAAACACCTTGCTTCTGATGATAGCGGAAAAGTTCGCCGCGAGACGGCTGGAAAACAGCGCCGCCAATATCGCCGCGGCGCAGGCGCCGACGGTCAGAAGGAGCATCAACCCGCCGCGGCGGAGTATGAAGTTCATGTCGTCCGTCTGCGTGGTCAAGCCGTCGGGGAGCATCATGTCCTTATATGTTTTGAATTCGACCACGGCAAGGCTGTAGCGGGTGACTTCGCCCGAAGCCTGCTCCGCTTCGAAATCCTGCTGCGACGTGCCCGTCGCGGACAAAGTCAGATAATTCCCTATCCGTATCCAGAACCTGCGCCACTCCGTGGCGAACGTGCCGCCGGTCTTCATCGGGGTCAAAAATCCCGTGCGATTGCCGTTCTCGTCGTAGGTCGTTACGATGTATTTTTCGAGCTCCCTTATGATGCGCTGCGGACGTTTGTTCTGCAGCCGCAACAGTTCGCTGAGATATATCATGTCGTCCGATTCGGAATAATAAACGACAAGGTTGTTGACGGAGGAACGTATCGAATTTACCTCATCCGTCGTGAATTCGCCGCGCTCGTAATATCTGTTGTTATCTATCAACGCGTCCAGAAGCACCTCGGCGTTGTATTCCCTCGCCAACTCTTCGGCGTCGGTATCGGACATACCGCGGCTGGATTCTATCCACTTGTCGCCCACGTATTTATAAGCGTACGAAAGCACGTTGTTGCAGATGATGACCTCGTAGTCGGGCATCGGGTCGGGGCGGCCGGTATAAGAATCGTCGGCGGAATGGACCTCGTTGCCGTCCCGGTCGGAATATATGTAGATGAGCTTTTCGGGATCGAGCGCCTGACCGTATTCGTCGGTCGCTATCCTGTTGCCGTCCGCGTCCACCGGTATCGGCATCAGATTGCCGTAGACGGAGTGTTTCATCCTGCTGACGCACGCCGTCAATATGCGCCTGTTCGATTCCGACGCCATCGCGTCCGAGTCCTCGCGCGGGTCCTGGTTCAGAAGGTCGTTGACGGTGACGTCGCCGGAATAGATCTTTATCGAGAGATCGTTGTTCTCCGCGTCGACCGCCATTCCGGCGCTATCGTAAGCGTATTCGAAAACCAGCAGAATATTGATGATGTTGCTTATTTCCTCGCGGTCCTCGTTCGTAAAATAACTTTCCCTGAAATCGGGCGTCCAGTCCTCCCATTCAGACTGCGGAACGTTTGCGTCGCGCCACTCGAAAGCCTTCAGCTGGTATATCTCCAGCCCCTCCAAAAAGGGAGTCAGAACGTTGTCGAACAGCTCTTTGGAATCTTTGACGGGAATGTCCCTGAAAACGAAATCTATCGAAACGTCGCCGCCCTCTTCCTCCTCTATCGCTTCGGCGAGGTCGTAGGTGGTAAAGCCGTCCACCATCTCGAAAACGGGTATAGTGTCCTCGTCGTAGCCTTTAAGCGTGGCGTCCGATTCGACGGCGGCAAGCGAGGAGGGCCGCTCCATTTCCTCGTATCTGTAAAGGGGTTCGTAATCGATATAGATGCCGTCGTCGATTATATCGGACATCTGTTCGGGGAGATACAATTCCGCAACGGCCTGCCCAGTAACAAGCAGTACAATGGCTACGAATACCCATGCCATCGGCTTCAGATTGCGGAAAAGACGAAACATACACTCTCTCCTACAAATAACGTATTATCAAAATATTATCATAGTAAACCTTATAAGTCAATATCAAACCCGGATGAATTTGACAGACTTTTCGGGTCGAATGCGGGCTCGCGCCGCCTGCTGTTTTCCCCGTCCCGCAGCGGCAGGCGCCGCGGAAAATGACGAAACTGCTCTGTCACGGTTTCCGAAAAGCAGTTTTCGGGAACCTTTATTTGCTATCCGATCTTTTCGCCTTTTCCTTCAGCGCCTTTATTTCATCCAGGCGCGCTTTGAACCTGGGCTCTACTCCCTCCATGCCCGGGATATAGTAAGTTCTGTCCTTCAGCGAATCGGGAAGGCACTGCATGTCGGCGACTTTGTCCTCGTAATCGTGCGCGAATTTGTATCCCTTACCGTAGCCGAGTTCCTTCATAAGACGCGTCGGCGCGTTCCTGATATTCATCGGTACGGGCTCCGCCAATGTGTTCAGCGCGTCGGACTTCGCGCGCATATACGCGACGTCTACGGCGTTCGATTTGGGCGCAAGCGACATATATATCACCGCCTCGGCAAGGTGTACGGCGCATTCGGGCATCCCGATAAAGTGCGCCGCCTGGTATGCGGCGACCGCTATCTCCATGGCTCTCGGATCGGCAAGCCCCACGTCCTCGGCGGCAAAGCGAGTCACCCTGCGCATGATGTACAGCGGGTCCTCGCCCGCTTCCAGCATCCGCGCCAGCCAATATACCGCAGCGTCGGGGTCGGAGTTCCGCATCGATTTGTGCAGCGCGGAAATGATGTTGTAGTGTTCCTCGCCGCCCTTGTCGTAAAGGAGCGATTTTCGGGATATGCACTGCTCCAGCGTTTCTCGCGTTACTTTGACGGTATCGCCGTCGGTATCGCCGTTCAATACCGCCATTTCCAAAGTGGACAAAGCGCCCCTCGCGTCGCCGTCGGCGAATTCCGCTATCGCGCGTATCTCGTCGTCCGATATCTCGACGTGCTGCTTACCGAACCCCCGCTCGTCGGTCAGCGCGCGGCGGATGAGCCACTCCACTTCCTCCGTCTTCAGCGGCTGCAAAACGAACACTTTGCACCGCGACAAAAGCGCGCCGTTGACCTCGAACGACGGGTTCTCCGTCGTCGCGCCGATGAGGATTATGCTCCCCTTTTCCACATACGGCAGGAATGCGTCCTGCTGCGCTTTGTTGAAGCGGTGTATCTCGTCTACGAAAAGAATGGTCTTTTCACCGAAGCGCCGCCGCTTTTCGGCGGACTCCATCACCTGTTTTATTTCCTTTATCCCGCTGGTGACGGCGGAAAAATCGATAAACTCCGCTTTGGTTTTGTGCGCGATAATGCGGGCAAGAGTAGTCTTGCCCACTCCGGGCGGTCCCCAGAATATCATCGAACCTATCTTATCGGACTCGATGAGGCGCCTTAAGATCTTCCCTTCGCCCAAAAGATGCCTTTGTCCCGCGTACTCGTCCAAAGTTTCGGGACGCATCCTGTACGCGAGGGGAAGATCGTCGTTTGTCGAAAATAAAGTATATTGTTCCATATCCGAACGGGGCGCCGGGGCGCCCCGCGTTCGATGAATATTTCCGCGAAAACGTTATTCGGCGGGAGAGCTCTCTTCCGCTTCGGAGACTTCTTCGTCAGCCTCCGCCTTTACCTCTTCGGCGGAGGCGATTTCCGCTTCCGAGACGGGAGCGGCTTTAGTTTCTTTAGCCTCGGGCTCCGGAAGTTTTTCGTCCGCGCCGAACTCGTATATCACGCCTTCATAAGGTTTCAAAAGTATTGAGTCGCCCAACGTTTCGTCCTGGGTATCCCACGAGCTCATCACGAGCTTCGCGCCGCGCGCGCCGGGGATCTGGTCGACGTTCAGGACGACTTTCTTTTCCTCGAAATTACATATGATTATGTAGCCCTTGCTACCGAGTCGGCGCTCATAGCAGTACACCTTGCGGTTGGAATTGAAGTACTCTTTGTACTCGCCGTCGCGGATAATAACGTTACCCAATCTAAAACGAATAAGTTTTTTGTAGAAGTTCAGAATGGAGTTGGGGTTGTGTTCCTCGGTCTTTACGTTTATCTCGCCGAGATTGGGGTTTATCTTCATCCACGGAGTGCCCGTTGTGAATCCGGCGCCCGTTTTGTCCTCCCACTGCATCGGGGTCCTGGCGTGGTCGCGGGCGCGTTTTGACATCGCCCAGCGCGCGACAGGCATAAGCGGCGGGAAGAACTTTTTGACCAAAGTAAATACCCTGGTCGCCAGAATATCGACGTATTCCTTTTCCTCCAGCCTGATATTGGTCATACCTATTTCCTGTCCCTGATACACATACGGAGTGCCGCGCAGCATGAAGTACGAGATCGCGAGCATCTTTCCGAGCTGGTTGCGGAAGTATCCGTAACCGTTGCCGTAGCGCGTTATGGAACGGGGCTGGTCGTGGTTTTCGTAGTACAGCGTGGGCCAGCAGTCCTTGGGAAGGTTCTGCCACCCCGACTGAACGGATTTGAACCTAGGAAGATTCAGTTTGACCGGGAAGAAGCTCATCTTCATGTCGACGTCCATGAGCTCGAACGTTATCGCGGAGTCGAGTTCGTTCCTGTTCTCGGCGATAAGATCGGGAGCGTTGACGTATTTGCAGCCTATCGCCTCGCCCACTATCATCGTGTCGTATTTGCTCCACGATTTCTGATTGACTTCGTTCAGGTACTCGTGGATATGCGGTCCGAGCACGAAATGCTCGTCTCCGCACATGATGGGATTGAATTTGCCCATCGGCAGTCCTTCGGCTTTGCTGATATATGTGATAACGTCGCAGCGGAAGCCGTCCACGCCGAGTTCGAACCAATAATTGCAGATATCTATGACTTCCTGCCTGACCTTGGGGTTGTCCCAGTTGAGGTCGGGCTGCTTTTTGCTGAACAGATGCAGATACCATTCGCCCGTCGTTTCGTCGTAGTCCCACGCTTTACCGGTGAACCTCGAGGTCCAGTTGTTGGGAGGACGTTTGCCGTCCTTGCCGCGGCCCTTTCTCCATATATAATAGTCGCGGTAGGGATTGTCCTTCGAGGAGCGGCTTTGCTTGAACCACTCGTGCTCGTCCGAGGTGTGGTTGACAACAAGGTCCATAACAAGCTTTATGCCCCTCGCGTGCATCCCCTCGACCATCTCTTTCCAATCGTCCAAAGTGCCGAATTCGGGGTTTATATCCCTGTAATCGGATATATCGTAGCCGTTATCGTCGTTCGGCGATTTGTACACCGGAGACATCCATACGGCGGTGACCCCGAGCTCTTTCAGGTAGTCGAGCTTGGAGATGATGCCGCGGATATCGCCCACGCCGTCACCGTTCGAGTCGCAAAAACTTCTCGGATAGATCTGATAAAATACTGCGTCTTTGTACCAACGTGTTTTCATATTGCTCCTTTCAAGGCGCTACGCCCGTTTTTTCGAATTTTCTTTTTCTTCCGCCTTACGCTTCTCGAGTTCCGCTATAAACTTATCCTCGTCGAAGGGTATCTCCACCTTTTCTCCCGTCCACGCCGAAAGATGTATCGCGTTGGATATCGTCAGTCCTTTTATGCCGTCCGCGCCCGGTGCGATTAGCGGCGTTTTATTTATTATCGCGGATACGAAATTATTCAATATACCCGTATGCTGTTCGAACAGGAACATTTTCGCCTGTCCCAAAAGCCCGATACGCTTTTTTATCTTGCGCGAAGGGATCCTCGGCATGAATTTTTTGTTCGTAGCGTTGAATTCCGTTTCGCTTATCTCGAGCTCCGTGAACGTCAGCTTGCTCCCATCTATAACGAGTTTTCCCTTGTCCGCGTCTATCTCCAGTCTGTTCGTTCCGGGGAAATCGTGGGTCGAAGTGATGAACACTCCCGTCGCGCCCGAGGCGTACTCCATAAACGCCGTTACGTCGTTTTCTACGTTTATATTGCGGTTTTTGCCCACTTCCGCGTGCGCCGTGACGCTGACGGGCATCCCGCCGAGCCACTGGAACAGATCCAGCTGGTGGGGACACTGGTTTATCAGCACGCCGCCGCCTTCGCCCGACCATGTGCCGCGCCAGCCGCCCTGGTCGTAATACGCCTGCGGGCGGTACCAGTTGGTGATTATCCAGTTTATCCTCTTTATAGTGCCGAGGCGCCCAGACTCGACGAGCTCCTTGGCAAATCTGTAGAGCTTATTGGTGCGCTGGTTGTACATTATTCCGAATACGAGTTCGGGGTGACCTGCCGCGGTCTCGTTCATTTCGCGTACCGCTTTCGTATATACTCCCGCCGGCTTTTCGATGAGAGTATGCTGTCCGTGTTCCAAAGCGTATATCGCCATGACCGGGTGGAAGTAGTGCGGCGTCGCTATAAGCACCGCGTCGGTGAGACCCGAATCGATAAGCGCTTTGTAATCGTCGAAAAACGCGACCCCTTTCGGCGCGAGTTTTTCCTCAGCCCACTTTTTCCTCTCCGGCGAAATATCGCACACCGCCGTCAACACGGCGTTTTTGATCAAACCGTTTGTGAATCTCAAGCAGTGCTGAGATCCCATTTTACCTATGCCGATGATACCGAATCTTACCTTGTTCATGCGCGTTTTCCCGCCTCCTCGATGAATTTTTTGAGGTTCTTGTACTGCAGAACGAACACGTCCTTTCTGGTGACTTTCGTCGTCGGAGTGTTGCCGAGCTTTTCGTCGATATAACGGAAAGCCTTATAGAACTTCGGCGCTATATAGCGCGCGAACGGCACGAAATAGATATATTTCCTACCCACCGCGTACTTCGCCGTGTGAGGTTCCAAGGTCATGAATCCGGTGTAATTTCTCTCCTCAAGGTCGTCGAATATCTTCTTGTAATCCGTTTCCCCGAGCCCCATAGGTACTTCGACCTTGGTCTCCTTGTCGCAGTCTTTAATATGGTAATAGACCACCTTGTCTTTCAATTTTTCGTACGCTTCGTTGGGGTTTTCTCCCACTTGTATGAAATTCGACGCGTCGTAGGCAAGCTTTAACTTTTCGCTCCCGACGGCGTCGTATATTTCCGCCGCCCTGTCCGCCGTGTCGCCGTAAATGCCCTTTTCGTTTTCGTGCAGAAGTATGACGTCCGTCCCCTCGACGCACTCTACGAATTTTTTCATTTTCCCGATGACCGCGTCGCGGTATCTGGAGTGCTCGGCGCCTTTCGGAATGAAAAAGCTGAAAATGCGGATATATTTGCAGTTCATCGAGGCGGCGATATTGACCAGCTCTTTCAGCTGTACGAGCTGCCTTTTGAAACCTTCCTCGTCGTTGACGTTTACTTTTCCTATCGGCGAACCGATGGAGCTGAAGCCTATCCCCGCCGCGTCGAGGCGCGGTTTTATCTTCGCCTGAAATTCGCTTGCGGTATAATCGGCAATGTTTTTGCCGTCTATACGCCTGGGGCAAATATATTTTTCGCCCAACTCCCTGACAAGGGCTATCTGCTCGTCCAGGTTCTGGCTTACCTCGTCGTAAAACCCGGATATCGTAACTAACATACCGTCCTCCCTGTATTTTTTTATAAGTTCGGCGTCAAACGCCGGAATATGCAGAAAATCCTCCGTCCACGGGCACCACTACGCCCGTTACGAAACGGCTGAACTCGTCGTCGGCAAGCCACATCAACGTGCCCGTCAGATCGTCCAGCTCCCCGAATCTGCCCATCGGGGTATGCGCTATTATTTTTTCGGAACGCGGCGTGAGCGCGCCGTTTTTATCGAACAGAAGCCCCCTGTTCTGGTTCCCGACGAAAAAGCCGGGAGCAATGGCGTTCACTCTTATGCCCGCGCCCGCGAAATGCACCGCCAGCCATTCCGTAAAATTGGACACCGCCGCCTTCGCCGCGGAGTACGCGGGTATTTTCGTCAGCGGTCTGAACGCGTTCATGCTGCTGATGTTGATGATGTTCCCTCCGCTCCCGGATTCCGCCATGTCGCGCGAGAACACCTGGGTCGTCAGCAGGATAGATGTGAAATTAAGGGCGAAAAGGCGCTCTATAGCGCCGCTCTCGAGGTCGAAAAAGCTCTTTATGCGCTCCGCCGCGGCGTCGCCCGGCTCGTACGTTTCCTTGTCCGTCGTCGCCATCGGGTGGTTGCCGCCCGCGCCGTTAATGAGCATATTCGCTTTGCCCATCTCGGCTTCTATTTTTTTGCGGCATTCCTCTAGGCTTTCCCTGCTCAGAACGTTCGCGGAATAGGCTTTTGCTCTGCCGCCCTCGGCGCGGATCTCGGCGGCTATCTTTTCGGCGCCCTCTAGGTTTATGTCTATGAGCGCGACGGCGGCTCCCGCACGCGCGAGTTCCCTCGAAAACGAGGAGCATATTGCGCCCGCGGCGCCTGTAACGGCGACAAGTTTATCGCTAAGATCGATGTGATATCGTTTCATTTTCTCTCCTTTTTATCGAATTTCGCGCCGCAAGCCTCGAATAATCCGTACAGGTACATCGCCCCCAGCGCGCGGTCGTAAAGCCCGTAACCGGGTCTCACGCTCTCGCCCCATATCATCCTGCCGTGGTCGGGACGGACATAGCCGTCGAAGCCGCTTTCCAAAAGCGCGCGCACGATCCCCGGCATATCCAAAGAGCCTTCCCTCGTCGGGTGACCCGTCTCGTGGAAGCGGCGGTAACCGTCAATTTTTATGTTCCTGAGGTGCGCAAAATGTATCCTGCCTTCCGCCGCGGATATCATTTTCACGAGATCGTTGTCCCGAGACGCGCCGAAACTGCCGGTGCAGAACGTGAGCCCGTTGTTTTCGGACGGGTACAGCGACAAAAAGCGCTTCATGTGCTCGAGATCCGTTATTATCCTCGGCAATCCGAATATGCCCCACGGGGGATCGTCGGGGTGTATCGCCATATTTATCCCCGCCTTCTCGGCGACGGGTATGACTGCCTCCAAAAAGTACCTTAAATTATCGAAAAGCTCCTTTTCCCCTATGTTTTCGTAACTTTTTAACAGCTCCTTCAGCTGCTCGCGGGTATAGCTTTCGTCCCAACCGGGAAGCGACAGTTCGCTCTTTGCGGGGTCCATGCCGAGGACGGTCTCCTCGTCGTAAGCCAATGCGTTCGAACCGTCGGGAAGCGGCATTTTCAGTTCGCTTCTAAGCCAGTCGAAAACGGGCATGAAATTGTAGCACACGCATTTGACCCCGGCGCGCCCCAGCCGCATGAGGTTTTCCGCATAATTTGCGATATATCCGTCGCGGGTGGCTCTGCCGAGTTTTATATCCTCGTGTACGGGTACCGATTCGACCACTTCGAACGTCAGCCCCGCCGACAAAGCGGCGTTTTTTATTTCCGAAATACTCTCCTCGCTCCACACCTCGCCGACCGGCACGTCGTACACCGCGGAAACGATTGAATCGATAACGGGTATCTGCCTTATGTACTCTATTTTTACGGGATCGCTCTTACCGTACCAGCGAAAAGTCATTTTCATAGCAAGATTCTAGCATATAAACGAAAGGATTTCAATACTTATCCCGAATTTTTATTATAACGCGCGCATAATTTTTTTATATGAACGCTGTGTTTACGGCGCTTATCGCGGCGTCGATAGTCCTGATGCTCATATCCGATCCCGGCGGGATCCTGCCCGCGTTTTTGACGGGTGCGGGGAATTCGCTTACTCTCACCGTCACGCTGTTCGCGGCGTACGCGTTCTGGCTGTCGATAATAAAGATCCTCGAAAAAGGAGGCGCCCTGAAGGCCGTCAAAAAGCTGTTCTCACCCGTCACAAAACGCTTGTTTCCGGGCGAATCCGAGGAAACGATGACTCACCTCGGCGCTAACATCGCCGCGAACTTCATCGGAGCGGGCGGCGCCGCCACTCCCGAGGGCCTGAAAGCCGCTAAAAGCATGAAAAGCAGAAAAAACCTATTAACGCTGATCATATTGAATTCCACTTCACTGCAGCTCATCCCGACCACCGTCGTCGCGATGCGCTCCGGCATGGGCGCGGCAGAAGACATTATACTACCCTCGATTATATCGGGCGCCGTTACTACGCTTACGGCGCTGTGCCTTACGAAAATATTCGTCAAATGATCTACATCGTCCCCGTGATAACGCTCCTCACAGTTTTATTCGGAGCGATAAAAAAAGTGGGAGTTTACGATTCCTTTATCGATGGGATAAAAGAAGCGGTGGGACTGAGCATAAAACTCATCCCTTATCTCGCCGCCGTATTCATGCTGATGGAACTTATGCGCGTCAGCGGGCTGTCCTCGTACCTCGGTAAACTGTTATCTCCTGCTTTTCAGTTGCTGGGGATACCGAATGAGCTTTCGGAACTTATCATTCTTCGTCCCCTTACGGGAAGCGGCAGCCTTGCGGTATTGGAAAACATTTTCTCGACCTACGGCGTGGACTCGTACATATCCCGCACCGCCTCCGTGATAATGGGTTCCACCGACACCGTGATGTACGTCTCCGCCGTCTATTTCTCGGGCGTCAAAGACGCCCCGAGCGGCAAAGCGATAGCGATAGCGCTTGTCGCCTCGTTATTTGGAACAGTAGCTTCTGCTACAATTTGCCGCTTTATTTAGAGATAATACGGCTAGGCGTAATTGTATGCGCACGATCCCACCTTGTAAAACAAAAGAGCGATAGAAACCTACCGCTCTTTTTTAC
>CALVJA010000031.1 GCA_944331875.1 uncultured Clostridia bacterium | reverse complement strand
AGCAGCTTTGAGCGAATAGAAGCAAGCGAGGCAAGGCTCGCAAGCGCCTGAGGACAGGAGTTTAGTGCGACCTAAATGACTGTTCTCAGGCGCTTGCAGTAAACGCAGCATCGCGCCGCTTATATTCGCTCAAAGGCCGGTGATGGCTGCTAATATGCCTCTTACAGTTCCTTGGATGACTATCTTGCCGAAACGGACGACTTTGATGGTTTCTGCTTCTTCGCGGAAATCGTCGCCGGCGCCGGGACGAACGGAGTTGAGACCGTCGGCTATAAAGTCGATCCGCTCTTCCATATCTTCGACGTAGTCGGAGCGGAAGTCACGGGCGGCGGAGCCGTCCTCGAAGTACCAGATGACGACTATGTCGATGCTCAAGTTATCCTCGGTCGCGGTCTCGTCCTTGGCGGCATAGAGCTGCGCTTCACATCCTTCCGTGAGCGAAATATCGGTCACGTCGACGGTATAGCCCTGCTTTTCGAGGTGTTCGGTGGCGTTGTCCTCTCCGAGCAGCGTCGGGATACCCCAAAAATACATCACCGCCGCCGCGATCAGGATGATGACGACGAGCGATATCACGGTTTTAAGTAAACATTTCATTATATTACCCTCCTAATGCGCGCACGCGCATAATATTTATGGTTTTAAGATAACACATCCGCGCGCCGAAATCAAGTCAAAAAACATCCGACGAATATTTAAGCTGCGCGCCTAAGCTAATTTTTGTTTGCGTGGATGGGCGCCGCGACCCGTCCGCCGCGTGAGATGAGTTTCAAGGGGCTCAGGGTGTTTATCCGCATCACAGGCGCGGTGCCGAGCAGCCCGCCGAATTCGGCGACGTCGCCCACCGTTTTACCGTACACGGGGATGAGCCTGACGGCGGTGGTCTTGCCGTTGGCGACGCCTATCGCCGCCTCGTCCGCGATGACGGCGGAAATGGTTTCCGCGGGGGTGTCGCCCGGGACGGCTATCATATCGAGCCCGACGCTGCAAACGGCGGTCATCGCTTCGAGTTTTTCGATAGTCAAAGCGCCCGATGCGGCGGCGCGGATCATGCCGGCGTCCTCGGATACGGGAATGAACGCGCCCGAAAGTCCGCCGACGTGCTGTGAAGCCATTATACCGCCCTTTTTGACGGCGTCGTTCAACATCATGAGCGCCGCGGTGGTGCCGGGCGCGCCGACGGATCCCAAGCCTATCTCCTCCAAAATATCCGCAACGGAGTCGCCGACTGCGGGAGTGGGCGCCAGGGAAAGGTCCACTATGCCGAAAGAGGCATTCAGGCGGCGCGCCGCTTCCTTTGCGACGAGCTGTCCCACGCGCGTTATCTTGAACGCGGTGCGTTTTATCGTTTCTCCGACCTCGGAAAGGTCGCCGTCGGGGATCGCCTCGAGCGCCGTTTTGACAACGCCCGGCCCGGATACGCCTACGTTTATCACCTTGTCCGCCTCGCCCGTGCCGTGGAACGCGCCCGCCATGAACGGATTGTCTTCGACGGCGTTTGCGAATACCACAAACTTCGCCGCGGCGATCCCGTCGCGGTCGCGGGTAAGATACGCCGCTTCTTTTATAAGGCGTCCCGCGCGGCTGACGGCGTCCATGTTTATCCCCGCCCTGGTCGAAGCTACGTTCAGCGAAGAACATACCTTCGCGGTCGTCGAAAGCGCCTCGGGGATGGTGTCCATAAAGCGCTCCTCCGCCGCGGTGGCGCCCTTTTGCACAAGCGCGGTGTAGCCGCCGATAAAGTCTATGCCTATATCCGCCGCCGCCCTGTCAAGAGCGCGCGCTATTTCCAAAAATCCGCCGGAAGAGGCTCCCACAATGCCGATAGGAGTCACCGAAACGCGCTTGTTTACGATAGGGATACCGTATATCGCCGAGATCTCGCCGGCGACCGCGACGAGGTTTTTCGCGGATGACGTCACCTTGTCGTACACCTTTTCGGCGGTTATCGCCGCGGAATCGGTAATGCAGTCCGTCAGGCTTATGCCCATCGTCACCGTCCTAATATCAAGGTGGTGTTCTCCTATCATGCCGATGGTTTCGAGTATTTCGCGTCGTCCCAGATTGTTCATCATATTTTATGCATTGCGTTGAAGATGTCCGCGTGACGCAGCGATATTTCCACCCCGAGATCCTCGCCGCATTTTTTGAGCCCCGCGCCGAGCGCGGCAAAGTCCTTGTCGGCGCCGCCGAGGTCCACCGCCATTACCATGGTGAACATTCCCTGCATGATGGTCTGGCTGATGTCCTCGATGTTTACGCCCGAAGCCGCCAAAAGTCCGCTGACGGCGGCGATTATGCCTACCTTGTCTTTTCCTATCACGGTCAGAAAGGCTTTCATTTCAGCATCTCCTTTGCCGAGCGCATGACGCGGTCGGCTTTTTCCTCCGCCGTCTCCTCGCCGGAGGCGAATACAAGTACATATATCTTCAGTTTCGGCTCGGTGCCGCTGGGGCGGAACACGACGAACTGCTTGTCGGGGAGCTCGTAGTACATGACGTCGGAGCGCGGCAGTCCCGTTTCGCCCTCTTCGCCCGAGGCGGAGCGCGTTTTGCCGGACAGGTAGTCCCTGACCCCGACGACCTCGACGCCGCCTATCCCGCATACCTTTTCGGAACGCAGTTTCGCCATGACCGCCGCCATGTCGCGCATGGCGTCGAGCCCCGCGTATTGGACGGAAGCGTTACGCTCCACGTACCAGCCGAATTCGGAATATATCTCCTTCAGCCGCTTGTACACCGTCGTGCCGCGCGAAGCGAGGTACAGCATCATCTCCGCGAACAGCACCGCGGCGGCAACGGCGTCTTTGTCCCTCGCGTAAGTGCCGGCAAGGGAGCCGAAGGATTCCTCGAAGCCGAATATGTATTCGTACTCGCCCGTTTCCTCCCACTCCTTTATCTTCTCGCCGATGAATTTGAAGCCCGTCAGCACGTTGAATACGTTCGTGTGGCGCGCGGCGCATATCCTGTCCGCAAGGGTGGAGGTGACTATCGTCTTTACCACGGCGGCTTTGGCTCCGAGCGTGCCCTTTTCGGCTTTCCCCGATATTATGTGGTCCATAAGGAGTATGCCTATCTGGTTTCCGGTGAGCGGCGCGTATTCGCCGTCCTCGAGCCTAAGAGCCACGCCGAGCCTGTCGGAGTCGGGATCGGTGCCCAAAACGACGTCGGCGCCTATTTTCTTGCCCAGCTCTATTCCCATGCTGAGGGTTTCCTTATTTTCGGGATTGGGTACCTTTACCGTCGAAAAATCGGGGTCGGGCGCGACCTGCTCGGCGACTACGTTCGCCTGTATCCCCAGACGCGCGAACATCGCGGTGACGGGCTTATATCCCGCTCCGTGTACCGGGGTATATACGAGTTTTATGTTTTTGCCGCTCTCCGCCACGATGTCGGGGAAGAGCAGAAGCTTGTCTATTTCGGCGTAATATTTTTCGTCTACGGCGGAGCCGATTATCTCGATCCTGCCGTATGTATCGCCCTCTTTGAACGAAAGGGGGGCTTCGTCCGAGGCTATGCCGAAGTAGGGAGTTTTTTCGATGAACTCCACCACTTTCGCGGTCGCCTCGGGGGACATCTGCGCGCCGTCGGAGCCGTAGACCTTATAGCCGTTGTATTCCTTGGGGTTGTGGCTGGCGGTGATCATTATCCCCGCTTCCGCGCCCGTAAGGCGTACCGCGAACGAACACACCGGAACGGGACGAACGTCCTCGAACAGGTACGTTTTTATGCCGTTTGCGTTCAGCACCCCCGCCGCCGCGGCGGCAAACTCGCGCGAAAAGCGCCTGGTGTCGTAGGCGATGACAACGCCCCTGTCGCGGGCGCCGACGTCAAGTATGTAGTCGGCAAGCCCCTTCGTCGCGCGTCTCACGGTATAGACGTTCATGCCGAACGTACCGAGCCTTATGATACCGCGCATCCCCGCCGTGCCGAACGACAGTTCGCCGCCGAAACGTTCGCGTATCTCGACCTCGTCGTTTGCAATCGCTTCGAGTTCGGCGCGTTCCGCCTCCGTCACGTTCGTTAACCATTCCTTGTAAACCGACATAGATCCCTCCGGTTTCGTTTTATAAATACGTTATAAGCGCCGCCGCGCCGCCGCCTAAGATCAAAGCGAAGCAATTCGCTATCAGATTGACGGCGTCGTTGTCGATATGCCTGAAGCCGCGCACGACCACGCTCTTTTCGCCGCAGCACATCCTCTTTTCGGACTCGGCGCCGCACACGGGGCAGCGGTACAGTGCCTGCATCGTGCCGCCGAGAACGGAGTCCAAAGCCACCCCGAGTATCGCGGCGGCAGTAACGGACAAAAAAATCTGCCACGAATATTCCCCGAACGCCAAGGGTAGCGCAGCGCCCGCGGCGGCGGCGAATATCCCCGCCGCGGAGCCCAAAAGGCTGACGCCGCCCGAAACGCCCTTGGCGACCTCCTTGAAAGTCACTATCGAAACGGTCCTCGAGTCGGTGAGTATCCCTATATCGCTTGCCGCGGAATCGGCAAACCCCGCCGCGAGCGACGCGGCAGCCGCCGCATGGAATGCGCCGATACCCGAAAAAAAGCCTGCCCCCATCGCTATCAGGGCGGGCAACCCGTTTACAAGCACCTGTTTTATATTCCTCGCGCCGTGCCGGGCAAGCACTTTTTCCTCGCGTTCGGCGCGCTTTTTCCTGCCGATAAGCCCCAAAAGCGCGCTGGCGAGAAAGAGAGAGGCGTATATCCCGAGCCCCGTCCAGCCCCAAAAAAGGGCTGCGAGCACCAGCATAACGGCGGCTGTCGCCGCCGCAGGCAACGTAAGGACTCCGGCGGCACGGGCGGCAACTGCCGCGATAACGGCGATGCCTGCCGCCGCGTATATCGGCTGAAGTGGGATATCCGCCGGCAATGTTTTCTCCTTTTTTACGAAAAAAGCCCGACGGGCGGGCCGCTTTCGTTTTTATTTCGCGGAGCTCTTCGCGGTCGCCTTTTTGGCGGGCGCTTTTTTAGCGGGGGTCTTTTTCGCCTCGGCAGCTTCGCCGGCTTTGACCTCTTTCGCCTCTTCCTTTACGACGGTCTTTTTGGCGGGAGCTTTCTTCGCGGCAGCTTTTTTGGCGGGGGCTTTCGCCTTTTTCTCGGCAGCGGCTTCTTCCGCTTTAGCCTTCTCCATCCTCTCGTAAGCCAGCGCGCAGGGATATTCCTCTTCGCCCTTGCACCAGTCGCAGTAAGGCATGTGCCTGCACATGTCCATACCGTTGTTCTCGCTTTCGTGCCATTTCACTATGTCGAGATGATTTTGCATTTCAGCTAAATTCATTGTTGTTCTCTCCTTTTTTGTATATTGATTTCCTTGTGATTTTTGTTATCCGACCAGGACGTCGTATATTTCGCGCTTGATCTTGCCGGCGTTCACGCTGAGCCAGTTCTCTATGCCGTCGTTGAGCTCCAGCTTGTTGCGGTCGTTTCTGGTGAACAGCTCCGTCGGCACTCCGGATACGAACGCGTTGTATACCGCAGTGCGGTTTTCCGTTTTGAGCGCGTCGGCGATCGTGTCGTACATGCTTTCGCCTGAGGCGGGGTTGACGCGGCCTTTTAGATACGTGACTATATCCGCGTCGGTCGAGGGAAGCGTAAGCTCTCCCGTCACGCCCGCAAAGGGAGTCGCGGATATCATCATGAGGTGGATGCCGTAGTTCGAAGCTTTCCACGCTATCGTTCCGTCCGCGTTGAAAGCGTTGCCGACGACGCCCGCGCCGCCGAGCGCGGCGTTATTATAAGAGAATATCTCCGCGCCCAGCTCGTTGAACGCGTCCACCCAGCCCGAATCCTCGGGATCCGGGGTCATCAGATAGCCGTAGTCGTTGTTGAAGATGCCGGGGTCGTCGTTGTAGCGGTACAGGTAATCGAGGAATATCTCCGTCGCGCGCGCCGATCTATCGGCGGCGGTAAGAGTATCATCGTCATACACGGCTTCGAGTTCGCCCTGGAGCCTCGCGATGACCTCGGATACTTTCTCCTCCACGCCCGTGAACGGACCCTCCGCTTCGGGATCCTCGGGGTCGTAGGTCTCCGCGTCGAAGTCGGGGTTGGAGGCTTCGGTCGTAAGACTTTCGAAGAACAATCTGGTGAACTCCTCTATCGCCGCTTCGTCGTCGCCGAGCTCCTCCAAAAACGCCGCCTGCTCGTCGGTGAACTGGAACAGGATCTGGTATACGTAATAGTAGCCCGATATGTTTTCGACGGCGGGATAGTAATAGAGCGAGTCGATACCTTCGCCTATCGCGTCGATGAACGCGTCCTTGTTTTCCTCGGCGGTCCCGGTATAGGAATCGCGCCCCGTCGTGTACAGATAGCGGTATTCCTCCGCAACGGCGGCGTCGGTCAGCGTGAAGCCCCCGTCCGCCTCGTTATAAAGCTCCGCCTGCAGTGCCGAAAGCGCCTGCGATTCGAACTGCGAATTGTAGAAGTACGCCATGTCCTTGTTGGCGGACGATACGTTTTCGATTATCTGCCGCCAGGCGTCCTCGGTAAACGAATCGGCGTTCTCGATAGAAGAGTCACGCATCGCCTCGACGCTCGCGTACATAACGCTCGCGTTCCGGATATCCTCGGCTATTGCGTCCGCCGCGGCGTAGCGGCTTATCGGATCGAAATCGCCTATCGTTACCTCGGTATAGTCGGTCTCATCCTCGTCCTCCTCGAGGGTCTCCCTGGGATAGATGAGGGTGTATTCGTATGTCAGCGTATGCGCCTCGGTGGTCGCCTCGCCGTCCTCGCCCTCGACGTCCTCGCTGAAGGTAATGACGAATTCCTTGTCCTCGGTGCGGTCGGAGTTGGAGTCGGACGCTTCCGAGGAAAATTCGGTGGTGTACTGCGACGCGGGTACGATAAAGGGATCGGATACGCTGCCGTCGTCGTATCTGACGACTATTTTGACGCGGCTTAAATCGAGCTCCTGCCCGACGTAGCAACCGGCACTGTCATGGAAAAAGTTCTGAAAATAGCTTTCGGTCTCCGCCGAAAGTTCTATGCCCGCCACGTTTTCGGCGGATATCCTGTTCATCGCCGAGGTGTACGAGGATTGTCTGGATTCCTCCGCGGTCTCCTCGACCGAGCTCAAAATGGAATCGTTGACCGCGTAGATAGCGGCGAGCCGCTCGGCATACGTCAACACGTCCTCGGGCTTTGCGTGCGCGCCCCCGCCGTAGAGAGACGCTATCCTCTCCGCGGACACGGAGTTCGAGTCCGTCAGATATACCATAGCCTCGGTCAGAAGGTATTTTTGCTGTATCTTGTTGCTTATGCTCAGATCCAGCGCTTCCTCGACGGTATAGCCGTAGTAGTTGACATAATAATACCCCATCGAATTGAAATAATCGATAAATTCGTTGTATGAGATCGTCAAAGTGATACCGTTATGGTTGACGGTGGCGTACGTTTCGTTGGCGGCGCGGTAATCGTTTTCGCGGATGAACGTGCAGCCCACGCCCGCGGCGGTAACGGTCGCCGCTATCAGCAGTATCGCCAGAACGGAGAATATTCTTTTCTTTGTCACAAGCCTTACTCCTTATATTTTAGAGTCGGTATTTTTTTTCGGTATGGACTATTATACAATAATGCGCGCGAAAAGACAAGTGAATATCATTTGAATTTTTGTCTCCCCGGCGATGGCGAATTCACGCGCTCCCGGCAGGGGGAGAGGCGGCTTTCAACAAAAAGCGGAGTATCCTGTCAAGCCGCCGGGCGTTGTCGGATACGTCGTCGTTTTTGAAGACTATCGACGGGGGATCCGCGGGTATCAATACCGCCTCGTTTTTGAACTCGTCCAGAGCCGCGAACAGGCTTTCGTTATTTAGCGCGGAGCGGTCTTTGAACCTTAGACCCGAGCCCTCTTTTTTGGAGACTACCGTCACCGCTCCGATCTTTTTGGCGAGGTTTTTGGCAAGCCCTATCGAGGCGAGGAATATAGCCGACGGCGGCGCTTTTCCGTAGATATCCTCCGTTTCCTCCAAAAATACGCGCTTTTCCTCGTCCGTCTTCAGCGACGCGGCGCGCTTGTAAAACGCTACTCGCGCCGCGGGGTCTGTGATATAGCCGCGGTCGAGCTCGGCGTTACCCTGTATCTCCATGTTGACCTCGGAATACCCTTCGGGCGGCAGAGCCTTGCCGCTCGCGAGCTCCTCGACGGATTCTTTCAAAAGGCGCACATACATGTCGTATCCCACCTTTTCCATGTTGCCGTGCTGCTCTTTTCCGAGAATGTTCCCCGCGCCGCGTATCTCCAGGTCGCGCATCGCGACTCTGAAACCGCTGCCGAGCTCGGTGAACGAAGTCAGCGCCTCGAGCCTCTTTTCGGCGTTCGAGGTCATCACCTTCCCTTCGCTCACGGTAAAGTAGGCGTAGGCGAGGTTGACGCTCCTTCCCACCCTGCCGCGCAGCTGGTACAGTTCGCTCAATCCGAACCTGTCCGCGTCCACGACGATAAGCGTGTTGGCGTCGGGGATGTCTATGCCGTTTTCGATGATCGCGGTCGCTATCAGAACGTCCGCTTCCTTGTCGTAGAACGCGCGTATCTTTTCGTTCAGTTCCCCCGGGGTCATCTGCCCGTGCGCGTATATGCAGCGCGCCTTTTCCCCCAGAAGCTCGGACACCCTGCGGTGGAACCTTTCTATGCCGCCCACGCGGTTGAACAGGATATATACCTGACCGCCGCGCATGATCTCGCGCATGCAAACGTCCCGTATCAGCGCGTCCGTGAGCTCTACGACGTACGTTTCCACCGGGAGCCTGCCGACGGGCGGCGTTTCCAGTACGGATATGTCCCGTATCCCCGTAAGCGCCATGTGGAGCGTGCGCGGTATCGGAGTTGCGGACATGCTCAAAACGTTGACGTTACTTTTCAGCGCCTTCAGTTTTTCCTTGTGTTCCACGCCGAAGCGCTGTTCCTCGTCCAGGACCAACAGCCCCAGATCGTTGAAAACGACGTCCTTCCCCAGCAGTCTGTGCGTCGCGACGACGACGGAGGTCTTTCCCGTTTTTATGCGTTCCAGCGCCTCGTTTATGTCTTTTCGGGACACCAAACGCGACAAAAGGTCTATCTTTATACCGAACTCACGGAAGCGCGACGAGAGGGTCGCGAAGTGCTGGTTCGCAAGTATCGTCGTGGGCGCGAGTATCGCCGCCTGCTTACCTTCGATGATGGTTTTGAAGATGATCCTGACGGCGACTTCGGTCTTGCCGAAGCCGACGTCGCCCACCAAAAGCCTGTCCATGACTTTTCCCGCTTCCATGTCGCGTTTTGCCTCCGCGGTCGCTATCAGCTGGTCGTCCGTAGGCGTGAACGGGAAGGAGTCCTCCAGTTCCTTCTGCCACACGGTGTCGGCGCCGTAGACGTGTCCGCGCGCTTTCAGCCGCTTTTCGTAAAGGGACCTTAGGTCTATCGCCATCGCCTTTACGGAGGCTTTGACCCTTTCCTTCACGCGCTCGAAATCGCGGCTTCCCATGCGGTGCACGACGGGCTTCGCGCCGCCGGTGTACCGTTCCACCTCGTCCAGCCTGTCCGTCGGCAGGAACAGTTTGTCGCCGCCCTTATAAAGTATGCAGAAATAGTCCCTCGTCCCCAGCGACGTCGTCAGCGTATGCATACCGTCGTAAATGCCTATGCCGTGGTGCTCGTGGACGACGTAATCGCCCTTTTCGGGCATGACGAAACGCCGCTTCGCGCTAGTGGCGCGCCTGACTTCGGCGCTCCTTTTCAGAATGTCGTCGGTGCCCGCCACGAATATTTTCGCTTCGGGATAGGAAAATCCGCGTTTTAATTTTTTCGGGATGATAAGTACGGGATACGGGTCGTCTTCGTCAGACGTTATCTTGGCGCCCGAGCCGTTTTCGCGGAAAAATTCTTTCAGCGTGTTCGCCGCACCCTCGTCGCCCGAATAAATGAGCGCCTGCCGCCCCGTCGCGACGGCTGTCTGAACGTCGGCGACAAGAGAGCCGGGATTAAGCGTGTATTGCGGAAGCGCTATACTCTTTATCGTGAATATCGCCTCGGGCTTAAACAGCGGGTTCGTCGCCGCGAGGGTCTGGAACGCGGCGACGCGCTTCATGCCGTTCAGCGCTTCGGAGACTAACTCCCTTTTCACTATGCTTTCGGCGTGCGCCGCGGTGACGGAGCCCGATTCCTTTAGCGCTTTTACTCTGTTTAAGTGCGCGGAGCAGAGGTAGCCGAGTTTGTCGTAGATCGCCCTCGGGTCGTCCAGAACGACCGTGCCGCCCTCGGGGACATACTCGGCGAACGTATCCTTTTCGTCGATGAACGGCAGCGACCACGCCAACGCGGGGTCGCCGGGGTCGGAGGCGAGTTTTTCAAGCTGTTCGTCTATTATCGAGCCGAGCTCCCTGTATGCGCGCCGCTTTTCCGCCATAAGCGCCGCCGCAGCGCGTTCGACGCCTTTTGCCGACAATATCATGTCGGAAAAGGGGCAGATCGTTATCTTTTTTATCTCGCGTACGGAAAGCATGGTGTCGGGCGCGAACAGTCTGACCGATTCTATTTCGTCGTCGAAAAAGTCGAGCCGCGCCGGCATCTCCTCTACGGGACTCCAGACGTCCAGAACGTCGCCGCGCCGCGCGTATTCGCCCGTTTTTTCGACCTCGGAAACGCGCCTGTAGCCGCCCGAGGTCAAAATATCCTCGACCGTTTCGGGGGAGATCGTCTCGCCGGTATGCAGGACGCGCACCGCCGCGGCGAACAATTCGCGCTTCGGGAACCAGTCCGTCAGCGCCTCCGCGGACATGACCGCCATGTCGGCGTCGCCCGTCAATATCTCCGCCAGCGCACCCGCGCGCTCGGCGGCTCCCGCCGATAAATTTACTTTCGCGTTTACGAGCGTGTCCTGCCTTTCGGGTATGAACACCACTTTGCCGCCGTAATAATCGGCAAGCGTTTCCGCCGCCTCTCTCGCCGCGGTCCTGTCCGCGGCGATATACAATACGAACCCGCCCGCGGCGCCCGCGAGATGTCTTCTGGAATACTTCGACGCGCCGAACACGGCGCATTTTTTGCCGCTCTTCAGCGCCTCGTGAAACTCCGAGAACGCGCCCCCCATGTTTGACGGCAGCAGCCTATTCGGAAGCATCTTTTCTCTCCATCTCTATCTCGGCACAGCCGTCCTCGGCGAATATCGCGCCCTCCGATACCGTTCCCGCTCTCACCGCGGATATCGTCCACTTTCCGCCCAACACGTTCGGGACGAACTTCCTCGCGGCGGGTATTATCCCCTCGTCGCCCGTGACTTTTATCTTTATCGTCAGAACGCCGTTTTTAAGCGACGTCCTGAACTCCGTGAACGCCCCGGCGCCCCTTTCGTAGTCACGCGAAACGCCGTCGTCCTCAAAGAGGGTGTACTTGCCTTTACCGGGGTTTATCACGAGCTCCAGCGTTTCGGGAAGAGCGGTGTCGCGGCGCTCCTTTTCCGCAAGCGGCAGTATGCCGCCCTCCTTCAGATACGCCGGAACGCTTTCGAGATCCCTCTCCGCCACAAAGCTGCCGCCCGTCCGTTTTTCCCCGGTATGGATATCTATCCAATTTCCTTTGGGAAGCCAAACGCGGACTTTCGCAAGTCCGGTCTTTTTGTTTGTTTTGCTTGTCACCGGCGCTACGATCAGCTGGGTGCCGAAGTAATACACGTTTTTATAGACGTACGCTTCCTCGTCGAGGTTGTGGTAATAAAGCGGTCTGATGAGCGGCACCGAATCGCGGTAACAGAAATAATTCGCGCTGTAGATATACGGCACGAGGCGCATCCTGAAGCGCAGCGCTTCCTTTGCTTCGCGTTCGACGGCGGGGTGGTTTTTCGGTTCCTTGCCGGCGACGTTTTCGGAGCTGTGCAGCCTTAGTATCGGGGAATAAACGCCGAACTGTATCCACCTCAGATACAGCTCGTCGTCGCGGGGATTTCCCAGCGTATGCCCGCCGATATCGTGCGACCATACGGTGTATCCGACGTTTGAGGCGGAAGCGGTGAAATACGGTTGGAACCTTAATGATCTCCACGCGATTATGCTGTCGCCGGAAAAGCCCACCGGATAGCGGTGCGCGCCCGCGCCCGAATATCTGGAAAGTATCATGCCGCGCCGCCCGTTCCTTGCCGAGTCCGTATAGTGGTAGTGGTTCAGCGCCCACAGCGGATCGAGCCCCGGCACCTCGGAATGCCTGCCCTGCTGCCAGTCTATCCACCAATAATCGACTCCGTCCTCCTCATAAGGGTGCATAAGCACTTCGAAATAGTCGCGCCACGCCTTTTCGGATACGGGATCGAACCTGACGCGTTCGCCGTTTTTAACTCCGGCGCGCCGCGCCATCTCGGGGTACTGAGCCTCGAAACTTCTGACCCCGCCCGCGGGGTGCAGATTCAAAAGGACGGTAAGCCCCTTGTCCTTCAATTTTTTCAAAAACGCGCGGTGGTCCGGGAAAAGCTCGGAGTTCCAGGTATAACCGGTCCAGCCTTTTTTCAGCATATACGCGCCGCCGAAGGAGCGGTAGCCGAACCGTTTCCCGGGGTCGGTCCAGTGCCAGTCCATGTCTATGCACGCCACCGAAAAGGGTATATCGTCCCTTTCGAAGGAGTCCGTGAGCGCCAAAAACTCGTCTGCGGAATAGGCGTAATACCTCGACCACCAGTTTCCGAGCGCGTTCCTCGGGATCAGAGGCGGCCTTCCGGTCAGCATGAACATGAGTTCCAAAGTCCTTATCCTCGACGGAGCCGCGAAAATATATTCGTCGCGCCCCCGCACTTTCCGTTCGCGGAACTCGCCGCGCTCGTTTATCTCCAAAGTGTCGTCCGCGAACGCCGCCGCCCCGTGGCGCGAAATAAAACTCGGTCCGAGCCGTACGTTGCCCATCGTCATATCCAAAGTGCGCGCCGTTCCCGGCATGCTCTTTTCTTTTTTCAAAACGACGCGTCTTCCGCCTATATCCGCTTCGGTCACGCGCCCCGCCTTCCTGTCGAAATAAAATTTCGCCTTCGAGGTCGTCACTACGACGTATTTTACCCCGAACTCGAGGTCGTATTCGCACTTCGGGAAACGCCTGTTCCACACCGCAAGCGTTCTGGAATCGGTATACGCGCCGTTTTCGGAGGTTTCCACCCTGATGAGATCGGGCTGCAATACCGTTATCCTGTAATGATCGAACGCGCTTATCTGTTCGGGATCCGCATACGGTTCTCCCCAATCGAAATTATCCTTTTTCATATCTCCGTGTACTCGCTTTTATCGAACTCGTTCTTCAAAATTTTCGCGATGAACCGGTACGCCGCGCGGACGGCGGACCGTGCCTCGGGAAGGCTCGCGGGATACAGGTAAAAATCCCTTTTCAGACTTCTGTACACCACCCTGTATTCCGACGTGACGACGCCCGCCCTTTTCAGTCCTGACTTCAGCGCCGAAGTCTGGGAATAGGAGAGCATATCCGAATCGGAATGCAGGAAAAAAACGGGGGGAAAATCGGATGGCAGATCCCGTACTGCGCTTTCGGGTATCTCTCCCTCGCCTTTGCGTATCCCAAACCCGTATTTTAACGCGCTGCGCGCAGCCCTCAGATCCATCCGCGCCAGCTCCATCGGCTCCGTTACTCCCGAAAAAATCAATACGCCGCGCGGCTTTACGGGATAGCGCTCGCCGTCAATAAGGCACTTCCTCGCCGCCTGTAAAACCGTCCACGCGCCCGTTCCGTCGCCCGAGAAAAATACGGCGTTCGGATCCATTCTTTCGCCTGCTAGGGATACGCGCAGATACTCTTCCATTTCCGTAAAGCATTCCAGATTTTTCTCTCCCGACTCGCCCGAAGCTCCCGCTACCGCGACGGCGGTGCCTTTCGCGGCTATGGCCGACGCCATCTCCGCGTACGCCGCGCGCTCCGTTTTTGCCGGCGCGTCGGTAAAGTGCACCACCACGGGAAGCCGCCCTTCGCCCGCTCTGTACAGGTCAAACGTGGCGTTTTTCGTGTCGCCGTATCTTATGTTCGATTTGACCGAAACGCCGAAGGAGTCGGCGGATCCCGTTTTGTTTTTTGCGCCGAATTTTGAGAACATACCTCTCCTTTCCCTGCATTTCGCGCGCGTGCGCGCGAGAGCGCATTTGTTTTGAGTATATACTACCATTTAATTTCGCATTTTGCAAGTACGACTTGAGCGCCAAGCGATAACGTATTGCCATACACGCCGGATTTTGCTACAATTACATTATTTAGACACGGAGGCGTATATGCTTTACAAACCGAAGTCGCCGCCTATGGGCTGGAACTCCTTCGACTGCTACGGGTGGTCCGTAGATGAGGACGAATTTCGGGAAAACGTTGATTTCATGGCGGAAAACCTGTTAAAATTCGGATACGAATACTGCGTCGTCGATTTTTGCTGGTTCCGCCCCGGAAAAGGTAAGATATCTCCGCCGAACCAGGTGTGGACGGGGAACGTCCCCGACGTTTCTCTCGTTCTAGACCCCTACGGCCGCCCTATGCCCGCCCCGGATAAATTCCCTTCCTGCCGCGGGGGCTTCAAAGCTCTTGCCGACCATGTCCACAAAAAAGGGTTAAAATTCGGGCTCCACTTCATGTCGGGTATCCCGCGTCAGGCTGTCGCAAACCGCCTTCCCGTTTTCGACTCCTCCCTGACCGCCGCGGATATCGCATCGGACAACGGGTGCGACTGGCTCAATCTCAATCTCGCGATAGATTATTCCGTCCCCGGAGCCGAAAAATACGTCCGCTCCGTCGTAAGGCTCATTGACGAATGGGACGTCGATTTTATAAAACTCGACGACGCGCTGCGCCCGATACGAAAGGAGGAAATTGCCGTCTGGGCGGAAGCGCTCGGCCGTTTGCCTAGGAAAGTCGTACTCTCCCTTTCACCGGGCGAGCCGCCGATTATGGAAGCGGAGTTTCTCCGCGAATATTCCGCGATGTGGCGCGTGATGGACGACCTTTGGGACAGAAAAGAGGATCTCAAAAAGATAACGCGCGCCGCGGCTCGCTGGCATTCGGCATTGTCCGAGGGCGCCTACCCCGATCTGGATATGCTGCCGATGGGAAGGCTTTTATACTCGGACGACCCGGCGGGACGCGGAACGCGCCTTACGAAACGCGCCGAAAAATATATGTTCACGCTTTGGTGTTTTGCGCGCTCTCCGCTGATACTCGGCGGCAGGTTAAACACCCTTTCACCCTACGAACTGGGACTCGTGACCGACGGGGAACTTTTGAAAATATCGCAAAACTCCGAAAACACGCGGATGTATAACGATAATATCTATGTTTGGGCTTCCGAAACTCAAGATACGGAATACTATGCGCTGTTTAATTCGGACACGCGTTTTGTTCGGAAGGCAAGCGCCGAAAGCCTTTCGAACATAGCGGGATGCGACATCGCCGCTTATATGCTTCGCCATAGTCAAAAGGCGATGTACCTAAGACCCCTCGAAAGCCGCGTTCTACGAAAACCGAAATGATTCAGGCTTCGCCGCCCGTAAAATAGATCGTATAACCGTTCTCCCCCGGGCAAGATATGACGAGCGTCGCCTCTTCGCTTCCGTCCGAATAGCGCGTATATGCCGCGATCGCGTATTCCTCGGAATCCGCAAACAAGGATATCTCGTATATCGTTTCCCTCACGCCGCCGTCCGTAGTCTCGGAGTATTCGCCCGTATATATCTTTTGGGTGTTAAGGTCCTTTAGTTCCAGTCTTCCGTCCTCCGCCGTCAGAGTGCACCGAGCCACCTCGGCATCCGGATAATACGGATGATTTTCCTCGGACACATACAGCGCTTCACCGCCGCTTCCGAGCACCGTTTCGAGGCGCCAGACAACATTCTCTATCGAAATCTTTTCTTCCGAGGAGCATCCGACCGCGAGCGCCGCAACTATAAACAAAACAACGATTATTCCCGTTATTTTTCGCACTGTTTCGCTTTCCTCCTTTTGCTTAAGACGATAGCGCACGCTGCTAAGAGCGCAACGCACGCGCACACTATGCATACTATGAGCCAAATCGAGCTCCCTACGCCGCCCGTTACATGGATATCCGTCGTCGATTCGGCATATCCTATGGCGTCGCCCGGCGCTTTTCCCGTTTCGGAAAATAAAAATACCGCGCCCGCGGCAAATGCCGACAAAGCGGATACAAGCGCCGCTATCTTCAATCCGAGCGGTATTTTTATTCTCGCCTTTGAAGTATACCGCGCCGCGAGCGCCGCCGCGTCGCCGAGCCGAGCCGCGACATCCTCTTCCGTTTCACCCAGATCCGAAGCGGAATCGAACGCCTCGGAAATATCGGCGATAACGTCTTTATATGCCACGCCGCGCCGTTTCAGCTCCCGCCTTAGTTTTTTCAGATATTTTCTTTTTAACTTGGACATAGCTGCTCCCTTTTGGCATTCATTACAAAACTTGCTTTTCCCGACCGCCGAACGCGCCCGCCGACTCATGTCATAAGCATAAAGCCTTTGCCTGTCCCGCCGCGTCCTGCCGGGTTTAGAATTGTATCGCTGTTCCCGTGGTTAAATTTCGCAGCTTCATCGCTTCGACTGCCGCCATAATTTCCTTGGAACAATTTTATTTATTCTCGGGTCATTTCATGATTTACGCACTCCGCGCCTCTCTTCTTCTCCTTTTGTTATCGACAAAAAGCGCCGCGCCTTATCGGACCTAGGCATTGTTCCCCTTTCGATAGATTGGGGTCAACGGCTTGGATCGCGGTGTTTCGGGCTTCAAAGTTAATCCGTACTGCGTCATTTTACTTTCCTGTTTAGCAGTCCGAGCGTTTCTTTTCCTCGGGAGTGCGCTCCGCCGGGTTATCCGTATCAAACTCAAACCCTGCGGCTTCGGCGTTCAACGATCCGCTCCACAATAAGTTTTGCCTCTCCGAGAGCGCGAAAATATCCATTTCTATACTCTCACGCCTTATACCCAGTGCGGAATCGACGCATTCCGAAAACTGAAGCCAGAATTTTTTCATATCGGACAACGCCTTTTCTCCTTCCGGGGTGAGAGAATAATATTTTTTCCGACTTCCACGCGCGCTTTTTTCCCCGTATCTGAACTTAATAAGCCCGTTTTCATGCAGTCTGTGGAGTATAGGATACACAGTCCCTTCCAGCGCTTCGCCCAGGGTATCGCGATATAGGTTCAATTCGGAGATTATTTCATACCCATAGCGTTCTTTAGACCCTATGATGCACAAGATAATGAGTTCCAGAGCACCCTTTTTGAATTGTCCCGTAAAATTGCGTTCCATAACATATTGCCTAGCATTACTAGGCTTTATGATATCATATATAAAGCAGGCTGTCAATGGATAATTACGATCCCGACACAAAAATCGCAAAGGCAAAAATATATAGGTATAAAAAAACGCAGATAAAAAACGTAAGGCGAAACAGACGCAAGAGAAAAGAGAAATCCCGGGGCTATCAGAAAATACCGCACCGCAATATACGCACTGAATTCCGAAAGGCGCAATATCTGCGGCTTTGATTGGAGCAAAACCGATCCGGCGGAGAGCATAGAACAGATTGAATAAGGAAAATAATATGACAAAAGACTATTTATCGCCAAAAATCAACTCAAGCGAAACAAATCAAAAAGAAAAATCCAAAAGAGCGGATAAAAGATCTCCGAAAAGAAACATCATGGGGCGTTTCGATAAGATCCACTTGGAAAATAATAAAAGTATTGATTTTTTCGGGAAAAAGAGGTAATATAAGGGCATAAGAATTTTTGTAAAATTCGCCACGAAAAAAGTCTGCAGAACGCCAACTTTTCGGGAAAAACAATGTTCCCCGTGGAACATTTATCTCCGATTTTTTTCGGGAAAAGTTTTTCTTCGCCGGAAACTCGCTCAAAAAATGCAATAAAATACATTGTTTTTGCGCCAAAACAGCCAATTTTTGACCAATATTGAAGTGAAGAATTTTTCGGGAGAAGGGCGGCTCAAGTCCATAAAAATATAGTCCGAACAACGTTGTTTCACGCATCTTTTGCCGCTAATCGCAGACCACTCCTCTTAAATCAAACAATAAACCTCGGGCGTGGCAGCAAAGTACTATCAGATGTTTTATTTGGCTATAGGTTATATCAATAAATTTTATTTGATCACAAATGTATTTTGCCTTGTTTCACGTGAAACCTTGTCGGTATATATTGATCGAGCGTTCTTTCTTACGAGCGAGCCAAGCATGAATATGATTGTTATGATAAATTTTAGGTGTTTCACATGAAACATATGTATAAAACAAGGTCTTTTCTTTGATTTTTGCCTTTTTTCAGTATATTACGACTTTTTAACGGCGTTCAGATGTTGGTGTTTGAAATAGAGGTTCTATCAATGAGGCGCACAATCGTGCGCCTTTTTTCAATCGTTTTGTTCGATCGTTGGCTAAACGCAGAAGCGCCTTGCAGATCAACGCGGTTTGTGTATGGCATATGTGGCAACTATAGATCGATCATCTTTTCGTTTTTTGTTTTGCGTTATGTCGCAAACCCTTTCTTTAATACAGCCAATATCAGAGAGGTTGCTATACCCATGGTATAAGCTGTTTTCCTTGTCGTATAGCGTTTGTAAGAGATGAATGTTTAACGTGAAACATATGCGATTTAAAATAAATTATTTACGCCGCCGACCTGCTATACATTGTGCCTTTATAAAACATGCGACCAATATTAGCCCGCTCCCGTGCTATGTATATTTCAGTTGCCTCTCTATGACGATCTCCGCATTTGTCAAGGCGTTGGGATGATTTATGCGTGAGAGCGGCAGATATATGATTTCACCTCAGCATATATAAATCTCATTTCGCCATTGCAAACGAATTAATTAGATCTAAAATATATTGACGGACAAAAAGACGTACGGTTTTATCGGCTTGATTATTGACCTATCGCAATGACGAGTTCGGGAAGTTTTTACAATACTATCACTCCGAGCAGCGCACCTGAAATAAAAATTTGAAGCTTCGATCGGACAGTAAATTCATCCGTATTTTTATATAGATAAAGAACAAAATGCGGCTCTAAAATTGTTTTGTAAGGGTAAGGCTTTTCAGCCCGGTATTACGATATGACGGAGCGAATTGACTTTACGGAAAACCATATTCTCTTTTAGGGGAAAATACTTTCGACTATCCTCACACTCAAGTCGTACGGTGGCTGTAATAATCTGAAAAAAGCAAATCAAAATAAACATTATCATATAAGGTCAAAGTCCGGGCGATCTCATTGCTCCTTGTCTGAAGAGAACCTGACACGATATGGCGGAATTAAAATAAAGTTCCTCCGCCTTATAAACTTTGACTAAAAATCATATCGAAGATATCAACATATGATGTATATAGCGCATATAGATAACATAGACCAATATTCGAAAAAATGTTACGCCGGCTCGACGACATTTGAAACACACTTTTCATGATAATATAGATCATAAAGTATTATTCCTGAAAAATATCTCGTTTGTAACGTATGAACGAGTATCGTTCGGAAATGTTCAACGTGAAACATATACCTTGTAATGAATAAATTGTGGATGTTAAGCCATTATCTGATCCGCCCTTTTCAATCCTAAAAGTCAAATATTCCGTTGGGAAATAAATATCTACTATTGATATTGAAAAATTATATGGGGCCTTGCGAATTATAAAATGCTCTTTGCAAAACAATATACAAAACGAATTTTAAGGACATTAGGGTGTCTTCGGATTAGAATATCGGGATTCAAATATCTAGTACGTGTACCGGAAAACCGTGAAGGCTTTTCGAGAAGGTTTATAGTCTGCATTCTATGTATGAAAGATCGGAGCAATCAATATAAGTTTTTTAGTCTGTTCCATATCAAATATTCTGTTATATGAACGGTTTCATGAATACACTGATTTGATATATAAATAAATTGAATGGGGGACCGGGGCGTAATATTTACTTAAGTCACGAGAACTTTATAATACGAAGTGGCACGTTGGTGTCGTTATGCGGTCATGCGAACGATTTTAATTGAAATTTTTCGTCCGTCCCGTATTACAAATAAATGCTTGGAAACCGCGTTAAATAACATTCTTTATATAAAAATAAAATTACGGAGCTGAAGGCGGAGTATTTATGCATTAATGGACAATACTTTGAAACATAGATATAAAAAATAAAGCGCCTTTATGTTCGTTGTTTTCTACGGATCAAATTAATTTTTCCACGATGAACATACCGTTCAAACATATGTGTTATTAAAAGTAAAAATTAATACGTTTTATTATTTGTGCGGGCACATATTTTTTGTGCCACAGTATAAAGTTCCCGATTTGACTAGTTCAATGAAAGTAGCTCAACCGTTAAGTATCGATCGAGTACTTTCATTCATGCCCATTGAATACGATCTAATTTATTATGCCATACATATAGATTACTTATAAAGCAAAAAAGAGCCGTATTCAAACATCGGATAATAAAAAAAAGGAACAGTCTGCGGCTTCAGAGAGTTGCAATTTTTGAATTCCATGCAGATAGTACATTCTATTTCATCTATATTATTATGGGATATTCCTAGAGATCATCGAAAAAGGGTAGAAGGCTACAACATCAACTCATCGTTTTCCCGTTCTCCGGAATTTGCCGATCAAGACTGTCGTCGATAGCAATCACTATGCCGATCGGCAAAAATCATGTACTCGTCTTCCACACCGACCGAAAAGACACTGATTATTAAGCCTATCAAAATATTACCCGGTGCTTTCCCTAAAAATTATTTAATGCAATTTAGTTTCTGCTCTTAAAGCATTAATTTTATCAAATACCGCTATATGGGCGTGTTTATAATTTTATCGCCAATTAAGGAAATAAATCGATGTAGTATTTTAATGTTCAACGTGGAACGTAATGCTGCCACATTATTGTATATCGTCTTTTAATCATGTGGTTTTTTAGAGTTAAGTTACGACCCAT
>CALVJA010000030.1 GCA_944331875.1 uncultured Clostridia bacterium | reverse complement strand
TTTTTTCGAAACAAGGACAGCGCGTATAGCATACGCGCCGACGCTGCCCCCGTTTGGTCTCCAAAGCGGGGGTCGTAAATTTCGGGAAAAAGAGCCCGAAAGACGCGGTAAAGCGGTGGTATTGATCGATTGCCGACGATAAAAGAATCCTTATGAAAAAAAGATTATAAGTGCGGAAACACTTATACATATTTTTTGTGAATAGATAAATTGACCGCTTGCCTAATTTCATTCGGCAATCGATCAATTTATCTCCTACGGAGTAGGGGATAAATTGCTGAGGATAGTCCGAGGAGGGTATTCACGGCTATCACGGCGATGGCGAAGGGGGTAAAAGGCGCGGGGACGGCTAGGCCGTGTTCGGCGGCGTTTACGGTCACGGCGGCGTACACGATAAATGCGATATCCAACAGGGCGACAAGAGCGCCGTAAACCGCCAGCGCGACGAGTACGGGGTCGTATGGGCAGCGCTTTATCGTGCGCGGCGCTTTGGCGGAGGCCGCTCGTTTGCGTTTTTTATTTTTCGACATACCAGAAGTCCTCCCTGGAAGTTATCTCGTCCGCGGGTCTAGCGCCGCCGGCGACCCTGCCGCTGAACAGCACCCCGTAGTTATAGTACATCGCATAGCCGATGCAGAGATCGGTGCCCGCCGTATCGGCGTACAGACATTCGCCATCCGTGCCCTCGACGCCGTAAGTATAGATACCCGAGCGCGAGTCCAAGGTGCCGATTATACCGCCCGAATTCAGGTTGTCGCCGGAAACGGAAAGCGTCATCAGCGAAAACGAGTTCGTGATACTCACGGTATATCCGTAATTCGGCTGCGCCATACCTACGATGCCGCCGACTCCGGTCAGAAAATTGTCGGGTATGTTTTCGGCGGATACGCCGATGGTGCCGCCCGAGATACACTCCGAAACGCTCGCATCCGACAAAGTGGCGAGGGAAAGCCCCGCGATCCCGCCGACGAACGGCAGCGCGCCCCCGGACAACGAGGAGATATCGCCGCCGTTATAGGAGCGCATGACGATGTAGAAGTTTTGCGCCACCACGCCGCCGAGATACACCGCGGGCGCATTGGTCGCGCCGGCGGGTACCGTGGCGGAGGAATCGGCGCGTATATTGCCGAAGTTATACGAGTCGCGCACGGTGCCGTAGTTTGTCAAAACGACGCCCGCAGCGTTCGGGGACCATTCCGGAAGCGACGACGAGGTGGCGATAGCCGCCCGGTTCACGGAGTTGTCGACCACCGCGCCCGAGGCGTTTTCGGAAACGATGCCGGAGATGTCCAAAGAAACGGACGTTATACTGCTTTCGGCGGTGGTTTCCGCGTGCGAAACAGTCCCGGAGTTTATTCCCGCTATCATCGCAAAATACGAGTTACCGCTACTCTCGCCGGAGTCGAAATCGGAAACGAGCGAAAGTCGCATATCCGCCAAAACGCGGTTTACGGTACCCCGATTTTCGGATACAAAGCCCCCGAAGTACACGTCTTCGGTGCGATTGAGTTCCTCGAGTTCTCCCGAAACGGAGAGCGAAACGTCTTCTATCGCGCCGTCGTTTACCGTGGCGATGAATCCGTCGGAGGAGGAATAGGAGCCGTTTATCTCGTCGAAAACGATATCGACGTCGTACAGTCCGCCCGTTATCGAAGTAAACAGCGCGCCCGAGTATCCGTCCGTGACGCGTATGCTGTGGCCGTTCCCGTCCAGAACGCTTTGAAGCGCCGGGGGGGTGTGCGAGGAGGCGGAGAGGGTGAAGTCCCTTTCGAGCACCACCCGCCTGACGCCGCCGGAGTATTCGGCGCGGAAGCCGTCGTAGACGATGGTAAGGTCCGTCACGCGCCCCAGAGCCGCCGCGGAGCCGAATGGGTCGCCTAAGTATCCGCCGGTCGCGTACAAAGTGTGGCCGCCGCCGTCGATATAGCCCGAAAACGAGGATGCCGGCGCCGCGGAGAGATCCAAAGTAAAGTTGTCCGTAATGCGGATATACGCCTCGTCGTTTTGCGACATCGAGCCGGTGAGTTTAGCCGCGTTGTCGACGAGCGCCGGGGCAAGGCTGCTGCCGTCGCCGTACGAAAGGGCGACCCAAGCCAAAAGTCCCGAGGCGGTCAAAACGAATATCACGGCGATAAGCGCCGCGGTGAGAACGGTAAGGCGCTGCGCCGTGCTCATCCTGCGCGCTACGGGCGCAACGGCTGCGCCGGAGCGGTCGCGTTTCAACGAGCGGCGTTCGGACAAACGATAGACGTTTTCCAGCCGCGCGCCGTCCGCTTTAATTTTTTCGTCGGATACCGCCTCGCCCGAGAGGAGGCGCATTTCGTCGGGCGGGACTATCTTTCCGTCCGTATAGAGCCTGAGAGCGGCGCCCGCTTTTTGCCTGAAAAGCCTGTAATCGTCGCCGAATTCGTCCACATAGATATATTCTCCGGGTACCGGCATGAATTTTTTCAGGATCTTCCGCGCGCCGTACATGACGAGAAGGCTTTCCACGGGGAACCTGCCGAACGCAACGCGTTTGAGCGCGGGATCGTCCGCCACGAGCCTTTCGAAAGTCGCCCTGTCATCGGATATGACGGCTTCGCGGAGCCTTATTTCAATGGGAGTGGGGCGGCGCGTCATTTATTTTTCTTTTTCGTGCGGACCTTTCTGTCCTCCGCCCATTTGTCCAGAATATCGTAGATGTACGCCATGTTGACGTCGTTGGATTCGACGGCGGATCTAAGCAGTTTGACGGATTCGCGGTATTCCGCCGCGAGCTGTTCGACCGCCTTTTTCTCGCCCGAGATCTCCTTTACGAGCTCGCCGCTGCCGGAGAGTATCTCGTTCAGTTTTTTGTTGTTTTCCTCTATGGCGCCCGCAACGGACGTGTCCACGAACTCGCCCATTTTGACGACGTTTTCGGAATATTTTTCAAGGCTTGCCGCGAGCGCTTTGACATCGTAGGCGCGTTTTCTTTCCTCGAGCATCGTTTCGAGGCGTTTCAGATCCGTTTCGGCGCGCCGTTCGACTTCGGAGACCGCCTCGGCGGCGTCCGCCACTTTTCCTATGAGCCCGGTGAGCCTGTCCACGCTTTGGAAATATTTGTCGCTGGAGCGCGTAAAAAGGTCGATCCTCGCCGACAGGTCTGTAGCCCTCGCCGCCTGCTCCGAGAGGGAGCGGTATATCGCGTCCAGATTCCCTCTGATATCCCCCGAGAGCGCCTCGTTCAGGCGCTGAATGTCGCCGGAAACGGACTCGTACGCGGTGATGAAGGCGGATAGGTTCTCCTCCACCGGCCCCAATACGTCGCGGTAGCCTTTGAAAGCTTCGATAAGGTTTTTGACTTCGGCGTTATCCATGTTTTCTCCTCAGATCCTCAAGTTTCGATCTTATTTTTTGCATATTTTCCTTCATTTGCTTCAAATCGGAAGTTACGGTATCGGTTATGAGCCTGCGCGCGGCGTCGTCGGTCACCTCGTTGAAATAGGCGACGATGTTGTAATCGAGCTTCGCCTCGCCGCTGCCGATACACGCGTCCATGAACTCGATGAGCCCGGGATCGTGCGACAGCGTGAACATTTCGCGCGCCCGGTCGTACATACCCTTTTCCCAATAGCGGATGCCCGCGCCGCGGTAGTCGCCCGTGCGCACAAAGGCGTAGCGTATATCCACGTCGGTGAGGGTCGTCCGCCGCAATTCGTCGTCGCGTATCCTGTCCGCGGCGACGCGCGCGTTGTCGTATTGATTGAGTCGCATGAACTCCTCGGCGCGGCGCTTAAGCTCGGAGTCGTCCGTCACCGTCCCCCCGAGCATTTTTTTCAGTCTTGCCACCGCCGTGTCGGCGGATTCCGATGTGAATTCGGAAGCGAAGAAGTTTCTGAACAGCGGTATATCCCGCGATTCGAATACGGTGAGGTGCGACTTCGCGCGCGTGACGCCCACATAAAACAGATTGAAATAGTAGCGGTAGACTGAGTTTTCGTCGGCGTTTTTACGGTCGAGCTTCAGCCGTTCCAGCGCCGCCCATCTGTCCGAAAAGTCGCTCAACACGTTGTACATTATCACGACGTCGCGCTCCAGTCCCTTCGCTTCGGACACCGTCAATATCTCCGCGGAGGGCATGGCGGCGCGCAGCTTTTCCTTCGAGCGCATATCCCCGGTTATCAGCGTGTATCCGTCCGGGGACGCCTCCGAAAGCCGCTCCCCGAACGCGCCGCCGCGGACGTAGACCGTCGCCGTATCGATATTTGAATCGATCGCACGGCTCCTTAAAACGAAGTTATGGGTGCCGAAACGCGACATATTCAGCTCGGCAAGTTTGTCGGTAAGCTCCGCGATTTTTTTGGTGGAACGGTAGTTGTTGTTGAGCTCCGCGCTCTTTACCCCGTCCCGCCACATCAGCGACCTCAGATACGCGAACGAAAAATAGGAGGGGTTTATCATCTGCAGCGCGTCGCCCGCGGCGAAGAACTTCAGCGAGATCGCGGCGAGAAACTTAAGCTCCCATTCGGTCAGATCCTGCACCTCGTCCGCGACGACTACGGAATAGCGCGGCAGGTTTTTCGCGGCGATGAGCTCCCTTGCCATCAGCGGGTTGTCGGCGGCGTCGTTTTCCCGCAAAAACGCGTGATATTCCTTTGCGATACGGTATATCGCCTCCGCTTCCTGCCGCGTAAAATCGCCGGAGCGTTCCGATATATACTGCTCCTCGCTGAGCGGCGAGGTGCGGTATTTGCCGAAGATGTATCCGTATATCTCCTTGTAGACGACTTCCGCACCCGTATCCGTAAGGCGCTTGAACAGCCCCTTCGCACGGTTTGAGGGAGAGGGGATGAACTCTCTTATAAAATAGTTTTCGTCCGCAAGCTCCTTGCGTTTTCCCGTATATTCGCGGTACAGGTCGGATATCAGCGCGCATTCCACTTTGTTCTCGAGATACCCGCCGATGTTTTTCAGCTGAGTTCTCCAGTTTTCGGCATTGGGAAGATATACGCCCAGCTTGTATTCCAGCGCGCGTTTGATATCCTTTCCTCTGACCACCGTCTTGCCGGCGGCGTCCGCGGCGAGCAGATCGTCTATGTTTTTTTTGAGAGCGGCGATCTTTTTAGCGGTGTCGGTCAGCAGTCCGCGCGAGTATGTGGTATACAGCGCTTTACCGGAATAGTTTCTGGACGCGGCGAACAGTATCTTGTCGATACACAGGTTCGTCTTGCCGCTGCCCGCAACGCCGCGGACCAATACGCTTCGATCCTCCGCTTCCACCGCGGCGCGCTGTTCGGGATTTAGTTTGGGGTAGTTTATCCCTTCCGCTTCGGCAACGCGGTACAGCTTTTTGAGATCCGCTTCCGCGGGTGTGAGTCCCGACTCTGAGACTGATACGTCGAATTCGGGGTGTGAGGACATGAACAGCGTCAATCGCCTGTCGTTTATCCTTATCGCGGAGTCCGCGCTTTTGTATGCGAAAAAGACCATGTTTCCGTCGCGATAAACGAAAAACAGATTATGCGCGCCCGCCGTCAGCCTGAACGAACCGCCCTCCGCGCGCCGTGAGCCGAGCCCCGACAATATCGCCGCGTCCGCAAGTTTCGAGATGAATTTATCGAGATCTTTGAGCTCCCTGCACTCCGCCGAAAGGCGCTCCGTCTTGTACACGGAGCATTCGTCGGTAAGCACGGTGCGGTCCACGTCCGCTTTCAGTTTGGCGCCGTTCGGGATCAATGTATCGCTCCTTTTGCGGTATTCAGCGCGTTCAGGACGGGCAAAAGCGACCCCGCAAGCGGGAATTCGCCGTCCGAAAGGCGGCTGTCGCGCACCGTGCCGTTTTTAAGGTCGTATGTCCTTATCCTGTCGCCTGCCTCGGCGGCGGCGTATATTTCCTCGTTCGCCCTTTCGGAAACGAGCGCGTAATACTCCTCGACTTTTTGCCGGAGCCGCTCCAGCGCGCGGCGCTTGTTCTGAAGCTGGCTCCGCTCCTCGCGGCACAATACCGTTATGCCGGTTGGGACGTGCTTTGCCCTGACAGCGGTCGCGACTTTGTTCACGTTCTGCCCGCCCGCGCCGTCGGAGTGCGTGAATGTAAAAAGCGCGTCGCGCTCGTCGAAAGCGGGGACGTCGTATTTTAATCGGCACGCGACCGCCTTCACCTGCCCTCTGTCGCTTTCGTCCATAAATCGGTGTATCCCGCTCTCATGCAAAAACAACCCGCTTCCGGTCCCCGATATTTTGATTTCGGCAGCCTTTAAGCTGCCTTTCTCGATATCCTTTCGCACGACTTCGCAGGATGCGCCCGCGGCGCCTGCGGCGGAAAGGATCGCGTTTAAGTATTCTCTTACGAACCTCGGACTGCCGCCGAAATGCCTTGCCGTCAGCGTTACGGTGCCCGCGGCTGAATCCGGTATCACCATATCGTACAGCGCGCGTTCCGCTTCGCGGTCCAGCTCGCGGCGCTCCGCCGAGCCGTCGTCCGTTTCGGACAAAAGGGCGGTGAGCTCCCGGTATTCCGAGTACTTTTCGGCGGTAGGCTTTAAGCGTTTCCACTCCTCGACAAGCCCCGCGTACAGCTTTGCGTCCGCCGCTATCTCGGGAGCTGCCAGAAGCTCCTCCAGCTCGGAGTACCTCGCATACACGCCCGCAGCGTATTCCAGAATTTTTTCACTACCCGGAAACATGAGTAAAGTATAGCAAATATCCGCGCGATAATAAAGCGTTTTTCCGTTTTGCCGCGGAAAAACCCGTCCTGTCGCCTAAAATTCAGGAGTAAAACACCCGTTCTTCGCAATAACCGAAAAACAGACCGCCGACAAGCGGCGGTCCGATGGAGTTATGAGGCTCGAAGGAAAGGGGACCTTCGAGACACTGCCCGGGATATGCGGCGCCTTTGCCGCGCGAGGGAGGATACTCGCCGTATACGAAAAAACCCCCCGAAATGTAGTGGGAGGAATAAAAAGATCTCGCGGATCCCGTATAAATTCCCCCCTTATCGCTTAAACTACTTTAGTAGACAACCACATTATATATCCACTATAGTAGACTTGTCAACCGAAAAAACAAAAATATTCTATTATTAAGCTATGGAATTCCCCGAGATCTTGCGTTCGCTCAGAAAAGCGCACAATCTGACATACGAGCAGCTGTCCAAGGCGATCGGCTACAGCAAATCGATAATAGGGTTTTGGGAAAACGGACAAAAGCAACCCACTCTGCCGGCGCTCATCGCGCTTGCCGCGTATTTCGACGTCAGTCTCGATTATCTGGCGGGCAGGGTGGACGAATACGGTTACAGGATCGATCGGGACAATACCTATATATTCAGGCTGATGCCGCGGGACGACAGGGCGGTATTTTGCGAGAAGATCCCGACGCCGCATAAAAAATGATTTTTTCGGGGCGAGCTCGTTTAACACTCCCAGCGATATAAAGCCGTTCACAAAACGAGCGCGGTGTGGTATAATGATTTAATCAAACACCATGGAGGCAATATGAGTTCGGTTTGGGGCAGCAATCTGAGGCTTTCCCTTTTCGGCGAAGGAAGAGGCGCAGTCGTCGGCGGTACGCTGGACGGGTTCCCCGCGGGCGTCACGGTCGATCTGGACAGAATAAAACGAGGGCTCAAGCTCAGGCAGGGCTCGATAAACTTTTCCGCCGCGCGGCGCGAAGAGGAACGCCCGAATATAGTGTCGGGAGTCACGAACGGAATAACGAACGGCGCGCCGATAACGGTGCTGTTCAAAAACAAGGACGTAAACGTATCCGACCATGACAAGGCGGTGCCGCGCCCCTCGCACGCGGACTACGTCGCGGAAATACGCTACGGCGGCTTTGCCGACATGAACGGCGCGGGGCATTTTTCGGGGCGGCTGACGATACCCATGGTGTTTTTCGGGATGATGATCGCGGATTACCTGGAAAAGCGCGGGATATATGTCGCCTCGCACATAAAGTGCATAGGAGAGATATACGACGATAAGTTCCCCGAGGAAATACCCGTTGAGCTTATCGACAGATTGAACTCCGCGCCGCTTGCCGCGATTGACCCCGAGGCAAGGAAAAAAATGGTGTCGCTTCTGACCAGCCTGTACGCGACCGGCGACAGCATCGGCGGCGCCATAGAATCGGCGGTGGTGGGGCTTCCCGCCGGTTACGGCTCGCCGATATTCGGGGGGCTCGAAAGCAGTATGTCCTCGATATTGTTCGGGATTCCCGCCGTAAAATCGGTAAGTTTCGGGCACGGTGCAAAATTCGCGCACTCCCGCGGCTCCGAAGTGGCGGACGGCTTCGAATACGAGGACGGCTCCGTCAGGACCAACCATAATTTCAACGGCGGACTGAACGGCGGAATCTCCAACGGTATGCCGATAAAGGTGACCACCGTGTTCAAACCCACCCCGTCCATCGCGCAGCCGATCAAAACTCTGAATTTCAAAACGAACGACGTCGTCAATCTGGAGCTGAAGGGGACGAGACTCCCGTCAATAGCGCCGCGCGCCGCCATAGTGTGCACTTCGGCGATAGCGATAGCGGTAATGGACGCGTATATGGAAGGCAACGGATATAAAAATATATGAAAATACTGGTAACGGGCGGCTCTCGTGGCATAGGCGAGGCGATAGTCAGACGGCTCACGGCGGACGGAAACGACGTGATATTTACATATCTCCGTTCCGAAAAAGCAGCGGAAAATGTAGCCAAGGAAACAAATTCGCGCTGTTTCAAGTGTGACGCGTCTTCCGAACACGACGTGCGCAAACTGCACGCCGCGGTGGGGGAGATAGACGCGCTGGTATTGAACGCGGGGGTCGCGTCGTTCGACCAGATCCAGGACATCACCCCGGAAAAGTGGAGATATATCATGGACACCGATCTCACCGGCGCGTATTTGGCGATAAGGGAATTCGTGCCCGGCATGATAAGCGTAAAGCGCGGCAGGATAGTCGCCGTCACCAGCATGTGGGCGGACAGGGGCGCAAGCTGCGAGTCGCATTACGCGGCGGCGAAAGCGGGGCTCGAGGCGCTCGTGAGATCTCTTGCCGTGGAGCTCGGTCCCAGCGGTATAAACGTCAACGCCGTTTCGCCGGGGTTCATCGACACAGATATGAACGCCGCTTTATCGCAGGGGGACAGGGAAGACCTTATAGCGGATACCCCGCTCATGCGCGCAGGGACTCCCGGTGATGTCGCCGCCGCTATACGCTTTCTTCTCTCCGACGACGCCTCGTTTATCACGGGAGCCGTATTGAAAGTGGACGGAGGGTATTCGCTTTGAAAAAATTCGCTATATTGTTTGTATGTCACGGCAATATCTGCCGCTCGCCGATGGCGGAATTTTTGATGAAAAAGCGCCTCGCGGAGCTTGGCATTGCCGATAAATTTCGCATTGAGTCCGCCGCCACCAGCTCCGAGGAGATAGGCTCTCCCGTGCATCCCGGCACCGTGCGTATCCTTAATAGGCTCGGCATAGACTGTTCCTCGAAACGCGCCCGCCGCATACGCCCATCCGATTACGACGAATTCGATATGATAATAGGCATGGATTCGAGGAACCTTATAAACCTGCAACGATTCTTCGGCGGCGACCCCCTCGGTAAATGCTCGCTTTTACTAGATCACACCTCCGCACCTCGCGACGTCGCCGACCCCTGGTATACCGGGGATTTCGAAACGACCTATAAGGACATTTCCGAAGGTATTGAAAAACTTTTAGCCGAAAGGTTGTAAGGTAACTTAACTTCTCCCAACGGGAGAAATATCACTTTGCGAAGCAAAATATAACTCTGCTGACGAGTTATATTTTCAGCCCGAGGGGCTGAAAGTCACCTTTTCGTCAAAAAAGGCGGAATGCGCGGTAAATTCGCGGGCGCGCGGAAAAGAAAAGTATTGACTTAGAGACCGATTTGTTTTATTATCATTATGTACAGAGAGGGACGTATGTATTTGCAAAGCGTTTTGAAGTTCAAAAGATCGCACGCGGGCCTGCTCGAAAGAGAATCCGGGGCTTTCGCTCCGCAGAAAGGTCTCGCCGCGGCTGCCCGGAGCGCGGGGGTCAGGGTGTCTTACCCCATCGATTATGTGCCCGCAACGCCGGAAACGACGGTGTACCCGTTCAAAGATATCTATGCTTATCCCAATCGCAAAAGCAAGCTCGAGCGCGCGTTCGAAAACACAAGGATACCGTCGGACGGCGTCGTCATACCCGATGTTTCGGGGCATCAGATGCGCCGCCGCTATTACAAAACGCGCAGAAAAACGGGATTTTTCCTGGCGCTCGTGCCTGCGGTGCTGCTGATAGCGGCGTTGATAGTTTGTTTCGCATAATAAAAGGAGGGACAGCTTATGGATACGATTTGGATCGTAGTGATAGCGTGCGCCGCCGTTATCGTTTTGGCTATCGTCATAGCGATAATCGCGAACGCGTTGAAAAAGAACGTGATCTCCTTCAAAACGGGGAAGGTCAGGTTTACCGGGGAAATACCGCCTATAAGGGCGCGCAAAGGGAAAGCGGTGACGCTTCCCGCGCTCACGTCGTCGTACTACGATTTCAAAGGGTGGTATTATGACGCGGCATGCAAACAAAAAGCGGATATAGCGAAGATGCCGAAAAAGGACGTCGTTCTTCACGCCGGATGGGAGAAAAAGCCCGTTCCGAAGCCCGAAGTAGTTTCCGAGCCCGCAATGGACCTCGGCGGCGCCATAGCGCACAACCTGTCGTTCAAGATAGCGCTGGATTGGTAGCGCGCGGCAAACCATAAAAACTACCCGAATATCCCCGCAGAAGCGCTTTGCACTCCGCGGGGTTTTTCATTCGGATAAAATTTACCGATTTACGAAAGATTTTACGGTACGGATCAAAAATTTCACGATCGGCGCAAGTTTTACGATGAACCGCCAAAACTTTTCATCGATTTTCGGATGTAGGGATCGGTTATATTTTCGCCCGGCATTGTCAATAATCGCTCGGGAGGTACTAAAAAATGAACGTATTCGAAAAATATCTGACTCCGAAAACGGACAAGATCCTGCGCTTCGTCGTAGCGCCGCTGGTGCTGGTGGCGGTGGTGGGCGCCGTTCTTCTGAGTCTGAACGCTTTCCAGACGGATACCGACGCGGAAGCGGCTACGCTGAAGATGGGTTCCACCGGCTCCACGGTCACCGAGCTTCAGACCCGATTGAAAAACTGGGGCTATTACACCGGTTCCGTAGACGGTATATACGGGTCGCAGACTTATGCAGCCGTCAAATACTTCCAGCGCGTGAACGGACTGCAGGTGGACGGTATAGTAGGTGAAAAAACAGCCGCGGCGATAGGGATATGGCTGGGGGGAAGCTCCTCGTCTTCGACGTACTCGTCGTCGGACGAATATCTTCTGGCGCGTCTGGTGTATGCGGAAGCGCGCGGCGAGCCGTATGTGGGGCAGGTCGCGGTGGCGGCGGTCGTATTGAACCGCGTGCGTTCCTCGTCGTTTCCGAACACGATAGCGGGCGTCATATATCAGCCCTGGGCTTTTTCGGTGGTCAACGACGGACAGATCAATCTTACCCCGAATCAGACGGCTATCAACGCGGCGCGCGACGCGATGAACGGCTGGGATCCCACATACGGCTGCCTGTATTATTATAATCCCGCCACGGCTACCAACAGCTGGATCAAACAAAAACCGATCCACCTTACGATAGGCTCGCACGTGTTCTGTGCATAAAGGAGGCGACATGAAAAAAGAACGCACTATGCGCATCATCCACCTCGCCGTGGCGCTCTTGCTGACTGCGGCGCTCGCCGTTTCGCTCGGAGTGTTCACCGCGAGACAATCGGGCTACGCGTCCGAAATAGGCGCGCTGTACGACGCGGCGTATTATGCAAGCCTCGATAATCTCGGGGATATCGAAAACAAACTCAAAAAACTCGAAGTAGCGTCGGCAAGGGCGCTTCAGAGGGAGCTTCTGGAGGGCGTATACACCTCCGCTTCCGTCGCGGTGGGGGACATCGCCACGCTTTCAGGCAAAAACGATGAGATAGAACCCGCGCTGAAGTTCGTGAACCAGCTGGGAGACTATTGTTATTTCCTGGCGCGCAAAGTCGAGGCGGAAGGGCTGTCCGCGGAAGAAAGCGAGAAGCTTAAGTCGTTTTCGGATATAGTCGAAAAGCTATGCGACGCGTTCAACGCGGCGGGCGAAGACGTAGCCGCGGGCGGCAACATCTATAACGCGGTGGGCGAAGGGGTCAACGCGCTGACGGGCATACACGAACTTATAGGCGCGGGGAACGTCGAATACCCCGAGCTCATCTACGACGGACCGTTCTCGGACGGACTGAACGACAGAGAAAGCAAATTCCTTGCCGACAAATCCGAACTGACGCGCGAAGCCGCCGAGGCAGTCGCCGAGGAAAAGTTCGGAGGCGACTTCACCTATACGGGCGACGGCGCTCTCGGCATGGAAACGTATGTGTTCGTTTCGGGCGAGAGGAGCGTGCAGATAACCAAAAAGGGCGGATATGTTGCGGAGTATACCGATAACTCCCCGACGAGCGGAGAGATATCGGAAGACCTCGACGATCTGACCGCGTCTGCCGCGGCACTTCTGAATTCGCTGGGATATGAAAACATGAAAGCCGTTTGGGCTTCCGAACAAGCCGATGCGGTATATATAAACTTTGCGTATTCGGAAAACGATATAGTATATTATCCCGACCTTGTCAAGGTGAAAATTTCGGGATCTGCCGCAGCGGTGACCGGCGTGGAGGCGATGAATTATATCTATAACCACACCGAAAGGGAAACTTTCGTATATGCCGACCCCGAGGGGATATCGACGATGGACGGTTTCGAGAGGGAAACGCTCGTGAGGTGCGTCATACCCACCGAATGGAACACGGAGCTTCCTGCATACGAAATTAGCGGTCTCTACGACGGCAACACTTATTACGTCTATTACGACGCGGAGAGCCTGGAACAAATAAGGGTCATGCGCGTGATACGCGACGGCAACGAGGGGAATTTGATAGTATAAGTCGGTTTGGATTGACTTCGGCGGCGGGTATAGTCTATAATAAGCATACTATGGAAAACGGAGTTACCGCATATGCGTAAATTATTGACAGTACTCGTCGTCGTCATCCTGGCGGCGGGGGCGGCGCTTACAACGGCTTCCTGCTCCGGCAACGCCGCGGTCCCCGGGGCGGTCTGGGCGCAGGAGGAAATATCGGAGTATCGGATCATGCGCGACGATACCGTTATCGGCGCGATGGTCATAAGGCTCGAGCGTCTCCCCGGCGGCGCCGACGCGACGTTGAACGCCACCGGTGAAACGTATCATATAAGCTCCAGCGCACACGGCACCAGAGTTACCGTTACCGCTTCCGACCTCGAAGGGAACGTGTGGCTTCAGGCGGAATCGATAATGGACAGGTTCACCTCCGTCGCCAGCTACCGCAAGATGTCGTACGGCGACTTAAACTACGAACTGAAGGCGCACTTCAGCGGAAGATACTACTATTACACGATCGACGGCGGCGAGGAGGAAAGGATACGCGTAGGGCAGTCGGGCTATCTCGACCGCGAGCACATGTACACGATAGTGCGCTGCTACGACATTGAATCCGGCTACTCCGGTTCTTACAAAATAGCCGATCCGTTTTCGGGCGAGGCCTCGACGATAACCGTATCCGCGACGGCGACGGACGTTGCGTTTTCAAACCCCATCGAGGTCGTCGATTTCGAGGGGGTATCCGTATCCCGTCCCACGACGGCATGCACTCTCGTGACCTTCACCGGTTCGTCTACGCCGCAGGGCAAGAGCATTTCCGTGCTGTATTCGAAGGCGGACGGGTTGGCGGCACAGGGCGATCCCGCCTCTTCCGACGCCGCGGGCGGCACCGCCTCCGTCAGAGTGCCCGTGCAGATCGTCGAAAACGATTTGACCTACGAGCTTGTCCGCATAACCGCGAAGTAAGCGCAAAACGCGCGGATGAATTACGGATCGATAAAAACATCCGATAATCGCTTGATTCCTTAAAAAAGGTATGATATAATCATTGGGCGTATCGGGAAAAACCGCTGCGTACGCCGCCCGGCGGCGTTCTAAGGAGATTATAGTATGCATGAAGTATATATGGGTCTTATGATCGCGTTGATGGTGATAATGGCGGTACTCGCCATCGCTTTGATCGTCATCGTCATGCTCCAGAGCGGCAACCAGAGCAATCTCGGCTCGATAACGGGCGCGGCGGAAACTTTCTTCGGAAAGAACAGAGCGAAGACGATGGAATCGAAGTTCAAACGCTGGACCGTCGGCATAGCCGTTGCCATGTTGGTCTGCTCGATACTGTTTTTCGTTTTCCATATGCTCAACGAAAGGCTGTAAGACGACGGGATACCCGAATGCAAGGAAATGGCTATAGAATCTATAGCCATTTATTTTTTTATATGGTATAATCGGAACATGATAAAAACGATAGCGCAAAACAAAAAAGCCTATCACGACTATTTTATAGAGGACACCTACGAAGCGGGCATAGCGCTTTGCGGGAGCGAAGTAAAAAGCGTCAGGCAGGGCGGAGTCAACCTGAAGGACTCCTACGCCGTCATCAAGGACGGCGAGGTGTTCGTCATGGGGATGCACATATCGCCCTACGAAAAGGGCAGCCGCTTCAATCCCGACCCCAAACGAATGCGCAGGCTCCTCCTTCACAAACGCGAGATCCTGAAGCTGAAGCAAAAGGTACAGGAGAAGGGCTACACCCTGGTGGTGACCAGACTGTATTTCAAGGACGCTTTGGTCAAGGCGGAACTCGCCGTCGCCAAGGGGAAGGAGGGGCAGGACAAGCGAAGAGCGATAAAGGAGCGCGAGGAAAAGCGCAACATCCAACGAATATTAAAGGAAAACTACAGATAAAACGGAGGCATCATGTATAGATCGATAGAAACGGAATGCGTACAGGCGGGGTACAGCCCCGCAAACGGCGAGCCCAGAGTGCTGCCGATAATCCAATCCACGACTTTTGCGTACGACACGCCCGAGGAGATGGGCGAACTGTTCGACCTGAAAAAGGAGGGCTTTTTCTATACAAGACTATCAAACCCCACTTCGGACGGGCTCGAAAGGAAGATAACCGCTTTGGAGGGCGGTTCGGGCGCCATGGCGGTTTCCAGCGGAATGAGCGCCACGACCATAGCGATACTGACTCTCGCCGGGGCGGGCGACAACTTCATATCCGTTTCGACGATATACGGCGGAACGTACAACCTGTTCAATATAACCCTTCGAAGGCTCGGCATAGACTGCCGTTTCGTCTCCAACGATTCCTCCGAGGAGGATATCGAAAAACTCATCGACGACAAAACGCGCGCGATATTCATCGAGACCATCGCAAACCCCGCGGGGGTAGTCGCGGACTTCGAAAAATTTTCGGCGATAGCCAGGCGCTACGGCATAGTCCTCATCACCGACAACACGATAGCGACCCCTGTACTCTGCCGCCCCGTGGAGCTCGGCGCAAACGTGGTGGTGCATTCCTCCACGAAGTACCTGGACGGTCACGCCACCAGCGTAGGGGGGCTCATCGTGGACGGCGGCAATTTCGAATACGCCGGTAACCCCAGATACCCCTTGTTCAACGAGCCCGACAACTCATATCACGGGCTGGTGTTCGCCTCGGTCGGCGCCGCGGCGTTCATAACCCGCGCAAGGACGGTGATAAACCGCGACATCGGCGCGGTCATGGCTCCGCAGAACGCGTTTTTGACGAATTTGGGTATCGAAACATTGCATCTCAGGATGCCGAAACACAGTTCAAACGCATTGGCGCTTGCGAAATCGATCGCCGTGCATCCCGCCGTCGAGTGGGTCAAGTACGCTTCCCTCGAGGGCGACGCGGATCATACGAGAGCCTTGAAATATCTTCGCGCCGGTCAGGCGGCGGGCATGGTCAGCTTCGGTATAAAGGGCGGCAGAGAGGGCGCCGCGAAGTTCCAGAAAGCCCTCAAGCTGTTCCGCATCGTCACGCATATCGCCGACGCCAGAAGCTGCGTTCTGCATCCCGCTTCGACGACTCACAGGCAGCTTTCCGACGACGATCTCGCCGCCGCGGGCGTTCCGGTAAACCTCATCAGGCTGTCCGTCGGGATAGAGGGCGAGGAGGATATCCTTGCCGACGTCACGGAAGCGCTGGACGCCTCGCTCAGATAGGAGGCGCCTATGCCCATAGTCATCCCCAAAGACATACCCGCTTTTTCCGTTCTGAAGAAAGAAAATATCTTCGTCATGACGAAAAAGCGCGCGGAATCGCAGGACATCCGCCCCATAGAGATCGCGGTAGTCAACCTGATGCCGACGAAGGTGGAAACGGAAACGCAGCTACTGAGGCTTCTCGCGAACACGCCGCTTCAGGTCAATCTCACGCTCATCAGGACGGCGACGTATAAATCGACGAACGCCTCGGAAAGCCACATGGAGCGCTTCTACAAGACCTTCGACGAGATACGCGACACGCGCTTCGACGGCATGATAGTGACGGGCGCGCCGGTCGAAAACCTCGATTTCAAAGAGGTGGCGTATTGGGACGAACTGAAGAGCATTTTCGATTATGCGGACAGTATGGTTACCAGCACGATATTCATCTGCTGGGGGGCGCAGGCGGCGATGTACCACTATTACGGCATCGAGAAAAAGCCGCTCCCCAAAAAGCTGTTCGGCGTCTTCAAAAACCACGCGGTCAGGGCGTACGAACCCCTTTTGAAAGGCTTGAACGACACCTTCTCGATACCGCATTCACGCTACACCGAAATTGACGCGGACGCGGTGAAGGAAAACAAAAAGCTAAGGATATTGGCAGAGGGCGCGCGCTCCGGGATCAGTATCGTCAAGAGCAGGGACGACAGGAAATTTTTCTTCTTCGGCCACTCCGAATACGACAGGGAAACGCTCAAGAACGAATATATGCGCGACAAGGAAAAGGGCATAAAGATAGATCCGCCCGAAAATTACTTCATAGGCGGCGACGTCAACAAGATAGATTTCAGCTGGAACTCGACGGGGAACCTCTTGTTTTACAACTGGCTGAACCACTACGTCTATCAGGTCACGCCGTACAACCTGGAGGATTGATGTACGTCGGAAGAGCGACTCTCGAAAATTTTTTGAGTTACTCGCGCGCCGAGGTAGAGTTCACCCCCGGCGTAAACGTCATATACGGCGCCAACGCCGCGGGTAAAACAAACCTCGCGGACGCGGTGTATCTCGGGTCGCTGGGACGCTCGTCGAGGCTGACGAAAGACAAGGAAATGATAAAATGGGGTTCCGAAAACGGCTTTCGGGTGACCCTGAGAGTGCACAAAATGTTTTCATCGCATACCGTCGAGATCGCCTCGGACGGCAGCGGGAAAAAGAGGATATCGATAGACTCTCTCCCCGTATCCAGGATAGGCGAGCTGATGGGCGCGATAAACACGGTGTTTTTTTCGCCGGGCGAAATACGCCTTGTGCGCGGCGCGCCCGAGGACAGACGGCGCTTTCTCGACGTCGCTCTGAGCCAGGAGAGCAAGACCTACTTTTATACACTGAAAAGGTACTCTTCGCTCCTCGCGCAGCGCAACAGGATGTTAAAGGATATGCGCGGCAGGGAGTCGCTCGACTCGTTATTGAACGTCGTCGATCCCGATCTCGCCAGAAGCGCCGCGTACCTGACCCGCGCGAGGATGAAATACACCGACGAACTCGCTCCCGCTGCAAGGGCGATACACCTGAAACTCACGGGGGGCAAAGAGGAACTCGAGCTTCGTTACGAGAGCATGGCGGCAGCTAGCGAGGAGGAGTTTTCGGCAAAGCTTCGCGCTTCGCGCCCCGCGGACAAGCGCCTCGAATACACGACGGTGGGCGCGCACCGCGACGATCTCAAAATTTCCGCGGGCGGCGTCGATCTCAGAAAATACGGTTCGCAGGGGCAGCAGCGCACGGCGGTATTGTCGATGAAGCTTGCCGAAATAGAATATTTCCGGAGTAAAACGGGCGAAACGCCGGTATTGATACTCGACGACGTGCTCAGCGAGCTCGACGCGGACAGGCGGCGCGGACTGTTCGAAGCGCTAGGCGGGGTGCAGACGATTTTGACCTGCACCGACCCCGTGGATATCCCCGGCGCCGCATATTATATGGTAAAAGACGGACAAGTCGAAAGGAAGTGAATATATGGAAAAGTTAAACATCGATCCCAAAAAACTCGAGATCGCGGGCTATGTGAAGGTAGCGGGCGTAGATACGGAGGAGATAGCCTCTTATGTCATGCTGCCGCCGGACGCCGCGATGGGCGACTACGCGCTGCCCTGCTTCAGGTTCGCAAAGCAGCTCAGGAAATCGCCCGCGGCGATAGCGGAAGAGCTGAGATCCGATATCCTCTCCCGCCCCAATCCCTTTTCGTCCGTCGAGGCGGTCAACGGGTATTTGAATTTCAAATTCGACCGCTCCGAAACGGCGGGGAAAGTGCTTGCCGACATCATCCGCGAGGGCGCAAACTACGGCGCCTCCGACGAGGGCTCGGGCAAGACGGTCTGCATAGACTTCAGCTCCATAAACATAGCGAAGCCTTTCCATATAGGGCACCTGTCCTCCACCGTCATAGGCGCGGCGCTTTACAGGATGTATTTGAAGCGCGGCTACAAGCCGGTCGGTATCAACCACCTGGGCGATTGGGGCACGCAGTTCGGAAAACTCATCGTCGCTTATAAACGCTGGGGCGACGACGAAAAGCTCAAAAAAGAGGGCGTGATGCACCTGACCGAGATATACGTAAAGTTCCACGCGGAGGCGGAGGAAGACCCCGCGCTCGAGGACGAGGCGAGAGCATGGTTCAAAAAGATAGAGGACGGCGATGCGGAAGCACTGCGCCTGTACGATATGTTCAAATCACTCACGCTTGAGGAGGTCGGCAAGGTATACGCGCGCCTCGGGATAACGTTCGACTCGTACAACGGCGAGGCGTTCTATAACGACAAAATGGGCCCCGTGCTTGAAAGGCTCGAAAAGCTCGGACTCATCACCGAATCGGACGGCGCGAAGATAGTAGATCTGAAGGAATGGGGGATGAGCCCCTGCCTTCTCGTCAAAGCGGACGGCGCGACGCTGTACGCCACCAGGGATCTCGCGGCGGCGTTTTACCGCAAAAAAACGTACGATTTCTACAAGAGCCTGTACGTCGTGGCGTATCAGCAGAACCTGCATTTCAAACAGCTTTTCAAGGTCATCGAGCTGATGGGCGAAAGCTGGTACAAGGACCTCGTACACGTTCCCTTCGGCATGGTCTCGCTCGAGGACGGCACGATGTCCACCCGAAAGGGGAAGGTCGTCTGGCTCAAGGACGTTCTGGACAAAGCCGTCGAGAAAGCGGGAAAGGTCATCGAGGAGAAAAACGAGCGGCTGAAGGACGCGGCGGCGGTCGCCGAGAAGGTCGGCGTCGGCTCCGTGGTGTTTTTCGCGCTCTCCAACAACCGCATAAAAGACATCACCTTTTCGTACGACAAGGTGCTTAACTTCGACGGCGAAACGGCGCCCTACGTTCAATACACGAACGCGCGCTGCAGATCGCTCATGAAAAAGGCGGGAGACGTGAAAACGCTGTTCGCCGAACCCTTGGGGCACGAGGAGCTCAAAGGGCTCGACGGCAAAGAGGGCGAGGAAGTGATATCGCTTCTGAAACGCTTCGGCGCCGTTATCGCGGAAGCGCTCGAAAAGTACGAGCCAAGTATAGTCACCAGGTACATCATCGAGCTTGCGCGCTCCTTCAACAGATATTATCTTGCGAACCGCATACTGAACGCGGAGCCCGAGGCGCGCCGCGCGCGTATAGCTTTGGTGTACGCCGTGAGCGTCGTGCTCGAGGAAGGGCTTAGGCTCATCGGCGTGGGCGCCCCCGAGGAGATGTAAAAAAAGGATCCGCACAAATGATGATAGACAGCCATTCGCATACCAAATTTTCGCACGACGGCAGAGAGAATATCGACGCGATGATCGGCGCGGCGCGCGAAAAAGGACTTATGTATTACGCCGTCACGGAACACCTCGACCGTGACTACAAGTATTGCAAAAAGGAGCGTTTCATCAGGGCGCTGAACCTAAAAAAATACTATAAAAAAGTCACCGAGCTCAGGGAGAGCGGCTTCGGCGATATGTACGCCGCGTTCGGCGTCGAAGCGGGATACTCCGAAAAGGCGGCAAAGTGGTATGAGGAGCGCCTCGCTAATTACGACTTCGACGTGGTGATAAACTCCATCCACACCATGCACGCTCAGGACGCGTACTTCGGCAAACTTTTCAAAAACCGCGAAAAAGACGACGTCTACAGGGAGTATCTGGACCTCTTGACCGAATCGACTGCGGTAAAGTACGATTATGACATAATAGGGCATATCGGATACATAACGCGCTATTCCGGATACCCGAATTATACATTATGCGAGGATCGTTTCGCCGACAGGATAGACGCACTTCTGAAAAACATCATCGCCCTCGACAAGTGCGTGGAGATAAACACGCATATCCGCCACCCCGAGATGAAGTACCTGCCGGAAAAGGGGATCCTTCAAAGATACTTCGAGCTCGGCGGCAGGCGCGTCACGTTCTCGTCGGACGCGCACAGGGCGGAGGATATATGTTCGAATTACTTTCTCGCCGCTTCGGTCGCGTTGGAGATCGGCTTTACGCACTGGACCGTTTACAAAAAACATACGCCGCACGACGTCGAAATAAAACTCAATTGAATCAGGAATTTTGCGCGCGGCCAACGTATATACATATGCCCGATATGTGGGGGTGTCCCGGATTCGACTTGCGAGATTAAGGGACGGTAAGCATACCGAAGGCTCGTCTTCGTAAAAACGGAAACAAAAAGAAGAAACGACAACGAAAGTTATCAATACGCTGCCGCTTAATTAAGGCAGCCGTCGGACCTATTTCCTGCGGGTAGCAATCCGGCGTGGTTTAGCAGGGCAACGAGCGCCGCACGGCCCGAGGCGGCGAACGGAACTTAGGGCTCGGCGGAAGCGCGGTTTGCAAGTTGACCTCGCCGACGCGACAAATAACAACTTCGCTAAGTATGTAGAAAGCCGTTCGGTGATCCGTAAGAACAGGGGTTCGACTCCCCTCACCTCCACCAACAATCTTAAACTCATGCAAAGATAAAATTGAGTGAGTTTAAGATTTTTTTATGCGCAAAATTGGTAAATTGAGCTGATTTGAGTGATATATGTGGGTAAATTCGTACTAAAGACAGCATATTTATTCTTACAAACAATTTAAACATCGGAATACGTACGTTTGTTTTGATAAAAGCTCTTGACAAGCGACAAAAAGCGACATAGAATTTAGGAGTCGAAAGACGGAGAAAACGGAGAGGGAGTAAATAGATGAAGGCGCTTAGGAAAGTACTAGCGGTAGCGGCTGTGATAACGATGATGGCGGCGATGACCGCATGCGGAAGTGAGAGCGCGGAAGAGGTACGGGAAGAAGAACACAAACACGTATACGGGATATATCTGGAGAGCAAAGCGGCGACATGCGAA
>CALVJA010000029.1 GCA_944331875.1 uncultured Clostridia bacterium | reverse complement strand
TTTGGAGACCAAAACGGGGCGCGGACGGCGCATAGCCCGCTATAGCGCCGCCCGCGTTTCGTGCGATACGACAAAAAATAGTCTGCAAATCGGCGCTATACTCGTTCTTCGTGGCGCTAAAATACACAGTAGATTGATTTCTTTGCCGAAAAAGATGTAAATTACAGGCTTTGAAAGGAACTTATAAGCAAAGTATTGAAAAGGAGTTCATTCGACCGAATGCGCTTTTTTTCATAAGGTGAGACCTGATTCGGCAAAGAAATCAACACCACCGCTTTGCGCCTCTTTTCCGCCGTATCGCACGAAATTACTTAAAGCCTTTAATATCACCCCGTTTTGGAGACCAAAACGGGGCGCGGACGGCGCATAGCCCGCTATAGCGCCGCCCGCGTTTCGTGCGATACGACAAAAATAGTCTGCAAATCGGCGCTATACACGTTCTTCGTGGCGCTAAAATACACAGTAGATTGATTTCTTTGCGAAAAGATGATAATTTAATACTTTGAAAGGGACTTATAAGCAAAGTATTGAAAAGGAGTTCATTCGTCCGAATGAACTTTTTTTCATAAGGTGAGATTGAATTCGGCAAAGAAATCAATACCGCCATCTTGCCGCATCTTTTTCTTTATACCGACTCAAACAAGTGCTCATATGGTTTTGAGGATGAGATACGCCCAAATACTACGCGCTGACCCACTAGCACGTACCACTGCGGGTACGAGCGTCGGGGACATCGCTTGTCTTTGAACGTATCTGCCGCCTCGAAACTGCTACGCACTTCGGGAGGAATGAAAGACATTCCTCCCGAAGCATATTCGACTTGTTCTCATCGGTATTGACTTCCTAATATGCTTGTGCTTTGAACAAAACAGCCTAAAAATCTACGGCAATCTGCCGCCGAGTATGCTGTTCATTGCGACAAAACACACAGTAAATTGATCGATTGCCGAATGAAATGAGGCAAGCGGTCAATTTACTTTGGTAAACAGCCTAGTAGAGGTGAAGTGGTATTTTTATTTGTTTTTATTAAAATTGGAGCGCAGCGACCCTCAACAAAATCCGCGGACAAAAGCATGGGTGGATATGATGTATTTTTTTGATTGAGCATTCTATAAAAACTCATAGCGGATTTTATTTCACAAATCGGCATTTCGGAAAGTGGATATAAGTTAAACGGTATATTATGCCGATTTATTTCACAATACGACCCCGCGGGTCGTATTATTTCACAATTTTGCTTCGCAAAATTATTTCACGTTTTTTGTGGCGGTTTCACCGCCACAAAAAACTACTCTTCCGCCGTATTCAATTCGTAGTAGTACTCCAGAAGTTCGTGCGAATAATTTTCGATGCGCCCGGAGGGCAAGATCAGCATACGGCTTATGCCTATCTGTTCGACAAAGGACGGGTTGTGGCTGACGACGATTATCGTGCCCGGGAAGAGATTGAAGTTGCCGCCTATTATCGCCTGCGTTTCGGGGTCGAGGTGGTTGGTGGGCTCGTCCAGAAGCAGCATATTCGCCTTTTTCAGGAGTATCTTGCACAGCGCTATCCGCGCCCTTTCGCCGGGGGACAAAAGTCCCGCACGCTTGTTGACGTCCTTTTCGTAGAACAGGAAATTACTCAATATCCCGCGCATCTGCCAATCGGCGTATTCCGGGGTAAGCACGTTCTCGAGAACGGTTTTTTCGGGGTCGACTTCCTCAAGCTCCTGCGCGTAATAGGCGATATCCGTTTTGGGATTGAAACGGATCTTTCCCGCGAGCGGAGTCAGTTCGTTCATCAAAAGTTTCAGGAGCGTGGACTTGCCGACGCCGTTTTCGCCGACCACTAAAAACCTTTCGGCGCCGGACACCTTGAAGGAAAGTTCCCTGTACAATAAATTGCTGTTCGGGTATCCGAAAGCGAGTTTTTCGACCTCTAAAGGCACCTTTGCGCCCTCGCGCCTGGGTTTTATGTCCATCTTTACGCGCTTGTAGGTGCGCTCGGGAGCGTTGAGCTCCGACCTCTTTTTTTGAAGGCGCGACTCGCGCTCCAATCCCATGCGTTTCAGGGCGTGGTTGGTGGCGCTCGCCTCGCGTGCGCGCTTGACGAAAGCCTCGAGTTCCTTTATCTCCTTTAGCTGCTGCTCCCTCTCCAGCGCCCGCACGCGTTTCTCCTCGGCGCTAAGGCGGAGAAAATCGGAATAATTGCCGCGGTAGACCGTGGTCTTTTTGGTAAGTTTATCGACGTAAAGGATCTTGTTGACGATGGCGTTCAGAAAATCGACGTCGTGGCTTATCATCAGCACGGTGCCGTTGTAGTGTTTCAAATACTTTGTGACGAAGTCCTTCGTTTCTGCGTCTAGGTGATTCGTGGGCTCGTCCAGAAGGAGTATCTCGGATTTTGCGAACAGCGTTCTAGCGAACGCCATCTTCGATTTTTGTCCGCCGGACAGCTCCGTCATCTTCCGTCCGAGTATCTCTGTCGGTATCCCCATATCGTCGGTCAGGGCAAGAAGTTTTTCCTCCGCAGTATATTCGTCGTAGTAACTTAGTTCTTCCTGAAGCCTGTCCATACGCTTCAGTTCCTCTTCGTACCCGCCGTCGCCTGCGGCCATTCGGGAATATATTCTTTCCAATTCCTCGTGGATCTTCCTGATGGGGCGCCCGTCGTACAGATATTCCCAAACGGTTTCGTCGGAGTAGTCGGGGAGAATCTCCTGCGGGAGATACCCTATGCGCTTTTTTCCCGTGTACAGCGAGCCGCCGTCAAGCTCCAGCTCCCCCAGAATAACGCGGAAAAGGGTGGTTTTTCCCGCCCCGTTCACACCGACTATTCCGACTTTGTCGCCGTCTTCCAAAATGAAACTCGCGTCGTCGTAGATGAGTTCCGCCCCGAAAGACAGGCGCATATTCTTTGCTTTCATCATCCGCCTCTATATTTATCCCGACTATATTAGCATAAATTGACGTACAAGGTCAACCGCACCGACAACACAAAATATTGACCTCTTTTCGAAAAATCACAGTAAAAATATTGTACGGATCCCGCATCCGGCGCCTGCCCCATATCCGCTCCGCCGTCGGCGATCTTTGCGGCATTCGGCGGATAGATTGAGACCGGAGCAAATTTTCGGAACCCTCCCGACGCCGTTTACGACGCACGGACCTCCGCTTGCGCGCCTGCGGATCGGCAGTAAATTTTACGGCGCTCAATATGGGTCAATTCGTTTTACTTTTCGGTTCCGTTGGCATATAATATCTAATATCAACCGAACGCACAGAGGAGAGCCGGATATGTCCGTAATGCTGAATGAATTTTTGTCTGCGCCCGACGTCGTCAGAAACGTCACACAGGCGAACAAACAGGTCATCAAAGACATTGCCAAAGTTTTCAAAGAGCGCGGTATCACAAATATAACGACCGTTGCGCGCGGCACATCGGATAACGCGGCGACCTACTTCAAATATGTCGTCGAAGCTATCGGGGAAGTGATGGTCTCCAAATTCACGCCTTCCATAACCACGGTATACGGCGCTAAGGTCAACCTTTCCAAGAACATGGTGCTGGCTATCTCGCAAAGCGGTATGTCCACGGATACTTTGATGGTCGTGGAAGCGGCGCGCGAGACGGGCGCGCTGACCGTTGCGGTCACCAACAACTCGGAATCCCCCCTTGCGAAACTTGCGGACTTCCACATAGACCTCAATGCGGGCGAGGAGATAAGCGTCGGTGCGACAAAGACGTTTTTGGCGGAGCTGACGGCGATGTTCCTGTTGTCCAACGCCCTGTCGCCGATACCTGCGAAAATGAACCCCGCCGAGCTGCCTCCCCTTCTCCAGGATTTTATAAACGACTACAAAGATAAAATAAAAGATTTTGCCGAATCTACCCAGAAAATAAATAATTTCATCATTCTGACCCGCGGGCTCACGCAGTGCGCGGCAAGCGAGCTGTCGCTGAAGATGATGGAATCGTGCTATAAGCTCAGCAGACCTTTTTCGACGTCGGATTTTATGCACGGGCCCATTTCGATAATCGAGGAAGGCACTCCCGTCCTGATGCTCGCGCCCGATTCCGAGTTCACCGCGGAATTTATCAGCATGGCGACAAGACTTGCCCTTCTCGGCGCGAATATAATATCGTTTACCGACATTACCGAGATCAAACGCATGTCGAACAAATGCCTCGAAATGCCCGTGAGCCGCGGCATGAACGTACCGTTCATCTATTCGCTGGCGGTCGAGTTGTACGTCGCGTATATGGCGGAGGCTTTGGGGGTAGATCCCGACTCCCCCAGAAATCGAACCAAGATCACTATTACAAAGTAAATTGATCGATTGCCGAATGAAATGAGGCAAGCTATCAATTTACCCCCAAACAAAAAATTAGACAAAGTCCGTTCCCCCCGAACGGGCTTTTCTTTCATAAGGATATATAATTGATCGTCGGCAATCGATCAATATCCACCGCTTTGCGCCTCTTTTCCGCCGTATCGCACGAAATTACTTAAAGCCTTTATTGTCACCCCGTTTTGGAGACCAAAGCGGGGCGCGAACGGCGCATAGCCCGCTATAGCGCCGCCCGCGTTTCGTGCGATACAACGCAAAATAGTCTGCAAATCGGTGCCAAGTATGCTGTTCGTGGCGATAAAATACACAGTAGACTGTATTCTTCTTTCATGGAAAACACTTTTACAAGTATACTGCAATTCATAGCTCTAAAGTAAAACGGGAATAAGAGTGTATAGTTGATGTATGTCTTTTTAATCTAATGACCACAACAAAATCCGCGGACAAAAGCAAGAGTGGATATGATGTATTTTTTATTTGAGCATTCTATAAAACTCTTAGCGGATTTTATTTCACAAATCGGCATTTCGAAAAGTTGATATAAATTAAAAAGTATATTATGCCGATTTATTTCACAACGCGCGCCCATGGGGCGCGCGTTATTTCGCAATTTTGCGCAGCAAAATTATTTCACTTTTTGTGGCGGTTTTACCGCCACAAAAAACTACTTGGTTTTCTTGTTACGGAAGTAGAGTATCAAAAATGCGGTTACGCCGGCAATGACGGCGACGCCCAGGACTATGCCGCCGGCGGTCCAGAGCACGGAAGCGGGGAAGAATCTGTCCCCTATCGTGAGCCCCGGCTCCTCGTCGCCGCCCGCCCTTTCGTCGTCGCCGACAAGATAAAAGTCGCCCATCTCGGATGTATAGAAAGTTATCCGCCCTTGCGTTATGGATGAGGAAAGCTGGCGCATAGCGCCGCCCGAATATATATATACTTTTGCGACCGCCGCCGATGACGGCATATTGACGGTTACGGCAAGCGGGCTCCCGAGAGGTATGTTTTGGTCACCCGTAGTCAATGACAATGTAAATGCGGATACAATGGGATCGCGGTAGCCGGAGATCGCGGACACGGAGCGCAGATTGTTATCCAGCTCCTCTTGGGAGATACTCGTGACCGCGCCTATGGACAAGACGACGTCGTCGCCGATGACGACTCCCGAATCGCTTATATCGATATTCGGGACGGACAGTCCGCTGGGGATGCCGTCCGAGGTGTCGGTGTAACGCGTGACGACGCTGACGCCCAAGCCCATCGCGCGGGCAACGCGCTGCTCTGCCGCGGTGATGTCGGAGGTATTAGTGCCGCCAGCCTCCAGGGCGCTTTCAAGCTCTTCGAAAGCCGACTCAAGTTCCGCCCTGCCCGCCGTCGTAAAACGCTCCGCGTCGAGAGCGGCATAGACGGAAAGATATTCCCTTATTTTCGCGCGGTCCAGCTGCCTCATATCGTATCCGGTAGTCGCGGTGTTTCCCGCGACGTCCTCGGCAGTGATATACAGATATTCTGCCCCTGCATCAAGGCAATCCGAAGCGTATATGTTCGTTTCCTCGCTCGCCGTAGAACCGTCGACAAGCGAGAAAAGCGTTTCGCCTTCGGCGGAGGACACATACACTCTGGCGATACCGCCGAGCGCGTCGCCGACAGTCACCGCTATATACGCGCCGCGGCCCATGGAAAAGTCTACGTCCATAGATACTTCGTCCGAAAAATACGGCGCCGTGGAGTCGATATAGTCGACATTGACGGAAACGGAACGCACGTCGGCGCCCTCGTAATAGTATGCGTAGATCGTATACGAGCCTTCCGACGAAAACTCGAAGGGACCGGTGTAGGCATACGAGCTTTCTTCGCCGTCCGCGCGGCGTATGCCGTATCCGAGCGGTTCGAATCCGTTCCACTCTATCGCTATATTTACGCTTCCCACGTATCCGCCGCTTTCGGGCGCGCCCGAAACGACGATGACGGGAGCGCTCGCATACTCCTCCGCCGCCGCTTCCCCGTCCGGTACGGCTAAAAACATCGCTACCGCGAAGACCGCCGCGACGAGTAAAAACATTATATGGGTTTTTCTTATAACTCCTTTCATCATATCAAATATACCACACGCGCGCGAGTATTACAACGGACTTCACACAAAAATCAAAAACCACATAATGGCGGGCGGTGTCACCCGTTCGACAAGCGGGGTCATAGTATGTATTAAATATGATCGGAGGTTTCGATATGAAAAAACTGATAGCCGTAATATTGATAGCGGCGTTTTGCTTGGTGTGCACGGCGGCATTACTCACCGCCTGCACCGAAAAAGAGAGCGATCTGACCACCGTAAGACTCAACGAAGTCACGCACTCGGTGTTCTACGCTCCTCTGTACGTTGCCCTGAACGAAGGGTATTTCGAGGATGAAGGTCTGAAAATAGAGCTGACGAACGGCGGAGGCGCCGACAAATCGATGACCGCGGTACTGAGCGGACAGGCGGATATAGGGCTGATGGGCCCGGAGGCCGCTATCTACGTAAAGGCTGCCGGAAGCAACAACTATCCCATGGTGTTCGGTCAGCTGACCAACAAGGACGGCTCGTTTTTGATAGGCAGAAGCCCGGACGAAAACTTCAGCTGGTCGTCTCTGGTCGGCAAAGAGATAATCGGCGGCCGTCCCGGCGGGATGCCCGCTATGACCCTGGAATACGCCATGCACCTTAACGGTCTGACGGACGGAGAAAACGTGACGATAAACTACGACGTGCAATTCGACCTCATAGCCGCATCGTTCGAGTCGGGTGTAGGCGATATGTGCACGATGTTCGAGCCGGTCGCATCGACATACGAACAGGAAGGGAAAGGCTATATTCTGACCTCTGTCGGCGCTGCGGCGGGCGAAGTACCGTATACTTGCTTTATGGCTACCAAAAACTATATTTCGGAAAACAGAGATACCGTTTTGAAGTTTATGCGCGCCATTATAAGGGGTATCGATTTCGTGACGGAGAACTCCTCCGAAGCAATAGCCGAGGCACTCAGTCCCTCTTTCCCCGACACTTCCGTAGAGCTCAACGCCAAGGCGATAGACGCCTATAAAGCCATCGACGCATACAAGACCACTCCCGTTATGGAGAGAGAGGACTACGACAAGTTCCTGGAGATACTGCGCTTTGCCGGCACGCTCGAAACGGACGTGGCTTTCGAGGACATAATCGACAACTCCATAGCCGCGGAGCTATACGAGGGCTAGGGCAAAATGGCGCTTGTCGAGCTTAGGAACATATCCCTTACCTATCACTCCCGCGACGGGGAAACGGAAGCGATAAAGGATGTGAGTCTGAGCATTGAAGACAAAGAATTCGTGGCTATCGTCGGGCCCAGCGGTTCCGGAAAGACGACGCTTCTGAAGATCATGGCGGGGCTTATCGCCCCGTCGGGAGGCGAGATCGTAAAGGCGGAATCGACGAGGGTAGCGTATATGCCGCAGCGCGACGGATTGTTCGAATGGCGTTCCGTCATGAAAAACGTGCTTCTGGCACCAGAGATCGCGGGCGGCGACATCAAAAAAGCGCGCGCGTACGCCGAGGAGTTATTGGAAAAATACGGGCTGAAGGAGTTTTCGTCGAAACGTCCTTCCGAGTTGTCCGGAGGAATGCGCCAAAGGGCGGCTCTCATACGCACGCTTGTCACAAAACCGAAGCTTATGCTGTTGGACGAGCCGTTCTCCGCACTCGATTTCCAAACGCGGCTATATGTCTGCGACGACGTTCTGCGGATAATAAAAGCGGAGGAAAAAACGGCGGTATTGGTGACGCACGACATAAACGAAGCCGTATCGATGGCGGACAGAGTGATCGTGCTTACCGCAAGACCCGCCGGGGTCAAAAGCGAGTATACTATAGGGCTGGATAAAAGCCTGCCGCCGCTGAAAAGACGGGAACTTAAAAACTTTTCCGTCTACTTCAAAAACATATGGATGGATATGGAGGCGCCCAATGAGTGAAGAACACAAGCATTATCTTAAAAAACAGAAAATACGCAAATTGGTTGTCCGTATCACTCAGATAGGTATCCTGATATTGTTTTTCGGCTTGTGGGAGCTCTCAGCGTACCTGGAATGGGCGGACCCGTTCATAACCTCGTCGCCGTCGAGGGTCATAAAAAGCATCGCTTCGCTTTACACCTCGGGAGATCTGTTCGTACACATCGGCGCGACGCTGTGGGAAACGGTAGTGAGCTTTTTGCTTTCCACCGTTCTCGGTACCGCGATAGCGGTAGCGCTGTGGTGGAACAGGTTCTTGTGCGAAGTCACGGAGCCCTATCTCATCGTATTGAACTCGCTCCCGAAAATAGCCCTCGGCCCGCTCATCATCATATGGGTGGGCGCCGGGAAGGGCGCGATAATCACGATGGCGCTCCTGATATGTCTCATTATAACGGTCATATCGGCGCTGCAGGGTTTTCAAAGCGTGGATCGAGACAAGATAGATCTTCTTCGCTCCATGGGCGCGGGCAAAGGGAAAATATTTCTAAAACTCGTGCTGCCCGCAAATATTCCGAATATCCTCGCGATACTGAAGATCAATGTGGGGCTAAGCTGGGTCGGCACCATTATGGGCGAATATCTGGTGTCGCGCGAAGGGCTCGGGTACCTACTGGTGTACGGCGGTCAGGTATTCAGGCTCGATCTCGTCATGGCGTCCACGCTCATATTGTGCGTACTGGCGACGGCGATGTACCTTGCAGTGGCGCTTTCGGAAAAACTGGCGAGAAAATTCTTTTGAGCGGCCGCTTTTTTCGGGGCGCGGAGCGATCCGCGCCCTTTGACCGAATATATCCCGAAGAAAAAAAATAGAATTTATTCGGATGAGGTATATTTCCGTCGCATTCGTATTTATCGGAACGCTTATGGGCGCGGGGTTCGTTTCCGGCAGGGAGGCGGCGGTATTTTTTTCGGGCACCGGGATATGGGGACCGCTCGCCGCCGCAGTCGTATCCGGCGTCGGTGCGTTCGCGTTCATGAGTATCGGACCGGGTCCCGAGGTAATAATATGCCCCTACCGTCCCGCATTGCCGAAAATCGTGATACGTGCGGAATGCCTCGTTATACTCGCCGCTACGCTTGCGCTTTCGGAAACGCTGGGGAGAAATCTTTTTTCGCTCCCGGGCGGCGCGGTGCTGGCAGCTGCCGCAGCACTCGCCGTATCCGCTTCGGGAAGATTCGGATACAAAGTCGTCACCGTATTTTCCACCGCTACAGCGCTTTTGATCGCGCTTACGATAGCCCTGAAGCTGGGTACTCCTTTTGCAGCTTCCGAGGGCACATTCCCGCTAAGGCCCATGGGATATGCCGCGATGAATATACTGATACCCGCCATGACCGTGTCGCGCTATACCGAAGGTTTTTCCGTTAGACAAAAAGCGCTCGCTTCCGCCATGATATCGTTTTTGACATTCGGGATCATATACCTATACATGAACGTCGTGCGCGGCGCCGAGTCCGCAACGCTCCCCGCAGTAGAAAACGCGGCGCCGACGGGAATGAAAATACCGCTTATGTTCGTGCTGATAATAAGCGCCGTGACGAGCGGCGCGGCTACGATAAACACCGCGGCAAAGTCTCCGGGAGGCAGAGCATCTATAGTCATCGCGGCTTTGCTCATGTCGCTTTCGGGATTCGGAAACATCGTCGAATACGTTTATCCCGTAACGTCGTATACGGCGCTCATCGTAGTATTCGCCGCGGTGTACCGCGCCGCGGCGAGACTTAAAAACTCTTGTAAAAAGGAGGCGGCTTTGATATAATATGAATGAAGTCATACACGAACTCAACAACTCCAAAATTGCCTTCAAAACGGATCTCGGCGGCAAAGAACTGTCCGCCTTCCGCGCGGGCGGCAAAGCGCTCGTCACCGCGTATCCGGAATCGGTAAAGGCGCTTGAAAGGCTGAAAGATATTTCCGAAGCGTTCTCGTTACCGCTATACCCTTTCGGGCTCGGCTCGAACACTCTGATACTCGACGGCGGCTACGACGGAATAATGGTATCCATGGTGGGTATGCGCAGAATATCCGCGTCCGGAAACGAACTTACCTTAAGCGCGGGTATCCCCGTCACGGTCGCGCTGGATATCGCGGCGGAAAAAGGACTCGGCGGATTGGAGGAACTAGGCGGTATCCCCGCCACTATCGGCGGCATGACAAAAACGAATGCCGGGGCGTTCGGCAGAGAAATGTCGGATTTGGTAGCAGAAGCTACCGTATTTGACATGAAAACGGGCGAAGTATATAAAATTAAAGGTAGCGAAACGGATTTCGGATATCGTACGTCCGGCTCTACGTTTCACGACAAGATAATACTTTCTGTCAAGCTCGATCTTATGCCTGCGGCAAAGATAAAGGAAAAATGCGCCTACTATACCGCTCTGAGGCGCGAAACGCAGCCCTCGCGCCCGTCGCTCGGATCGACGTTCAAACGTACTCCGGACGGCATCGGCGCAGGCTATTACATAGATAAAGCGGGATTGAAAGGAACCGTGATCGGCGGCGCGGAAATATCGTCTAAGCACGCCGGATTCATAGTAAACCGCGGTCACGCCACGGCAGCGGACTACACAAAATTGATGGCGCTTTCGTCCGGCGCGGTCAAAAGAAAATTCGGGATCGACTTAGAACCCGAAATAGAAATAATAGGAAAAGAAATAAATCGAGATGACGGAGCCCGTACTTGACGCCACCCCTACCAAAGTGTCGGCGGCAGACGTAAAAGAGGAGATATTAACGCAGAAAATATCGAAAAAGTGCTGTAAATGCGCTTTTCTCGCCGGTGTGTTCCGCGGCGCGGGCAGTTTTTATCTGTCCCACGACGGATACGGCGTAAGGATATCGCACCATGACGACGCGCTAATATCCAAAAGCGCCGTCATACTCCACTCCCTGACGCGTTTCGAAGCGGAAGTCACCCTCCGCATTTCAAGCCGCGAAGTGGGCGCCAAAAACATATACGAATTCCAGATACCCTCCGGCGATGTCTACGACCGCCTGACCGATATGCACGTTCTCCCCCCGTTCGGCGATGTCGCGGCACTCCCTAGCCCCGCCCTTCTTGCAAACGAATGCTGCAAGATAAGCTTTATAAAAGGTCTGTTTGTAGCTTGTGGTACCATTTCTGTGCCTTTCGACGAAAAAGCCAAAAGCTCGGGCGGATATTATATGGATCTTACGCTGTCAAACGAAAGCGTTGCCGCGTTCGTCTGCGATCTGTTAAATTCGCTTGGTGCGAACGCGAAGATCAGAAAGCGCATGAGAGCATATTCCGTTTATATGAAGGAAGCGGAAGCGATATCCGACATGGTCTGCAGGCTCGGCGCGATGAACGCGGTGTGCGCGATACAAAACATCGTGGTGTTCCGCGCCGTCAAAAACGATTCGAACCGCTACACAAACTGCGAAAGCGCAAATATCTCTAAGACCGTGAACGCGGCGATAAGGCAGACGGAGGCGATCAAAAAAATAATCCGCGCGGGACTCATGGACACGCTAGACGCGGACACAAGGGAAGTCGCCGAAGCGCGAATGGAAAATCCGTCCGCGACTTTAAGTCAGCTGTCGGAAATAATACCCTCCCACCCGGGAAGGGGCGCGATAAACTTCAGACTCAAAAAACTGGTCGCGACAGGCGACGCTATAGAGGACAACCATGGCAAAAGCGAATGAGGAACAAAACAAGGAAAAGCCGATAGATAAACTTTTTAAGGATACGATAGATAATTTCGTGCATCTTCACGTGCACACGGAGTATTCGCTTTTGGACGGAGCCGCGCCGCTTAAACGGCTTGTACAGACCGCGGCGGATATGGGTATGCCGGCGCTGGCGATGACGGACCACGGCAACATGTACGCGACGATAAAGTTCGTCAACCTTTGCAAGGAGGCGGGTGTGCGCCCTATCGTCGGCTGCGAATTTTACGTTGCGGACGATATGCGTTCGCGCGAAGCGCGATCCTCTCAGGACGGCGAATCGAGGTATTACCACCTGGTGCTGCTTGCCAAAAATTACAAGGGGTACTTAAACCTCGCGAAACTCAATTCCCACGCATGGATCGACGGATTTTATTATAAGCCGAGGATAGATCTTGACCTTCTCGAAAAATATTCCTCCGACCTCGTCTGCCTGACCGCATGTATCGCGGGAGCCGTCCCGAAAAAAATATTGCAGGGAAAATACGACGAGGCGAAGGAATATGCGCTTCGCATGAAGAACATGTTCGAGGAAGGCGATTTTTATATCGAGCTCCAAAACCACGGACTCGAGGACGAGATAAGAGTGCTTCCCGAGCTCGAGCGCCTCGCCGCGGAGATAGGCGTAAAATGCGTCGCGACGAACGATTCGCACTACATTCTGCGCGAGGACGCGGAGATGCACGACATCGTGCTGTGCATCGGAACCGCCTCCTACCAGGACGACGAAAACAGAATGAAGTGGCTGCCGAACGACAACTTTTATCTGAAGTCCCGCGAGGAGATGGCCGTACTTTTCCCATCCCACCCCGAATACCTTGACGTCACATACGAGATCGCCCGAAAATGCGATTTTAAGTTCCCTGAAAAGCATTATCAGGTACCCGATTACGAATGTCCCGACGGACTGACTCCGAAGGAATATCTCAGAAAGCTAACCTACGAAGGGCTCAAGCGCCGCTACGGCGAGATCACAGACGAGCTGAAAGAGCGCGCCGAAACGGAGCTGGACGTCATCATCTCGATGGGGTTTGCCGACTATTACCTTATTGTCTGGGACTTTATATTCTGGGCTAAGTCCCAGGACATCCCGATAGGCAAAGGGCGCGGCTCCGGCGTCGGGTCCGTTGTGGCGTACGCAATAGGCATAACCGACGTCGAACCGTTGAAGTACGATCTCATTTTCGAGCGTTTTTTGAATAAGGACCGCACCTCGATGCCCGATTTCGATATCGACATCTGCTACAACCGCCGCACCGAGGTCGTTCAGTACGTCAAGGGAAAATACGGCGCGAACAGGATTTCGCAGATAATCACGTTCGGTAAAATGAAGAAAAAGCAGGCTATAAAGGACGTTGCGCGCGTTTTTCGCCTGCCCTTCCAGGACGTCACGAAGATCACAAAAGGCATCGGAAACTTCGGTGAGGACGACAAAAAGGTGCATATACCCGACCTTGTCGATCCGAACGGAAAATTCCTCGTGAACGACCTTTACGAATTGTACAATTCCGACCCGAATATCAAAAAAGTCATCGATATCGCCGCTAAGATCGAGGGGATGCCGAGGAACACTTCCATCCACGCCGCAGGCGTCGTCATTTACAGAAACCCGGCGATAGACACCATTCCTCTTGCCAAAAACGGCGACGAGGTCACTACGCAGTTCGACATGATCGAGGTAGAGGGTCTGGGGCTTCTGAAGATGGACTTTTTGGCGTTGATGACTTTGACCGACGTCAAAATGGCGCACGATTACGTGTTGAAAGCGACGGGGCGCGACGTCGATTTTTCCGTTCTCGGGTACGAGGACCCCGAGGTTTACGAGCTCATCGCCTCGGGACAGACGGACGCGGTGTTCCAGCTTGAGGGCGAGGGTATGAAAAAATTCCTGACGCGCCTGAAACCGGTGTGCATGGAAGACATCATCGCGGGAATATCGCTGTATCGCCCGGGACCGCTGAAGGACATCGATAAATTCCTCTATAACCGCAAAAATCCCGACAAAATAGTATACAAAACGGAGGCGCTCCGAGATATCCTGAGCGTTACCAGCGGAATAATCGTCTATCAGGAACAGGCGATGATGATAACGCGAAAGCTCGCGGGATACACGATGACGGACGCCGATAATTTCCGCTCCATCATCTCGAAGAAAAAGACGGAAAAGATACCGATAGAGCGCGACAAATTCATAAACGGCAAGACCGACGGAAACGGGAACGTGCTTATCCCGGGATGCGTCAGAAACGGCATAAGCGCCGATATAGCCCTCGATATATTCAAGGAAATGGAAAGCTTCGCTTCGTATGCGTTCAACAAATCGCATGCGGCAGCGTATGCGTATCTGTGCTACGAAACTGCTTTCTACAAAAGGTATTACCCTACCGAATTCATGGCGGCGGTGTTGAACAACCGTATCAACAAACCCGACGACACGAAAAAATACATGGCGGTATTGAAATTGATGAATATACCGCTTCTGCCTCCCGATGTAAACAAATCGGGATCCTATTTCACGCCCGAAAAGGAAGGTATCAGATACGGGCTGGGGTGCATCAAAAACGTCGGCATCGCCGTTACGGACGAGATCGTGCGCATACGCGAAAAGGACGGGCCGTTCGGCGACCTGTACGATTTCATCAAGCGCCTCGGGGCCTCGCAGCAGCTAAACAAGCGCGTTATCGAGAGCCTCATCTACGGCGGCGCGATGGATACGTTCGGAATGACGAGAGCGACGCTTATAGCAAATTACGAAAGGATACTGCGCGAGATAGACCTCGAGCGGAAAACGCGCGAGCAGCGCGAGACCACAGGACAGCTGGATATGTTCTCGATGTTCGGCGATTCCGACGAGGCGGCGTTCAAGCAAAAGCCCTTCGAATACGAATATCTGAAGGAATACCCCAACCGGGAAAAGCTTCTGAAAGAAAAAGAGATGACGGGTATGTACCTGACGGGACACGTGTTCGACGGCTACGAAAAGGAATTCGAGGTATTCAATTTCAACACATCGATGATACCCGCCCCCGCATCCGACGAGGACGAGGACGACGATGAAACGGGAGGATCCGTAGCCGTCGAAAACGAAAGCGAAATACGCGACAACATGGACGTAAATACCGGCGGCATAATAACGAAGATCTCCTTGAAACGCACCAAGGACGGCAAGGAGATGGCGATATTCACGCTGGAGGACATGTACGACAACATAGAGTGCATAATGCTGGCGCGCGCGCTGATGTTCGGCAAAAGATATTTGGAGCAGGACGCCTTGGTCAAAGTGAAAGGCAGGCTTTCCTATCGCGACGGAGAATGCAAGATATACGTTTCGGAGCTACTGCCGTGGGAGCTGAAGGAAAAAGAAGGCTCTCCCGCCGCGGCAAAGGACGCGCGCGTTTTGTATTTCAACTTAAGCGACGCGGACGTGGCGGACGCTGACAAATTGAATAGGATAAACGCGGTACTCGAGGCGCACCCGGGTGAAAACACCGTCAAATTCCAGCACGCCAGAAAACTGCACCTGCACGGCACCCGCGTAGGAAATCTGGACGCCGTAGCGAAAGAGCTGATCGGGATATTGGGTCCGCAGAACGTGAAAGTACGCTAGCCGGTATACCCCGACTAGACGAACCATATCGGAGAGCACAAAGAAAAAGTATAGTCTTTGTGCTTCTTAAATGCCTGTTCCGGGAGCATAAACAGCAAAATTACGTTATACGCCAGGCTCATTATACCGCGGTAACGGCTTTTGACCTCGGCGAATACCGGCCCCTTGGCGCGCGGAGTGACTTTGACCGAAAGATCGCCGCTTTTCCTCGCGGTGTGCTCGTACAAAACTCCCTTTCCGTCACATACCACCAGCGTATCTTTCCTTTTTAAGTTTTTGACAGTCACGGTGACTTCGTTTTTACCGTCGAACGGCACCTCGTCGCCCACTACCGCCGAGCCGCAGCGGACATCGATAAAACCCCGCTTTTTGAAGGTGACGATAGAGGTCCTACCCTCTTTTATCGCCCGAAGGATGTCGCTTCCAGCGCTCGAGGCGCTGTATACATACGTCGTCGGCACTCCCAAAAGATTTACGACAACGTAATTTTTATGGTAATCGCTGCCGCCCACCGCGGTGATATGTCTTCCTGACATAACGAGGCTTTTCCACCAGTCCACCGCCTTTTGAGTGTCGTCGCGGGGCGGACCCGTCATCACCTCGACGGAATCGAAATCGTCGGGATCGAGCTCCCAGCGCCAAGGGCATTTGCTGCAGAAGGGATGGTTAACGGAAACGACGGCGCCGCCCGCCTTCGCTTCCTCTTTCAGCGCGCGCCATTTTTCGAGATCGTCTGTCGCGAACGTACCGGAATACGGTCTGTCCGCGCCCCATATGTTCGCGTGTCCCATGTATATCGTGGTCTCGACGCCGGGTATGACGGTGAGCCCCTTCTTCGCGGGCAGTCCGTATATGGCGGGACGGTTGTGGTCGGTGACTATCAGATATTCCAGCCCCTTACGCGCCGCCATGTCGAACAGCTTTTTATAGGTGTATTTTCCGTCCGAATTTACGGTATGGGAATGGGTGTCGCCCGCATAATAACGCCTTTTAGCGGGTATGAACTCCAGCTTCACTTCGACGTCGATCTCTTCCGAAAAAATTTTCCCCCTCCCTATTATGATATCCCACGTCCCTTCGGGCTTTACGCGTATGAATCCGTCGGTAGAGTAGTCCGGGCCCACGGTAAAGTGCTTCACGTCGCTCCCCCTTGTGCCGACGTCGCCGCTCGCGCACGCCACGGCGATATCTATCTCGTTTCTGCCGCCCGCTCCCGCCGCGGGCGAATAGGTGTAGGATACGTTCACCCTTTCCGTATTATATGGGATATCGACGGAGTTGTGATAAAACAATTTGTTATCGCTCTTTTTTACAGTGACCGACAAAGTAATCCCGCTCATATTACTCCTTTTACGCTCCTTCCCGCGGTATGCGGTTCATTTTCCGACGCGCGCCGCGCCGAATCAAGATTTATCTCTTTTTCCCTCATAAGGGTATAGTCGCACAACACGGATCCCGCGCTTTTTGCCGATATATTCCGCGAATTATAGAGCGCGAACGCGCATCTTCCCGCTTTGTATCGCCTGAGCGGAAACTCGCGCCCTTCCTCGTCGGTCAGAATGCCGATATCGGGCGCCGAGCATCCGGCGCAATGCCCTCCGTACGGGCAGTGAATAAAGTCCATCACCTTCACCGCGCCCTCTCCCGGGTAAAAGCCGCCGCCGATCGCCGCCGCCTCGCGGGCGCTGAGTTCGTAGGGATACGCGTAATACATGCACACCTTTGCCGCTTCCCCGGCGGATACGGAATTGAAGATATTGAACCCCGTACCCATGAATAATTTTACGCCCGGGCTTTCGGCTATCCCTATGGCGGAAAGGTTCATGCCGTACACGCCGTCGAAACCGCCGACAAACTCCGATATTTTTTCTATTTCCTTCCCCTTCAAAAACGCCGGAAGATAGAGATACTTTTCGGGCGCGTCGCCCGACAGAAAATCCTCGTAGCCTTTGCGGTCGAAATAGTCCTCGGGAAAGTATATCGCGATATCCGCGCCGTTTATTTTCCGCGAAGCTATCGCCGCCCTTTTCGGGGGTGCCGCGGGGCGCGGCGCGGGCACGGCGAGTTTTTCCGGTATGTCGTCGGGAAGCGCGCGTTTTACGGTGAAAGACGAAAACAGCTTTTCGTAGACTTCTCTTCTTAGTTCGTTCAACTCGCTCTTCGGAACGAAAACGCCGTCCGTTTCGAGCGTTACCTCGGGGGCGAACGGATAGATATCGGTTTTGGAAAAACAGCGCCTTACCTCGGATAGATCCAGCGGCGCGCTTTTCGCCGCTTCCGCCCGGCACGACCGAGCGGCAACGGTGACCGAGGCGGCAGCCTCTGCCGAGAGGGTTTTTCCACGCAATGCGGTCACTTTTACCTTGACGGGAATAAGGCACTCCTTCGCTTTCAGCCGCGCGTTCAGCGTCGCATCCGTAGTTATCCTCACTTCGTCCCCCGGCGCGGCGTCGCCCGAAAAATTAAGCTCCGTCTTCCCGCTAGAGCCGGAAGCGCCCGTACAGAACGCCGCCCCAGTTTCCTCGCCTCGGCGCATGATCTTGAATCCGTCGCCTTTTTGCGGCTTCAGGTCCCCAAAAACGATTATTTTGTTACCTTTTACTGCAGTTACCTTTCCGACGCGCTCCCCGATGTGACCCGGGTGTTTCGAAAAAAGCACGTCGCCGGTATATGCCAAACCGCGCGTATAATCGCCGCGGTTATAAGTCCTTTTCAACGCCGACAGACACTCTGCCCGATCGCCGCCAAGCGCGTTTTTTACATAGTCCACCGCTGCCGCGACGTATTCGGGACGGCGCATCCTGCCCTCTATCTTTAGCGCGGAAACTCCCGCGCCGACTAGAGTCGAAAGGCTTTCGGGATCCATGTTCAGATCTTTCATACTGACGGCGTAACACATTTCGCCGCCGTTTAACGAATACTTTTTGCGGCATGGTTGTTTGCACCGGCCGCGGTTTGCGGAGTTGCCGCCCGCCATCGCGGACATCAGACACTGCCCCGAAAACGCCGTGCAAAGCGCGCCCTGCACGAACGTTTCGACCTCTGTCACCCCGGACATTTCCTTTATATCCTCTATAGACGTTTCGCGCGCCGCTACCACGCGGGAGAAGCCGTAACTTTTTGCGACGCGCGCGCCGACGGCGTTCGCGGCGCCACCCTGCGTCGAAAGGTGCAGGCGGATATCGGGGACGGCGTCCTTCAGCCGCGCCCCCAAAAATATGTCCTGCATGATGAATCCGTCCACGCCCATGCGATATAATTCGGCTATGCCGTTAAAATAATCATAAAGTTCGTCGTCCTTTACGGCGGTATTCACCGCGGCGTACGCTTTCGCGCCGAAAGCGTGCGCGAAGTTTAAGCAGTACTCGAGCGTTTCGCAGTCGAAGTTTTCCGCCGAAGCCCTCGCCGAAAAACGCTTCATACCGAAGTACACCGCGTCCGCGCCGTGCCGTATCGCCGTCAGAAAATGTTCCTTTCCGCCCGCAGGCGCCAAAACTTCCGTCATCTGCGCCTCAGGATATCTCCTTTATATAATCCGAACGGAACGGGAAGATAGAGCCGCTGCTGCACAAGGCTCGCATCCGTTATACGCTCCCCGTCGGAATTTAGCATGTCATGCACCGCGAACGTTTTCAAAAACGAGTCCGCGGGCGACAACACTTCCAATACGTCGCCATCCCTAAAGCGGTTGCGCATCTCTATCTCCGCAACGCCATCCTTGTAACCTAAGACCACGGCTATGAATTCGTACTCGCCCGCCGTCTGTCCCTCCGAATAGTTCAGCGTGTCGTCGCGTTCGCCGTACAGATACCCTTTCGTATAGGCGCGATGGTTTATCTTGGTCAACTCCTTTTCCATATCAGCCGCCGCGGCGCTGCCGTCGATAACGCGCCTGTAGGCGTTCACCACCGTCGCAAGGTAGTATACCGTCTTCATCCTGCCCTCTATTTTGAAAGAGCTCACGCCCGCTTCGCCGAGTTTATCGAGCTCCGACAAAAGATCGAGGTCCTTGCTGTTCAATATATACGCGCCGCGCGCGTCTTCCTCGATCTCCATCGCCTCGGCGCCCGAGCGGTTGACCTCGGTGAGTTTGTACTTCCAGCGGCACGCTTGCACGCATTCGCCGCGGTTGGCGTCGCGCTCCGAAAGATAATTACTTAAAAGGCATCTACCCGAATAGCTGACGCACATCGCGCCGTGTACGAAACATTCTATCTCGAGCCCGGGATTAAATCGGGAGATCTCCGCGATGTCGTCCAGGGAAAGTTCCCTCGCCAAAACGACGCGGCTCGCGCCCTGCTCCGCCCAGAATGCGGCGGTGTATTTATTCAATGTGTTCGCTTGAGTGGAAATGTGTATCTTGACGCTCGGCGCGACCCTTCGGGCAAGTTTCAAAAACCCGGGATCGGTCACGAGTACCGCGTCCGCGCCCATTTCCTCGAGCGCCGCGAAAAAGCGTTCCGCCGTCGCAAAGTCGCCGTTTTTCGGAAATATATTCGCCGTTACATATACTTTTTTGCCGATCGAATGGGCAAAACGTATCCCGTCGGAAAGTTCGTCGTTTGTAAAATTGGAGGCATACTGTCTCAGGGAAAAATCTTTACCGCCCGCGTACACGGCGTCCGCGCCGTATAAAAACGCGGTCCTGAGCTTTTCCGGGCTCCCCGCGGGAGCAAGCAATTCGGGTTTTTGCATAACAATATTTTCGCACAATTCCTGCGAAAATGCAACACCGTATTTCCGTTCGGGACATATTGCCCCGAACGGACGTATAAGACTTCGGTCTTTACAGCAGCGCTATCAGTTTCAGCGCGCGCCTCAGCGCCAGATCGCTCGATATTTTGAGCATGACCGGCACGTCCTTGTAGGAAGCCTTGTCGGAAAGATCCTTTACGGGGTACTTCTGAAGTTCCTCCGCGGCGGGATCCAAGGCAAGGTGGAGCCTCAGGGATTTACCGACAATGCTTATCTTGGCGATAGGCTTTCGTCCGAGGTTGAACGTCGCGCACTTTTTGCTGATACGTTCGCGGACTTTTTTGTCTTTGGCGAGAAGTGCCTCCGTTATCTGAGAGACCGCCGCCGCTTTGTCGGCGTCGAGCGCCGCAAGTTTTTCCGCATAAGTTTTGCTGGTTCCGTTGATCACAAGCGTCATTTTTACTCCTCCTTTGTACTTTAATGCAAACGGATTTGTGGCAATTATTACCGTTTGTGGATTTGTTATCCATATAGTAACATATCGCTTAACCGCTGTCAATACGCATTTTTCCGAAACGCGGCGCCGCCTTTCATCCCCCAAAAAAACGCGCCCCGTAACGGGGCGCTTTACTTCGTTTTGATCTGAATGCGTACGGCTCGCTTAAGCGCTTCGGCACTTATACAACGAGTTTCCTGTCCGTTTTTTCCCAGGGGAATCCGCTTCTACCGAAATGACCGTACGCCGCCGTCTCGCTGTAGATGGGCCGCAGAAGATCGAGCTCTTCGATGATCGCTTTCGGGCGGAAATCGAAATTTTTCTCGATGATCTCCAAAAGTTTCTCGTCCGATACCTTTCCGGTGCCGAAGGTGTTTACCGATATCGATACGGGGCGCGCCACGCCTATGGCGTACGCTACCTGTATCTCGACGCGCTTTGCGAGCGAATTCGCCACGATATTTTTCGCGACGTATCTTGCATAATAACTTGCGCTTCTGTCCACTTTCGTGGGATCTTTGCCGCTGAAGCAGCCGCCCCCGTGTCCCGCCGCGCCGCCGTAGGTGTCGACGATTATCTTCCTTCCGGTCAATCCCGAGTCGCCCGCGGGCCCGCCGATGACGAATCTGCCGGTGGGGTTTATATAATATTTGGTGTTTTCGTCGGTCATCCCGGCTGGGATCACGAAGTCGATGACGTGCTCCCTGATATCGCGCCTCAGCGTTTCGATATCGACGTCGGGTGAGTGCTGGGCGGATACTACGACCGCCTCTATCCTGACGGGTGTGTGGTCGTCGTACTCCACGCTGACCTGCGCCTTTCCGTCTGGGCGCAGATACTTGAGCTCGCCGCTTTTTCTGACTTCGGCAAGACGCATACACAGTTTGTGGGAGAGCGTCAGCGGAAGCGGCATGTATTCGGGGGTCTCGTCGGTAGCGTAGCCGAACATCATACCCTGGTCCCCAGCGCCCACCGAGTCGTAGACGTCCGTGTCGCCCGCTTTCCTCTCCAGACTTTCGTCAACGCCCAGCGCTATGTCGGCGGACTGCTCGTTTATCGCCGTGTTTATCGCAAGGCTTCTGTAATCGAACCCGAGTTCGGGATCGCAGTAGCCTATCTCCTTCACCGTATCGCGCACGATCCTCGGGATATCGGCATAGCCGTCGTGGAGCGTGATCTCGCCCATCACGTTGACCATGCCCGTCGTAGCCGTTGTTTCGCACGCCACGCGGCAGTCGGGATCGAGTTTTATCATTTCGTCCAGGATAGCGTCGCTTATCCTGTCGCAGACCTTATCGGGATGTCCTTCCGTTACCGATTCCGAGGTAAAGATCCTTTTCATATTCTTTCTCCGTCCGTATATGGTTTTTCGGATACGCGCATATAACTCAAAACGCGCCCCGGGACGGGGCGCGTTCCGCGTCTTATTCGCCGTCCGTACCGCCTGCGGCGTCCGTCGTATCCGCGTCGCCGCCGATGATGTCGGAATCATCGTAATCGTCGATAAACAACGGCTTTTCCGCCTCGACGGGCTGTTTCATCAGTTCGTCGTCGGCGCTCTCGAGCGTGACGTTCCTGTAGCATTTCATGCCGGTGCCCGCGGGTATAAGTTTGCCGATGATGACGTTTTCCTTGAGTCCGGTGAAGTGGTCCACCTTGCTGCGTATGGCGGCGTCCACCAGCACTCTCGTCGTTTCCTGGAACGAGGCGGCGGACAGGAATGATTCCGTCGCGAGCGAAGATTTGGTGATACCCAAAAGTATCCTCTTCGCCGACGCGGGATTGCCGCCCGCTTCGAGCACGCGCTCGTTCTCTTCCTCCATCTTGTGCAGGTCAACGACCTCGTTCAGCAGGAAGTTGGTGTCGTTGGGCTCGATGATGCGTACTTTTCTGAGCATCTGGCGAACGATGACCTCGATGTGCTTGTCCTGGATGTTGACGCCGTTGGAACGGTATGCGGACTGCACCTCGCGTATCATCGATTCCTGTACGCCCTGCACGCCCTTCGTGCGCAGCGTGTCCTGCGGATAAATGCTTCCCACCATCAGCGGGTCGCCCGCCTCGACGACGTCGCCCGTCTTGACCAGAAGTTTGGCGGACTGCGGGATCTTGACTTCGGAGTTCAGGTTCTGAGCGGCGTTTTCTATCTTTACCACATGCATCGCGCCGCTCTCTTCGACGGTCACCGTACCGGAAATTCCCGCGACGGTGGCTTTACCTTTGGGGTCGCGCGCTTCGAACAACTCCTCCACCCTCGGAAGACCCTGGGTGATGTCGGCGTTGGTCGCTATACCGCCGGTGTGGAAGGTACGCATCGTCAGCTGCGTGCCCGGTTCGCCTATCGACTGCGCCGCTATGATACCCACGGCCTCGCCCACTTTGACCTTGTTCCAGCTGGACATATTCGCGCCGTAGCACTTGGCGCA
>CALVJA010000028.1 GCA_944331875.1 uncultured Clostridia bacterium | reverse complement strand
CGCCGCGGAACAGTCATTTAGGTCTACTAAACTCCTGCCCCGCGGCATTATTCGAGCCTCGTCTAGCTCGTTTCTATCCGCTCAAAAGCGGTTTCACAAGATTTGGTTTCGCCTTATACCATAGGGCGAATCTTGCGAACCCCCGCGCTTATGCGCGGGGGTTCGAGTCCCTTAGTGCGCACCAAAGCAGAAGGCACCGTTGGGTGCCTTCTGCTTTGGTGCGCACTAAGGGACTCGAACCCCTGACTTCCTCCATGTGACGGAGGCACTCTACCAACTGAGTCAAGTGCGCGTTGAACTGTTTTCTATTATATATCCTTTCGAAAAGTTTGTAAAGCGTTTTTTTTTGATCCGGCGCACTCTCCCTTGTAGGATTGTCAAACATTTGTTACACATTGGAGAAAAAAGAAGAGAGGAACTCATTGGGGGACTTCCAGCCCAGGGGCGCATTATTTCACAATTTTGCGCAGCAAAATTATTTCTCGTTTTTTGCGGCGGAGGGTGCTTCCGCAAAAAACTCTTTACAGCAGCAATATCGCTGTGCTATAATGTCTGTAGCAGAGCTTTAAGCTCAAAAAACTTGGAGGATCAAAAATGAAGAAAAGAATTTTATCTGTGATAGCCGTTCTGGCTCTTGCGGCTGTACTTGCCGTCGCCATGGTCGCCTGCATACCTTCCGACCCCGATAAAGCTGCCGATAACCTCAAAGCTGCCGATTATCTCGTTGACGTTGCGGACGACCCGGTCTCGATGGGAGTTATGGGCCTCATGGCCGACGGTATCGAAGCGGTCGTTTCGGGAACCAGTGACGATTTTACCGAAGGCGTCACGATCTTCTATTTCGAGGATTCCGATTCCGCGAAATCTTTCTATGAGAGTGATTTCATCTCCGAGATGAAAGAGGAAGCCGAGGCCGAAAGCGAAGAACTCGTCATCAAAAGACAGGGCAAGATCGTTTACGCCGGAACTAAGGAAGCCATAAAAGCGGCTCGCTAAGCGCTTAATTCAAAACTACGAAAAACAAGCGGCTTTCGAGCCGCTTGTTTTTTTGCGTTAAAGTGTGTTGTTCTATTTGACAGAGCCGTATTTTTCGGCAAGACGAGCGTTCGTGTATTCGGGATCTGAGCTTACGTCTTTTATGACGTTTATCCAATCGGGGATAACGTAACTTTCGTCTTCGCGGGAAAGTTCTATTTCGAGCACCGCTTCGCGCATGAACGGATAGACGTCTATTTCGAGAACGTGCCCGCCATGCGGCAGAACGTAGCGCGTTTTTTCAATTACGCTTATCCTGTTTTTCAGGAGGGCTTCGTACTCCGACGGGGTTATCCGCGCTTCTTCTTCCACCCTTGTAAATCCCGACACAAAGCGCTTTAACGTATGCGTATATTCCGCTTTGTCCCCGCAGGAAGAAAAACGCACCCTGGCGGTATCGAAGCCCTCCGGCGGGGCAAGATACGACTGCGTTATCCGTATTTTTTCCGCCGCCTTCAAAAAGCTCTCGGGCGGCGGCGATATCAGAAATTTTTTCTCGCATTCCGTCATCGCTTATACTTCGGCAGCTCTATATAAAACGTGGAGCCCTTCCCCTTTTCGCTGATCACTCCGTATACTCCGCCCGGATGTTTCTCCATGACGGATTTGACGATAGAGAGTCCTAAACCCGTGCCTACGGTAGCCCTTTTATGCGATTTATCCGATTTGAAATATCTGTCCCATATGTGCGGCAGGATACTCACGTCCACGCCGTCGCCGTGGTCTGTGACTTCTATGCGGACGTTCGAGCCGCGCGTGTACTGTTTGATAATGACGAGTTTATCGTCGCCCGCATAATTGACCGCGTTGTTTATAAGGTTATAAATTACCTGCGTTATCCGCTGCTCGTCGGCATAGACCAAAGCCCTGTCCTCGTGCTCAAATTCGAGTTTGTAGCCCAGGTGTTCTATGAGCTTGCCGTGCCGCGCGACGAGCGCCGACAGCGTTTTGACGATGTCGAAGGTATCCAGGCGCATCTTTTCGCCTTTTTCCTGTTCGCGGCTTAGGTCCAGCATATCGTTCACGAGGTTTGTCAGCCTGGACGCTTCACCTATTATAACGTCGAAATTTTCGGCCTTTTCGGCTTCACCGGGGATATCGCGCATAAGTTCGGCGTACCCTTTTATCAACGTGAGCGGCGTTCTGAGATCGTGCGAAACGTTGGCGATGAGCTCGCGCCTGTAGTGCTCGAGTTCCGACACCTCTTTCGCCGCGATCTCGAGTCCCTCTTTCAGTTCGTTGACCTCCTTGTAGCCGTGCGCCGAGATATCGACGGAGTCCGCCTCGCCCTTTGCTATTTCCGACGCCGCCTCCGTCAGTTTCACTATGGGGTCGGCGATGCCTTTGCCGAGTATGAACGACAGTATCACCGCAGCGACCAAAAGCGCGAAAGTGAGCGTCGAAAGGAAAATTATCCATGTGAGCCTTGTGGAAGCGGAGGGCGAAACGATGCTTTCCGCCATGATGAGCACCGATCCCGCTTCCGCGTCCGTCGCCGTCATCATATATATCTCCGTAACGGTCCCGGAACCTACGGCGGGTATATCGCCTTCGAAACCGCCGAGATCGGAGTCCGAAAAAATGCCGCTGGAATCGTTGCCGTCCGCGCGCATCGATCCGCCCGCCGCAACGGTCTCGTTAAAATAGTCCACGGCGCTTTCGTCTGACAGATTGTGTATCACGCAATCGGAAAAAACGTGGCGCGAATATTCTTCTATCTCGGCGCCCTGCGAGTCCCTTATCGAAATGCAGACGTTGTCCGCGTACGCAAGCCGTTCTATCAGAACGCGGTAGTCGTCCCTGTCGAGGTTTTCCGCTATCGCCTCGGCAGCCTTTGAGGCGAAATCGCGTTTAACGGCGCGGTAAACCGCCGCTCCCGCAAAAGCGTAAACGAGCCACAATACGGTCACCACGATGACCATGGCTATCGTGAAAACCGTGACCAGTTTCAGACGGAGCGGAAGGTCTTTCCACTTCCTCCTCGTCTTATGCGTCGAAGCGATATCCCATTCCTCTCAACGTAACTATATATTCGGCGCATTCGCCGAGACTTTTTCTGAGCAGTTTTATATGCGTGTCCAAAGTGCGGTCGTCGCCGTAGAAATCATAGCCCCACACTTCGTTCAGAAGCTTTTCGCGCGACAAGGCGATACCTTTGTTTTTGACCATGAAAAACAACAGCTCGTACTCCTTCGGCGACAGATCGACGGGTTTTCCGTCCACATACACTATCCTCGCCGTAAAGTCCACCTTGAGCTTGCCGGATTCGAAAACTTCCTTGTCGTTGCCGGAGCCGGAGCGGCTCATGACGGCGTTGATCCTGAGCATAAGCTCTTTCGGAGAGAAAGGCTTCGGAAGATAATCGTCCGCGCCTATTTCGAAACCGTGTATCTTGTCGTACGTTTCGGTACGCGCCGAAAGCATGATGACGGGGATCTTTGAAAACTTGCGTATCTCCCTGACGGCGGAAAAGCCGTCGAGTTCCGGCATCATCACGTCCATTATGACGATATCGTAATTGCCTTCGCGCACTTTTTCTATGGCTTCGAGCCCGTCGCCCGCCTCGCCGTAGGCATAACCTTCGAGCGCGCAGTATTTGGCTACGAGCTGTCGTATCGGCAATTCGTCGTCGACTATCAAAACTTTGTACATTTTATTCCTCCGCAGAGTGCGTCACTTATCGCAGTCCGTTCGCTGCGTAAGCGTCAGTCCCCATGTGCCGTCGCGCGTTCCCGCGATATAATATATCAATACGGTCTCGCCGACGCTCTTGGCGTTCAAAACCGCCTTCCATTCCTCTATCGTTTTTATTTTGACCCCGTCGACGGAAACTATATATGCGCCTATCGGTATATCCGTTTCGATATCCGCCGCGCTCAGGTACAATCCGGGCGAAGGTCTAGAGAGCGTTATCCCGGTGCTTTCGGTAAACTGCAGTACGCCGGTATCCACGCGTCCCTCGACATATCCTTTTTCCATGAGGCTCGAGGCGACCGCTCCGTACGCGGTGTTTATCGGTATCGCAAAGCCTATACCCTCGACGTCCTCCGCCACCGATTTGGCGTTGACGATGCCGATAAGCGCGCCGCGCATATCGAACAAACCGCCGCCGGAGTTACCGGGATTGACCGCGGCGTCAAGCTGTATCAGGGTCATCTCGCGCCCTTCTATCGCAACCGTCCTGTCCAGCGCGGATATTATACCGCCCGACACCGAGCCGCCGAGGTCCCCGAGGGGATTCCCCACCGCCATGACCTGCTGTCCCGCGGCAAGCGCGGAAGAGTCGCCTATGACCGCCGCGTTTTCGGTAACGGCGTTTATTTTTATCACAGCGACGTCGGACACTTCGTCGCCCATCACCCACACGGCGTTCTGTTCGGTGCCGTCCGGGAGAGTGACTTTTATCGTCTCCGCGCCCTCTATGACATGATAATTTGTCAGTATGTGTCCCGAATCGGAAACAATGACGCCGGAACCCGCGCCCGATTCGACATATGCGCTTCCGAATCCCGCGTATGTGACGGATTCGGTCTCCACTTCGACTACGCTTTGCTTTGCAAACGCGGCGACTTCCTCGCTCGTCATCACGTTACCGGTGTAGCCGATGCTTGAAAAATCCTGTCTGTCCGCGGACATATCCCTGTAAACGACGGTAGTCGTCGTGTTCTGCGGTATTCTGGACACCGCCAGGTGCGCTCCCAAAAATCCCGCGCCGAGCAGCAGTCCCGCCGCCACTATCACAGCTATAAATACGACAAAACCCGAGGGTTTTTTCGTCATTGTCGCCCTCGGAATCCTCGATCTTACTTCGTATGATCTTCTTCCGTTATCGTCGTACATTTTACCTCGTATATTTCCGCACGGAAGCCGCCGGCGGCTCCTTTATTTCGTGATATACTATACAGCTCCATTTTGACGGTTTAATGAAGCGGCTGTGAATTACACCCTATTTTTTGGGGAATTTAATTTTGTACTGAGCTATCGCGTCGGCTATCGCCTGCCGCGCCACCAAAGCATCGTCCTGTTTGACGACCGCAGTCTCCTTTCCCTCGAGGTTTTTGTAGACCATGAAAAAGTGGCTGATCTCGTCCAGGATGTGCGGCGGAAGCTCCGATATGTCGGTATATGTATTCCAGCTGGGATCGCGGAAAGGTATCGCTATTATCTTGGAATCCATATATCCTTCGTCTATCATCGTTATCATGCCGATGGGATAGCAGCGGCACAGCGCCAGCGGGCGTATCACCTCGCTGGACAGCACCAGTACGTCCAGCGGATCGAGGTCCTCGGAATACGTCAAAGGTATGAATCCGTAGTTTGCGGGATAGTGCGTGGACGTGTACAATACCCTGTCGAGTATCAGAAGCCCCGTTTCCTTGTCGAGCTCGTACTTGTTCTTGCTGCCCTTCGATATCTCGATGACCGCCAGAAAATCGTCCGGCTTTATCCTGTCGGGATCGACGTCGTGCCAAATGTTTATCATGTCTCCTCCTTCGTCCGCTTAAGCGGTCGGAATATTTTTCGGCCCGGGCGCCTGCCCGTATCGCGTCCGCGCCCGAAGCGCTATCTCGTTTCGTCCAGATAGCTTGCCAAAAGGTCCGCCGCATGCACCAGAACGCAAAGCGGGAATTTCTCGTATGCCGAGGCCATCACTCTGCCGCCCTTGGAGTTCCTTTCGTCGAAACCGCCCATGTGCCAGTTGATAGCCATCGCCTCTTCGCGCGTCAGGCGCATGAAGCCGTTTATGATATATACCGATTTTTCGCCGTGACCGTAAGGGAGCGTTTCGTCTATCGTATAATACGGCACCTGCGCCCACGAGCCGTCGGGCTGCTTTTGGTTTTTATAGTCCACTTTGTATGTGCCGATCTTGCAAACGTCGTGCAAAAGTCCGCATATCGCCACCGTTTCGTCGGAGATATTCTCCGCCCAGGGTTTCGCCTCGTTCGCGACAAGCTCTTTGAGCCTGTAATAAACGTTCAGACTGTGCGCCGCGAGTCCCCCCTCCTCGGCAAGGTGGAACTTCGTGGAAGCGGGCGCGGTAAAAAAATCGGAGCGTTTCAGATACTCCAGAAGAGCTTCGCTCCCCTCGCGCTTTATGTCCTGCGTATAAATGGCGATAAAATCCTCTTTGTAACTCATTCTGCCTCCGTAAGCGCCCGGGCGCGTACGCGCTTTTATATTTTATTATACTACACCATTTTCCCCGTCAAGTCAATACGCAAAACCGTCGGCGCGCGTCGCGTATTTTTTGTGTTGCATTACCGCGCGCGTTATGGTAAAATTTCGGTATGCAGAGGCAGGATTATCCGCGGCCGGACGCCGTCAGACCCAGAATAAGGACGCTTAACGGCGATTGGCAGTTCCTGGCGGGAGCTCCGAAAGCCGGGGAGGAGTTTAGCGCCGCGTTCGACTCCGTCATCCGCGTGCCCTTTCCGCCGGGAAGCAGACTTTCCGGTGTGGAAAAAGGTTATCCCGAGGTCTCTTACAGGCTTTCTTTCCCCCTTTCCGCATTCGAGTGCTCCGGCAGCGTTATTTTGAATTTTCTCGGCATAGACGGCGCTTTCGCCGTGTACCTGAACGGCACTTTATTGCGCTCCGGCATCGGCAAAAGCTCCCTGCATTTCGATATTTCCGCCTTGGTCCACCCCGGCGAAAACGTTTTGACGGTTTTTTCCGCCGCCTCACCCGCGACTCGCGGCGTCACCGGCGACGTGTGGCTGGAGTTCGCGGCGAAGAGCTATTTTTCTTTCATACGCCCGAACGCCGTATATAACGCGAAAGCGATATATATCCAGGGAAGTATCGCGGGCGAGAGCGAGGGATACAAGATACTCGCCGAGGTAGCGTTGGACGGAAAACAGATTTTCCGCCGCGAATACAAGGCGCTACCCTCGTTCACGCTGCACCTGCCTCTCGAGCGCCTGCCCGATATGTGGAACGCGGGGCACCCCGCGCTGTACGACATACGCCTGACCCTCCTTACCCCCTCGGGCGGCATGGCGGACATGATCTACACCTACGCCGCATTCAGGGAAATAGACGTTCTGGACGGAAAGCTCTACGTCAACGGCAGAAGGACTTTCTTGGAATGCGTCCTCGACCCGATGTATTACCCGGACGGCATTTCAGTGCCGCCGAATTCGGGGCGCATCGCCTCCGACCTCGCCGCGGCGTCGGCGCTCGGGTTCAACGCGGTCAGGTTTTCGTCCTATCCCACCCCGAGGCACCTGTATATCATGGACAAGCTGGGGCTGTTTTCCGTTATCACTCTTCCCGACTACAAGGCGGGGGACGGCGAATACAGATCTTTGATATTAAGGGACTACGGGCACCCGTCAATTATCATGTGGGAGCCCGTACCCGAAAAAGACGGCGCGGCGGCGCAAAAGGAGATCTACGCGGATCTTAGAGCTGTCGATCCGAAAAGACTGGTAAATTTCGCTTTCTCCGACAGGATATATTCGGGGGATATATACACTTTTTACTGTTCCGTAAGCGAGATACCGCTGTATCTGAGTCTGAGGTTCAACCGCCATCCGCTGTCGGAAAGAGAGGAGACGCGCCTGAAAAAGACGGATCCCGCAGTACCGGGAGCGGAGAAATTACGCGCTATGCCCGCCTATTATACGCCGATACGGGCGGCGCTAGAGAAGGGCGATCTCGTAAAAGAGGCGCGCTATTTCGAGGAATACGCCGCCCTCATCGGCGCGCTTCGCGACTCCGCCTCGGGCATGGAGCTGGATTCGCTGTACGACACCGACATTTCATCCGACGGACTGATGGACGCAAACAGGGATTTCAAGATATCCTTGGCAGCCCTTAAAAACATCGTAAAAGGCAAACGATAAGGAAACTTAAATAAAAACGGGCGCCCGCGGGCGCCAGTTCGTTCAGTCTATGTAATTTATTAGTTCCGGCGGGCTGTCTATTATGTTCTCCGCGCCCGCCGCCGTGAGTTTTTCGCGCGGCTGAAAGCCCCAGGAGCAGAACACGCCCTTGAACCCCGCGTTCCGCGCGGCGGCGACGTCGACGTCGGAGTCCCCGACATATATGACCTCGTCTTTTGCCGCGCCTAAAGCCTCTGCCGCGGCAAGGAGCATATCGGGCGCGGGTTTTAACGGGCGCTCGGGCGAGCCGCCGAATACGGCGCCGAACGTCATGGGGAAAAATGCGGAAACTATCTCCGTGAGCGGCCCTATCGATTTGTTGGAAACGACCCCGAGCGATATACCTCTTTTTTTAAGCTCCGAGAGCGTTTCCGTTATTCCGGCATACGGCGCCGTATGAACGGTAAGATGGGCGCGGTAATAGTCCTGGAAGTACCGCTCGCACTCCGTTATATACTCCTTTTTGTCCGGGGGGAGCGCAAGTTCTATCAGTTTGAAGCTGCCGTTTCCGACGAAACGCAAAACGTCCTCGTCCGTGGGCGGAGGGAAGGAATGATCGATCATCGCCGCCTGAACGGCGCGCGCGAGGTCGAGCCAAGTATTGCAAAGGGTGCCGTCCATATCGAAAAGCACGCATTTGGTGGGGACGGCGCGTCTATTCTTACTCATACCGAAATTATACTCCCGAGGCGCTTACAAGGCAAATAATTTCCTGAATTTACCAAATATACAATGCATTTTCACAAAATATTCAAATCAAGAATACTATTTTTTTCATATTAGGTTGATAATATATAGGCGTCGAAAGGAAGTACACAAACCCGTAAAGACATAAAAGTCTTTCGCTTGCAGGGTGTTCGATAAAGTGTAAAACCAAAATTTAAATTTCTCAATCCCTCCTCCACAAATATGCAAAGAGCCAGCAAGCGGGCTCTTTCTTTTTTGCATTAATGTTCGACGGGCTTGAAATTTACCGGGATATCTTTTCGCTTAGGATCCGGTACGCTTCCTCCGTGCCCACGAGCGGTACGCCCGAGACCGCTTTTTCCATGGGGCATATATCGGTGCCCGCGCGGTTTATTATCTTTTCGGTAAGGGTGCCGTACGAAAAACAAACGCCGCCGCTTTTAAGCACTTCCCGTCCCCCTTCGGACAGGACGAAGGCGTAAAGCTCCTTTACGTCCGCGCGGAGCATGAGATATGCCGCCGCCCGTCCCACTATCCTGTCCGCGACGGCGTAGCCGCCAAGAGCTCCGGGCGCCCCCGCAATACCCGTCAAAAACGCTATCCCGGCGGAGTCGGAAACTATCCTGCCGCCGGCGGGTGAAAGCGCGGCAAAACGCGCCCCGTTTTCCACAAGGCGGCGCGCTTCGGATAAAAGCTCACTCATTATTTCCCGGTAAATTCCGCCTCGGACACCATCACGGCGTCGGGCGCCCAGCGCGCCACGGACTGAATGCCGGCTTTGCAGGATTCCTTGGAGGCGTACCCCTCTTCCGAGATGCAGATGAGGTTTCCGTTGTTTGCATACAGGCGGTAACGGAATTTACCCTGCTTGTCCTTGTAGATCTGGTATTTGGGGAATTTGACCTCGGGCCCCGGTTTTACGAGAGTAAGGTCCTCGATACTCTCGATGCCGCAAAAACGCCTGACGGAGTCGATGCCGGCTTTGCAGCTTTTAAGGTCCGCGTACGCGCCTTCGCACACCGCTATCGTCTCCTTGTTGGGCGCTTTCAGCCGGAAATTGAAGTGTTCCTTTGCCGTCTTGTAGTAGATGAACCAGCCTTTTTTATCGACTGCCATACTTCCTCCTTTGTTATATGAATTCTTCGTATATCGCTGTTTTTCGGAAGTTTTCCGTGCCTAACACAGACCACTTCGCGGCAATTTCGTCGTAGGAGTCGTTCTCGACGTCGGCTTTTTCGGAGTCCGGCGTAAGTTTTAGATAGGCGCTCCAGCCGACGTGGGCGAGACCCCCCGTCGTTTTATATGTCCATATCGCGTAGCTTATGCCGGCGCCCGCGTATGCGTTCAGCGTGTATTCCCACGCGTCCGCGAGCGCAAAGCAGGAAAATTCGCCGATAAACTTCGGTACTTCGTATGAAAGCGCTTCGTAGCTTGCGAGTTTATTGTCGACGAACGCTTTCTGAATGTCAAAGTCCGACACTCCGTCCCAGCAGTAATTGTGATAGGAATAGCACACGTTCTCCCATTCGAACGGGTACATCGACGGCACCGGCAGATCCCTCGCTTCCCACACCGATTCCATTATAAGAACATGGTTCGGATCGACCGCGCGCACCGCCTCGTAGAGCCTGTGATAAAAAGCCCACTGCACGGCGTTGGTGTATCCCCATTCGCCCTCGGGTTCGTTCAGAAGGTCGTATCCTGCGATTATGTCCCTAGAGGCATATCGCGCCGCCACCGTTTCCCACAGCGCCACCGTTTTATCCATATTCTCCTTATCGGAATAAAGACCCGCGCCGCTGACGTCACCGGAATGGTCCTGCCCGTTCTGCGAGCCGTACGCGCCGTGAAGGTCAAGGATAACGTAGATATCGCGCTTGTCGCACTCGTCGATGAACCAGTCCATCCTGCTAAACTCCGTCAGCTCGCCCGCTTCGTTCTCAAGGCTGAAATAGGCAAACGGCAGACGTATCGCATTGAAACCGAGCGCCTTGACGTTATCGAAATCGGCTTCCTTCCAGAAGTTCGATTCGTAGATGTCTATGAGCGCGCGCATCACGTCGTAACCGAAACGGCTTTCGAGCACCTCGAGCATCGTCGTGTGGTCGGGGACCCCCACGCCCTCGGTATCCGTCAGAAGAGTCGGGCACATCCAGCCTTCCTGCACGAACAGTCCGCCCGCGTTTATCGCTTTCAACAAAACGACTTCGCCGTCTTCGTTTACGAGATCGTTTCCCTCCGCTCTTAACAGACGTCTGTCCTCCGGCTCCTCCTCGGGTACCGGTTCGCAGCCGAAAAGCAGCGTTACCGCCGCTAACGCGAGAACAAGAAGTATCGGGATGATCTTCAACGATTTCTTCATACGCTCCGTCCTATTCGATTATAACAAAATAAAACCTTCTTGTAAAGACGCGCGGCGCGAAGTTTTTTGCACACATCGCGCTTTTTGTTATATAATGGTCGTATCCGGATATCATCAAAGGAGTACCATGAACAGAACTTCAGACGCGTTGAAAACGCTTTCCGAACTTATCAAAATACCCTCCGTCGAGGGCGCTCCCGAAAGTGACGCGCCGTTCGGCAGGGAGAATCTTCGAGCCCTGAACTATATGCTTTCCGTTTGCTCAAATCTCGGGTTCAGGACGGTTTCGGGCGACGGATACTATGGCTATGCCGAGATCGGCGATTCCGATAAACCGCTGTTCGGGGTACTTACGCACTTGGATGTGGTGCCCGTAAGCGACGGTTGGAGCCATCCCCCGTTCGGCGGCGTTATCGACGGCGGATACCTGTGGGGGCGCGGAGCACTTGACGACAAAGGTCCCGCCTCAGCCGCGGTGTACGCCTGCCGCGAGCTTTTGGACGAGGGGCTTAAGCCCTCGAAAAGGATAAGATTTATTTTCGGCTGTAACGAAGAAAGCGGCTGGCGCTGTATCGAAAAATATCTTGAAAACGAGGAGATCCCCTCTCTCGCGTTTTCGCCGGACGCAGACTTTCCGGTGATATATTGCGAAAAGGCGGTCTCGCACGTCAGGGCTCTGTTCCCGCTCCCAAGCGGTATCGCGGACTTTAAGGCGGGCACCAGAGTCAACATCGTCCCCGATCTTGCGGAGTGCGTGTTGGAAAGCGGCGCCCTCTCCGCTTCGCCCGAGGCGCTCCCCGAGGGGGTGACCCGCACGGAAAACGGCTTCAAAGCCGTCGGAAAAGCGGCGCACGGCTCCTCTCCCTCCGCGGGCGACAACGCGGCGGTCAAACTGCTTAAGTTTATATCTTCGTTCATACCGTCCGCAAAAAAGCTCTACGATATATGCGCCTTTTCGGACGGCTCCGGCATGGGGCTCAAGGCTTCGGCGCCCGATTACGGCGCGCTTACCGTAAATCCCGGCGTGTTCCGCGCGGAAAACGGGAAAATAGCGGTCTCCTTCGATTTCAGGCATCCCGCTTCCGTCACGACGGAGGACATCGTAAAAAGGCTCGGGGAGCTCGGCGGCGCGGAGATTTACGTCAGCGGAAAGCACCGCCCCCTCCTTATGCCGAAGGACCACCCCCTTGTCGCGGCGCTCACCGAAGCGTACCGCGAGGTCACCGGAGATAACGCGGAGCCCGTGTCCATCGGCGGAGCGACATACGCAAGGGCGCTGCCCGCCGCGGTCGCGTTCGGGCCGGTGTTCCCCGGGGAAGAGTCCAATATCCACCAAACGGACGAGAGAGTTTCCCTCGATTCATTTGAAAAAACGATGAAGATCTACAAAGCCGCGCTGAAAAAGCTGTGCTTTACCGAATAGTCATAGCGGCATAAAAACGGGGCGCGGCGCGCCCCGTTTTTTCGGATAAAATTATATTTATAATTCGGTCTTTCCCGTCCCGCCGTCCGCCTCGGGCGCAGTCTCGGGATCGGTTTCGGGAGCGGTTTCGGGCGCAGAAGCGGCCTTTATATCTATTTCGCGCTCCAGCGGGATACAATCTTTCCTCAGTTTCTTGACGAAGAAGTTATTAAGATACACGCCCGCAAGCAGTATTATTATCGATAGAAGCGACCACGGCGCTCCCGGCAGTACCCCGCCCAGGACGAACCCGACCACTATCGAGAGCATTACGGAAATATACAGTATTTTCCCTTTGATTTTGGAAAATTCATCGTATTTTTTGTATATTTCGTAGTTTAAGGCGAGCGCGGGGTCGCTCTCCAGGAGCGCTTTTTGGCGCTTTTCCGTTTTCACCATCCGAAGGGTCTCCTTCAGCCCCGCGAGCACGGCGGAAGCGAATATGATGGTGACGAGCACGGGGAAAATGAGCCCCGCTAGGTTTACGTCGAGTATCCAGCCCGTAAGGAGCGTGAACGCAAGTACCAGCCCCACGGCGCCCGAAACGATGACGGCTATACCCGCCTTTTTCTGACGTTTTGCGGACAGCGCGCTCACCTCGGCATAAAGCTCCGGGGTCGGGAAAATATATTTGAAACTCGTCAGGTTCTTGTCTTCGTCCAGCTTGTACGGGTGTTCCCTGCCCTCCGCCTCGTCTATGGCTTTCAGGTCGTCAGAAACCTTCTGCTCCAGCGTTTCGCCCTCGGCGGCGCGCTTATTTTGGGCAAAACTTCTCGCCATCATATACACAAACAGCGTGACTGCGAAAACGACTATCCCTATCCATGTCAGCGTGCCGATATCCTCGGACTCGGGATCGCGGATAACGTCGGTCACCAAAAGCGCCAAAAATACGACGATACCCGCTATCAAAAGCGCGAGCGCCCAGCCCGTTTTCTTTAGGGTGGCGCGCTTTTCGTCGGCTACTTTTCCCCGGTAAGCGGAGATCTCCGGCATCTCCCCCTCTTCCGGCGGCGCGTTGAGGGCGGCGGAGTACGCGGCGCGGAACCTAACGACGGCGATTATCGCCCAAACGACGAAAACGATCCACAATATCATCGTCAGCGCATATACCGCCATCGCCGTGCCGTTTTCGGCGATGATCGCGTCCGCCATGGCGAAAGTTTCTATGATGAATGCGAGCGAAAACACCACGAAAAGTATCTGCGCCGCCACTTTCGATCTGTATTTTTTGTACAGGCGCTCGCGTTTTAAGCCGTTCGGTACGACGCGCGAGTATTGTTCGAACATTTTCCGGATCATATCCGAAGTCCCTCCCGATATTGTCGTATAAAATTATACGCCTCCCATAGGGGAGGCGCAAGCGTTTTACAATACCGCCGAGGTATCTTTATTTTGCCTTGTTCGCAATTATCTCCATGTCCGAATCGGGATAGGAGCAGCAGGGATGGAAGTATCCGAATTTGTCGTCCGCGAGCCGCCTTTTGTCGGCGCCGGGAATACTGAACTTGCCGGATACCAGTTTCGCGTGGCAGAAGCCGCAGCCGCCCGCGCGGCATTTAGCGGGCACTTTGAGCCCCGCGCGCTCCAATGCGGTCAGCACCGTTTCGCGGGAGTCCGCTTCGACGGTATATATGTCGAACCCAATCGTGACCTTCAGGGTGTAGCGCTTTTCGGGGACGTCGCGCGTTCCCATCGCGTTCGCCTCTTTTTTGATGCGGCGCGGCGGGATACCCAGTTTTTTCAACTCCTCTTCCGCAAAAGCGTACATCGCGCCGGGACCGCACATCATCACGGTGAAATCGCCGCTTAAATACTTCGATATTATCTCCGCGCCGATGAATCCGTGCTCGTAGCCCTCTTTTTCTTCCGCGCTCAGCACGTAAACCACCTTTATTTTGTCGGAAACGAGAGCGTCCAATTCCTTTTTGAAGATTATATCCTCTTCGGTCTTCGCTCCGTAGAATATGGTCAAGGAGCAATCCATCGTGCCGTCGGATATCGCCGCCGCCATGCTGTAAAACGGGGTTATGCCGCTGCCGCCGGCAATGGCGGCGATGACCTTCGCGTCTTTTACGGGTTCGTAGCAGAAATCGCCCGACGGGTCGCCGACGGTGAACACGTCGCCCGGCGCGGCGTTATCGAACAGATAGTCGCTGAAGAATCCGCACTTTTTGACGGTCAGGCTGAGTCGCCTTTCGAGAGCCGCCTTCGGCGCCGAGGATATCGCGTACGGACGGGATACTTCGCTGCCGTCGATATTAGTTCCGAGGGTCACGTACTGCCCCGCTCGGAAATAAAAGGGCTTTTCCGTCTCGAATTCGTACGTTTTGGTGTCGGCGGTGTTCTGTTCCACCTTGACGAGAGTCGCCTTCTGATAGCCGGGGTGCAAAATCTTTGCCGTTTCGTTTACGGCATACGTCGCGGGTATCGGCTCGGGAGAGCCTTCCGCAAGTTTTAAGCGGCGCTTCGGTACCATTTTTTTGAAACGCAGAAGATCCATGAATCCGAATATCTGCCTTTTGAATGTGAACGACATCTTTTAGCCCTCCTTTTTGAAATCGCCTACGGTCTGCCTTCCCGAGATGTCCCCCGAAAAATAGGAGCTGGAGTATCCCGACAAACGCATGGCGTATCCGCCCGCGAAACGCAGTCCGCGTATGCGGTGGTCTTCGCCCATCATCTGAAGCCTTGGCATCAGCCCGTCCCAATACTGCGACTCGTAACCGTATATCACGCCCTCGGGGTGTCCGCAGTACCTCGCGTACGTCATCGGCGTGGCGACGGATATCTCCTCTATGTGCTCCCTGATCTTCGTGCCGGTGTCGCGCTCGAAACGCGCTATCATCTTCTCGGCGACCATGTCCTTGGTGGGGTAGTAATCCTCCGGCTTTACTCTGCCCCAGTCGTCCGTCATGTACAGGGTGGTGAAATACATCATGCACGTTCCCTCGGGAGAGCAGTCGGGCTGGGCGCGGTTCAAGCACACCGTCGCCTGCGCCGTGTTGGTGGAGATATACTTCATGTTCTCGTACTGCTTGACGGTATCCGACGTGTCGTACAAAAAGTAGTTGTGGTTTTCGATACCGAGCTCGTCCGCGCTCTTGTCGAGCCCCAAAAACATCGTAAAGCCCCTTCCCGCGAATTTCCTCGCGTTGGTAGCCCTTATCTCCGCTTCCGGGACCCTGTCCATCATTTTTCCATATACGATGTGGGGTGCGCAGTTCGCCACGACGTGGCGCGTTGAGATGGTGGTGCCGTCGTCCAAGACCACTCCCGAAACGCCGCCCTCGGCGTCGGTCAGGATCTTTACCGCCTCGGTGTTGAACAGTATGTCGCCGCCAAGTTCCCTGATCCTTTCCGTCAACGCGAGGGATATCTCGTGCGAGCGCATTTTGGGGGAGCTCGCGCCGCGTTTTATATAGCGGTTGACCATGCTTGCGTAGTGCGCGAAACTCATGTCGTCCAGATGCGCCCCCAGATAGCACCAATACGCGCTCAGGATGTCCCTTGCCTTTTGGGGCATTTTGAGCGTTTTAAGCACCTCGTTCACCGAATAGGAACCCGCGCGCACGAAGTTTCCGTACTCGGAGACCATCACCTTGGAATCGGTGTTTCCGTTGACTGCGGAGCTGTACGCCTGCGCGAGGCGCACTTCCTCCGCCAGATCGAAAAATTTCGTAACGGAGTCGCGGCTCGACGGAACGTATTCCTCCATCCTGTCGATGAACGCCTCTGTCCCGAAGGGCATCGTCGCGTCCAAACCCTCGTCATGGACGATAACGCGGTACGCCTCGGGTATCTGGAACCACTCGACCTTGTCGGTCACGCCCAATTCGTCGAAGAGCACTCTGACGTCGCCCGCGTTGTCCGCCGTACCGAAATCGTTGAGTTCGTGGAGCGAAGCCTCGAACTCGAACCTGCCGCGCCTGAAGCTCGTGGCGAATCCGCCGGGCAGATTGTGCTTTTCTACGAGGAGCGTTTTCAGTCCGCCCTGCAAAAGCCGTATCGCCGCGACTAGACCGCCGTTGCCGGCGCCGATCACTACAGCATCGTACTTTAACATGATGACACTTCCTTTTATTTTTTTTGCCGCCTCGCGGCGTCGTTTTACATATTGTCCCGGGTCAGCAATCCGCGGTAGACGCGGCTTAACATATTGCGGATCTCTTCGCCCGTGAAGCGCGCCGTGTCGGTCACGGTCATGGCGGCTATGCCGTGGGAAAACAGCCACATCTCGCGGTAGATGTTTTCCGCCTTCGCGCCCGTGACGGAATCGGAGCGTTCCATTAGCTCGAGGATATATTCGCGCTCGACGTTCGATGAGAGCATGTCCCTGCCGCCTATACCGCTCATGAACAGCAATTTGAACAGTTCCTTTTCCTCGGTGGCGAATGCGATGTAGTTTAGTCCCACACCCATGTACGGCGACGCGCAGTCCGGGCGCGGCGCGCGCAGTCTAATGCTGAACCGCGCCATCGCCTCCCCGAAAACGTCGCGCTTCAACGCCTCCATGTTCTCATAGTACCAGAATACCGGCTGTGTGGAGCACTTCAGCTTCGCCGCGATCGCTTTCGCGGTCAGATTCTCCGCGCCCCTTTCACGGACGACGTCCACGGCTGCGGATAATATCTTTTCCCTGCTGATCTTCGCTTTCGGCGGCATATGCGCTCCTCGATACATTCTTATTGATATATATTAAATGATATGTATCGTTTTGTCAATACTTCAGCGTTTATTTACACGCGTTGCCACGATTTTTTATATCTTTATTCCTTTTTCCCTTTCGGACAAAACTTCGTCCCTAGGCGTGCCGCGAAGCGCTTCGTGCTTGAATTTATGGTTTATCTCGTAAAGCTCGGCGAACGTAACGGGTCTGAAGCCCGTTATGTCCGCGCCCGCGTTCAACGCGTGCGGCAGCGTGAAAAGCGTTTTATATTCCTCGGTATCCGTTCTCGCGTGTATGTGCCCGTGCACCAGGAACCCCAGTTTTTTCGAGCCCTCTTTGCGGCTGTTTTTCCACTCGAGCATCGGATAGTGGCACATGGTAACGACGCGGTTTTCTATGTTTTCCACGGCGATATCGACGACTTTTACGAAATACTTTTCGGGATCCGCCTTTTTGAGCCAGCCCTCGTCGTGGTTTCCCTTTATAAGCACTTTTTTCCCCTTCAATTCGCTTAGGTACTTCTCGGGCTCCGCCGATTTGTATATGAGGTCGCCCGCGATATACACCGTATCGCAGCCTTTTACCGTCGCGTTCCAGTTCCTTACGAGCGCCTCGTCCATCTCCTCCACGCTCTCGAAGGGTCTTCCCTGAAGCCGTATGATGTTTTCGTGACCCAGATGCAGGTCCGCTATGTAATAATTCATCCGATAACCTCTCAGACCATTATACTACGGCGTGGCGCAAAAACGGCATGGATTTTGAAAATATATCCCGCGCGGACGCGTTATCTCCTTTTTGGGGTATTGACTATGGCGGGTTTCGGAATTATCATTGATATAAGGTAGTCCGTCGCTTGCGAGGTACTTATGGCAAAGGGATTGAAATTCGTAAATTATTTGGGCTACGGCATCGCGGATCTCGGAAACAATATTGCTTTCGCCGCCGTGGGATCGTACCTGACCTTGTTTTATTCGGACGTTTTGGGCGCGCATTTCGATGAAAATACTTCGGCGGCATGGCTTTCCGCCGTCACGGCTATAATGATAATCGCCCGCGTCTGGGATGCGATAAACGACCCGATCATGGGTTGGCTTGCGCAGCGCGCCAAACCCACCAAATGGGGAAAATTCCGCCATTACCTGCTGTTCGGGGGCATACCTTTGGCGTTTTCCGCCGTGCTGATGTTTCTGCCGATACCCGATATGTCGCTTGCGGAATGTATCGTTTTCGCGCTGATCACATATATCGCATACGGTATGATCTATACCGTCGTGCTGGTGCCGTACGGTTCGCTCGCGACCGTTATGACCCGCGACGTCAGGGAACGCAGCCGATTGTCGATCGCGCGGTCCATCGGCGGAGGTATAGGCGGCATCCCTGCGGGTATGCTGTTCCCGCTTTTGGTCTACTCGACCGTCATCGACGCAAACGGAGAAAAAGTCAGCGAGTTGGACGGAGACAAATTGGTGATATGTATGGCGGCAATCGCGTTCGTTATGATAATTTCATATGTGACCGCTTTCTTTACGACCAAGGAAAACTACGAATATCCGCACACCGCTCAGGATACCGATCTGTTCGCGACCTTGAAGTCTTTGGCGCGGAACAAGCCCTTCGTGATAATGAGCCTTGCCGGCATGCTGCTCATTGCTTCGTCCATGTATATCACGTCGATAGACCTGTATTTGTTCAACGTGTATTACCGCAGAGAGGGCATGATGACTTTCGTTACCATCGCCACATACGCTCCTATGGTAGCGACGATACCGTTCACCGAAGCGATAATCCGCAAAGTGGGCAAAAAGGAGATGTGTCTTTACGGATTGACGGCGTCCGTCGCCGCCACCCTTGTCATGGCGGTCTGGCGCATACCTAACCCGTGGATATTCATAGCGCTTTGTTTTTTGCAGGGCGCGGGCGTCGGCTTTTTCACGTTGGAGATCTGGGCTTTGGCAATGGACGTCATAGACTACCAGGAGCTTCGCACCGGAAAGCGCGAGGAAGCAACGGGATATGCGGCGTTCACGTTCATGCGTAAGATCGGGCAGGCGATCGCAGCTATTGTCCCCGCACTGCTGGGCGCCGTCGGATACGTTGCGTCCAAAGGCTACGCCGGACAGTCCTCGGAAACGGTGGACGGCATATATATCCTTGCCACGGCGGTGCCGCTTGTCATGTTCGTGCTGATGTTTATTTTGATGCTGATGTATCCGCTGAACAAAAAGCGGGACGCCGAAATGCGCTTAGCGCTCGCCGAGCGCCGCGCGGCATACGACTCGGCAAATACCGTACCCGAAGACGACACCGCTCCCGCGGTCGAAAACTGAAAAGGAGTCCGCATACGTGAAACACCCCAATTTGATATATGTTTTCGCCGACCAGCTGCGTTGGGCGTCGGTCGGATACAACGGCGACGCGCTCGCCGAGACTCCCAACATAGACGATATGGCGCTGAATTCGGCAGATGTCACGAACGCCGTTTCCGGGCACCCCGTCTGCTCCCCCTACCGCGCGTCGCTTCTGACCGGTAAATACACCACTTCCACCGGCATGGTGATAAACGAGATACGAATGAACCCGCACCACAGGTGCTTTGCGCACGTTTTGAACGACGCGGGATACGATCCTCAATATATCGGCAAATGGCATTTGTACGCGGCAAAACTCGGGCACCACTACGATCCCGAAAACTCGTTTATCCCGCCGGGCGAGGACAGGCTGGGCTTCGACGGCTATTTCGCGGCGTATAATTTCCACCACGAATACTATGCGCCGAAGGCATATTACCACCTGGATACCCCCGAAAAGATATACGCGGAGGGCTACGAACCGGACTTTATGACCGACCTTGCGATAACTAGGATAAAGGGCGCGGCAAAGGGTGAAAAGCCCTTCGCGCTGTTTCTCTCCCTCGGCACACCGCACGACCCGTGGACGGAGGACAACGTCCCGAAAAAATATCTTGACCTCTTCCGCGACGCGGACTTCCGCCTGCCGCCGAACTATAGTAAACGTAACGACCCGCACGCGGATATTTGGGCAAAATTTTTCCCGTTTGAGCGCCGAAAACTCATCGACAGGATGCGCGTTTATTACGCAATGGTCGCAAACCTCGACTACAACGTCGGCAGGATCCGTTCTGCGATAAAGGAACTCGGCATCGGAAAAGACACGATCTTCGTGTTCACGTCCGACCACGGCGAGATGTTCGGCGCGCACGGCAGGCACGCAAAAAATATTTTCTACGACGAGGCGGTCAGAGTGCCTTTCCTGATAGAATGGGAGGGTCATATCCCCGCGGGCCGCAAAGATTTTTGCTTCAACACGGTGGATATCATGCCGACGCTTCTTTCGCTCATGGGCTTAGAATATCCCGAGGAAGTGGAGGGCTCGGATCTTTCCGAATGCCTTATCTCGGACGCGGACAATCCCCTGCCGTCGCTTATGATGGGCACGGGCCCCACCGCCGTGTTCGGTTTCGGCAGAGAATGGCGCGCCGTCCGCGACAAACGCTTTACCTACGCCGTCTACCGCATAGACCGGTCGGAATACCTTTTCGACAACCTTGCCGATCCCTATCAAATGTCGAACCTCGCCCACGACCCCGATTTCAACGAACAAAAAGAACGCCTGAAAACATATATGTATGAAAAGATGAAAAGTATAGGCGACGACTTCGACAGTAATTTACACTACCGCTCCCGCTGGGTCAAAAACCGTAAGATCCTCCGCCCCGCCACCCTGAAGCGATAAGCGGAACAATGTCCAAACCTTGTCATAAAATTCATAAGTATTATTGCCTACAAATTCCAGGTAATATGTTCTTCCATCATAATTAAATTCCAGCTCGTGCCCACAGCTTAAAAGATCAATAAGTTCGATATATTCCGCAGCCGTCACTTGCTTTTCCTCTTAAAATAATAATACTCCCCTATCGCATATTTTTTTGACGCTATTTTACAAGACGGGATTTAAGCCATGGGAATGTCCATCGATCATACTCTTGCACATGATAAATTCCGTTTATTTTTCGTCGTCGTTTCGTTTCTATTCTTTTTTATAATAAATCTTCTCTTTATAAATAATGCTCTTTTTGACGAACATGAAAAGAAAAGCCGCAATATCTTGCAGCTTATCGTCTGGAGCTGCTAACCGGATTTGAACCGGTGACCTCGTCCTTACCAAGGACGCGCTCTACCTGCTGAGCCATAGCAGCATATTGAATTTTGTCGTGCGCATAGCCGGCTCGTTTAGGGCGAAACACCCGAACCGCCTCAAGCGCCTTTTTATTATAGGCACTGCACGCTTAATTGTCAATTGTTTTTTCGATATTGCGCCGCGAAAGCCTTTTAACAAATAATTGGCGCCTAGCGGATAAACGCGCGTATTTTGCGGATATCCGCCGGTATCGCCTTAGGCTATCGCGGTCCTTGACGGCGCGCGGCAAAGCCGTGCGCTCATTTACATACGCGTGGTCTTGTCCTCGCCGATGCCGTATACTCCGTTCAAAGTATAGACCTTGCCGTTCGTATCTTCGACAGTCCCGTATATGCGGCCGAACGGAAGCGCGTAATAGACGTCCAACACGACAAAATGCATGGGCATATAGAACACGTTTTCTATTTCGAACTTGAGGTCGACTTTGCCGTATTCGTCGCGGATGTACCACGTTTTCGCTTTTTTCGAGTCCTTCGTGAATATCACGGGCGGCAGCGGATACGACTCCCCTTCCAGCCAAATGAGGTTTTCGTTGTACGCGTCCTGATCCGTCGATTGGTTCCTGGTAAGGTTGAATGCGAATTTCTTCATTTCGCCGTCTATTTCGATCTCCCCCATCGTCGTGAGCCAATCGTAGTGCGCCTTGTATGGATAGTAACCCTTGTGGTCGTCTATTATGCTGACAGATCTTGAGTTGGTGACGAACTTTTCGCCGTTTATCTCGATCCAGCCGCTTGCGGACAGAAAGTCTTTTTCCGAATAAAGCGGCTTGTTTTCGCCGAACGGGATGCTGACGATGCTGGACGGCGATATTCTCTCGACATTCATTTCGAGGGCGATCTTGCCCGCTTTACCGACGGAATACCCTATCGCTTTCGCTTTGCCGTTCCCGAGATCGTTGATTATCGCATATTCGGAATTTTTTGTTTTGAGATAACATTCGCCGTCGATAAGCTGCGGCGCGACCTTGGCTTTTTTGACGGGGACAAAGTTTTTCCAAGAATATATCTTTCCGTCCCGCTTGTCAAACCAAACGAATATCGAAAAACCTATCGCTCCCGTGTTATATATAGCGCTGACAAGCATCCCTTCGTCCACGTGGAGTTCGAACGCTTCCCATTCCGTAACGCGCCCCTTTTTCATGCAATCGGGCATCCATTCGCCGCACGGCTTGTCGCAGTCCGTCAAATTGAGGCTTTTGAACGGCGTCAAAAAAGTTCCGAAATGCGCCTGTCCGTTTTCGACGATCGCGTCGGGTGTTTTTATGGGTTCACGTTTAGGGGAAATGTAATCGGGATACTTTGCCATGGTATATCTCTCCTCGGTTGATATACAAATTATATCACCGCCTTAAGAGTATTTCAATAGCAAAAACCTTTTTCCGGGCCGACAACGCCGTCTAATCCGCCTCACCCACAGTGTCATTATCGTTGTAGCCCCTCCTCGCGCTCTTCCTTCCAGGTCTTAATGATAACACCGGCTTCTATGATAGTGCAAAATTGCGCACTTGCCGGAAACAATGCGCAGATCGTTTCTTCGAACTCGGTTCGGATATAGTCGATACAATCCGGATCCGTTTTGAAATAAACCCGATTCCCGCACGCTTTGCTTATCTTTTCCACACAAGCGAATCCGCTAAGCAAATCAAAGAGATCGACATATGTCAACATACATTCACAGTCCATAAGGTGGGTTTTGCTGATATTGATACAGTAATAGGTACTTCTTGCCATAAATAATCCTCAGCTAGCTTAAAAAGCGCAAATAGCCCCTTTGTTTTCAGGGAATCGACGATGGTTGCTGCAAGGATGATTTTATTTGATCGGAATGAAGGCACTTCTATCGGATAAGAAGTCTGTCTTGTTTAATGATCGACTCAAGCGTATCCTAATCGAAACGGACGCACCGGATCGCCTATCACGGCGCCTTTGTCTAAATCTTCTCCGTCTGGCGCTAATCACGCGCTTAAAATTTAATAGGAAATTCCTGCTTAGACGCTTGAATCTACGTTTGATGGCGATGAAGATCTTTTTCGCGGAAGACTTGAGCGATCGTGCCCCCAATGCTGTTTCGGAGTATACGTCGACTGCCACGCCCGAAAAGGCGCGGAAAACGCACTTTTTATTCAGCTGGAGAGCAGAAATATCCACTAAATTCTCCTTTCGCGTACACTCCTTCCGCGATTTCATAGTATAGGTAACGTTTTTACTTTAATGTGGGGGTTGCAATATGATTGAATTGTATTATATCATACACAACCCGGATAATCTGAGCGGCAAGAGGATAATTTACTATTTTTTTATACACGCTGAAAAAATACACAAATACGGTTTTGAGGCATGGCAATAATTGTAAATTATTCGGAGGGAA
>CALVJA010000027.1 GCA_944331875.1 uncultured Clostridia bacterium | reverse complement strand
CCGCAAAAGCGGTTTTGGTAGGCTGAAGTGGACTCGAACCACCGACCTCGCGCTTATCAGGCGCGTGCTCTAACCTGCTGAGCTACCAGCCTTCATCATATTGGTGGAGATATGCGGATTCGAACCGCAGACCCCCTGCTTGCAAAGCAGGTGCTCTACCAACTGAGCTATACCCCCAAGGTGCGTTTCGACCGCCTCTTTACGGGCAGCTTAAAAATAATACCATCTAAAAGCCGACTTGTCAAATGCTTTAACGCATTTTTTACGCACACATATAAAAAAATCACGCGCTCCTACGTTCTCCTACATTTTATCACAGACTTGAGCACGCAACGGATCGGAAAAATCGAATGTTTCTTTAGATATTATGTTGCATTAACGGCTTTATTCTTATTTTATCTCGGGCTTGACACGGCGGCGTATTTGGGTTAAAATATTTGCAACAGGAAGAGAGGTATTTTATGATCGTCCGAGTACTTAAAAGATTATACGAAAAAGCGGGTGATTTCGCTCTGCGCGACGAGCTGGGCAATATGATATGCAAGACAGCGTATATCGGCTCCGGATACTATATCTATAACAAGCGCGGGGCGCAGATAGCTCAGCTTGTGTTTCAAAAAGGTACCGCTGCGATGTCCGTCGCAAGTTCCGCCCCGTCCTATCCCGGAGCCGTTAATATAAGTATTACGGCTCCCGACCGATTTATTTTCGACGCAAACGTCATCGAAAAAGGCGACGATCAATATATAAAAAACGTCAAGGGCCGCTCGGCGAAGAACTTTTCGATTTGGGGAACGCCATCGGCGTATGCGTTCGATATCTATGACGGCTCGGAAAAAGTCGCCGAAGTCATACCCTATCCGCAGGACGACGACGTATATCAGCTCCGCACGTTCGAAGAGACAAATCTGTTATACGTATATATGATATGTCTCTCGATCGAGAAGCTGAACGCCGGCTTCGGTAAAAAATAATATTCGAATGAGTGTGAACGCCGGAAGTTCTTCCGGCGTTTTTTATACGCAAAAGGCTCTCCCTCGGGAGAGCCTTTTGTTTGAATCGCGAAATGTTGTCAGCGTCTGTTGCGCGCCTGCTGCGCGTAATAGTACGTCTTTTCGTACGGCGACATATCTTTCGTCGCCTCGGCGTCGATAGCCTCCCAATCGGGCGCGTACGAAGGCTGTTCTTCAGCCTGAAGTTCCTCTTCGCTCTTGCCGCCGAATTCCTTGAGCCTGATGGCGCCTATTGCCAGCGACGCGAATATCACGATCGCGCCCCATATATACAGCCATTGACGGGCGGGGAACACCGATATGACGGCGAACAGCAGGTGGTTGGAATTGAGCCATGCGCTGCTCTTATAGTCCCACATACCTCTCGCTTCGACGGTGGAGTTTATTTTTATCGCAAACTCGCCGTCTCTGAGGTCGAGCCCTATATATATAGGCGTGCCCGCGAGAGCGTCGTCGGCTATCGCTTCGTTAAGGGTGTACAGGAGCGGCACTATGGAGCCGGATAAAAGATCTATCACGCTTCCGATAGCCGATCCGGCAGCACCGAGATCGATAGCTATTTCCATCGGGGTGCCCTGCATGTCAAGGATCGACCATTTGACCAAAAGTTCCTTTTCCTCTTCGGTCAATTCTACCTTACCGCTGAAATCGCTGGGGTTGTCGTCGGTTTGGACGAGATTCGGAATCATTTCGTAGTTCAGAATAAAATCGAGTTCCTCGTTGAACTCCCTCTGATTCAGCACCAGGTGCACAAGCACCGGTATCGTCAGCCTGTCGTCGTCGGCAAGGTTTATCCACGGTCCGCGGAAAGTAGCATAGCCGTTTTGATCCATGGATTTGAAATTGACGGATATCAGCTCCTGCACATAGGGATCGCTCCAGCCCCTGCGCTGCCATTCCTCTTCGGAAACGGAATGGTCCAGATTACCGTTTTCGTAGTTCCAGTGGATAAAGTTTTCTATCAAAAGACCGTTACGTTCCGCCTGATCGGCGTAGTCTTCTCTGAGTTTATCGAATGTTATTGTGCCCGCAGTAGCCGATGACAATATATCCGGCAGCGGCACGTCCACGACAAGCCACACTCCCGCCGTAAACACGAACGCGACCAAGACCAAAGCCACTACCTGGCGCATGACCTTTTTGCTGTTGCCGGCGTTTTTCTTGGACTTTCTGCCGGTAACGATGAACGTGATAAGGTATGCGATAAAGAACAGCCCGGCAAGGATGATACCGACGTACGGCCAGAAGGAGTATGTCGAGCCCTCCTGCAATACCGTTATGCTCTTCCACACGACAAACGCCAGAAGCGCCGGAAAACCGATGATAAACAATATTATCTTCAACAGTTTTTTCATTATTTGCTTCCTCCTTCCGCTTTCAACGTCAGTTTGGCGTATTGTTTATCGATAAGCGAAGTGAAATAGTAAGCGGCTATCAGCGTGAATACTATCGCGGCGCTCATTTTGATAAGCGACGAGCGCACTATGAAGAAGGGATAGTATTTGCCCTGGATCTCCTCGTCGCAATCCCATTTCGCAAACAGCGACAGCAGCTCGCTGCCCGTGTACGGGTTTATGGTGCCGGAAGAGCTCATGGTGATGCCGCCCACGTATTCGACGCCGTTTTCGGGAGTCTCGTCTACGAGTACCGATCCGAGTTTAGCGCCGTGCACTGTCGCATAGTATTTGGCGTAAGCGTAATCGCGGAGCCCCTCGTCCTCGATGAAATAATATATCGGATAGGTGCTGGGGGAAATATAGACGCTTATCGCGGTGGATGCGAGAAGGTTCTGCAGATCCGCCCACGTGAGCTCCCCTTCCACTTCCATTCCGAGAAGCCCGAACAGCAATTCCGCCAAGGTTTGTTCGCCGTCCTCGGTGGTTACGGTCGTGCCGTTGAGTATCTCCAGCAAACTATCGGTATCCAAAGTATCCAGGCTGTCCATCAAACCGTCGATAAGCCCGATTATCATGTTGAACGTAGAACCCAGATCCACCCCGCCGAGGATCAGAAGAACGGAGTCTATCGTAGCCTGCTCGGAAGCGAGCGCTCCGCCCAGGACCTCGAGTATCTCGTCAAGCCTTTCCTGAGTGATGAAATATTTGTTCGCCGTTCCGTTCTCGCCGTACGCGTTATCGTACTCGTTCTGGGAATAGATATACTCGAATCCCTCCATATCGAACGAGGACGCCGACGCGCCGCGTTTATATTTGCTCCAGTCGGAATTGGGATCGGATTCGAGCTCCGCCAATACCTCGGCAAGGTAAATGTCGATGGTGTCGTTTTCTACGCCGTCGCGCGGAACGTAATTAAGTTTATTCGAATAATAATCGGTCAAAACCTTTTTCGCGGCGCGGTAGCCGAAACGGAAGCCGTCCACATACATGCCGTTAGGCGACAGATACGCGTCCTGCTCCTCGTCGTATTCGATCGGGATCGTATAGGGCTCCGCGTTATACGGCGGCTCCGAAGTCTCTGTGCCCGCCAGCGTCGCGTCGGTGTTGCCGCCCTTATTGTAGTTGCGGGAAGCGAAGGTCTCCAGATTGAAGACTTCTATGAATTCGGAGATCTCAGCGTTCGTTGCCGATACGTAATCGTCGAACGACGTGATCGCCGATTCATAAGTAGGAAGGGATACTCCCTTCTCCGCGGCAGCGGCGGCGTCCGCTTCGTAGTCGTTTTTGAGGATAAAATCGCAGTAGCAGATCGGACCCACGGTAATGACCGCGGCGACCAACGCCACCAGTACCGTCCTCGTCATACGGTTCTTCCTGCATAGCGCTCTGAATATGAGCTGCGCAAGAATAACGACGACCCACAGCGCCGCCGCGATGATCACCGGCATCCATGCTCCGAAACCGCTGACAAAATAGCTGGTGCGGTATGAAGAGGAAGCCAGTAATACGAGGTGGACGAACAGCGGGAAGCCGAGCGCGTAGAACAGTACCTGCAGTACGCGCAGTGCGGTGATCTTTCTTCTGGTCTTGACCATTTCGCAATCTCCTTCTCTGTTAGTGGGGTGTGAGGGCACAAAAATACCTCCGCCCATATTTAGATTATAAATAAAAGCGCGCATTATGTCAATACGAAATTTTAAGTAAAAAAGGAAATCCCCGCCTCTTCCGCCGGGCGCCTTGCAATTGCCGCCCGGATATAGTATAATCCGAGCGGAGGCAAATATGATAATCACGATATTTAACGAGTATCATCCGAACGAGCGCGTCGGCAAAACCGAAAAGGTCTACCCCGGCGGCATACATTCCGCGCTGAAAACGATCTTCGGCGATGAGCACACGGTCAGGACAGTCACGCAGGAAGAAGCGTATAACGGGCTTCCCGACAATGTCCTCGATTCCACGGACGTACTTATATGGTGGTCGAAAAATTGGGACAAGGAAGTTTTGAATTCCGTGGCGGACAAGGTGGTCTCACGCGTCCTGTCGGGTATGGGCGCCGTGTTTTTGCATTCGGCGAAAAATTCGAAGCCGTTCCTGAGACTCACCGGGACCACCGCCGCAACCGCGGATATCCCGCCGTGGAAGGAGCCGGGAGAGCGCGAAAGACTATATGTCACCGCCCCTTCCCACCCCATCGCCGCAGGAATTCCGTCCGGATACATAATTCCGAATGAGGAACCCTATTGCGAATATTTCGATATCCCGAAACCCGATGATATCGTATTTCTGGGCGGATACGAAAACGGTATGTGCATACGTGCGGGAGTAACGTTCACGCGCGGCTTGGGAAAGATATTCTACTTCCAGCCCGGACACGACACCTTCCCCGTTTACCACGATCCGGTGATAAGGAAAATAATCCATAACGCCGTGATGTGGGCTTCACCCGCCGCAAAGCCGGAGACCTTCACCCCACCCCCCAAAGATAACCCCGGTTTTTTTAGGAAATTGATTTCTTTGCCGAAGAGATGATAATTTCATGCTTTGAAAGGAACTTATAAGCAAAGTGATGAAAAATGGTTCATTCGACCGAATGAACTTTTTTCATAAGGTGAGACCTGATTCGGCAAAGAAATCAATTTCCCCACCGCTTTACCGCGTCTTTCGGGCTCTTTTTTCCGAAATCTTCGACCCCCGCTTTGGAGACCAAACGGGGGCAGCGTCGGTGCGTATGTTATACGCACTGTCCTTGTTTCGAAAAAAATAGCCTCGAAATCCACGGCAAATCGGCGCCAAACACCTGTGTAAGGGAAAACACTTGTAAAGGCGGACTGCTGTTCATGGCTACGGCAAAACGGCGCCATACACGCACTTCGTGCCGATAAAATACACAGTAAACTGTATTCTCCTTTAGGAGAAAACATTTTTACAAGCGAAAAGGAATATAAATTTTGAACTGCCCAAGCCATGTAATCGGAGGGGGTTACGCTTGCGCTTCACCCCCGGCGATAGGATGCTCCGCTTTAGCTCCGCGCGCCTCCCCCATTGAAATGGCTTGGGAATATGCTGTTGAAAGAATAATATGCTTTGTGCATTACGGGAAAGGGAGAAACTATACACAAAATCGAAGTTATACACATATTCCCCCACTAAACACTAGAAAAGACTTTCGATTCAAGGCACAACAAACAGCAAACACAAAAGCTCTGCTTCACCATAAAGCTCATACTTGCCAAGTCCCTATACTCTCACATGGGGCGGGTGGGCGGGGTCAATATAATCACCGCATATATACAAACACCGCGCTTGCGCGGTGACTCGCCGAAAGAAATTCACCCAAGCATCAAAGGAATTTCTTTCGGCGAAAAAGGTGCCGGGAAGCGTAAGATTGGGGCACATCGTCGATTTAATGTAAATTTTGTTAGCGGAGTGTCGCGTTATTAATCAATTCTTCGCTAAAAACATTTAAGTGCCACAAGCCAAAAGCTTCCGACGGCGCCGAGGGTGGGCGGGGCTTCAATCTAATGACCGATTTGCAATCGCCATGAACAGCAGTTTGCCGGTACTAGTCTTTTCCATTAAAGAAGAATAAAGTCCACTGTGTATTTTGTCGCCGTGGTAAGCATACTTGGCGCCGATTTGCCGTAGATTTCGGAGCTATTTTGCGGGAAACGGCGAGGGAAGTGTATAGCATACTCGACCGAGCCGCCCCTGTTTGGTCTCCAAACAGGGGTCGGAGATTTCACGCAAAAGAGCCCGAAAGATGCGGTAAAGCGGTGGTGATTTCTTTGCCGAAAATCATTTAACCTTATGAAAAAAGCACATTCGGTCGAATGCACTCTTTTTCACTACTTTACTTTTAAGTTCCTGTCAAAGCAATTTTTTATATCTCTTTCGGCAAAGAAATCAATCACGTATTACCTTTGGTTTGATCATTGAAGGGCTTTTCGAGGGCGGAAAGCGCTTTTCTGAGAACCTTTCTCCCGAGATTTTTGTGTTTTAGGTACTGCCAGGAATTTTTCTTCCATCTGAGCTCCAATTCCACCGTCATCAGCATGCCGATATACATACGCATCAGATTTGCACGGACGCGGATCCTGCTGTCGAACTCGATCGGAGTCACCGAGGTATATCCTTTTATGAAATAACGGTTCCTTTCCAATGTATGCGCGGGATACAGCGAAACGAGATCGGTCACGAAATCGCCGTAGAAGGCTCTGCCCCAGCTGATAAGTCCCTGATAGGTAAAATTTTTGCGGTTCACATACACGTTATAAGGGCTTACCGCGCCGTTAACGAGCGCGCAGTCGTCCACTTCTCGGAGGATCTCCTCGGCGCGCGACATCGCGTCGTATATCTTATAGGTATCGAGTTTGACGTTCAGTACGGTGGCGTCGGCGACGATCCTGTCCACCATTTTCTTGAATGCGTCCGCCCAGTTGGTATCGAGTCCGAGCTGGGTATATCCGTATCCCTCTCCCTTTATCTTGTGCAGTCCGGCGAGGTTGGCGCCGAGCTGGAACATCACGCGGCGTTTCGCGTTCAGATTGGGGAAGGCGAGCCCTTTCAGCGGCGCGTCGAATCCCTCGGTGATGAAATAATCGACGTTTATCTTCTCCTTCGACGTGTCGCGAAATACGACCGCGGGGCGCAAGACTCGTTTTTCTTCGCCGTCCGCGTCCGCTTTATCCAAAATATCGTATACGTCGAGCTCCACTTTGGAAAGATCTTTTTCGTAGCTCAACGTGGTCGTTTCGGGGTCGGTGCCGAATTTGACGTAATAACTTTTACCGCCGCTTCTGACTTTGAACACGGAGCTGAACTCCGATTCGACGCATTCGTTTATGGTATCCGCGGTGCCTATGCCGCTCTCTTCGAACAGGCGTTTCGCCTCGTATTTGCTGACTTTCTTTTTGGTGTAAGACTCCATATCTCTCTCCGAACGGTGATCCGTCTAATATAGTTTACCAATTTTTCGCCCCGTTTACAAGTGTTTTATTAAAAATTTCCGTCCGCGAGCGCCGTTTCGCCCCGTTTAGGGCTCCCTATCGTCCGTGTCCGAAGCGTTTTCCGCGCCGCCCGCAATATTGTCGGATCCCTTCGAGGCGCGTTTCGAGGGATATTTTATCGCTATCTCCTCTTTGAGGGAAACGACATAGCGTATCTTCGACAACGCCACGCATATCGCGCTTCCGACCGGGACCGCGGCGAGCGGCTGTAAAAGCTGCTGGGGAATGTTAGCCGCGGCGACGGGGAATCCGTACATGAATCCCTCGAATATAAAGTAAATAAACACCATCGCGAGCGAACCCGCGAGAGAACCGACTATCACTTTCCAAAGCCTGAATTTTTTATAAAATATAAGCGAAGCGATGAGCGCCATTATGCCTTTTGCAAAGAATGTGACGGGTATGTAAACGACATATCCCGCTATGAGATCGGCGAGCGCGCTGCCCACAGCCGCGACTCCGACGGCGAAAGGAACGGGAAGCATATAACACGCGACAACTATGAAAATATCGCCCAAATGGACGTAACCGAGAGCGATGGGTATTCTGAGGTATGACGTGGCGACAAGTATCAGCGCCGCGAACAGCGCCGTCAGAGCCAGCGTTTTGACACTTTTTGTCTTTACGGATGCGTTATTTTTCACCGATATTCTCCTCGGGGCGGCGCGCCCATTTCAAGCGTCGTTTGAATTATGATTATACGCGCGCGTTCGGAGATGTCAAGCGTTCAAACACAGGTTCTATCGATAATTTTCAATGCGGTTTTTATGCCGTCCGCCGCAGACGAGGTTATTCCCCCCGCCCAGCCGGCGCCTTCTCCTACCGGGTAAAGCCCCGAAATATTGCTTTCCCCCGTTTCCCCTCTTAGGATCCTTACGGGGCAAGAAGAACGCGTTTCCGCCGCGGTGAGGACGGCGCCCGGGGAGGAAAACCCGGGGATATATCTGTCGAAAGCGTTCACGCCGTCTATAACGCCGTCAAGGATAAAACGGGGAAGAACGCTATAGAGGTCGGTTTCGCGGATCCCCGGAAGCGCCGAAGGCGCCACGCGGTTTTCCGGGCGTTTACCGATAAGTTCTCCGAAGTACTCGGCAGGCGCCTTATACCCGCCGCCGCCCGCGTGAAACGCCGCGCGTTCTATCTTTTCCCTGAACGAAAAACCGCCGAACAGGTCACCGTTAAAATCGGAAGGGGTGACCGAGACTAAAATCGCCGCGTTTGCGTTCGAACCGCTTCTCGAGCGATACGACATACCGTTGGTGACTACGGTGCCGGGGTCGGAGGAGGAAACGACGACTTCGCCGCCGGGGCACATACAAAACGTATATACGCCCCTTAAGTCCCTCGTCGCGGCGCTGAATTTGTAGTCTGCGGGCGGCAGAAGAGGAGCGAATTTTCCGTAACGCGCCTCGTTTATCATCGCCTGCGGATGCTCGATCCTGACGCCTACCGAAAACGCTTTCGGCTCCATCGCGACTCCGCGCGCGGCGAGCATTTCGAAGGTGTCGAAAGCGCTATGCCCTATACCCATTACCGCCGCGTCCACGGGTAGCCTTTCGCCGTCCGATAACATAAGTTCCGTTAGTTTCCCGTCTTTTACCGTTATGTCGTCGAGGCGGGTATCCGTTTTTATCTCGGCGCCCAGTGAAACAAGCCTTTCTGCGATGTTCTCCATGACCGGGCGCAGGACGTCGGTGCCGACGTGCGGTTTCGCCTCGTACAAAATATCCTCGGGCGCGCCCATTGCGACGAGTTCGCCGAAAAAAGCGGGGATAAACTCCTTGGATATCCCTGTATTCAGTTTGCCGTCCGAGAAAAGACCCGCGCCGCCCATGCCGTACTGCACGTTGTTTTCGGGGTCCAGAACGCCTTCCGCCCTGAACCTGCCGACGGCTTCGGAGCGCTTTTTAACGGTGCCGCCACGCTCGATGACGACGGGTCGCAAGCCACCTTCGCAAAGCGTCAGCGCCGCCATGAGTCCCGCGGGACCCGCGCCCACGACGGCGACTTTTATATCCTTTCCCGCCTTTCGCCCTATTAGGTCTTTGATACGCGAAGGCTTGGGCTCATACTCGGGGCATCGCCGCGTTTTTATGTCGCATTCCGCCCGAAGCGAATATACTACCTTTACGTTTTCCCTGTCCCGCGCGTCTATGCTGCGCCGAACTATTTTGAAACTTTTGACCGCGGACTCCCTTAATCCGAGCTTTTTTGCCGCGGCGGCAATAAGTTCCTCGTGCGCGTGCCCGGGGCTTAGTTTTATACCGTCAACGAGATAATACATCGTTCCCTGCGGCAATTCCCGAGCATGCCGCCCACATCAGATTGTATCCGCCGCATTCGCCGTCGACGTCCAAGACTTCGCCTACGGCATAAAAATTCGGTTCGTACACGCTCTCCAGGGTATTAGGATCGAAGCCGTCCGTTTCGAGTCCGCCCGAGGTCACTTGCGCAAGTGTTATATGCCCGGGGCGCACAGCTCCCACGGGGTAGTGTTTTACAAAATGCGCCTCTTTCGAAGCGCCGCCCGCACCCGCCGCCGCGCGAATGTTTTTTGCCGCCTCCTTATGGACGAATCCCTCTAGGGGTATAGTCTTCAGCGCGGCAACCAGTACCTCTTCGGATATATCGGGCGCAAAGTCTATTTCGGCGGCGTTCGAGGGATAACCGAGTCTCGCGAGCAACACGCTCATATCGAACGCGGCGGAGCCGGAAATACCGTTGTCCTTAAAAATGATTTCTCCGTTTTTTATAAAGGTTTCCGCAGCCGTTCTGACAACGAGCGCTACAGGCACTCTGACGCCTTTTAAGCCTTTCAGGTTCTCTTTATCCGTAATAAGGGGACCCAATGACGGATATAACGGCGTAACGCGGTGTCCGAAAGGAAATACTGCGGAGTACGACGAAAAGCCCGTTCCCGCCTTAGAGCCGGTAGCAAATATCACCGCCCCGGAGCGATGACCGCCCGCCGTAAAGCCCTTTTGCACCTTTTCTATTTTGTCGGATACAAACGTATCCACGCCCTCTTTTTCCGCGGCGGTTCTCAGCGCGTTCAGCGCGGCGGACGCTTCCATTGAATGGGGGTATATCCTTCCCTCGATCTCCCTCGGATATATGCCTACGGAACGCCAGAAATCTAGAAGCGCTTCGCCGCCGTATTTTTCGAGAACGGGCCTTACGAACGAGGGGCGGTTGAATTTATTCCACGGCTCCGGATCGGTATTCGAAAAATTGCATTTGCCGTTCCCCGTCGCGAGAATCTTTCTGCCGACGCGCTGATCCGCTTCCGCGACCGCGGTTTTCAATCCGCGCCGCGCCGCGGTAATAGCCGCCGCCAGTCCGCCCATGCCGCCTCCTATCACCAAAACGTCGTATTTCATAGATCTTTCAAAAACAACTGCTTTATCCCGAACGCGCCGTCCGGCAGTATATCGAGGACTGTCCCGCCCGAAAAATCGGTGAAACCGCGTTTTACGAAGCCGTACGCTTTGTTCTTCGCGGAATACGAACGCTGTCCCTGTACTAATGTAACGCCCTTGTAGCGCACCGCGAAATCGTTCAGGTGGTCGTGCCCGGCGAATACCGCTTTCAGATTGCCGATAGCGGACGCCTTTTCGAAAAACCCGGTATTCACTGCGGGCGAACACACCACGTCGCCGCGCCGCCTAAGCGACCCGTCCGAAGATATGTTTTCCCTGACGGCGCCGTATATCACCTCGCAATTTGCAAGCGCCAGATAATAACCGTTTTCGAATTCGTTCAAAGGTATGTGTATAAACACGAAAACCGCCTTCTTGCCTGCGGCGCGGGAAAGGTACCATTTTATCTGCTCCGGGGTCAGAGCGGCGTACGGGGAGCGGAAGCCGCCGCGCGCGCGTTCGAAAATCGAGGCGCGGTTTCCCGAATCCATACACGCTATCGCGACCCCGTCAAAGGGAGTATCCCGAAAAAAGTTACCGTACCTTTTGCCGACGGCGTTGACCTCCGAAACGGAGGCGGGAAGCGAGGCTATATGTTCCGCAAGCCCCTTTCTGTCCGTCGAATTGAATTCGCCGTCGTGGTTTCCGAGTATCGCCGCCCACGCTGTGGCGCGCGACGAAAAATATTCGGCGATATCGGAGTAGAATTTAAGATCTTCGCCGTTTTTGCCGAAAACATTGTCGCCCGTGAGCAACACGAGATCGGGGCGCGAAGCCTCGACGAGCTTTTTTATCGTATCCGCCCCGTCGTCGTAGTCGTCGGGGTACAGATGCATATCCGTCAGCTGCAGTACGCGGTAGTTTTCGCTCATTTGGCGCTAAGCATCGCTTCGATAAGCGGCAGCTTCTTGCCGGAGAGGAATCTGACCATAGCGCCGCCCGCGGTGCAGACGTAGTTTATATCGGCAAGGTCGACAAAACGCGCCGCGGCGCTTACGGTATCGCCGCCGCCTATGACGGAATAACCCTTCGCCGCCGCCACCGCTTTCCACACGCGGCGCGTACCATCCGCAAACATCTCGTTTTCGTATACGCCCGCGGGGCCGTTGACGAATATCGTTCCGGCAGAAGATATCTCCCGTTCGAAAAGACGTATGCTTTCTGATCCGATATCGAAAAACATTTTGTCGTCCGCGGGGAGCATGTCGAGGGTGAGATCCTTTCTTTTACCGTCCTCCTCAACGGCATAATCGACGGGCAGTACGAATTTGTCGGCGTAGTCGTTCAGAAGTCCCTTCGCCTCCTCGATAAACACGTTCAGATCGTGGTCGGAAAGCCACTTTTCATATTTAGAGCCGAACTTTTTCCCCTCCGCAAGGCGCATGACCACGCCGGTAACGCCCATCGCGAGGATCTTGTCGGCTACTCCGTCCCTTAATACCTTTCCCATCATGCCGAACGCGTCGGATATCTTCGCGCCGCCCAGCACGAATACGACGGGCTTTTCGGCTCCGTTCATCACCTTCCAAAGCGCTTCGTATTCCCTGAAAAACAACGGTCCCGCATAGGACGGCATAAGTTTTTCGAACGCGACCATGCTCGGCGCGTTGCGGTGCGCCGCGCTGAAAGCGTCGTTGACGTATATGTCGAACAGACCGCCGAGCCTTCGGACAAGGTACGTTTTCGCCATTTCTTCCTGGGTCAGTTTGACGTCCTTTTCGAACGTGGACACCTCTTCGGTGAGGTATCTGAGGTTTCCTAAAAGTATCGCCTCGCCCTCTTTCAGCGCCTTTATTTTTTCTATGGCGCCGTCGCCCGCGACGTCGTCGGTATACGCTACTTTTACCCCGGACAGGCGGGATAAAATTTCGGCGTGTTCGCGCATGGATATCAGGTTTTGGTAATCCAAAGTGTCGCCTTGGTGCGCTATTATGGCGATCTTCGCGCCGCCCTCCGCCAGGTATTTCAGCGTTGGCACCGTCTTTTCGATGCGGTTGAAGTTGACTATTTTGCCGCCGGAGTCGATCGGTGAATTTATGTCGGGGCGGAAGAGTACTCTTTTACCTTTTACGTCCGCCCCGATTATGCTTTTTATCCCTATTTCCATTTTCCGATACCCAGGTATTCGTTGGTCTTAGCGGTAGCCTCCGCCGAGGTGGGCTGCATGTTCATCACCGCGCGTATGCCGTCCATCGTTTCGGGGATGGTGACCGCCTCCTGCGGGATGTTTATCGCGTACATTATCGAGTCGCCCGTTTCGACGATAGAATCGCGCCACAAAGCTATCTCGTACATATCGCCGCGGGGATTTCCGAGATCCCTCGCGTAACGGAACAGCGACGCGTTGCCCAAAAATCCCTCGTCTATCGACACCAAACGTATCCTCGGGTGCTTTTCGAACGCTTTCAGCGCCATCTCCTTCGTTATCTTTTTCTTTCCCGTCGCCACGACAGTGATGATGTGCCCGTGCGTTATCGGGGTATGTACGAGTATCCCCGTAGCCTCGACGTGCGGCATTATCGTCATCAGGTCCACCGCCTGGTGAGAGGGCGCTTTGTCTATCTGCAGCGCGTTCGTAAGTCCCCTGTGGTAGTCGCCGGGATCCGCCACGCGGCGGATTATCGTTATCGCGACGCGCTCTATGCCGTACTCCCTGTCCAGGCAGTCGACGCTGCGGATAAGTCCGGTGGTGTTGCAGCTGGTCAGTTTCAGGTAGTCCTTGCCGAGCCCTTTTTCGTAGTTTGCGTAGCCGTGAAAGAATACGTCCGCGACGGAGTTTTTCTCGCCGCCCTGGAAAATGGCTTTTTTGCCGTGTTTTACATATAGTTCCTTGTTTTTAGCGCCTATTCCGCCCGGGGATGAATCCAAAACGACGTCGCATTTTTCTATCATGTCCTCCAGCGTGCCCGAAACGGGTATGCCGAGCTCGTCGAACACCGCCCTCTTGTCCTCGGACGCGAGATACAGGTCATACGGCATCCCCTTTTCCTTCAATGCTCTGACCGCAAGCGTGGGCGCAACGTCCGCAACGCCTACGAGTTCCATATCCGACTGACGGCTGACGCCGTCGGCAAGGCGCTGACCTATAACGCCGTAGCCTGCCACACCGACTTTTACCTTTTTCATATTATCTCCTTTTTCACGCCGCTTGGGGCGCAAATATCAATGTTTTTTGTGATATTTCGCGTCGAGCACAACGCACAATAAAAGCATGAACGCCTCGTACCTCGAGTCGATATAGATATCGTAGGTATCCGCTATCTTCAATACCCTTTTCGATATCGTAGCGACAAGTTTTCCGTCGTCGGAATCGCCTTCGTATATCTTGAATCCCCAGTCGCCGATGACGCCGCCTTTTATGAAATAATCGCCGTAACGCTCCGAGCGGACGTACAGTTTTTTGCGTATCAGGCAGAACAGCTTCTGCTTTATGATGGCGGAAATGCCGTCCGACTTGTCCTCGCCGCGGTAGATATCCACCCTGCCGCGTATGCTGAACGGACGGAAGCGCGCCATGAACAGCTTCTTGCCGCCCGCCGTTTGGAGCCAGAATTTTTTCGGGATCGTGATGAGCTTGGTGTCGCAGTAGAACTTCGGCTCACCGTAAATGTCGTTTATCGCGAACTTGTCTTTAAGCGCGAAATATTTTTGCCGTATGGTATATTGTGCCATATCGCCCTCCATGGATTTATTAGGGATATTCTATCACGCGCGCATACTTTTAGTCAATAGCGATCTTCTCGCCGCTTATTTTACTTCCTTATCCTTTTCGGCAAGCCGCGCGTAAATGCCGCCCGCGGCGATGAGCTCCGAGTGCCTGCCCCTTTCCGCTATCAGACCGCCGTCCAGAACGAGTATCTCGTCCGCTTTTTCTATGGTGGACAGCCTGTGAGCTATCACTACGACGGTGTGTTCTCCAGCCATAGAATCGAGCGCCGCCTGTATATGCCTCTCCGTCGCGGTATCCACCGACGCGGTCGCTTCGTCCAAAATGATTACGGGCGAGCGCCTCAAAATCGCACGCGCTATCTGGATGCGCTGTTTTTGACCGCCGGAAAGCTTCATACCCCTTTCCCCGACCATCGTTTCATACCCGTCGGGCATTGCCATGATGTCCTCGTGTATCTGCGCTTTTGTAGCTGCAGATACTATTTCGTCCATATTTGCGGACGGCATACCGTATGCGATGTTTTCGGCGACGGTGCCGGTGAACAGGAAAGTGTCCTGCAATACGGGGGAGATGTTTTCCCTCAGGCTTTTAAGCGTTATACCCTTTATGTCTTTCCCGTCCAAAAGGATCCTTCCCGCGGTCGGGTCGTAGAAGCGCTGTATGAGTTTTGTGATCGTCGTCTTTCCCGCGCCCGTAGCGCCTACCAAAGCGACGGTCTGACCCGGGAGCGCCGAAAACGACACGTCCTTCAAAACGGGCACGCCGTCGGAATAGGAAAAGGATACGTTTTCGAAGTCTATCCTGCCTAGGCAGTCCGTTATATCCCTGGCTCCCGGTTCGTCGCGGACGGAAACGGGCGCTTCCAGGACCTCTACTATCCTTTCTCCCGCCGCCATAGCGACCTGTCCGTCCTCCATGAGCCGCGCCATTCCCGACATCGGCGTGAACAATAGCGACAGGTACAGTATGAACGCGACGACTTCGGTGACGTCGACGCTTCCCGTATACGCAAGGTATCCGCCCACCGCGACGACCAGTACCGTTCCGAGCGACGACACGAATTCTATCATAGGGTGAAACACGCCGCTGGAGCGGAGCGCTTTCAATATCGCGCGGGTATGGCTTTCGGTGCGTTCCCTGACGTCGCGGCTCTCGCGCTCCTGCTGACCGAAGGACTGTATCTCGCGTATACCCTGGATGTTGTCCTGCACCTCGGCGGAGATGGTTCCCACCAGCCGCTGCGCCGCCTTGAAGTTGGGGCGCACTTTTTTCGCGTAGAATATGCAGGCTCCCGCGACTACGGGTATCACCGCCGCGGACACAAGCGCCAGCCGCCAGTTTATGAAAAACAATACGCCGAGAACGCCCGCGAACGTCAAGGCATTCGTCAGAAATTCGGGGATGACGTGCGCGTACAGTAGTTCCAGTTTATCCGCGTCGTTCGTCACTCTCGACACCAGCTCTCCCGATTGGCGCGACTCGAAATAATCGAGGGAGGAGTCCTGTATTTTTTCGTAAAGCTCCACCCTCGTGCCGTCCGCGAGCCGCCACGCCGCGATATGCAGCGTATATGTGGACAAAAAGCGCGCCAGCCACTTTACGAGATATATTCCCGTCAGCGCCGCCGCGAGAACGAGTATCTCGTTTAGCTCGCTTTCGCCGACGCCCTCGGAGACTATCCCCGTCATTTCCGACAAAAGCGCCGGCGCCGTAAGCGACATCACGCTCGCCGCTATGACCGAGAGGATCCCCACGATATAGTATTTTTTGAAGCGCATCACGCGCCGGGACAATTTCCAAAAAACTTCCATACGCCGATTATCACACATTCCGCACCGAAAAATCAACCGAATGACTCCCTTTCACGCACCGCGCGCGGAAAAATTGACCCTCGGTATCCGCATTAAGCGGGTAATTCGTCTTTTATATTCTAATAATTGACTTATACCGCGCGGGTGTGGTATATTTTGTGGGTATAATCGAATCACAAGAGGTAGACAATGGCTGAAATTTACCGCACCCACACAACACGGGAAATAAACGAAACGCTGGACGGCAAAATGATCCGCGCCGCGGGCTGGGTCGAAAACATCCGCGACCACGGCGGCGTGCTGTTTATGGATCTGAGGGACCACTACGGCGTACTGCAGGTCGTCATGAACGACTCCTCTCTTATGGACGGCATATCGAAGGAATACTGCGTGTCCGTCGAGGGGCGCCTTAGGATCCGCACGCCCGACTCGTACAACCCGAAGATAAACACGGGCACCGTGGAATTGGTCGCCGAAAAAATAGACGTTCTCGGCGCCGTCACGGAGCGCCTTCCGTTCGACGTCCAGACCGCTTCCGAAACAAAGGAGGAACTGCGCCTTAAGTACCGTTTCCTGGACCTAAGGAACCGCGAGCTCCACGAGCGGATCGTTTTCAGGAGCGAAGTCGTGGCGTATATGCGCGAACTGATGCGCGAGGAGGGATTCATCGAGATATCCACTCCCATCCTCACCGCGTCGTCGCCGGAGGGTGCCAGGGACTACCTCGTCCCCAGCAGAAAACACAAGGGTAAATTCTACGCGCTGCCGCAGGCTCCGCAGATATTCAAGCAGCTTCTGATGGTGTCCGGCTTCGACCGCTACTTCCAGATAGCGCCCTGCTTCCGCGACGAGGACGCGAGGGCGGACAGAGCGCCGGGCGAGTTTTATCAACTCGACTTCGAAATGGCTTTCGCGACGCAGGACGACGTTCTGAGCGTTGCAGAGCGCGTTTTGTACAAGATATTCAGACGCTTTTCCTCGGGTAATGTTACCGAACCGCCCTTCGAGAGGATCCCGTACGCGGAATCGATGCTCAAATACGGCACCGACAAACCCGACCTCAGGAACCCCTTGGTCATCATAGACCTTACCGACTTTTTCGCAAAATGCGACTTCGCTCCGTTCAAGGGAAGAAACATCGTGCGCGCCATTCGCGTGCCGGGCGGCGCGAAGCTGTCGAAGGGCTTCCACGAGAAAATGCTCGCCTACGCCACCGGGGAGCTCGGAATGAAGGGGCTCGGATACATCACCGTAAACGAGGACTTAAGCTACAAGGGACCCATCGATAAATTCATTCCCGCGGAGCTTAAATCGGAACTCAAGACCCTCGCCTCGCTCGAGCGCGGAGACCTGTTGTTTTTCATATCCGACAAACCTTCCGTCGCGCCGGGGCTCGCGGGCGGTATCCGCACAAAGCTCGGAACCGAACTCGGACTCATCGAGGAAAACGCGTACAGATTTGCGTTCATCGTCGATTTCCCGATGTACGAGTGGGACGACGAGACGGGCAAGTGGGCTTTCACCCACAACCCCTTCAGCATGCCGCAGGGCGGGCTCGAGGCGTTGAATACCATGGAACCCGACAAGATAGTCGCGTATCAATACGACGTCGTGTTGAACGGCGTGGAGCTGTCGTCGGGCGCGGTCAGAAATCACGAGATAGACACTATGATAAAGGCGTTCGATATCGCGGGATACTCCCGCGAGGAGCTTGAAAAGCGCTTCGGCTCGCTGTACACCGCTTTCAAATACGGAGCGCCGCCGCACGCGGGGATGGCGCCCGGGGTGGACAGGATATTGATGCTTCTGACCGGCTCCGAGAACATCCGCGAAGTTATAGCGTTCCCGATGAACAAAAACGCGCAGGATCTTCTGATGGGCGCGCCCGGCGAAGTGACGGAGCAGCAGCTCAGGGAGATCCACGTCAAAGTGAGAGACTGATATGATCGAAAAAAAAGAAGTGCTTTGGCTTGCAAACCTGGCTAAACTTGAGTTGAGCGACTCCGAACTCGACGAAATGACCCGCGAAATGGAAGAGATCGTGGGCTTTGCGGGGCAGGTCGCTACCGCGGCGGCGGGAACGGAGGAATATCGCGGAGTCATCACCGAGGCGGAAGCGCTGCGCGGCGACGATATAGGCGCTTCTTCCACACAGGAAGCCGTCCTTTCCAACGTCGGCGGCGGCGAAAACGGCTATTTCCCCGTAAAAAGGAGAAGACACGATGCCAGGTAAGATAAAAAAATATTCCGAGATGCTTCGTTCGAAGAGTATCTCCTCGGTGGAGCTGACGACGGCGTACCTCGATGAGATAGAGCGTTCGAACGGCAAATACAACGCGTTCGTGTCGGTCGACGGCGACCGAGCGCTGGAGTATGCGAAAAAAGCGGACGAACTCATCGCGCGCGGCGAGGGCGGCGCCCTTACCGGCATCCCCTACGGCGTAAAGGCGAATATATGCGAAAAAGGCGTGGTGACGGACTGCTGCTCGAAGATACTTACGGGCTACCGCCCCACTTACGACGCGGCGGTCATTGAAAAGCTGAACGCCGCCCTGGCGGTGCCCCTCGGCAAAAACAACATGGACGAATTCGCCATGGGCTCTTCGACGGAAACGTCCGCACACGGCGCGGCGCTGAACCCCGTGAACACCGCGTATGTACCCGGCGGCTCGTCGGGCGGGGGTGCCGCGGCGGTACGCGCGGGGCTCGCGACGTTCGCTCTCGGCTCCGACACGGGCGGTTCGATACGGCAGCCCGCCGCATTTACCGGGACCGTGGGGCTTAAACCCACCTACGGCGCGGTCTCCCGATACGGGCTCATCGCATACGGGAGCTCTTTGGATCAGATAGGACCCATCGCTGCTTCCGTTTCGGACGCGGCGGCGGTCTACGACGCTATAAGCGGCTGGGACAAGCGCGACATGACGTCGTCCCCCCTCTCGCGTTCCGCTTCGGACAAACTGACGGGAAACGTCAAAAACCTGCGTATCGGGTACCTGAAAGAGTACTTTGAGGGTATCGATCCCGAGGTTAAGCAAACCGTCGAGTCGGCTTTCGGCTTCTACGAAAAGGAAGGCGCGGTGCTAAAGGAAGTTTCTCTTCCCGCGCTGAAAGAGGCGCTTCCCGCCTATTACATCATCGCCTGCGCGGAGGCGAGCAGCAACCTCGGCCGCTATGACGGCATACGTTACGGCTACCGCGCGACGGACTACGACAGCATCGACGAGATGATAAAAAAGACTAGGAGCCTCGGCTTCGGCAAAGAGGTAAAACGCAGGATAATGCTTGGAACGTACGTTTTAAGCGCGGGATACTTCGACGCTTACTACAAAAAGGCGCTCCGCGTGCGCGAATCGGTCGCGGCGGCGATGAACGAGCTGTTCGGCGCGGTCGACGTCCTGATAGCCCCCGTTTCTCCGACGACGGCGTTCCCGTTAAATTACACCTCGGCAAACATCATAGAAACGTACATGGCGGACTTCTGCACGGTGCCCGTGAATATCGCCGGCGTGCCCGCCGTATCGATACCTGCGGGCGAAAGCTCCGCGGGGCTTCCCGTCGGTATGCAGCTTATCGGCGCGAAATTCACGGAAGACGTCATTTTGAACGCCGCCTACGCGTTCGAAAATTCCTTCCCCGTCAAAACGGACATGGGGGTGACGATATGAGCGAATACCTGTTCGTAGCCGGGCTCGAAACGCACGTCGAGCTCCAGACCAAATCGAAGATCTTCTGTTCCTGCTCCGCTTCCTTCGGGGCGGAACCGAATACGCATTGCTGCCCCGTTTGCACCGGAGAGCCGGGAAGTCTTCCCGTATTGAACCGCGAAGTATTGGCGTACGCGATAAAAGCGGGACTTGCGACCAATTGCACGATCTCCCGCCTAACGCGCATGGACAGGAAAAACTACGTCTATCCCGATCTTCCGAAAGCGTACCAGATATCGCAGTTCGAAGCGCCGATATGCGTGGGGGGCTATATCGAGCTCGACTCCGGCAAACGCATCCGTATAAACCATATCCATATGGAGGAGGACGCGGGAAAACTCGTGCACGAGGGCGGATATACCTATGTAGACTACAACCGCGGCGGCGTGCCGCTCATCGAGATAGTCTCCGAGCCCGACATCGCTTCGGTGGAGGAAGCGGCGGAGTACGTCGAAAAGCTTAGGCTCATAATGCGCCACATCGGCGTGTCCGACTGCAAGATGCAGGAAGGCTCTATGCGCTGCGACGTCAATATCTCCGTACACCGCGCGGGCGAGCCGCTGGGAACGAGAGCGGAGATAAAAAACATGAACTCGCCGAGCTTCATGGAAAAGGCGCTCCGATACGAATACAAACGTCAATGCGAGGCGCTCGATAACGGCGAAAAGATAGTTCAGGAAACCAGACGCTACAACGAAGGATCCCAAACCACCGAAAGTATGCGCAACAAAGAGGACGCGCAGGACTACAGGTATTTCCCCGAACCCGATATTCTGACGGTATACGTCTCCGACGAGTTCATAAAGGCGGTAGCGGACTCGATGCCCAAACTTCCCGACGAGCTCCGGCGCGAATTTTTGTCGTACGGCATAAGCGAAGTTGAGGCGAAACGCCTGGTCGAATACAAGCGCATCGCCGATTTTTACGCATACGCCGCCTCTCTAACGGACGCGAAGATCGCCGCCAATATTATTTTGGGCGATATATTCCGCTCCATGCAGACGGAAGAGGAAAAGGAGCGTTTCGAACTGAAATTCACTCCCGACGATTTCGTGGCTTTAGTCAAATTGCGCGCCGAAAACAAGATAAACGCGGGCATCCAAAAGCGCGTTCTGCAGGAAATGCTCCTGAAGGGCGGCAGCCCCTCGAAATACCTAAGCGCCGAGGACACCGCTTCCGTTTCGGGCGAAGACGTCGAGAAGCTGTGCCGCGAGGCGGTCGCGGCGAACGAGCGCGCCGTCAGGGATTACCTTAGCGGCAAGGAGCAGGCGCTGAAGGCCATATTGGGCTACGTCATGAAAGCGACGCGCGGCAAGGCGAACGCCGCCGAAGTCGAACAAAAGATAAAGGAACTGATATGCCGCTAGCGCCGCGCGAACAAGCGGTCGAACTGTACCGCTCCGGTTTGAATTGCGCGCAGTCCGTCGCGATGTCGCTTGCGGATAAAGTCGGTCTCGATCCCGAGACCGTGAAAGCCGTGTCCGCCCCATTCGGCGGCGGAGTCGCGCGAATGAGAAGCCTCTGCGGCGCGGTAACGGGGATGCTCATGATAATAGGCGCGGCGCACCCCGAATACTCCAAAGCGGAGATATACGCGCTCTCCAGGCGCGCGATGGACCTCTTCCGCGAAAGACTCGGGAGCATAACGTGCGCCGATCTCCTTAAAGGACTCAACGTCGACTCCTCCCCCACCCCCTCCCCGCGAACGGAACAATACTACGCTGAACGCCCATGCGGCAGGATAATCGAGACCGCAGTTGACATCACGGTTGAGTTTTGCGGCGGTGAAACCGCCGCAAAGTGAAATAATTTTGCTTCGCAAAATTGTGAAATAATGCGCCCGAAGGTAGGAAGTAGAGCCGTAACGGGCGCATTGTGAAATAAATCGACACTATAAATTTTTGTATTTATATTGGCTTTTCGAAGTGTCGATTTGTGAAATAAAATCCGCTAGATATTTTGTAGTATGCCCGTTCACATAATACATCTTTCACACCCCTGCCATATGTTGCGGATTTTGTTGAGGGTCGCTTCGCTCCGATTGTAATCAAACCGCATAATTCCACCGCGCAAGCGCGGTGACTCGCCGAAAGAAATTCAATCAAGCAGTCAAGGAATTTCTTTCGGCGAAAAAGGCGCCGGGAAGCGTAAGATCGAGGCGCAAGCGCGATTTGATGTTAATTTTATGGCTTCGTGTCGCTTTGACTGCTTTAATTCGATGAAACCTTATAAGCGCCTCGAGCCAAGAGGTTCCAACGGCGCCGTAGCGCCGGGGCAATAATTGTTCGCAAAAATATATTATCCGCATAAAAAAAGCCTGTTCGGAGGAGAACAGACTTTTTTCTATTGATGTTGTATAGGACTTCTATCGCAATATATTTACTTATTTTGCGAACGTCCTGCTTTTTTAATTTCAGTGTTTGATTGTGGTGTTTGACGGCGATCAGGCTTGGATTTTTCAGTCATTTTTGGCAAAACAACGACAGCGTGTATAACATACTCGCCGAGGCAGTTTTGGCGAAAATGGCGGAAAAGACGAGCCTCAGCGCCTGGGCAATAATTGTTCGCAAATATTATTAACCGCATGAAAAAAGCCTGTTCGGAGGAGAACAGACTTTTTTCTATTGATGTTGTATAGGACTTCTATCGCATGATAATTAATCTCTTTGCGAACAATTATTGCCCTATCCCCGAGGGGGAGGAATAATACGTGACCGTATTATACGGTGTGAGGATACCGGTAGTCGAATCGTAGCTGAACACCTTCCACAGCGTGCCGGCGACGTCGGGGACGTAGAACACATACGCTGCGGTTTCGGAGTTTCCGACGTATACGGTGACCTTGGCGCCCGATGTGGCGAGAGCGGTGCTCGAAGAGGACGTTCTGTTGGTGTAATCGTGCACATAGAAGGTATACACTCCCTCTTCCATTTGATACACGGTGGTGGTCTCGGGTCCGTAGCTTGTGGTGTCGTCGAGGTCCAGATCCGCCATTGTCACGCCGTCCTTAGTGTACTTTTTGTTCGAATACCAGGTGTGTCCGCCGCTGCCGGAGACGGTATCGATATCCAGATGCGAATCGAGATCCCTCGGCGTGGCGCCCCAGGTGAGTACTATCCTCAGCGAATCCGCCGCAAGCGCGTTGTTGTTGGTAACATACCCGTTCTGGTTGTCGATGAGTTTATCGGACAGCACTTTTATTATGAAGCTGTTCCGGTTGTAGCGGCGGTTCTCGTCCGCGAGCGAGCGTTCGTCACTTATAAGCACGGTGTAGTTGCCGGCGGCAAGGTCGGGCGTTACGTATCTGCCGAGTTCCGATGTAGTGACTACCGCCACCGTTTCTCCCGTCATCACATTGACGCCGGAGTAGATATACAAAGTCAGTCCGCTGACCCCCGCTCCGGTGACGGAATCGATTATCTTACCCGCGGCGTTGCCGTCGGTGACGTTCGTGCCGGGTATCGCCTCCAGAACGATGTTCTGGATATTGACCTGGTGCATGTATACATAGAACTGCTGCGTTACGGTCTTGTACCCGTCTTTTACCACGGTTATCGTGTACCTTCCTATCGTGAGCCCGCTGAACGAGTACGAGCCGTCCGAAGCAGTCGTCACGGTATCGGTGAACGGATTTGTGGAACTGAGCCTTGTTATCGTCACCTCCGCGCCCGCCAGCGGCAGGTTGTCGGAAAAGTCCACGTTATCGTCCGCTATCGTCACTTTACCCGTCAATACGTTTACCGCGTCGAGGTCCATGACTATCGTGAGATACATGCTCTGATCCACCAATACGTTCTTTACCACGGTAATATATCCTTCCATCGTTATCGTCAGCGTGTACTCGCCTTCCGCTATCTCCTCGAAGGCGAACGTGCCGTCCGCGGCGGTCAGGGTATATGTTCCCGCCTCGCCCGCGAGCGTTACCTCGGCACCCGCGACCGGTGCGTTATCGGCAAAGTTCTCGGTAGCGTCCGACTCGAATATCTCGCCCATCACTCCGAACTTCTCCGTTTCGGGCTGACATACCAATATATAATCGCCGGCGTTTTGGTCCCAATTGGTGCCCTTCGTTATCGAAAGCCAATCCTTCTCGGTGCCGCCGTAGTAGATATACTCGAGGTTGCCTCTGTGATAGGCCGAGGAACTCGCAAACGCGTAATTTCCGATACTCGTTACGGACTTCGGGATGGTGACGCTGTCCAGCCGGTACATGCTATAGAAGGCGTACTCCCCTATCTCGGTCACCCCTTCCTCGATGACGACGTTTCTGATCCTTTCGGCGTTATAGAATGCATACGCGCCTACCGCACCCGCCTCCGCGGGAATATTCATGTCGAATACGATCTCACCGTTCAGCCGCAACACTCCGCCGTCATACAGCGGATTTGCCGAATCGTTATCAAACGCGATATTGCACCACGCCGCGATATCGGTGATATATACGTTTTTGGCGGTTTCTCCATTGAAGGCATAATATCCTATGCACGTCACACCGTCCGGGATAGCGATAGAGGTAAGGCTGCTGCAATTTTCGAAGGCTCGATCTCCTATGCTCGTCACACCGTCCGGGATAGTGACGGACGTAAGGCTGATGCAACCCGAGAAGGCATAATCTCCTATGCTCGTCACACTATCGGGGATAGCGATAGATGTGAGGCTGCTGCAATATTGGAAAGCATTCCTTCCTATATTTGTCACAGAATTCCCGATCGTGACGGACGTGAGGTTGCCGCAATTATAGAAGGCTAGTGGTTCTATGCTTGTCACGGAATCGGGGATAGTGATAGTAGTGAGGCTGCTGCAACCCGAGAAGGCAGAGTTTCCTATGCTCCTCACAGAATTCCCAATAGTGACGGACGTGAGGCTGCTGCAACCCGAGAAGGCAGAACTTCCTATGCTCGTCACGCTGTCCGGGATAGTGATAGACTCGAGGCTGATGCAATCCCGGAAGGCATAATTTCCTATGCGCGTCACACCGTCCGGGATAGTGACGGACACGAGGCTGCTGCAACCATAGAAGGCATCATTTCCTATGCGTGTCACGCTGTCGGGGATAGTGATAGACTCGAGGCTGATGCAACCCGAGAAGGCATCATCTCCTATGCTCGTCACACCGTCCGGAACAGTGACGGACTCGAGGCTGCTGCAACCCGAGAAGGCTTCATTTCCTATGCTTGTCACGCTGTCGGGGATAGTGACGGACTCGAGGCTGCTGCAACCATCGAAGGCAGAATTTCCTATGCTCGTCACACCGTCCGGGATAGTGACGGACACGAGGCTGCTGCAACCCGAGAAG
>CALVJA010000026.1 GCA_944331875.1 uncultured Clostridia bacterium | reverse complement strand
TAGTGGGTCAACGCGCAGAATTTGGGCGTATCTGCCCCTCAAAACCATATGAGCACTTGTTTGAAGAGGTATAAAAAGCCCGAAAGATGCGGTAAAGCGGTGTTCTAAAATTTTTCGCCTTATATTTATCCATATGAAAAAAACTCCTAAGGAGTGTTTCACTATATTTTAGTTGAAAAACCCCGATAGGACTTATAACATTTTTACTTCCCTCGGCGAAAAATTTTAGAAAAAACCAAGGGAGATGAGCAGTGCATTGTTTACTTTCTGCATGGTATCGGGGCTAACCTCGCCCACGCGGTTTCCTAGGCGCGTTTTATCTATCGTCCTGAGCTGCTCCAACAATAGAACGGAATCTTTCTGTAAACCGTTCGACTGTCCGAGTTCCACATGGGTCGGGAGTTTCGCTTTATCCATTTTCGAGGTTATCGCCGCGGCGATGACGGTAGGGGAGAAACGGTTGCCGACGTCGTTTTGGAGTATCAGCACGGGGCGGACGCCGCCTTGTTCGCTTCCCACTACGGGACTCAAGTCCGCATAATATATTTCCCCGCGTTTGATCATTATTATCTCTCCACTCATAAGTATTCCTTTTTTGAAGTATTTGTCCCGCGCCGGCGGGAGCCGATACGATGATTGTTCCCGATACTTTAAAAAGTATTCGCCGAATCCTTGCTGCCTAATACGAATATCGGGAGTATTTCGTCAATAGTTTTAGGCTATCGTATGCAAATCAATTTACTACTCGCCCGAAAAGTGGTATCATAACATGGAATAAAGAGGTGAAACATGACTAGACCCACATATTATCTGACAACGGCGATAGCGTACACATCGGGAACGCCGCACATCGGCAACGTCTACGAAATAGTCCTGACCGATTTTCTGGCGCGTTTCAAGAGGCTCGAAGGGTATGACGTCAGGTTCCAGACGGGGACCGACGAGCACGGGCAGAAGATAGAGGAAAAAGCGGCGGAAAAGGGTATCACTCCGAAGGAGTTCGTGGACAACGTCGCGGGCGAGATCAAAAGGATATGGGATCTGATGGATATCGGTTACGATAAATTCATCCGCACCACCGACCCCGATCACGAAAAAGCGATACAGAAAATATTCAAGCGCCTATACGAGCAGGGCGATATCTACAAAGGCTCGTACAAGGGCTGGTACTGCACTCCCTGCGAATCGTTCTGGACGGAGAGCCAGCTCGTGGACGGCAAATGCCCCGACTGCGGCAGGGAGGTCAAGGAAGCGGAGGAAGAGGCGTACTTTTTCCGTATGTCGAAGTATGCGGACAGGCTGATGAAGTACTACGACGAGCACCCCGGGTTCATTACCCCCGCCTCCAGGAAAAACGAAATGGTAAACAACTTCCTGAAACCGGGTCTGCAGGATCTTTGCGTGTCGCGCTCGTCGTTTAAGTGGGGTATTCCCGTCGATTTCGACTCGAAGCACGTCGTCTACGTCTGGCTGGACGCGCTGTTCAACTATGTGACGGGTCTCGGCTACGACGGAGAGAAGGGCGGCGCGGACTTTGAAAAATATTGGCCCGCGAACGTGCACGTCATAGGAAAGGATATCGTGCGCTTCCATACGATATACTGGCCGATATTCCTGATGGCGGCGGGACTGCCGCTGCCGGAAAAGGTGTTCGGACACCCGTGGCTTTTGATGGAAGGCGGTAAAATGTCCAAATCCAAAGGAAACGTCATATATGCCGAGGATCTGGTGAAGTTTTTCGGCGTGGACGCGGTGAGATATTACCTTTTGAAGGAAATGCCTTTCGACAACGACGGTACGATAGGCTGGGAAGCGGTGGCGGAAAAAATCAATTCCGACCTCGCCAACGTATACGGTAACCTGGTCAGCAGAACGGTGGCGATGAGCGTGAAATATTTCGGCGGTATCGTCGAAAACGCGAGCGTCCGTGAAGCGGTGGACGACGAACTCATATCCGCGGCGACTGCCCTGAAGGGAAAAGTCCAAAAGGCTTTGGACGAATTCCGCGTCGCGGACGCGATGGACGAGATACTAATTCTCATGCGCCGCGCGAACAAATATATCGACGAGACCGCGCCCTGGATACTCGCAAAAGACCCGGCAAACCACTTAAGGCTCAAGACCGTGTTGTACAACCTGACGGAAACGATAATAATCGGTACGACGCTCTTGTCCGCGGCAATGCCGAAAACGGCGGAAAAGGTGTTTTCCGAGCTCGGCACTGAGCCAAGGGCGTACGCTGATCTCGACAAGTTCGGGCTACTTGAAAACGGTACAAAAGTATCCCAAAGCAAGGAAAAACTGTTCGACAGGCTCGACGTCAAAAAACTTTTGGAGGACGTGAACAAAATGTACGAGGAACGCTCGGGTAAGGTAGCCGAGGAGGCGAAAAGCGAAACCCACGCGAAAGCGCCGAAGGCGGACGAGCTTATCGGAATAGAGGACTTTGCGAAGGTCAAGCTTAGAATTGGCAAGATCGTCGCCTCCGAAAAGATGCCGAACAGCAAAAAGCTTTTGAAGAATACCGTGCAAATAGGAGACGAAACGCGCACTATATTAAGCGGCATTTCCAAGTGGTATACGCCCGAGGAGATGGTCGGAAAGACCGTCGTCGTCGCGTATAACTTAAAACCCGCGCGCCTTGCGGGCGAGATGAGCGAAGGGATGCTGCTTTGCGCCGAGGACGACGGAAACGTCGTGCTCCTGACCGCGGAAAAAGAGGTAAAATCGGGTTCCCCGATATCATAAAATGCTCATAGACACACATGCGCATATAAACGACGAGCGCCTTTTGCCGCTTGCCGCGGATATCCACGCGGGGCTCCCGGAAAAAGGCATGGAATCGCTGGTGGTCGTGGGTTACGACCGCCCTTCGTCGGAGACCGCCGCGGCTCTCGCTGCGGAATATCCCCGCTACTATGCTTCGGTGGGGATACATCCGCACGACGCGGACTCCGCGACAAAAGAGGACTACGAGTACTTCGAGAGGGTATCGGCGTTCGACAAAGTGGTTGCGATAGGCGAGATCGGGCTCGATTACTACTATGACCTCAGCGACCGCGAGGCGCAGAAGCGCGTTTTCGCCGAACAGATAGAGCTCGGGCACGCGTTGAAGAAGCCGATGATATTCCATGTGCGCGACGCTTACGGCGACGCGTTGAAAATATTGAAGGACAACGCCTCCAAACTCGAATACGGCGGAGTAATGCACTGCTACGGCGGGAGCGGGGAGATGATGCGGGAATTTATAAAACTCGGACTCCACATCGCCTTCGGCGGCGCGGTGACGTTCAAAAACTTTTCGAAAGCGGACGTGGTAAAGGCGGTGCCGCGGGGCAGGCTCCTTCTTGAAACCGATTGCCCGTACATGACCCCAGTGCCGTATCGCGGCAAAACCAATCTTCCCGAATATATTCTCCTTGTCAGGGACAAGATACAGGAGTGGAGAAAGGATATATCCGTCGAGGAGACAACTTACAAAAACGCAAAGGAATTATTTAATATATAGAATATGGATACCTATACTTACAGACTCGGTAACAAAATATACGTAAATCTGACAAACCGCTGTTCCAACGACTGCGAGTTCTGCGTCAGGCGCACGGACGCGTTCCGCGACATAGGGCTGTGGCTGGAGCACGAACCTAGCGCGGAGGAAGTCATAAACTCTTTCGAGGATTTGGACTCTGCGGAGGAGATCGTATTCTGCGGCTACGGCGAGCCGATGTACAGGCTGGACGTCATGTGCGAAGTGGCGGATTACCTGAAATCCAAAGGAAAGCGTACGCGCGTAAACACGAACGGACAGGCGGCGCTCATATGCGGCGAAGGCGTCCCCGAAAAGCTCGGCGGCAGGATAGATACCGTCAACGTCTCCCTGAACGCCGCCGACGCGAAAGCGTATCAGGCGCTGTGCCACAGCGAATTCGGCGAAAAGGCGTTTTACGCGTTGCTCGATTTTGCCAAGGAATGCAAAAAATACGTGCCGCGCGTCGTTTTGTCCATCGTCGACGTGGCGGGCGAAAGCGAGCTTGAAAAGGCGCGGGCTATAGCGGACGCTCTCGGCGTGGAACTCAGGATAAGGACGTATGTAAAATAAAACTTGTATGATATGCGCGAAAGGCTCCGTGGGCGACGGCGGAGTTTTTTTATGCCGAGTCACGGAAAAAATCGATTTTGCGCGGGAAATAGGATATATTGTCTTGCAATAGCGCGGCGACCTAAGATATAATTGTCGCATGAAAAGTTCTATGTTTGCGGTCACCGGAGGGGTCTGGTCGGCGTATCTTATTTTGGGATTGTTCATCGCGGCGATGGCGGCGGTGGGAGCAGTGACTTACAAAAAGTCTAAAAGTCTGGACGGATTCCTTTTGGGCGAACGCGGTATGGGCGGATGGATGAGCGCATTCGCATACGGGACCACTTATTTTTCCGCGGTCGTGTTCATCGGATATGCCGGCACATTCGGGATGAGCCTCGGGCTCGGCGCAGTGTGGATAGGCATCGCGAACGCGATACTCGGGTCGCTCGTCGCGTGGCTGGTGCTCGCGAAGCGCACCAGAAACTTAAGCCGCGAATATAAAGCCACGACAATGGCGGAACTATTTGAAAAAAAATACGATTCCAAACACATCAAGCTGTATGCGGCGATAGTGATATTTATATTTCTGATACCTTATTCCACCAGCGTTTACCAGGGCATCGGCTACCTTTCGGAGGCGGTTTTCGGGCTTAAGTTCGTGTGGTGTATCGTGATAATGGCGGCTTTGGTAGGGATATACCTTTTCGTGGGCGGCTTTTTTGCGAACGCGGTCTCCAATTTTATACAGGGTATAATAATGATAATCGGCGTTGTCGTAATGATAGCGCTTATGCTCCGCGCGCCCGAAGTCAACGGCATCGAGGGACTCAAAAAACTTACGGAGTCGGGATACGGTTTCTTTCCGTCTGCGACGGCGGAAACGGGGTACTGGTTCGACGCGCCCGGCGTTCAGCTCGTATTCAATATACTTTTGACGTCGTTCGGCATATGGGCGGTGCCGCAGTCGGTGCAGAAATTTTTCGCCATCCGCAACGACCGCGCCGTGGTGCAGGGCAGCGTTATATCGACGCTGTTTGCCCTGATAGTAGGCGGCGGCGCATACTTCAACGGCGCTTTCGCACGCCTGTTTTATCCCGAGACGCCTGCGGATACGTCCAATATAATACCTAATATATTGCTTAGTAACGAATATATGAGCTACGCCGTTCTGGGGCTCATATTCGTGTTGGTGCTCTCCGCCAGCATGTCCACGCTTTCCTCGCTCGCGCTGGTCAGCAGCTCCTCGGTATGTATGGATATATATAAGGGTTACATCAGTAAAAACGCCACGGACAAACAGGTCAACATTCTGGCGAGGGTGCTGTGCTTCGTGTTCGTAGCGATCTCTGCCGTGTTCGCGATATTCGAAGTGGACGCCATAGTCACGCTGATGTCGCTGTCGTGGGGCACTCTTGCGGGCTGTTTCCTGGGACCGTATATCTACGCGCTGTATTGGAAGGGCGCGAACAAGTACGGCGCGTATACCTCGATAACTATGAGCCTCGTCACTACGATAACGCTTATTTTCGTGTTCGGCGCGATATTGGGCGGCGGCACCTTCGGCGAACTTATTTCGTTGGGACTGGGTAAAGCGCCTATGATCGGCGTGTTCGTCATGGCGCAGTCGTTGATAGTCACTCCTTTGGGCTCCGTCATAGGCACGGCGATCAAAAAGCGTTTCGGCAAAAACCCCGCCGACCCGGACGACGAGGTAGAGGAGAGCGGGGCGACAGCCGAGGAGTAAGGATATAAATGCCGATAAAAAGCACCCGGAAGTTCCGGGTGCTTTTTTCACAGCGTTTCCTCTCCAAAAAAAAGTTTCCTCCGACGTATATTATCCCGCGAACGGACCATAATCCAATCAACAAAAATCGGAGGTCATTATGAAAGGCAAAGCAAATACCCAAAAGGTAAAAGCGTTTTTCAAGAAAAACATTTATTATATCGTAATGGTGGTATGTATCCTCGCGATAGCCGCCATGATCACGGTAGCTGTCGTTTTGGGCGGTAAAAGCTCCGTCGAAACTCCCGACACCACTATCCCCGGCGACGTCACCGAAGATCCCGGCACCGTCACGCCCCCCGACGATTCCGGAGATACTCCCGTCGTGACCGATCCCGAGCCCATCGTGTTTACTCTTCCCGTTTCCGGCGGCACCATGATCAAAGATTACGCGATGGACAGCCTTGTGTGGTCGTCCACATTGAAACAATACCGCGTGCATTCGGGTATAGACTTTGCGGGAGCCGAGGGCGCGATGGCGGTGGCGGCGTATGAAGGAGTCGTGTCCGATGTAAGCTACGACGCTCTGAACGGCAACGTCGTCACGATAGATCACGGCGACGGGCTGGTAACGGTATACGGCTCTTTGGATACCCCCGTAGTGAGCGAAGGACAGACCGTGGCGGCGGGCGAAAGTCTCGGAGCCATCTCAACTTCCGCCACCAACGAAATGTCCGACGGCAGTCACCTGCATTTCGAAGTGAAACTCAATAACGAAATAGTCTCCCCGTACGATTATCTTACGATAGGGGACAAATAAAACCCTTTTCCGAAACGAGCGCCCCGTATACCGCGGGGCGCTCGTTCAATTCATGTTTTGCGATTTTTAGGAGGAAACAGCGAATACCTTTCGGGCGAAGTTACCGCCGATATTATCCTGTCGCGCGCAAACGGAATGTCTTTGGAGATACTCGAGATCAGCTTTTTCATGTATTCTCGTTTAGTCTCATGGTTCGCGGGGCAGGGGTTCGGCAATACGGGAAGCTCCAGCTTGTTCACCGCGCCCTTTATGTCCGCTTCGTGCGCGTAGATCATGGGGCGTATCAGAGTCATACCCGTCCTCGACATATACGATACGGGTTGAAATGTATTCAGCCGCCCTTCGTATATCAGCGACAGGAAAAAGGTCTCCGCGACGTCGTCGGCGTTGTGCCCGAGTGCCAGCTTGTTCGCGCCTATCTCCAGGCACTTCGTATTCAGCGCGCCGCGCCGCATCTTGGAGCACAGCGAGCAGGGGTTTGATTCCTTGCGTATATCGAATACGATCTCGGCGATATCCGTCCTGACTTCGTAGTATGTTACGTCCAATTCGCGCATCAGTTCCCTTAGCGCCGCGCGCTCCGCTTCCACGCCGCCGAAACCCATGTCGATGTTTATCGCGCTTAAAGTAAACGGTTCCTCGGAAAACTTGCGGTAGACCGCGAGCGCCGCGGTCAGCACCAGACTGTCCTTACCGCCCGAAAGCCCTACGGCTATATTGTCGCCCGCGGATATCATGGAATAGTCCTCCGCGGCGCGGCGGATGCATCCCAGGACTTTCCTGAGGTATTTAGTTTCCATTTATTATGTCTGCCGCGAGCTCATCGGCGAGCGCATCAAGAGAGGCGAACGTCTCCGGTTTCGGACTGCTTCTGAACGAAACGGGCTCTCCGATAAATTCGGCGCCTTTGGTTTCCTCCAATATCCCGCGTATCAGGCGCGCCGACTGCGCCGCCCAGGAGCCGTTTTCGATGAGGGCGAATTTCCTGCCGGTAATGCCGTGGTGCGCTATCTCGCGGACCAGGGTTTCCATGTTGGTGAATATGCCGCCGTTATAAGTCACCGACGCCAGTACGATGTGGCTTTTTCTGAAACATTCCGCGACGATATACGAAAAATGAGTTTTGGATACGTCGAAAACTTTTACGTCGGGAACGCCTTTTTCGGACAGGCGTCCGGCAAGATATTCCGCGGCGCGCTTCGTGTTACCATAAACGGAAGCGTATGCGATGACGGCGGATCTTTGCTCCGGCACATATCCCGCCCAATCGGCATAGAGCGCCGCCATCACCTTGATCTCCGCTTCGTTAAGCACTGCGCCGTGAAGCGGGCAGATCCTTTCGATCGCCAAAGGGGATACTTTTTTGAGAACTGCGGATACCTGAACGCCGTATTTTCCGACAATATTCGTGTAATATCTGCGATATTCGGGAATAAGCGCGGAGAAGCCGTCCGCATCGCATACGATACCGTTTGACGAGCCGAACGAACCGAACGCGTCGGCGGTAAAAAGCGTTTTGCCCGCGGCGTCGTATGTGAACATCACCTCGGGCCAATGCACCATAGGCGCGAATATGAATTTCAGGATGCGGCTGCCGGTATCCAGTTCGTCGCCGTCCTTTACGACGATGGTCTCGTTCTTCAGATCGGGAAAGAAGCCCTCCAAAAACGCTTTCGATCTGGCGTTTACGACTATCTTCATCGCCGGATATTTGTCCGCCAGCGCTTTTACGGATGCGCTGTGGTCGGGCTCCATATGGCTGATGACCAGATACTCCGGTCCGCGCCCCGACAGCGCGTCCTCCAGATTCAGAAGAAACTCCTCCGTAAAAGCGGCGTCCGCCGTGTCGAACACGACGGGGCGGTCGTCCGCGAGGAGATAGGAGTTATATGTGACGCCGTCCGGGACCGGGTATACGTTTTCGAACAGCTCTATCCTTCTGTCGCATACTCCGATGTAATAAAGATCCGATGCTATAAGTTTTTTCATAGTATCTGCATTATACTATAAGGAAAACGCATAACGCAAGCGCGGCGCGCCATTTTAGCCGGGTAAACGCGCTTTACGCATAAAAAGCGGCAGGCGTTACGCGATAAATAAAATTTTTATAACTTACGCAAAATATTGTTGTAATATTTTATGGTTTGTGATATAATGAATTTAAGGTTAAACGGGGGTTGAAAGATAACCGTTTCTCCGCTGGGACTCGGCGGCGCTTCGGTTCGACAAGGAAAACGATCATGAGAAAAAACAAAAAATTATCGAAATACGCCGAAACGGAATTGTCCGCTTACAACGACGACGAATTTTTGAAAAAACTCCGCCGCAGTGTAGGCGAACGCCGCGCCTCAGCGCTTCGCGGCTATTTCGGCAAAACGGTTTACGCATGTCTTGCCGCAGTCGTGGTCATCGGCGTCGCCGCGGCGCTGACGCTTGCGCTCATCCCGGGCGCCGACAACGATCCCTCGGGCGGCGTGCAGATGGAACAGGGCGGCTCGGACGGCGGCACGGTCCCGCCGACCGTTGAAGTTCCCGCAGGCGACGGCGAAAACCACTTCGGAAGCGATTTCGGCTCCCTCAGCGGCGCCGAGGCAGTCGCGGCGATCAACGGAGTCGCCGAAAACGTGGATATCATCTACGAGGATATCGGCGCCGCCTCCGTGAGCGTCGAAAGCGGAGGCAGGATCTATGTCGTAAACGTCAGAATGCCGCCGGACGCTGCGGGCAATCTGATGGATAAGATGAGTATAACAATCGTCCCGAACAGTACGGATTTTCTTCCTTTTACCGTGACGGAGGACTACGTAGCGTCCAGACTTTACGGAATGGATTTTCGGTATAAGCTCGGGATAGATGACTGGTCGTATACGGATACTGTAAACGATGAGTATTACGAGCTCTACTATGAAAAATCGACCGCTGTATTGCAAACTGGCGCGGAAACGCTTTATATTGAATTCGAAGGTCTGAACTACGACGGACCCGAATCGAGGCTTATATCGGAACTGACGGGTATAATCGCTTTGGCACGCTGAAATATGCTATATAATGTTATAGATCACAGGCGGCTCGCTGCCGCGCGACAAAATAACGGAGGTATAATATAATGATCTATGTATGCGACGTATGCGGTTACGAATACGACGAAGACGCCGAAGGCGTCAAATGGGAAGATCTTCCCGAGGACTATGTCTGCCCCCTCTGCGGCGTGGGCAAGGACGAATTCAGTCCCAAGGAATAATTAGGCTGAGACAAAACGACCCGACGTTTGTCGGGCCGTTTTGTCTTTTGTACCTTATTCCTTTTTCTCCTTGGTACATCGATATTATGTGAATGAGCCGCGCATATATGCGCGGCGCGTTTCGGAAAATAATGGAAATATCCGATATCCTCTCCCGCCACGGCTTCAGATTCAAAAAGGGGCTGGGGCAGAATTTCATCACCGATACGGGACTTTTGAACGCGGTCGCGAGGGATGCGGGCGTGACAAAGGCGGATACAGTCGTGGAAATAGGCGCCGGCGCCGGCACGCTGACCGCCGCTCTTTCGCGCGCTGCAAAGAGCGTTACGGCTTTCGACGTGGACGAAACTTTGAAACCGGTTCTCGACGAAACGCTTCGCGGCGCCGATAACGTCAGGGTCGTTTTCCGGGACGTGCTGAAAACGGACGACGAGGAGCTCGTGCGCATCATAGGATGCGAAGAGTTCAAGCTGGTCGCCAATATCCCTTATTATATAACTACTCCGCTTATCATGCGCTTTGCGGAAAGCTCGCTTAAGGTAAAGTCAATGACCGTGATGGTGCAGGAGGAAGTGGCGCGGCGCATCGCCGCGGCTCCCGGCTCAAGCGAGTACGGGGCTATCGGCGCGGCGATAGCCTTGAGAGGCGACGCCAAGATAAAAAGGACGGTCCCGCGCTCGGTTTTCCGTCCCGTTCCCAACGTGGATTCCGCCGTCATCAGAATAGATTTTTACGACAAATTTCCCGGCGCGGACATAAACGCCGTATCGAAACTAATACGAGCCGCATTCCAAATGCGCCGCAAAACGCTTGTAAACAACATCGGCGCTCTTACCGCGTATACCAAAGAGGAGGCTCAGGCGGCTCTGGAGTCCATCGGTTTCGACGCGCGCGTTCGCGGCGAACAGCTTTCGGCGGCGGATTTCGTCGCTCTTTCGACAGCGCTCTCCGAGATGAAGAGGGCATAAGGTCAATTTTGCATATCCTCCGGCATATATTAAAAGGCAGGGAGGCAGGATGCTCATCAGAAAAACAACGGTTCTAACAGGAAAGGGCGCGCAGGGCCACGTCACTTTGATACGCGTAGGCAGCAGCGTCGGCGTAAAACTCATTCTCGATCCGCCCCCGGGAGAAACGCTCACTTTGTCCCTTGCGGTCGGCTCCGACGTGAGACTGGAGATCCCCGTCACGGGCGCTAGAACGGAAACCGAGGCGGATATCCCGCTCGAAGCGCGCGACGAAATAGGCGCCGCGGTCTTTACGCAGTCGGGTGATATATACGTGTCGGGCGGCAGACTCGGCAAAGCGCTCAAACCGACGCCTTCGGCCCCCGGGGCGCATAGCGTAAACGTCTCGGCCGTCAATGACGGCGATATCGCGGACGCCGCCGCGGATGCTACCCGCGAACGCGCGCCCGAAACCGAGGGCGAGGCGAAAAACGCGGAAGCGGAAAAGGATGTTCCGACGAATGCGGAAACTATCTTCGAGACATCCGAGAATGAGAAAACGTCCGAGGATATTGCCGAAAATCGGGAACCCGATACCGTAGATACGGATACCGATAATGTCGTAAAAGACGACAACGGCACCGTAACCGAAATAGGGGATGAGAGCGATATAAGGTCCGCTTTTTCACCGTTCAACTTAAACCGCGGCGAAAATTTTTATCGCAACATACGCGCGCGCCTCGAGGAGATAATGACGATAAATCCCGCCTGCCGCGAGCTCGAGAAAATGATACCCGAAAGCAAATGGGTCAAGGTGTATTACGACGACGAGGAGTACTATGTAGTCGGCATTCTCACCGAGGACGCGGAGGTAAAATATCTCGGATACGGCGTACCGGGCGTAGAGGGGATACGCCCGCCGAAGGAAGCGGAAGAGCTTTGCGATTTTCTCACGGTGGAAAACGGCGAAGAAGAGGGATATTGGCTGATGTTCCAGAACGCCGCCAACGGCGAACTCGTCAAAAACCTGTGATCGGATCTATCCTCGATCCGCGGAACATCCACCCGCGATGAGGGTGGATGTTTCTTTACGGAAAATTTGGTTTCGACCGCCAGGTTCACGCAAAAACGCGGTGCATTTTTGCGTGAACTTGCGAACCGTTTTGCGTTATAACGCAAAACGGTTCTTGACCCGCTTGTCTCCGCCAAAAAGAAAGGGACCCGTATCGGTCCCGTTCTTTTTGGTGGAGATAAGCGGGTTCGAACCGCTGGCCTCTTGAATGCCATTCAAGCGCTCTACCAACTGAGCTATACCCCCGTTAGGAAGCTAATATATTGTAATATATCCCGCGCGAAGTGTCAAACGTTTTTTAAGATTGCCGCATAATTTGTTTTGACGTCGTGTTTTTGCTCCGATATAAAAAATATGTTTTCGAAAACATATGATCGGATAGTGTTTTGCAAGAGCGTAAGCTCGCGGCGTTGTGCAAATGAGTGCGCATATGTCCGCGGCTAAGGCATATGCTCGCGTGGCGATATGCGCATATTTTCCAATATACGGAAACCATTGAAATGCGTTGACACATGTTTTCGGCGGTGATACAATAAAATCAAATACGAACAAATGTTTGCAAATAGACGGGCGGGAGCGCCGACGGGCTTGAAACGGGCGAAAGCGCGCATAATATCGGTAGTGGGTATGGACGACAAAAAGACTTACATGTGCATAGATATGAAATCTTTTTTCGCCTCGGTGGAGTGCGCCGAAAGGGGTTTGAATCCCATGGATACATGCCTTGTGGTGGCGGACGAAACGAGGGGGAAGGGGACGATATGCCTTGCCGTTTCGCCGAAGATGAAAGCGCTCGGAGTCAAAAACCGCTGCAGGCTCTTCGAAGTGCCGAAAGGTATCGAATATATCATCGCGCCGCCCAGGATGCAGAAATACATCGATTACGCGGCGGAAATATACGGTATATATTTGGAATTTATGTCCAAAAACGACATCTATGTCTATTCGATAGACGAATCGTTCATCGACGCGACGGCGTATCTGAAACTGTACGGGAAGACGCCCCGCGCGTTTGCGAAGTTTCTGATAGAGGAGATAGCGCGGCGGGTGAATATCCCCGCGACTGCGGGGGTGGGGTCCAACCTGTATCTTGCCAAAGTGGCGCTGGACATCACCGCGAAAAAAAGTAAGGACAGGATAGGGTACTTGGACGAAGCGGCGTTCAGGGAAACGCTTTGGGATCACAGACCCGTTACCGATTTTTGGGGGATAGCGCGCGGCACCGCGGCGCGGCTGAAGCGGTACGGCATATATACCATGCGCGGTATAACGGAATGTCCCGAGGCGCTGTTGTACCGCGAGTTCGGGATAAACGCGGAGCTCATGATAGACCACGCTTACGGCAGGGAGAGCTGCACTATGCAGGACATAAAAAACTACTCGCCGAAGAGCCGCTCCGTATCCTCGTCGCAGGTGCTGTTCGAGGACTACGACCGCGAAAAGGCGAAGATCGTATTGGAGGAAATGGTGAGGAACGGATGCTTAGAGCTCGTCAGGCGCAGGCTGATAGCGGGAAATATAAGCGTGTCGGTCGGATATTCCGCGGCAACGCTCGCGGCGCCTACGGTGGGCTCGGCAAGGCTCGATTCGGCGACCGCTTCCTTCGACAAAATGATGAGCGCGGCGCTCGCGGTTTACGACCGCACCGCTTTATGCGGCGTGCCGATACGCAGACTGTCGGTAGGCTTCGGCTCCCTTTCCGACGAAAGCGCGGAGGGCTACGATCTTTTCACCGATTGGGAGGAGGTCGCGAAGCGTAAAAGTCTGGAGCGCGCCACATTGGATATCCACGGGAAATTCGGGAAAAACGCCCTTTTGACGGCGACGGACCTTAGAGAGGGCGCTACGCAACGGGAACGCAATACGTTGATAGGGGGACACGCAAGCGGCAATGAACAGAAGCGATAGGGCAAAACAATTCATGCCTTTCGACGCGCTGAACGGGTTGAGGGAAGCGCTGCGGCGAAAAGAAGAGGAACTCGAAAGAGATGAGCGCCGCGAGCCGAACGAGGAGGAAGCGGCGGCGATAAACGACGCTTTGAACGCTTTGGAGCGCGGCGACAGGGTGATACTCAGATATTATTCGGGCGGCAGATATATCGTCACCGAGGACGTAGCGGTAAGCGTAATGCCCGCCGCAAAATGCCTTTACCTCAAAAATTCTCGCGTAGCGTTCGGCGATATAATCGAACTTAAAATATTGAAATAGGTATCTTTTCTGCGATAAAACGGCGCCCGTTTGCGCGTTTTTTCAAAGAAGCGGCGCTTCGGTCATTTTATAAACGACGCTCTTGAAATATATTTCCGCGCGTTGTAAAATAGTTATATATTTACGGAGGCGCATATGAAAATAGTTATAGCGGGAGCGGGAATAGGCGGACTGACGTTCGCGGCAAAGGCAAAGGCGGGAGAACACGAGATAGTCGTCTACGAAACAGCTCCCTCCGAAGAGGCGATGCGCTACGAATGGCATGACGACGTTTCGCCGGAGGCGTTCAGGCGCGCGGGTTTCGATATCCCCGAGGGCAGTTTTCCCAAAAAGGACTGGACGTTCGTCGCGCCCGACGGCGCGACGGTCAGGCGTATATACGAGGACCCGTCGCGCGCCGATATCTCGGTATGGCGCAGAAAGTTGAACGAGGAGCTCATCCGCCGCGCGAAAAGTAATGCGAGGATCGTTTTCGGCAGAAGAGCGGAAAGCCTTGTGGTCGAAAACGGCAGAGTCGCGGGGATCGTCGCGGACGGCGAAAAGATACATGCGGATCTCGTCATAGATTCCACGGGGGCGGATTCCGTGCTGAAGCGTGACATAAACGTAACGCGGCATGAGCCTGACGAGATATTCGAGGTATACCGCGCTTTTTATCGGAAAGACCCCGCCGCGCCGGAGGCAGAATACACCAATAAGGTATATTTGAAACAGATGGGCGAAAGCGGCATCGCGTGGGCGATCCAGGACGGAGATACCGTCGACGTTCTGATAGGGCGCGTAGGGGAGATGGGCGAAGAAACGCTTTCCCGCGCGCTCCGCCGGATAAAAGAGGAAAACCCGACGGTGGGCGACGAAATCGTAATGGGCGGCGGCATATACCGTATACCCGTCAGATACCCCGCAACGCGTATGGTCGCGGACGGCTACGCCGCCATAGGCGACGCGGCATACATGACGATACCGATGCTCGGCAGCGGCATAGCCTCGTCGATGGCGGCGGCGGAGACGCTCGTAAACGTCGTCTATTCTGCGCTCGCCGAGGGAAAGAGCGCGCGCGAAGCGGCGTCGAAGGAAAACCTGTGGAAATACGAAGTCGCGTTCTATCGCGAGACGGGCGCGGAGCACGCCGGGGTGGACGTCATGAAAAGGGGCGTTCTCGATATGCCGGACGATATAGTGACGTGGCTTTTGGGCTCCGATATCCTTACAAACGAGGAAGTTTGCCGCCTTGCGAAAGGAAAACCTATAATATTGGGCGCAGCGGACAGCTTGAAAAAGGTAGCCGTCGCCGGGATAGGAAAACTTCCGGTATTGCTGAAAGTAAATTCAATGCTGATGCGCGTTTCAAAGGCGATACGCACGGCGCGGCGCATTCCCGAAAACTATTCCGAAGAAGCGGTCGCGCGCTGGGAAAGAAAACTCGTCCGCGCCGTTACCGGAAAATAGACTACAAAAATATCTCGTCTTTCGGCGTTTTTTTCCTGTTACGATTGTATATAGGCGGATAAAGGAGACTATCGATGATATCCGATTCGGCGGCGCTTATCCGCACGTTGTTTTTCAACGTGTTCGGCGCCTTTCTGAGTCCGTAATAATGCAGGCGTTTCCCCTCCTTTTTCCACCCGGATTGCAAAGCGTATAACATAGCTCAAATGACTATCCCTATATTTATTATTTATAAGGAAGTTATATAACGGCAGTTTCGCATTGTCAATAACGCCCGTTTCCGATCAAAACGCCTGTCGTGCATGAGCGCCGCGCGATATTCGGGTCGGACAAATCTCAAATACGAAAATAGGGCGGCTATTTTCGAAAATCGATTGACAAACAGCGTTCGTTTCGATATACTATTTAAGCGCATTCGGAATGCGGGTGTAGTTCAGTGGTAGAACACCAGCCTTCCAAGCTGGTTGTGTGGGTTCGATTCCCATCACCCGCTCCAACTGCTTGGACCGATAGCTCAGCAGGATAGAGCAACGGCCTTCTAAGCCGTAGGTCGGGGGTTCGAATCCCTCTCGGTTCGCCAGCGCACAGGCGGAACGCCCATACGGTGGGTATAGTTCAGTTGGCAGAGCGCCAGATTGTGGCTCTGGATGTCGTGGGTTCAAGTCCCACTACTCACCCCAATGAACGGCTTTCCCCCTGTATGCAGGGGTGTCGCCAAGCGGTAAGGCACGAGACTTTGACTCTCGCATTCGTAGGTTCAAATCCTGCCACCCCTGCCACGAATGTGATCCATTAGCTCAGCCGGTAGAGCACTTGACTTTTAATCAAGGTGTCCGGAGTTCGAATCTCCGATGGATCACCAACAAAAACGCGACCGTGGCGGAATTGGCAGACGCGCCAGACTTAGGATCTGGTCTCAACGAGGTGGGAGTTCAAGTCTCTTCGGTCGCACCAACGGCAGGACGGCTCGGATCGCGTCGCCTTGCGTATAAGCACCATTAGCTCAGCTGGTAGAGCACCTGACTCTTAATCAGGGTGTCCAGGGTTCGAGTCCCTGATGGTGTACCAAAACAGAAGGACTGCTTTTGGCAGTCCTTCTGTTTTGGTACACCATCAGGGGAACGAACCCTCGCGCGAAGCGCGGGGGTTCGCAAGTTTCGCCTGCGTAAAGGCAGGCGAAACCTGGAGGCGCTGTACAAAAGAAAAGATCGCGCACAATAACAATATATACGATAAGAGTAAATAATACGCTGGCAGACGTTAGCCGCGGTCCCGAAACCGCCAAAACATAAGGACGGGCAAACAGCCCGTCCACTACTTCTTGGTACACCATCAAGGGACCGAACCCTCGCGCGAAGCGCGAGGGTTCGCAAGTTTCGCCTTATGGAATAAGGCGAAACCCGGCGGCGCGGCTGTAATTTAGACGTCGCAAATATTCAACATAAATGAATAGTAGCCGATACAACCGATACGGCGCATGACTGTAGGAGTGGCGAATCAGCTGCAACTAATAAACATCCCGAAACGCAAAAATTGTCAACTTCGGATCGTGAGGTTCAGGCTTATCGACGGCTATTTCCTGCGTTCGGGATCGCGGCAGGGGGTATCCGCGGTGCTTTTGGCGTTTACGAACATGGCGTATTCCTTCAATGCGCGTTCGACGGCGGGGATCTCCTTTTGCAATTTGATCTTATAGATCCGATCTTTTTCCAGGAGCGAACGCACACGGTTGACGTCTCTTACGTCTTCCGCTTCCCATAGGGAGCGGTTCGTCTGTCCGCGCTTGAGGCAGAATGCCGACAATGCGTCTATCGCGGAGATACGCACGGATCGAGCCTCTTCGTCTATGTCGTACTCTCCGGTAAGCCATGCGGCGAAAGCTTCCTTACGCTCGTTGCCGCAGGGCGTGTTCGCGCGGCACATTTTGTGAGCTTTTTCGAGTATTGCTCGGTATTCGTCCGGAAAATCGAAATATAACCCGACCATTTCAGTAAATTCTTTCTTCTGCGGCATGTTTTCGTCGGCAGCGTTCATTATTATATCGCCTATATTATGCACTTTTCTGTTCATGCCGTTATAGTTACGGTATACCGCGTCTATGGTCATTCCTCTGTTGAGCGCCATACGCCTTAGTTTTACTGAAAGTCGTTTTAACTCGTTGCCGCGCGCATGAACGCCGTTTTCGATGTTGAAGTACGTTTCTATCAACAAAGCTATTTCGTATTTATCCCATGGCTTCATGTGTGTTCCGCCTGTACCTTAATATTTATTATATAATAAGCCGTAAACGGCAATATATGTGCAAAAAACACGTTGTGCGACAATAGACGACGATATACCCGCTTACTCGCATATTCTCGATGATTAGTGCGATGCGAATGCGGAAAAACGCTCGGCGGCGCGCATGATTTCAATATTCTTTTCTAACTTTACCATATAATTGAACAAAATGCAAATAATTTTTAATAATTTTGAAAAATTATTTTTTGGCGAATACATTGAGCGGTACGAAAGGGGCGAGGGTGACAAAAAAGAAAATGCGATCAAACGCTTGATATATTTTTCGGGTTGATATATAATACCCATAGACTTCAAAAGGAGGTTCTACGGACATGATCACGAAAGAAATGGTGATCGGCGACGTATTGGACAGCGCCAAGAACCCCGAAGCGGTTGCCGCGGTGCTGATCGGACAATTCGGAATGCACTGCCTGCAGTGCCCTTGCTCCAGGTCCGAATCTATAGAGGAAGCGGCAATGGTACACGGAGTGGACGCCGAAGTCATGGTACAGGCGCTGAACGAAGCCGACAAGTAACAAACGCCACTATTGGAGTATGGTGCAATGGTAGCACAAGGGACTCTGACCCCCTTGATGTAAGTTCGATTCTTACTACTCCTGCCACAAGCGCGCCGAAAGGCGCGCTTTTTCGTTGCCCGGCGGAGCAAACGGAGAGCTTTTTCTTCACATAAAATTCACATAAGGATCCTTACGGAAAAATCAACGGGAAATCATCGCAAAAACGGCAAAAAAACTGCGGGTTGACTGCAAAAACAAACAAAAACCGCACTGAGCAAATGTGTGCGGCGGGGTTAATATTTTTCGTAGTATATGCTATTCGACGAAAAAATCAAGGCAGTTTACTTAAATACTCTTAATTATCGAATAACTTTTTTTCAAAATCGATCTGCTCAAGAAAAAATTATTTGCTTCGCAAAGCCTTTGACAAATCGGATATTACTTACTATAATAAAAAAGTACAAGATTTTTTCGTCGAATAGCATATTCCGGTTACGGGCTCTGTCGAATCTGACCGTATATTGTTGACGGCGTTCTGGGCCGCAACGACATCAGTATCTGCCTTACGAATTACGGCGTCGTGCCCGCTTTGCGGATAATCCTATAGGAACAAGGCTGCCGCCTTGTTCCGGTGAAATAATTTTGCGTAGCAAAATTGTGAAATAACGCGCGCCCCGAGTGGCGCGCGTTGTGAAATAATTTGAAACTTGTTTGCAAGTTTCAAATTGTGAAATAAAGATTCTTTTGTGTCGCCTCAGCTAAAATTTTACTATGCTACGGCGCGTCTCACGAATACATACATTGAAAAGCGGTTTGCTAAGACCCTACGGGTATTAGCGGCACCGCCTTTCTTCGTCTGTATCCGAGATACATCACCGCATCACAGCAAAATTTTAGTTTCACCGACACTATGCTACCTAATGGGCTAAATAAACCCATAACGCTTAATTACACCGCGCTCGCGCGGTGACTCGCCGAAAAAAATTCAACCAAGCAATCAAGGAATTTCTTTCGGCGAAAAAGGCGCCGGGAAGCGTAAGATTGGGGCACATCGACGATTTTATGTAAATTTTATTAGTGAAGTGTTGCGTTATAAGTCAATACTTCGCTAAAAACATTTAAGTGCCACAAGCCAAAAGCTTCCGACGGCGCCGTGGGCGCATTATTTCGCAATTCCGCTTGCGGAATTATTTCACAAATCGGAGCTTTTCAAAGCTCCGATTTATATCAGATGATGTATACGAACAGTAGAAACAGCGGTATCGTGATTATCGACAAAAGGGTGGAGACGGTGACTTCCTTGGCGGCGAGGGAGGAGTTTTTGTCGTAGAGGGTGGAGAACATGATGACGTTCTGCGCGCAGGGCATGGCGGACATGGCGATGAGATTCATACTTATATCGCCGACGTTCATGAACAGCGACATCAGCGCGGTCAAAGCAACGCCGACGAGCGGGAATATCACGAGTTTTATAGCCGAGGCGATATATGCGCCGCCGTCGGAGAAGAGTTCCTTGAAGTTTATATCCGCGAGTTTCAGTCCCAACAGTACCATCGCCAGCGGGCCCACCATGTCCGAAAACAGCGTGATGACCTCTTGTATGCCCGTTAAGAGCCTTCCCGCGGCGCCCGCGACGTTCTCCGCGCCCGAAAAGTTTATGTTCAACACAAAAAGAGGCAGCGCGACAATGAACGAGAGCGTAGGGGGATTCAAAAGCGCGCGTTTCAGGCTGATATGCCGCTTGTCGCCCGTCAGCGCGTAGTTACCCACAGTCCACGCCATCAGGTTGAACGCGACCACCGACACGGTGGCGTACAGGATGATAAGGCGGTTCCCCGGCGCCAGCAGCTGTAAAAAGGGGATGCACATATACCCCACGTTCCCGAACGCGCCGCCGTAGGCGACGACGCCCTTGGAATCGGCACTCAGGCGTGGGATAAAGCGTGCGGTAAGCATTCCTAGCGCCAACACGATACCTATTGAAAGGCAGGTAAACACGAAAACGGCGGCGATGTTTATAAGGACCGACGCGTCGAACGCGGTGTTCAGAAACGAGTCGAACGTCACAAACGGCTGCAATACATACAAAAGCATCACCGACAGGAACTTGACCGCGGCTTCGGTGTTTACGGACGGCATTTTGCCGAGGATGAAACCCGGCACCGCCATCAATAAAAGCATCAATACGGATATCGCGCCGGTAACGTATAAATCAGCCATCAATCGACGATCCCGTAATTATGTAAAATTTCATATATCGAGTTAAGCTCCCTTTCCCCCGCCTTTAGGTATCCCAAAGTGTATTTTAATCCTATCCACGCGACCTTTATGAGAAGAGGATTGTCGAGCTCCGCGGCATACATCATACCTTTTAGTATATCGACGGAGTCGCGCTCCGATTCCTCGTCCGCGCCGTCCCACAAAAATACCTGCTGCATTAGGCTTTTGAGCCAGTTGTTCAATTCCTCCTTCGCATTGTCGGGAAGCGACTCGTCGCGCGCTTCGGGCGCGTTGCCGGAAACCGTTATCGCGTTGTCGCCGTTCATGAGCGCCGTAAACGATTTATGAAAGGGGCGTATCACCGCGTCCAGAAACTTCAGGTACGACTCGTGCGACGTGGGCGCGGGGAAATATCTAGTGACGAAGTCGATGACCGATTCCTCGTGCTTGTCGAACTGCAGCAGTAGTCCCACCGTAAGCCCCACAACGCATTTGTTGCCCGTCGCGGGCATTTTGAAAGAGCCGCCCTCGGTGGCGCGGTTTAATTCCGATCTGTACGACGTCGAACCCGCCGCTTCCGTCACGACGTGCATGAGCTCCGGCTCCGACGCCAACGTCTTCAACAGTTTTCCTATCGTCCTTTCCACGATGATGAGGCGCGACGAATAAAAATCTGATATGCATTTGTCGAATTTATACTTTGCTTCGGCGTTCATTCGTCCTCCCGTATGCCCGAAACGGCATTTATATTAAATACTATAACATAAAAATCGGTAAAAGTCTTGCAAATGAATGAACGTTATAGTATAATCAAAACAGGTTCGTTGCCTGAGCAACAAAACTTTTTTTCGGGCGGCGCGTGAAGGAGTAAAAAATATGAATATTTTCAGAGTACTGAAGAAAAACAGGCTTTTTAAGGATTTCGACGACAGGGAAATAAACAAAATGTTCGACTGCCTTCACGGGCATATACATAAATATTCGCGCGGCAGAGTTGTCGCCGAGGCGGGCGAGCCGGTAGAGGAGATAGGCATTATTCTGGAGGGCGCCGCCGTCAAATTTTTGAGAAAACCGGACGGAAGTCTGGTAAACTGCGGCGAACTCGCCGTAGGGGATATGTTCGGCGAGGTGGAGGGGTACACCCCCGAAAAGGCGTTTTCGACGTCCGTCGTGCTGGCGGAGGATTCCACGGTGTTGTATATCTCGATCCCCACTATCGTCAGACAATGCTCCAATAACTGCGCCCACCACCAAAAACTTCTCGAAAACATGCTTTCCTGCCTGGCGGAGCGCATAGACCTTATCAACAACGACGCCAAATATCTGAAGATAAAATCGATGCGCGGCAAGATATCGAAGCTGTTCTACGACAAATATCTGCAGCAGGGCACGGAAACGATACACCTCGGATTCAACCGCAACGAAATGGCGGAGTATCTGAACGTGTCCCGCCCCTCTATGTCGCGCGAGATGATAAACATGAAAAACGACGGAATCATCACTTACAGGAAGGACGAGATCGTCATCCGCGACATCGCGAAGCTGAAAGAGCTGGCGGACGCCGCAAGATAAATGGCGCCCGGATATATAATACTGATAGCGATCTCGATCGCGATCGGCGCCGCTTTAGTCGCGGCGCTGGTTGTTTTTGCGTTCCTCGCCATCGTTTTGAAACGCCTGGTGCGCCCCTTAAAGCGCAGCGAAGCGGAACTTATCGCGAACGAAAAGGAAAACAAAGTTTTTTCGGACGAATGGCTGAAAATACCCTATAAGGAGTGGACGAGGACTTCGCGCTACGGGTACAATGTGACCGGGTATATGTACGATTTCGGTTTCGGCAGGATAATGGTTTGCCTGCACGGGCACAATTCCTCGCACATATCCCAGTTAAAATACATGGATATGTTCCGCGCCATGGGGTACGACGTGTTTATCCCGGACCACCGCCGCTCGGGGAAAAGCGGCGGCGATACGATAACGTTCGGCGCCAAGGAATCGGGGGACGTCGAGGACTGGATACAGGTACTGCGCGAAAAATATCCGGGGCGGGAAATAAGCCTCTTCGGCGAGAGCATGGGCGCGGCGACGGCGATACTCGTCGCCTCGAAAACAAGCGGTTTAGGTTCCCTTATCGAGTATTGCGGGTATGCAAACTTCGAGGGACTGTTGACCAGATATTTTAAAAGCGAGAGGCTCAGAAAGGCAGCGGCGCGGCTCATAAAGCCCGTTGCGAAGCATATTTACGGCTTCGATCCCGACGACTGCGACGCACTGAAAGCGATAAAAAAAGTCGATTGCCCCGTCCTTATCATGCATTCGAAGGCGGACAGAACGGTGACATACCAAAACGCGCTGATGCTGAAAACGGGAAAGCCCGACGCCGCATTCTTAAGCTTCGAAAACTCACGCCATGCGTGCTCGTTAAAATACTATCCGGAAGAGTTTACCGCGGCGGTCAGGGACTTTCCGGCGCTTGCGGAGGAGGAGAAAAGATGACGGATCCCACGGACGAATTTACCGCGACCCAAGCGGGGACGCCCCCGCCCGAAGGCGACGGCAGCGCGCCTAAGCCCGCGCGCTCCATAAACATAGAAAAACGCGCCGTCATCATAGGCGCCGTCGTAGTATTGGCGCTGTTTATCGCGTCGTACATCCTTACGTTCGTGCTGGATCGCGGCGCGTACCTGCGCGACGAGGAAGGATCCATAATCCCCGGGACGTATGCGGCGGATCCCACGCTCGACGGCATACGTTGGTGGCAGTTTTTGCTGGCGCCCGTCATGATACTGTCGCCGACGTCCGACGGATTTATGACGGTCTGGGCGATAATCGTACTTTTGTTCATAATCGGCGCGGTGTTCACCGCTCTAGACGCTACCGGGATAATGGTGTATATGGTCGAGTTCCTGAATGCGAAACTCGGCAAACGAAAGTATACGCTGCTGTTTCTGCTGTCGTTCGCGTTCATGTTCCTGGGAAGTACCGCGGGAATGTTCGAAGAACTGATACCGCTGGTCCCTGTCGTGGTGATGCTGTGTTACGCGATGGGCTGGGACGCGCTCGTGGGGCTCGCCGTATCCGTGATCGCAAGCTGTTTCGGCTTTTCGGCGGGGGTCGTGAACCCGTTTACCGTCGGCGTAGCGCAGACGATAGGCGGACTGGAGCTGTATTCCGGAATAGGGATGAGGCTTCTGACTTTCGCGCTCGCGTATATCATATTGATGGCGTTTTTGTACCCGTACGCCAAAAAGATAGAGCGCTGCCCGCAAAAATCGCCCGTGTACAAAGAGGATCTCGTCCGCAAAAACGATTTTCATTTCCGCCTCGTCGATTTCAAAGAGGATAAGGGTAAAAACAGGGCGCTCGTTTGGTTCGGCGCATGGATGCTGGTCACCGTCGCTTTCGCGCTGACTTCGATAGCGTGGCAGGCGCTCGCAGACTATCTGATGTACATAATTTTGGCGGTATACGTCATAGCAGGGATAGGCGCCGCGGTGATGTGCGGACTGAAAGGGAAGGCGCTTTTCAAGGAGCTCGGCCAGGGCGCGCTCAGGCTTCTTCCCGCGGTCGTATTGATACTCATCGCGGGCGGGATAAGATATGTGGTGGAAGAGGGAGATATCATGGATACGATATTGTATCTGTTGATCTCCGCCATCGGCACGAACGGCGGATTCGGCACCACGATAATCATCTACCTAATAATATTCGTGTTCGAGATATTCATACAGTCCGGCTCCGCGAAGGCGCTTTTGCTGATGCCGATGATATTCGACCTTTGCGCGCTGGCGGGCATACATCCGCAGGTCGCGGTGCTGGCGTTCGCGTTTGCGGACGGATTTTCCAACGTCATACTCCCGACGAACGCGGGACTGCTGCTGATACTCGGACTGACGACGGTGGACTACGGCACATGGTTCAAATGGAGCCTTAAGATCCAGCTTACGCTTTTTGCCGCGACAATAGGCGTTCTGGCGATTGCACAATATCTCGTTTACGTGTAAAATAAGTAATCAACAGGAGAGAAACGATATGTCCGATTTCGAAACGATCAAAGCAAGAGACAAAAAGTATTTCATGAACACCTATTCCCCCGTGGACATCGCGTTCGACAGGGGAGATGGCTGCTATCTGACCGATACCGAGGGTAAAACGTACCTCGATTTTCTGGCGGGTATCGCGGTGAATTCGCTCGGTTACAACCACCCGGTGTTTACCGAAGCGCTGACCGCGCAGGCGCACAAGGTCGCCGTCGTATCAAACTATTTTTATTCCGAACCGCGCGGACTGATGGCTCAGGTTCTGATGCGCGGCACTCACCTGAACAAGGCGTTCTTCTGCAATTCTGGCGCGGAAGCCAACGAGTGCGCCATTAAACTCGCCAGGAAATATTTCTACGCGCGCGGCGAGCATAGATACAAGATAGTATCCGCGCTGCACTCTTTCCACGGCAGGACTTTGGCGACCGTCACAGCGACGGGGCAGGAGCAATACAACAAACCTTTCTCGCCGCTTCCGGCGGGTATAGGCGAATATGTGCCGTACAACGACATAGCAGCGCTCGAAAAAGCGCTGTCCGACCCCGAAGTCGCGGCGTTTCTGATCGAGCCCATACAGTGCGAGGGCGGTATAATACCGGCGACCAAGGAGTACCTCGAAGCCGCGAGAAAACTGACCGAAGCGAACGGGCAGCTCTTGATATTCGACGAAGTGCAGACGGGCGCCGCGCGAACGGGAAAATTCTGGGCGTTCGAGCACTACGGCATAAAGCCCGATATCGTTACGTCGGCAAAGGGCATCGGCGGCGGTTTCCCGGTCGCCGCGTGTATGGCGACGGACGAAGTTGCCGAGGCATGGAAACCGGGCGATCACGGCACCACGTTCGGCGCCAATCCTCTGGCGTGCGCGGTTGGGTATGCGGTGTGCACAAAGCTGCGCGAGCCGGGATTCATGGAGCACGTCGCGGTATGCGGCAAACGCCTCATGGACGGTCTTAAAACGATAAAATCGCCATATATAAAGGATATCCGCGGACTGGGACTCGTCGTCGGTATGGAAATGGAAAGCGAGGCGATCGCGAATAAAATATACATGACGATGCTGGACAGAGGCTTTATACTGAACGTCGCGGGGCACAAGGTGATGCGTTTCGTGCCGCCCCTCATCATTACGGAGGAGCAAATAGATACTATGATAGCGGCGCTGAAAGAGGTCGTCGAGGATCTGTAAAAGACGCCGCCGCGCGCCTATAAAAATATTTAGAAAACTATCGAAAAAGAGTTGACAGGCGGCGCGTGCGGACATATAATATGCTTGAACAGTTGAAGAAGCGTTCAAACGAAAGGAGCGGATATGACCGAAAACAAGGGAGTCGATCCTATCGGAAGCGTAAACAAAGCTCTTCCCACCGAAGAGGAGATATACGAACTCAGCGAACTATATAAAGTGTTCGGCGATTCGACGAGAACGAAGATATTATCGTGTCTCGGGATGGGCGACTTCAACGTGGGACAGATAGCGTCGATGCTCGAGATGAGCGTTTCCGCGGTATCGCATCAGCTCCGGGTGCTGCGCAACGCGCGCCTCGTAAAGGGCATAAAAGCGGGAAAGGAAGTCAAGTATTCGCTCGACGACAGCCATGTGGCGGAGATCCTCGAATGCGGACTGGAGCACATAAGGCACACGGGGAAACGGTAGAAGCGAAACCGCCCGAAGCCGCGCACCTTACAGTGATATCAATAGGGAAGTC
>CALVJA010000025.1 GCA_944331875.1 uncultured Clostridia bacterium | reverse complement strand
TCAATAAGATAGGGAATGTCTATGATTTCTTTTATTTTGCTAAAAGACCATCTTTCGACATTCCCACGCTTGACCTTGTGGATTCTTTCAGACATCTGATCCGCTCCTTATAGTAAATTGTCCCGGCAATCGCATTGCCGTAGTTGAATGGAATTTTTACGCGCCGCGATAATTATCGCAAAGCGCGTTTTTTTGTGCCATTTTGCCGCAAATAAGGGAATTTCTTACACCTCGCGACCGTCTCGGGGCATATAATTCCATTATAATCGTGCATTCTAACATTTTAGTACCCCTTCGGGGAGATTGTCAAGCGTTTTAAGTATAAATATATAAAATTTTATATATAATTATTACGCACGCGCGGCGCGCATATTTCGGGAACAAACCGTTGAGTTTTTCCTCGGCTTCCATTATAATATAAAATATGCGGCTTGACAAATATTTGAAGGTATCCAGAATAATTAAAAGGCGCACGGTCGCCTCGGAAGCGTGCGGGCTGGAGCGCGTGACGATAAACTCCAAACCCGCCAAACCCTCGAAAGAAGTAAAACCCGGCGACGTCATCGGCGTCAGGTTCGGCGACCGCGAGGCGTTTTTCAAGGTGCTTGTCGTTCCCGAAGGGAACGTCGGAAAGGCTGAGGCGGACTCGCTGTACGAGGTGGTGGATAAATGAGATTCGACGCGGTCATCGCCGCCGCGGGCTCTTCCGAGCGCGCCGGCGGGAACAAACTCGAATTTTTACTCGGCGCGGACACCGTTCTGGAGCGCTCCCTATCCCCGTTTTTGGACAACGACAGAGTGGAAAACGTCATTGTCGTTTTGCCGCCCGACAGACAAACGGATATCCCGCGCTCGCCGAAGATCACGACAGTCACGGGCGGCGCCACGCGTTCCGAGTCCGTACTGAAAGGGCTCGCCGCCGCGGTTTCGGAGGGCGTTCTTATCCACGACGGCGCGCGCCCTTTTCCCGATAGCGAGCTGATAAACTCCGTCATGGACTCCGTCGAAAAATACGGCTCCGGCGTACCCGCCCTGCCGCTGAGCGATTCCGTGAGACACGTTTCGAACGGCAGAATAACGGGCTCCGCCGCGCGCGACGCTCTGTTCCGCGTACAGACGCCGCAGGGATTTTTATTGAAAAATATACTCTCGGCATACACTTTGACTTCGGGCGAAGAGTTCGCGGACGAATCGGAGCGGTATCTACGCTTCGACCCCGCGGGCGCGCGTATCGTCCCCGGCAACGAGCGGAATATCAAAATAACCACCCCCGGCGACTACGCGGCTCTCGGCGTAAAACTCGGGATCGGCTACGATATACACCGGCTCGTCCCGTTCGGAAAACTGATGCTCGCGGGCGTCGAAGTGGCTTCCGATACGGGCGTCCTGGCGCACTCCGACGGCGACGTCGCCATACACGCGCTTATAGACGCGCTGCTCTCCGCCGCGGGCGAAAGCGATATCGGCACGCACTTTCCCGACAACGACCCGCGCTACGACGGGATCGATTCCTCCGTGATGCTCAGCGAAACGCTCGAGATGCTCCGCAAAAAAAATCTGCGCCCCATCTCCGCGCGGATAGTCATACGTCTTCAGCGCCCGAAACTCGCCGACCATATCCCGGTCATGCGTCTGAAAATAGCCACGCTGCTCGGTGTTGACATCGTAAATGTATCCATAGCCGCAAAAACGGCGGAAGGTTTGGATTCCGTAGGGCAAGGACTAGCCGTAGCCGCCGAATGTTTAACAAGTGTGATTTGATCCTTTGCCGAAAAGATATGAATTAATGGCTTTAGAAGGAACTTACAAGCAAAGTAGTGAAAAATGGTGCAATTCGACCGAATGCGCTTTTTTTCATAAGGTGAAATATATATTCGGCAAAGGATCAAATCACCACCGCTTTGCGCCTCTTTTCAGCCGTATCGCGCGAAATTACTTAAAGCCTTTAATATCACCCCGTTTTGGAGACCAAAAGCGGGGCGCGAGCTGCGCATAGTCCCGCTATAGCGCCGCCCGCGTTTCGGGCGATACGACAAAAAATAGTCTGCAAATCGGTGCTAAACACGCTCTTCATGGCGACAAGATACACAGTGGGCTGTATTCTCCTTTCATGGAAAACACTAGAAAAAGTATACTCTATTAGTTGAGTGTCGCGTTGTAAGCCAATACCTCGCTGAACTCATTTAAGTGCCACAAGCCAAAAGCTTCCGACGGCGCCGCAGGTTGGGCGGGATATCAATCTAAAGACCGATTTACAATCGCCACAAACAGCAGTCTATCTGTAAAAGTGTGTTCCGTGAAAGGAGAATACAGTCTACTGTGTATCTTGTCGCCGTGAACAGCATACTTGGCGCCGATTTGCTATAGCCATGAACAGCAATATGCTGGTACTAGTGTGTTCCGTGAAAGGAGAATACAGTCTACTGTGTATCTTGTCGCCATGAACAGCATACTTGGCACCGATTGGCTATAGCCATGAACAGCAATATGCTGGTACTAGTGTTTTCCCTTAAAGGAGTGTTTAGCACCGATTTGCAGACTATTTTTTGTCGTATCGCATGAAACGCGGGCGGCGCTATAGCGGGACTATGCGCCGTTCGCGCCTCGTTTTGGTCTCCAAAACGGGGTGATATTAAAGCAATAAAGTAATTTCATGCGATACGGCGGAAAAGAGGCGCAAAGCGGTGGAGGGATTGATTTATTTGCCGAATCAGGTCCCACCATATGAAAAAAAGTTCATTAACACGAATGAACCCTTTTTCATTACTTTGCTTATCCCTTTCGGCAAAGAAATCAATCCCTCAAACGAGTGGCGCATACCGTGCGTATTAGTTTGTCTTTTACGAGAATGGATGTCGCGGTACAGCGTCTGTCCTTATTGTAAATGCATTCCGCGTCGCACTGCACTATAGCGGGAGCGTCGGAGAGCATGTCGTCAGCCGCTTCGAGCTCGGCGAAGGTTTGTTCCAAAGCGCCGCCGACGCGCTTCATTTTGGTGGCGCAACGCCCCTTTTCGTCTATACCTATCACCGTAGCGTTGCAATGGCTTTTCAGGTTATGCCTGCAATTTACCGTTCTGCATTTTAATTGTTCCATATTTCACCTCCGTGAAAGTATGCGTAATCCGGAAACGAATATACCCCGACCATTGACAAAAGCCGATGCGGATGCTAAAATTTTGTACACGGAGGCAAATATGAAAGTCATACTTTTGGATAACATACAGGGTCACGGCAAAAAAGGCGATATCGTTACGGTCAACGACGGGTACGCAAGGAATTATCTTCTGCCCAAAAAACTCGCCGTGGAAGCCACGAAATCGGTGTTGAACGAGATACAGCAAAAGGTCGCAAAAGAACAGCGTATACTGAAAGAGGAACGCCTTGCCGCCGAGGAACAGGCAAAAAAAATGAGCGGTACCGTCATCGAAGTCAAAATGCGTTGCGGCGATGACGGCAAAATGTACGGTTCGGTCACCAATCAAAATGTAGCCGACGCACTGAAAGAGATCGGATACGATATCGATAAAAAGAAGATAACCATCAAGGATAACATAAAGACGTTGGGTATCTACGACGCCGAAGTCAAAGTATACAAAGATATCACAGCAAAAATAAAGATCAACGTATGTAAGAATTGATCGATTGCCGAATGAAATAAGGCAAGCGGTCAATTCCTAAAAATCCGAATTCTGAAACGAAAAGTCCGTTCTTTGAACGGGCTTTTCTTTCACAAGGATATCTTTGATCGTCGGCAATCGATCAATACCACCGCTTTGCGCCTCTTTTCCGCCGTATCGCACGAAATTACTTAAAGCCATTAATATCACCCCGTTTTGGAGACCAAAAGCGGGGCGCGGACGGCGCATAGTCCCGCTATAGCGCCGTCCGCGTTTCGTGCGATACAACAAAAAATAGTCTGCAAATCGGTGCCGAGTATGCTGTTCACTGCGCCAAAATACACAGTGGGCGGTATTCTCCTTTAGAATTACACACTTATACGGGCTATGTTTGATTTAAGGACATATATATACTTAACACAAGAACACTACTTCATTATATAGCCAAGAACGAATAATTCCTCATATCACCACATGGGGCGGGTGGGTGGAGATTCAATCTAATGACCGATTTACAATCGCCATGAATAGCAGTTTGCCCGTATTAGTGTTTTGCATGAAATAAGAATACAGTCCACTGTGTATTTTATCGCATTGGAAAGCATGCTCGGCGGCAGATTGCCGTAGATTTTTAGGCTATTTTGTTCGAAACACAGGCGGCGCTATAGCGGGACTATGCGCCGTTTGTGCCTCTGTTTGGTCTCCAAACAGAGGGTTTACTTTCGGGCAAAAGAGTCAAAAAGATGCGGCAAGATGTCGGTATTGATTTCTTTGCCGAATTCGATTTCACCTTATGAAAAAAAGTTCATTCAAACGAATGAACCCTTTTTCATTACTTTGCTTATAAGTTCCTTTCAAAGCAAATTATTTACATATTTTCGGCAAAGAAATCAATTATTTGATCTCAACTTCGGCGCCAGCCGCTTTCAGCTTCTCGGCGATCTGCTCGGCAACCTCTTTGCTTACGCCTTCTTTAATAGCCTTGGGCGTGCCCTCGACCATAGCTTTCGCGTCTACCAGAGAGATACCGGAAACGATCTCGCGCACCGCTTTGATGACGTTGATCTTCGCCGCGCCCGCGCTCGTCAGGATGACGTCGAACTCGGTCTTTTCCTCTTCAGCCGCCGCCGCGGGAGCCGCGCCGCCTGCCGCAGGAGCCGCCACGGCAGCCGCCGCGCTTACGCCGAACTCCTCTTCGAGAGCCTTAACGAGGTCGTTAAGCTCCAATACGGTCAAAGTTTTTACTTCTTCTACGATTTTCGTGATATCTGCCATTTTTAGTTCTCCTTATAATTTTTTTTGATGAGTTTAAGCCTCCGCTTTTTTCTTCGCGATAGCGTCGATAGCTCTCGCAAAAGCCGCGATGGGCGCCTGGAGCATGCCCAAAAGCATTGCGATAAGTCCTTCTTTCGAGGGCAGAGTCGCAAGACGTTTTACGCCTTCTTCGTCGAGGAATATGCCGTCGACCATGCCGCACTTGATCTTCATTTTCTTGAACGCGGCGGACTTGTCGCTGGCGATCTTCGCGGGAGCCGCCAGATTTTCGCCGCCGAACGCGACCGCGGTGGGTCCGTTCAGCGCTTCGTCGAACTGGGTGTATCCCAGGTCGTTGAACGCGATCTTCAGAAGCCTGTTCTTGATAACGGCGTATTTGACGTCGTTTTTACGGAACTCGTTTCTGAGCTCGGTGTCCTGCTGCACGCTGATCCCGCAATAGTCGATAAGCACGAACGAGGAAGATTCCCGGATCATTTTCTTGATCTCCTCTACCTGCTGTTTCTTTTGCTCTAAGATTGCAGTTGAAGCCATTTGTACCTCCTTTTATGATATAAGCTCCGTCGAAGAAACGGAGCTTAACAAAAAGAGCTTTTGCCTACTTCATTTCTTCTGCGCACGCATTCAATTGAATTTACGGCTTTCGCCACGCGCGGTCTCGGAAGGAATTGTGTTTTAATTATATCCGCAAAAACGCCCTGTGTCAAACGTTTTTGCGGAATATCCGCGTTTTTACGCCTGTTTGTAGTTGACCTTGATCCCGGGGCCCATCGTCGAGGACAGCACCACGCTCTTCAGGTACGTTCCCTTTGCCGCCGAGGGGCGCGCCTTGATGATGGCGTCCATCAAAACGGTGAGGTTCTCTTTGAGCTTCTCGGCGCCGAACGACTTTTTGCCTATGGGGCAGTGGATGATAGCGGTCTTGTCGACCCTGTACTCCACTTTACCTGCTTTGATGTCGTGGATGGCTTTCGCGATATCCATCGTGACGGTGCCGGATTTCGGCGTGGGCATCAATCCCTTGGGTCCCAAAAGTTTACCCAAACGACCTACCTGACCCATCATGTCGGGTGTGGTAACGCAGGTGTCGAAATCGAACCAGCCGCCCTGGATCTTTTGGATGATCTCCTCGGCTCCGACGATGTCCGCGCCCGCCGCCTGAGCCTCGTCCGCCTTCGCGCCCTTGGCGATGACCAGGACTCTGACGGTCTTACCTGTGCCGTTCGGCAGGACCACGACGCCCCTGACCTGTTGGTCAGCGTGACGGGGGTCTACGCCGAGCTTGACGGAAATTTCTATCGTTTCGTCGAATTTGGCTTTGGCGGTCTGTATCGCGAGATCTATTGCCTCTGCGGTTTCGTAAGTTTTCGATCTGTCGTAAAGTTTAAGGGAATCGGTGTAATTTTTACCTCTTTTCATCGTTGACCTCCTATTCCTCGACGGTGATGCCCATGCTGCGGGCTGTACCGGCTATCATGCTCATCGCCGCTTCGACGCTGGCAGCGTTCAGATCGGGCATTTTCATCTTCGCTATCTCCTCGAGCTGCGCCTTGGTCAGTTTAGCCACCTTGTTGCGGTTGGGGGCAGCGGAACCCGATTCGATGCCGCACGCCTTCTTGATGAGTACGGGGGCGGGAGGGGTCTTCATTACATAGGTGAAGGAACGGTCCGCATAGATCGTGATGACCACGGGGATAACAAGACCTTCCTTGTCCTTCGTCCTGTCGTTGAAGTCCTTTGTGAATTGGGGAATGTTGATTCCGTGAGGTCCCAAAGTGGAGCCTACGGGCGGTCCGGGCGTCGCCTTTCCCGCGGGTAATTGCAGTTTGACTACCGCTGTTACTTTCTTTGCCATAGAAGTATCCTCCTTCTATCAGGTTCAAACGAGCGGCACATTGGGATTTTGCCGCTCTCCCATTGCATTTTGTATCAAAGTTTTTCGATCTGGTTGAACTCGAGCTCGACCGGGGTCTGTCTGCCGAACATCTGGACGATGACCTTGACCTTTTGCTTGTCGGGATATATCTCCTCGACGCTCGCGAGGAACGTCTCGAGCGGTCCGGATACTATCCTTACGTTGTCGCCCACCTCGATATGGAAGTCGGCCGCGGTTATCTTTTCGAGTCCTATGCGCTTTACCTCGTCCGTCGTCAACGGCAGAGCCTTCCCCTCGGGACCGACGAATCCGCTGACGCCGCGGATCTTTTTTATCAGATATCCGAGCGACTCGCTGTATATCATCTTCAGATACACATAGCCGGGGAATTTTTTGCGTTCGACGACCTTACGTTTTCCGTTTTTTTCTACGATATCCTCCTCGGTGGGGATCGCGATATCGAATATGCTGTCCTGCAACCCGTTCAAAGATATCATCGATTCGATGTTCTTTTTGACGAGCGTTTCATATGCCGAATATGTGCGGATGACATACCACTTGGCTTGATCGATATTATCCATTTTCTGCCTCCGCTACGCCGCTGCTTCCGCTCCGACCAACAGCCTCAAAAGCGCCAAAAGTCCGGAATCGAACGCCGTGATTATGACCAGGAAGAACAGCACGACAATGATGACCGTTCCGAGGTTTGCCCACACGCCGGGATTGTTTTTGGTGCGTGCGAAATGCGGCCATTCCACCTTCTTCAGCTCGGAGATCATTTCCCTGAACACCTTGCCGATGCGCCTGAAGATATTTGGACGGCTCTCGTTTTTGCCCTTCTTCGGCTGTTTGGGCTGACCCGCCTTGGGCGCTTTCGTTTCCTGGGCGCTTTTTTGGCGTTCTACAACGCTTTCGTCCAGCGCGCCTTCCAACGCGACCTTGTCCTTAGCCATGATAGCCTCCCTTATTTGGTTTCTTTGTGTACGGTGTGCTTTTTGCAGAACCGACAATATTTTTTGAGCTCGATCCTGTCGGGAGTGTTCTTTTTGTTTTTGGTCGTGTCGTAGTTACGTTGTTTGCATTCGGTGCAAGCCAGCGTGATCTTCTCGTTTTTCTTGTTGTCAGCCATTTCAGCTACCTTCCCTTCCGCCTCCGAAAGGCGATTTTTTTGCATTCAAAAAAATGACACCCTCCATAAAGGTGCTTATATACTATAGCACCCTATTTGGCTTCTGTCAATTGATTTCGGCAATAAATTCTACTGCTTTTTGTGTTTCTCGATAAATCCGACAACGTCGTTCACCGTCTTTATCTTCTGCATCTCCTGGTCGTCGAATTCGATCCCGAATTCGTTCTCCATCGCGATGAGCATCTGCACTATATCCAGGCTGTCCGCCTTGAGGTCGGTGATGAAGTCGCTTTCGGGCGCGATCTTCGCGCTGTCGATCCCCAACAATTCGCTGATCATCGATTGAACTTTTTCAAACATATTATTTATTCTCCTGCTATATCCATATTTATCCGGCTCTGCCGGAGCCTATATAGAATTATTTTACTATAAACGAAAAAAAATGACAAGCGTTTTATATCCAAGCCCGCCGACCCGCATTTCCGCGCGGGCAGACGTGAAAATCAACCGGGAGAGTTTTACTTACGCAAAGCAACAGCCGCCGCACATTCATGCGACGGCTGTTAGTTCCGCGTCCGCCCATTTCAGCAATCCACCCATTCCATTTTTTGTTCTGCTTTAGCCGTATAACACATCAATATTCTGCTCTGCCTCATACAATGTCTTTCCGTTAAAAATTTGAGTATTCACAAATGCCTCAACGCATTCGTGGCGGTCAGAGGAAGAATGACTGAACAGTATGCGAGGCTCAGCCTCGATGGTGCAAGCTTCAAGCGTGTAAACACCATCATCCGGATTAAAATAACCGCGTATCATGTATTTTACTCCTTGATAGGCTATTTCTTTTTCGGGATTATGATGTAGATCGTCTATAAATTCATTCAGGTGGTTTCCTTGCATTTTATTTTACTCCTCTAAAGTATTTTTTATATTTTTCATATTCGCTTGCGGTGATTGCACGCGCCGGAAGACGAAAATCTATCCCGGGTGATGTGTATTCATGTACATGAAACGCCGGTGCTCCATTCTTTGACAGACCCTTTTCGAAATGATATCCTATTTCAAAGATCGGTAAATGGTTTGAATCATATTCCACATATTGTCGGAAAACCCCGTTTTTTCCAAGAATAATATACTTGCTTGAGGAATGAGCTTCGGGAGGCATGTTAAAGCTTCTTTGGTGATCTATCGGTTGAAGCACCTTGACCCCTTCGATCGTGCCGACCGTTTCATAGGTATATGCGACGTTATTGCCGCTTGCATAAGTTCCGCGTCCGCCCATGTTAGCAATCCACCCATTCCATTTCTTGTTCTGCTTGCCAAAAGGTTTTGCCGTCCCATATAGGTGCAGAAAGGAACGTCTCGACAACCTCACTACGCTTGTCGTAGGGCTTCGTCATGGTCCATAGTGGGACATATGGAGTGGGGTTAGGTGGCTCGGGTTCCATTTGATCCAGCACAAGCGTAAAATTATTGTTCTTCACCCAACCTTGAATAAAGTATTTGACTCCTTTGTAGAGGAACCACCTTTCATCTCCATAATAAAGCCCATCGACAAATTCATTCACATTCCCGTCTATCATTGTTCTGTTACTCCTTTAAAATATTTCTTGTATAACTCATATTCTTGTTTAGATATGGGCCTTGCAACTGTTCTTTTAAAATTTCTATCATATTCATGCACATGTAGTATTTTTTCATGCCGATTTCCCGTAAGGTTTTGTTCCGGATGATAAGCAATCTCTTTTACGAGATAGTGGTTTTTGTCATAGAAACGCATCATAATATCTCCAATTACCTTTTTTGATCAAATTTTCCAAAGGCGGAATGTAGCGTCTATAGGTTTGATATTGATCTTTTTCCTATTTAAGTCACAATATTGATTTTTATAATTAATTATTTCGCAACGCTTGCCTATCCTGCGTTTACATTATATGCTAACCGAACCGCTAATGCAATAGCAAATTTTAATTTAATTATAATTTATTTTATTTATGTTTTGATCACAAAAAAATTGTAATGAATGTTTCGAGAAGTTTTTGTCGAATATGATCGAAATATATTTGCAAAGAAAACAGCAATTTTGTTTAGCTCATAAAAAAACGTCCGCACGGAAGCGGACGTTTTTTTTGACGTATTGATCTTATTGCAGGATATGGACGTCGTCCGAAGGGGATTTGTCCACTACGTATGCGTTCTTCTTGGTAAACAACGGTATTATTATCAGCAAGAAAGAAAGTATCCAGGCGATGAGCCAGCCGATACCGAGCATCAGCGTGGCAGGGTCGCCGACAAAGAAGAATCCTTCGATGTTGCCCTGAACGCCGCCTGCCTGTACTTCGCCGTTGGAGACGATGAGCACGCCCGCCGCAAAAAGCGTCAGGAGCAGGAATTCGATTATCGCGGCTACCGATACGCATCTGGGGGATCTGCCTTTGATCAATTTTACGAGATATTTGACCGCAAGGCACACAAACCCTATCAGCGCGATGAGCACGATAAAGGGAAGAGCGTATGCGAAGATCATACCTGCCGTATTGCCGTCGACCACGCTTTCGATGACGCCCGCATGGTATCCGCCGTCGGAGCCGGCTCCCGAGAATATGTCGATTATGGCGACCAGCATGCTTATGCCGCCGTATGTCGCTTCCTCGGCGCGCAGACGCGCGACGTTCGCGTTTATGACGGATAGAAGCAGCATTATCGCCAACGCAGCCGCAGACAAAACGACGAGCGCAAGCGACAACCCCTTGTAAGGTTTGCGGATATAGACCGGCGCTTTGGGTTGCGGCGGCGGATCCACGGGGCGCGAATACGGATCGTACTGCAACAGCGGCTGGTTCTGCGACGTATACGGAACCAAGGCGATGGGCTGTACTATCGGCGGCATCTGAACGATGCTCGCGGGAGTGGGCACGGCATTCATAGAGTTGGACGGAATGGACTGCAGCTGACTTGCCGAATTGCCGACGCAATACAGCGAACCGTCCGGTCCCTGCACTGGCTGTCCGCTCGGAAGCGGCGGCACGTCAAAACCAAGCGCGTTTCTGTCTACCGGGACCCACCTGCCGGCTTCTTCACCGGGTACGGGCGTTTGCGGAGTCTGATTTACGTTTTTATCCATTGACGTTTACCTCTGTTCCTCTGTTACTATTTCGGTCTGCTGACCCGCATACGGTACGAACGCCACCGGAGAAACTATCGGATTCATCTGACATATCTCCGGCGCTATCGCCACGGGAACGGGGGCGCTGTGCGTTTGCGGACCGTAATGGACCAGCGGATTGAATGTTCTGCCGTATTCGTCCACCGACGTATATGTCGGAAGCCCCATCGGCATACCGTTGCCCATCACGGGAAGTCTACCGCAGTTAGGCATTTGCAAGGTCTGCGCTGCCTGCTGCGCCTTCGGGAAAGGTCCCGACTGCGGCTGCGTCGGCTGCATGCCGCCGGGCGCTCTGACGATATTATCCGCCACAGGATGTTTGTTTTTCTTTCTTCTGCACATGATGTCCTCCTCCGCCCCTCGCGAAAGGGGTCAACAGACTACATTGTTTTCATTCGGGCGCCCCTTTTCCCTGCGGCAAAGGGGCGCGTGGGTTGTCAAGTGTTATTTTTTCGCTTTTTTGACCTTTTCTTCCCTCTTGGACAGGAATGCGATAAGCATGCTGATCAGGGAAAGGACCGCCATAGCGTACAGGCCGTATCCGGGCTCTTCGGAGCCGTCCAGCAATATCAGAAGTATCGCGGCAAGCGCGCAGCCGATGCCGATCAGGCTGAATATCATAGCGACGACGCAGGCGCCTTTGTGCATTATTCTGATCAGCGAGCTGAGGAGAACGATGACCGCCGCGACGGGTACTATGGTGATGAGCAACGCGGTGATGTCAGTGAAGTCCTGCGCGTCTATCATATTCAAAGTGACGTCCAGACCGCTGGTCGAACCGAGCACCGCGAGATAATCCTGCAGAACGTATTTGCCGGCGACGAACACCGCAATGATCAGCAGGCTGAATATGGAAAGGAAAATAGCGGCGGCGCTGACCCTCTTTTTCTTGGGCGCTTCGACGATCTCCTCTTCCTCTTCGCCGTAACCCTCTTCCTCTTCGACCTCCTCGTCGTACATGTACAGTTCCTGTTCCTGCGTCGAGTACGGGACGAAAGCGATCGGCTGGATGATGGGAGTCAGCTGAACCACTTTTGCGGGAGAAGCAACGGGTTGCTGCTTCTTTTCCTCAACTGGCGCTTCCTCTACGGGAAGTTCGGGTTGCTTGTTTTTCTTCTTTGCCATGTTAAAAATCCTCCTCGATTTTTGTTTACCTGATTGAAGAATAATACCTAAATATTAAACGCGCGCGAAGCGGTTCAATATTCCTCGTCGTAGTCCTCGTAACCCTCTTCGTCGTCAAATTGGGCTAGAGGCTGCATCTGAGAGCTGTACGGCACGATCGGTATGGGCTGCACTACGGGAGTCAGCTGTATGAAGTCCGCGGGAGCCGCCACGGGCACGGGAGAACAGTTGTTCATCACGCGGAATACGACGCGAGGTTTGGACGCCCTTGCGGCGTTCAACGCTTCCTGCTCCGCCTTTTGTCTTTCGGCTTCTGCTTTCTTGCTCTTTCTGGACATAACGGTAACCTCCTACCAATTATATTGCAACGTTATTTGTCGAAGATGCTGTACGGTACTTTCTTTCTGGCAAAGATACTGAGCAGCAGTATTATTACGGGTATTATCATGACGATCAGGAGCCCGTACCCCGCGACCATCGTCAGCGAAGCGGTCTCCACGGCGGGATCCGGAGCGGTAGCCGGAGCGCCCTGGAAAACGCCGAACGCGAAATTGACCATTTGATCGAAGTTCAACACGCTGGTGACAATCCCGTCCTCGTCTATGGAGGGATTTCCCATATAGTTGCCCATTGCCGCCATACCCGCCACGAACATGGCAAGTCCCGCAAGAAGCATCACTATCGAAAGGAATCCGAAGCCCTTGAATATGCGGCGGCCGAACAGCGCCAGGAATGCTATGATTATCACCACGACGGCGAACAGCGCGCCGAGCACCAATACTATCGGAGCATAGTCGAACGCCATCGAGGCTATCTGACCCATGCTGTCCTTCTCGCGTGCGTCGGCGGATATATCGGTATTGGCGAGAACATACCCGAAAGCGGGAGAATTGCTTTCCTCTTCGGCGGGAGTTTCGGTGCCCGCGCCCTCTTCATCTGTAGTGTCGTCGGTCTCCTCGTCGGTCTCCTCGTCGGTCGTTTCCTCGGACGCCTCGGCTACGAGTTCGTCGTCACCGGTTTCGGTATCGGTCTCGGAGCCGTCTTCACCCTCCGCCGCCGTCTCGCCGGAAATAGCGGGAGAGAAGGAATCGTAGAACGGCGACATGCTGTTTCCCTCGTCGTCGGTCATTTCGACGCCGGCGAGCGCCTTCAACACGCCGAACACGGGATCCATAAAGCTTATGTACACGCTCTGGTCTACGTATTCCTGTATGATCGCGTTGCCCTCGTCGTCTTTCTCGCCCGTTTCGACGTCGAGTCTTTTGTCCAAAGGCGTCAGATCGGGCGCTACCAAAAACGAAGTGTATTGTGGCATTACGCCGAGATAGTTAAAGGCTATGACCGCGACCCAAACGATCGCAAGAAGCATCATCAGAAAACAAACGCCCCTGCGCATTATGAAAAAGTAATCGCGTTCCTTGCGCCTGTTCTTTTTGACGGGCGGGGGCGGAGCCTGCTTTCTGCGCGGAGCGGGGGCGGTGCGCGGCATCCCCGCCATGCCGGCGTTGTAACGCACGGCGTAAGGGTTGGCATACTGCACGCCGCCGGCGGGACGGTACGCGCGAGGCGCGGGGACCCTTCCCGTTTGCTTCGAGGATGTGCTTTTTAGGTTTTTGTCTGCCATGACCCCTCCGATGCCTATTTATAATTATAAATCACGCAATTATAAATAGCAAGATTAGTTTATCATACGCGGTCGTATATTTCAATACTTTTCCCGATTTTTTTTTGCCAAATTTTGACGACCCGGCGAGCGGCCCTCCGGCGCTTTTCGCCGGAGACCGGAAAAGTCGGTCGGGACTCGGAATGTCTTCCGCCTGCCCCGGCTAATCCGAAAAAGGCTGACGTAAGCCAGCCCCCGGGTACCCGAAAGTCGGGTTTAATATTCGTCGTAGCCTTCGTCGCCGAAATCGTCCTCGTACATCGCCAGCGGCTGCAGCTGCGTCGAATACGGGACGAGCGGTATGGGCTGGACGATGGGCGTCAGCTGTATATAGTCGGCGGGACGCGCGACGGGCACGGGTCCTTTGGTGACTTTCTGCCAGCTCGCCGTGCGGGGCTTGGTTTTTTTCGCTTCCGCTTCGGCTCTCGCCCTCGCTTCCGCTTCCGCCCTCAGGCGTGCCTCTTCTTCCCTTTTTTTCTTTCCGGTCATCATCGTGTTCCTCCGTTATTTTAATATAATTTCTTTTGCCTGCGGAACGCAAACATGCTTGTGATCAGCGTCAAAAGCGACAGCGCCGCCATTATTATCGTGCCGAACCCGAGCTGCATCGCAAGGCTGCCGTCCATAGAGATGAACGCCATCAGCATGCCGAAATCGGTGCCCGCTACCAGCAGGAAGCCGCAAGCGGCGAACAATATCGTCATCAAAAGCATCAATATCGAGCTGAAGATGAACAGTTTGCGTTTTTTGGAGCCGCACAGCGTTATGACAGCGCGGATAAAGAATATCAGCGCGACGATAAGTCCCAGCGCAAGCGTTACGGGAAGCGCGTAGGCGGCAATCATCGTCACGGTATCCGCGCCGTCGATGCCGGCGTAATACTCGTTGTAGATGAAGTTGTCGGATACGTCGGTGCCGTCCGCAAACAGCGCCATGAACGCCGTCACTATGTCCGCGGCGCCGATATATTCCGTTGCGGGCACGTCGGAATCCGCGTCCGCGGCGTTTTCCTCGGCTGAGTTCTCATCCGCCGAATCGCTTTCGGCACTTGCCTCCGCGGTCTCCTCCTCGGCGACGGTATCCGCCTCGGGATCGCCGCCCGGCACTTCGAACAGCGCGAAGTAGCCGTTGAAGTCGGAAAGGGCGTCAAGATTCAGATACCCCACTACCGGGACCGCTATGTACAAAAGCGTGAACAGCGCCACCAAAAACACCATAAAGCCCCTGCGGGCGCGTTTGGCTTTTCCTTTGGTGCGTTTATGTTTTGCCTTTTTGCCCTTCGGCTCCTCGTAATATTCGTCGTAGTCGTCGTACGCTTCGCCCTGCGGCGCGCCCACATAGATCGGGCGCATTTTAACGCTTTTGCCGGCGGGGCGCTCGTTTCTGGACGCATAGAACGACTGATAGTACGGACTTGACATATCCCTTCTGTTCAATCTGTACTCGTTGGCGCGCGCGGTGCGCGGCGCGGTACGTACTTCTTCGGTTTTCTTTGCCATAGATCCTCCTTCCGGGCTGACCCGTACGTCGTTTATAACCTTATTAAACGCGCGCGGAAAACGAGCGGGACCGTTTATTTTACGGGATCGCCGCCTTTTGCCGCTTTCGCGCTCTTTTTCGAAAAACAGGATGCGATGAACGTCACGACGCTGATCGCCAAAAGTATCCAGCCGCCGATACCTACGTCGCCCGCGACATTACCCAGATCGCCGATATCGAAAGCGCCGCCCTCCATCATGAGCCCGACGAAGAACACCGCAAAGCTCACTATCCACACGAGCGGTATGAACCAACCCACGGTACGCGCCCTGCCTCTTGCGATGCGGACGATACTGCGGATGATCAAAACGACGGCGATAACGAGGAATATCATTGCCGCTATCGGCGCCATCAACGCCCACCCCGAGGCGGTGCCTATTGCGGAGGCTATCGCATAGAACGACTCCCCGTTAGCCGCGGCAAGCGCGCCGAACTGCTCGCCCAGATACGCCACGACGCCTGCGGCTATCGAAAGGATCAGCGTTATCACCGCGACCGCGGTCACGGCGCGGGAGCGTTTCGGTTTCTCGCTCGCCGCCGGCGCTTCCCCGGTGACGTCGGTCTCGGCGGCTTCCGCAGCTTCCGCCTGCGCCTTTGCCGCCGCTTCCTGCGCCTTTCTCTGAAGCTCAGCCATCTCGCGCTCCGCGCGGCGCGCCTCGATCTCCTCGGGCGTATACGGTTCGTAACGATAAAGCTGGTCGGGATCGTACTGCCACAGCGGCTGCATCGGATTTACATAGGGAACGATGACGAAGGGCTGTTGTATCGCGGACGCCTGGTAATTCCCGACTGCCACGGGCTGCGGTTGGGGCGCGGGCGCGGGTTCCGGCGCGGGTTCCGGCGCGGGTTCCGGTTCCGGTTCGACCACGGGTGCGGGCTCAGGCGCCGTAATGACCGCGGGCGCGGTGAGAGCCGCCTGCTCTTCGCGCAGGGCATTGCCCTGCTTTATCCTGCGCAATGCGTTTACGTACTCCGATCTGGGGCGCGGTTTGCCGCAGCGGGAACATTTGTCCTGATCGATGCGGTTGACGCTGCCGCACACCGTACATACGTAAGTGATGCGCGATTTGTCGAGCGAAACCATGGAGTCCCTGTCAAACTCCTTCTCGGCGTTTTCGAGCGCCTCGGTAAGCGCCGAATTGTCCTTTTCCTCCAAACGCGCGCCGCAGTTCGAACAAAAGCGGCTGCCGTCCGGATTAGACTCTCCGCAAAGCCTGCATTTCGTCATATCCTTCTCCTTAAAGTACGGGGGATGTCGAGATTCCCTCCGAACCTAGTCCTAAGTACTTTACATTATACTTGTAAATCAATAAAATATCAATAGCTTTCCGGAAAATAATTGACAAATTTTGTACTAACGCCCCTTTTCGCGGGCAAAAAAACGCGTTTCAACCGAAATCAAACGTTTTCGCGGCGCCCGGAGCGCCGCGAACAGACGTCATTTTTTGTTATAGGAGTCTTTCAGCTCCACTATCCTGTAAAATTTCGGAACGCCGTCCGCCTCCGCGCCCGCATATTTGTAATACGCCATGCGCATGAACTGGAATGCGGTGCCGGGCTCTTTTTCGAGAGCGAAAGGCTCCGCTTTGGCGCCGCGGACGACCTTCAGCGAATCCGGGTTCAATCTTTCGTTGAAATCGGTCACACCGTCTTTCGCGTCGACCAGAAGGCTTTCGTATTTGTAAAGCGCCACGTCCGCCGCGTCCCCGGCGGACACCCACTGCACGGTGCCCTTTACCTTCATCCCCGCGTTCGCGCCGCCCTGCTGTGAGTCCTCGATATACTCGCAGCGAAGCCGCTTCACGCTGCCGTCCGGGTTAAGCTCGGTAGCGACGTGCCTCAGGATATACGCGCCCTTCAGCCGCACCGTGCCGCCCTCCGTCAGGCGCTTGTATTTCGGCGGAGGATCCAAGCTGAAATCGGAAGAATCGATATATATCTTTTTCCTCAAAACCACTTTATGGGTACCCGAATCCTCGTTATTGGGATTATTGATCACGTCAAACTCGCGCGCTTCGTCGTCGGCGAGATTGTCTATCATCACTTCGAGCGGATCCTCGACGACCATAGCGCGGTCGGCGGTAAGATTCAATCGTTCCCTGACGCAGAACTCCAGTAGCGACGGATCCACCTCGGAATTGGCTTTGGCTACTCCCACGCGGGCGCAGAACTCCTTTATCGCCTCCGGCGGATATCCTCTTTCGCGCATTCCCGAGATGGTGGGCATCCTGGGGTCGTTCCAGCCCGAAACGAAACCGGTATCCACCAGCTTTTTCAGGTAGCGTTTGCTCATTATCGTGTTTTTGATGTTGAGCCGCGCGAACTCTATCTGCCTCGGCGGCATTTCGAAACCGCACTGCGCCGTGACCCAATCATAAAGGGGACGGTGGTCTTCGAATTCCAGCGTGCAGATCGAATGCGTCACGCCGTCCAGCGCGTCGCCTATCGGGTGCGCGAAATCGTACATAGGATATATGCACCACTTGTCGCCGGTGCGGTGGTGGTGCGCCCTCAGGATCCTGTACAACACCGGGTCGCGCATGTTGATGTTCGGCGAAGCCATGTCAATTTTCGCGCGCAGCACCTTGCTGCCGTCGGGATATTTGCCGTCGCGCATACCGTAGAACAGTTCGAGGTTTTCCTCTGCGCTGCGGTTTCTGTAGGGGCTTTCCTTTCCGGGCTCGTTCAGCGTGCCGCGCGTAAGGCGGATCTCCTCCGCGGAATAATCGCACACATACGCCGCTCCGTTTTTAATGAGCTTCACGGCGTATTCAAATGTCTGTTCGAAGTAATCGGAAGCGTAAAGCTCCCTGTCCCATTCGAATCCCAGCCAGCGGATGTCTTCCTTTATGGAATCGACGTACTCGACGTCTTCCTTGACTGGATTCGTGTCGTCGAATCTAAGGTTGCATCTGCCGCGGAATTTTTCCTTTATCCCGAAGTTGATGCAAAGGCTTTTGCTGTGCCCCACGTGGAGATAGCCGTTGGGCTCCGGCGGAAAACGGGTGTAAACATAATGGTATCTGCCGGACTCAAGGTCCTCTACTATAAAATCTTCGATAAAATTGGCGGGTTCGACGTCCACTTTCATATTCTCCTCCGATGACCGGACAAGGTCGCGAATCGGTCGTTTTATATTTTCATTCATGCCGGCATGCGCGCGGGAACACGAGTTTTTCGGGATCTATGACCATATGATCCCCTTCGCGCGTAAAGCCGAATTTCAGGTAGTAATCGGAAACATAGTCGACGATTATCCTGTCGGTCACGTCTATCAACACGTTCATCAGCGACCTCGTGAAAAAATCGCCGTATCCCCTGCCGCGAAAACCCGGCAGTATCCCCACTCTTACGATATGCGACTCCTCGAAAGTCACGCGGAGTTTCGCTATCCCGGCGGGCACTCCGTCCACGTCCAGGACATATCCCACCGAGCCGTCCAAAGGAGAGGAAAATATCGCTTCGTGGAGCCTGTCCAGAACCCGCTTGTCGTTCGTCGCGCCGAAGGATATCATGCGTATATCACTCCGATCGGGTGCCCGTTTCGGCGGTTTCCGCAGCTTGAACGCCGCTTGTTTCGTTCACACGGCTTTCCAATATATCCATCGCATGCTGCACTTCGGCTCTCGTCATCTTTATGCGGCTCGATATAAAAAGCCCGCCGCCTATGGCGAGTATGACGCCTATGCACATTATCCATCCGAGCCCCTCGCACACCTCTGCGGTCTGCGAGGTGGAGCCCTCCTCGAATCCGATCAACCTGAGCAATACGCCGAGTATCGCCGACGAAAGCGCCTGTCCCACCTTGTTGCCGAACGTCAGAAAACCGCTGTAGGTCGCCGTCTTGTCCTCGCCCGTTTTGGCTTTTTCCAGCACCACGACGTCGCCGATGAGCGCGACCGGCAGCGAGTACAATACGCCGGTACCCAGCCCCGCGACCATCAGCGGCGGCATCATGAACACGATGTTAAGGGTGTTCCTCTCCAAAAGCCCTATGAAAAAGTCGCGCGCCAAAAACATTATAAGCAGCATTATGCAGCCTATGAAGCTTATCGAAAGCCCTATGAGGAACGCCTTTTTCTTGTCGTATTTTTTGGATATCTTCATCCATATCGGCTGTCCGACGATGGTCATCACGAACAGTCCCGCCATCAGCGTGTACATTTCGGTCTTCGTCGTGCGGAAGGTGAACGTGAACACGTTCATGCCTACGGCAATGAGGATGCTCGCCGCGACCATCGCGACCGTGTATCCCAAAGTGATGGCGCGGAAGTTCCTGTCTTTCAGCGCCCCGAAAAAGTTCGTGAATATCTTTTTGACGCCCTTGGCGTTGAACTTCTCCTTGGGATCGCGCTCCGCCAGCGCCCTGAGGCGCGGGATATGGCTGAACGTAGATATGAACATTATTATGCTCAATACAACACATGCGGCGCTCGTGACATAGCCGAAATTCAGATACGCGTCGGGGTTGAACCTGCCGTCCACCAACTCGCCGTCGCGCACGAAATCGGTTTGGAAAACGCCCATCAAAAGGGTAGGCAGCAGAATGCCGAGTATCATGAAAACGGATTTGACTATCTGGATGCTGCTTCGCTCGTTGTAATCCCCCGCCATATCCAGCGACAGCGCCGAAGCGGGCGTTTGCACCATCGTGGTGAACGTTCGCATTCCGATTATACAAAAAGCAAACCACAGCGCCATTACAGTCTGCGAGGAGTCGCGCGGCACCGACCACAGCAGGATATTGCATATGACCATGCCGAAGATCCCTATGAGAATGTAAAGATGGCGTCTGCCGTAGATCCTGCTTCGGGTGTTGTCGGATATATATCCCATAACCGGATCCGTAACGGCGTCCCAAATCGTTCCCGCCGCGATGACGGCGCCCATTACCGCAGAGTTGACCCCCATGACGGTGCTGCCGAAAAACAATATGTACGACGAAAACGTATTGACTACCATGCTGTAGCCCAAGTCCCCCAGTCCCAAAGACACCTTTTGGAATCCGGTGACCATGCGCCGTTGTTGAAATGCGGGATTACTCATGAATAAATATTATCATAAAATCCGCCTGCCCGCAAGCAATGTGATGAAACGGAGGCGGAAAATATTGATATCGCGTTGAGCCGCGCTCATCCCTCCGATATCGGCTCCGCAGCCGCTTCGGTATCGGTTTCGTTCAGCTTTCCCTGCATCTCGGCGACCTCTTTTTTCCCTAAATTATAGATGAATACGAAAGACACGAACATTATAACGGCGCCTATCAGCATCAGCCCTATACTCATTTTCACCATGGCTTCCGGCACTCCCGGCGCCTGGTCCCCTATCGGTTCGGCTTGCGGATCGTAACCTACCGCCCGCATACACAGGAGCGGAAGCGACAGGGAAACGCCCTGCGAAATTTTTCGGAACAAACTGTACATGGCGTACACGCTGCCCTCTTCGCGCACGCCCGTCTTCAGCTGCTGGTAGTCGATACAGTCGTTGACCATCGCCCACGTGATGAGATTGAACATGCCGCCGCCCGTTTGAATGAGCATAAGTCCCGCGATATACACGATCATACCGCCGGTATTGTCGGGGATGGGGATCGACAGCATGACGACGGAAGCCGCTATACTCAGCGCGAAAGGCATTCCGACCGACATCTTCTTCCCGAACCGCCTGACGATCTTCGAAGTGAACGGAATGAAAAACACCATCGGAAGATATGAGATCACCGTCGCCGCGGTTATCATATCCGTGTTTTTGAAATATATCTGGAAGATCCATTTCGCGGTCTGTGTGGCGGACAAAAAAAACACTATCGAAGCAAACGACGCCAGACACAGCGCCAGAAGGGGTCTGTTCGTTATAAACCCCTTCAGCGTCCTCAGGTAATTCATCCTGACCTTCTTTTCGGCGGGGACCGTAACTCTTTCGTTCGTAAGTTTTATGCAGAGCATATACGCGACGAAAGCAGCGGCTCCGAGCCCGAGAGCGACCCATACGAGCATATCGCCTTTCAGTTCCTGACTGTCGTTATACAAAAACAACGGCAAAAGCATGGCTATCGCGCCGCCGCCCGCCGCTCCGACCGAACGCCACGTAGAAAGCGAAGTCCTCTCCAGCGGATCTGCCGTGATCGCCGCCGAAAGCGAGCCGTAAGGCACGTTCATCAGCGTATAGCAGAAATCCCAAAGAAGATATGTGACCACGCAAAGCGCCACTTTCAGCCACAGCGCCGCGTCGGGAACGGGCAGGAATACGAGAGCGCCCGTCACCGTCAGTCCTATCGCGGCTATCGACATCCACGGTTTGAATTTGGAACCGCTTTTCCCCATTTTCACGGAGTCCATTATTCCGCCCATGATCGGGTCGTTGACGCCGTCCCAAACCTTGGTTAAAATGATGATGACCGACCAGATCGCCGCAGGGATCCCGATGTATTGGGTATAAAAGTCGAGCATGAAAGCCGAGATAAGCGAAAAGCTCAGATTGCAGCCCAGATCGCCCATAGCGTACCCTATCTTATCCCGGATACCGAAGGGCGGCACGTCTTTTTTAACGATATATCCCGATCCGTTCATGTCTTTCTCCCGTTATTTTTTTATGGTCTGCAGGTATCTGTCCGCCATCGCCTTCATCTGCTCGTCCAGCTTTATGAACGGAAGTTTCAGAAGCGTCTTCACTCTGAACGGTCCGATGAGTGCGACAAGCCCTTTCGGAAGTTTGTTCCCGACGAACTTTTTGAGAAGCGACTGCACCTCGGCGTTCGCCATAAGGTCCTTGACGCGGTCGTTGGTGCTGAAACGCGAGGGATCTATTTCATCCGTGCCGGAAGCGAACCAGTTCCGGACAAAACTTTCCGCGCCGGGGGGCAGCCTGTATTCGTCGGGTTCGTTTTCGACGCCTTCCAGGACCGCCTCGTCCGAATAGTCTCCCGAAAACGCTTTGATCCTGTTCTCTCCGTCCGCCAAGGCGACGTCGAACTTGAATACGTAGCGCCCTTTTTTTGTTTCGATACGGTCTCCGCATTCCAGCGTAACTTCAGGAAGATTCGTATAAACTTTGACTTCGGTCGCCCCTTTTTTGCGTTTCAGATATCTTTTTCCCGCAATATGTATGAATTTTTCATCCGACCAATATGCCTTGTAAAGGTAGAACGAATCCTTTTTTATCTTTCTGTCGAACGTGACCAAACCCTTGTTGTTTCTGCCTCTTACGCCGCCCTCGTTTCTGGCCGCGGAACCGAAGTCGAACATGTTCCATACGTAGCTTCCCCACAGCCAGTCGTGCGCGTTTATCCTTTCCAGATAGTTTTCGTGAAACAGAGCCTGATAGGATTCGGAGTAGTCCCCCGGAACGGGCGCGCCGTTTTGATACTTCACGATCCCCTCGGCGCCGTACTCCGACAGACACAGTTTTTTGTCCGCCGCCTTCACGCGCCATTTTTGAAGCCATTTGTCGAGATCGGTGAAGGTCCCGACATACCAGCCGAAATAATGGTTGTATCCCACCAGATCCGTTATCGAGTTGAGATCGGAATCCGTCGGACACATCGTCACCGACGCAAGGACGGTAAGACGGGACGGATCGAGTTTTTTCGCGAGCGCGTTAAGCTCCGACATCGATCTTACGACGCCCCTGTTTTCTCCCGCTATCGTGATCTCGTTGGAAATACTCCACGCAAATATCGACGGATGGTTTCTCGCCTGCGTTATGAGCTCCGTAAGCTGTGAGACGGCGTTTGCCTGCCTTTTTTTGGAATACCTCGATATTACCGGTATCTCCGCCCACACCAAAAGCCCTTCCCGGTCGCAAAGCGTATAAAAATAATCCGAATGCTGATAATGCGCAAGCCTTACGGAATTGGCTCCCACCTCTTTTATGAGCCTGATATCCTCCTCGTGTTCTTTTTCCGTGAGCGCATTGCCCATGTTTTCCCTGTCCTGATGACGGCTGACCCCTTTTATTTTTATATGTCTGCCGTTAAGGAAAAAGCCTTTGTCCGCGTCCACGTAATATTCCCTGAAACCCGTTTCGACTTCGATGCTGTCGCCCCCCGCAATGGCTGCGGTAAGCGTATACAGATACGGGTCGTCAACGTCCCAAAGCACGGGATCGTCGACCCGAAGAAGGCATCTGCCCTCCCCGGCTTTAGCTTTGCACGCCTTTACCACCGCGCCGCTTTTATCGGCCAGCTCGAATCCGACCATATCGGATTCGTAGGTCCCGACCGTGGAAAACTCGATTTCGAGCACCCAACCGTCCTCTTTTTTGACAGGATACGCAAATACGCCTTTGCCGCCGTGCTCCGGGGAAAAATGCTTTGCGGGGCATTTGACGAGGTTCACGCCTCTGTACAATCCGCCGTAGAACGTAAAGTCAGCCATCGTGGGATAAACGCTTTCGTCGGGCGAATTGTCAACGGCGATCTCGACAATGTTTTCGTCCCCGACGCACTTGCCGGCGAGCGGCACGTAAAATGCGGAGTAACCGCCCTTGTGTCTTGACAGGAATTCACCGTTCACGCTTACTTCCGCGACCGAATTGGCGCCGAGCACCTCCAGATAAGCCTCTCCTTCGATCTTAGGAATGACCTTAGCGTACACGCCGCGGGTCCGAGAATATCCGTTGCTGCCGTCCTGCCCGTCAAGATTGTTCCAGGTGTGCGGCAGGTCTATATCGAATTTTTTCCCTTGAAGCTCCAAAGTCCAGCCTTCGGATAAAGAAATTCTTTCCATGTTGCCTCCCTTGCTCCCATTATATAGCAGTTTACGGATATCTTCAAGGGGGATTTCGTTGACTTTTTCACGAAAAGATTATAAAATCTCCTTATGAACGGAAAGACGGCGGCACTGGTGCTGAACGCGCCCGAACTGAATGCGGATATCAAAGAGGGATTCGTAGTCGCAGCGGACGGCGGATACAGGCATTGTCTGCGCCTCGGCAAACGGGTAAACGCGCTCATCGGCGATTTCGACACGCTGGACGTACTTCCCGACGGGGTCGACATCATACGCTTTCCCGTCGAAAAAAACGCTACCGACGGCGAACTGGCGCTCGATTACATCGCGGGCGAAGGATTCGAGAGTGTCACGATATACGGCGGTTTCGGCGGCAAGACCGAACACGTCATCGGCAACCTGAACCTTTTGGCATATGCGGATACTTTGGGGCTCGAAGCGAGGATAGACGACGGCAATATCGCAGCTTTCTTTACGCGCGGCGAATTGAGCTTTCCCGCCCGCCCCGGCGACGAGATATCCGTTTTCCCCTTCGCGGGCGACGCGCTTGTCGCGCATTCCGAGGGGGTGTATTATCCGCTCGAAAATCTTTTGCTTAAAAGCGAAAAGTCGCGCGGTATATCTAACCGCGCGACTTCGGATAAAGTTAAACTATGCGTGGAAAGCGGCGCAGTGACCGTCATCCGCCGCCGGAAAAAGGCCTAGGCCTCCTCCGTCCCCTCTTTTTCGGACCCTTCCGCCGCAGGCGCGGCGGTTTTTTTCGCGGTCGACGCTTCCACGGAATCCAACAGGTTTCTGAAGCTTCTGGACGCAAACAGCATGCAGCCCGCGGCGATGGCTATCGCCATATCCGCGAACGCGAAGGAGTTGTACAGGAAGCTCCACGCCACCACACTATAGCTTGCCGCATATTCATCCGGTACTCCGAACACGAATACGCCGGACACGACGTGCGACAGGTACCTCAGTATCACAGCGACGATACCGCCCAGCACGAACTGCACGACGGGATATTTTTTGAGAACGCCGATCTCTTTGAATATAGCTGCAAGCCCTATCGCTCCGAACGCTATCGGGTAGTCCAGCAAAAACTGCATCGGATGATAGAACCACGGCGCCTGTATAAATTGCAGGAAACCGTAGATGACGCCCGCCATCACGCCCTTGCGGATGCCGAACATATACGAGAAGACCATCAGCGGCAGCAGCGACGCAAACGTAACCGAACCGCCCTGCAAAAGCTCGAGGAACCTGATGTAGGAAAGAGCAAAGCTCATCGCGATGCATACCGCGGCGTAGACGATGCCTTTGGAGTCGAGCGGCGGCGTTTTTTTGCCGAACACCAGCGCGAGCGCCACGATAGCGCCTATGAGTACCGCGGTGTAGATATACAGCTGCACCTCTTCCCCGACCGTTCTGCCGATGCCGCCCGAATAGGTATTGACCATAGAAACGATTATCATCGCCAATATGCCGACTCCGATGACCGCGGCTGCGATCTTTACGAACAGAGAGGATATCTCGGGCTTGAACATCGCGATAAACAACGCCGCGACTACGGCTATTATCATGACGCCAAGGATGACGACTACGGGGATGAACGTCGGAAGATCGATATATCCGTCCGCTATGTACTCGTCGAGTTTAAGGTACATCAGGCACGCCATTATTCCTATCGCGTATCCCGCCGCCAGGCTCATTGCGCGCTTCGGGTACTCGGCGTAGACGGCGGGACGGAACTTTTTCAATAGAAGTCCCACGACTATGCCGATGACGATGACGGCGACGGTCAGGTACAATGCGATCGTCGCGGTCCTTTCGAACACACTGAGTTCGCTGAATGGATCTGTGAACATGTTTTCTCCTTCGCCGGAAGCTTAAAACGCAAAAACCTCAAGCGAGATTACTTGAGGCACAAAGTCAGCGCTCCTTACGCGGGACGAAACCCGGTCAAGTTCGAAGGGTGTAATCTCAGGCGTTTCCGCCACCCCCGGCATTTATGTATTTCGTTGTTCAAATCATATCACCCGCTCGGGCGGCTGTCAAGCGAATACGAAAATTTGCCTTTCCGATATCCAATTCCGGAAAGCGTCCGGATCCGTTAATTGTATAACACTGTTGATTTTGCATTCAGCCGATATTTTTACTTTATTTCATTTCGCATGCAATTCATTTCTTATTTTTCGGTTTTCTGTTCCATATCGCGCCGCCTTTTATCAATTCTCCGTTTCTATACATCGTTTCGTAATCATAGCTCGTCCCGAGTTCTTCGTTTATGATGTTAAGCATTTGCATGCGCTGCTTTTTGGAGAACAGCTCTATACGCAACCACTTTGTACTTCCATTTAAAAGTGTAAATTCAAAATAAGAGTTGGCATGACTGCGGGCTAATGCTAAACATGGTTTTTTTCGTGAATTATAGTTGGATTTGATCAGCCTTATAGACTTAATATGGGATATCTTTATTTGCAATCCGTATTGCACCATCTCACTTTCTCGTCTAAAACGATCGCCATTAGTTGTAATGACTCCATTTTCAAAATCAATATGATATTCCAAAATCGAAATCCATTCCCGTATGCCTCTGACTAAAATATATATCAACAGCACAACGACCATCCAATTGGGAACATACAGCCATGTACCCTCATACCCTACCACTCCGTAAATATCTTTTATAAAATATATGATACCAAATATCAACCAGGCGACACCCAGTAAAGATATTACAGGAACTGTGGAAAAAAATATAGGGCTTTTTTGATAAAAACGTATTCTTCCCGGTTTCATATTACTCCTTCCAAAAATGCAGCCGGCGAATCTGAATCTTGCAGAATGTCGACAGCGATCGACATTGCCTTTATCACGCATTGCTTAGATAGGTGCGATCCCCTCATAAACCACCGATTGATATATAGCATTTGCTTATCCTGATACTGTTTATTTTACATTATATTTCAACAACCGTCAATGGTTATATTTAGCGCATGGACCGAAAGTGATTAGCGGGTATATATGTCGTCTCACGTCGAAATAGTCTTGCGGCATGGTTGAATTTATGGTATCATATCAACGATCAGTTTCAGGAGGACATTATGGCGAAAAGATCAGGTGCAAAAAGCGGTTCCAAAACCGTATTATGGATAATCGTGGCGCTAATCGTGTTGGTAGCGCTTTTGGTAGCGCTCGCGTTCACGCCCGTTGGCGATAAAATAATCGAAGTCATCGAAGAGCGCGCCTCAACCTCGTTCGATGACGGCGATACTACCGGAGGCAATACCTCCGGCGGGGATACTTCCGGCGGCAATGCCTTCAGCTCTATCGGAAGCCCGATAACTTCCCCCGACGGCGCCACGCTTTTGGACGAAGTGGTGTTCGAAGCGCATTTCATCGACGTCGGTCAGGGCGACGCGATATTACTCCTGTTTAACGACGGCACTTCGGTGATGATAGACGCGGGCTCCGGCACCACCGCCTATTCCAACACGCAAGGATATCAGAACGAAATGGTCGCCTACGTCGGCGAAGTTCTTGGCGATAACAGCCTGGACTACCTTATCATCACCCACCCCGACACCGACCACTATAATATGGCGGACGGAGTGCTGGAGACTTTCGATGTAGCCAATATCTATTACAACGACTGCGATAAGGACACTCAATCCTATATAAACTTCAAAGCGGAAGCCGCCGCCGAGACGGGCGCCAATATCGTTCCGATAGACTCCGACGGCGAAACTTATACGCTTCTCGACGCCGAAAGTTATTCCATGACGATATACGCTCCCGGTTACGACCGCTTCAACCCCACGGGCGGCACCGATTACGGCGGCGAAGTTTCCAACGGCATGAGCCCGATAATAATCGTAGAAACGGCTTCGAGAACTCTTTTATTCACCGGCGACGCCACGACCGAGACCGAGGAATGGTTCATGGATACATATGCGGGAGAGCTCGACGTCGATTTCATAAAGATCGGTCACCACGGTTCGACATCCTCGACGTCCGAGGCGTTTCTGGACCTCGTAACTCCCGAATATTGCGTTATCATGTGCGACGACGGCGAGGCATACGGTCACCCCGCCGCGACGGTGATGAACAGACTGTTCGACCGCGGCATAGTCACCTACCGCACAAACCGCCACGGCAACATCACCCTTTTCATCGACTCCAACGGCGACATGGCGTTCAACGTCGAAAACAATGTGCCCGTCGAAAACAATACCGTACCGGGAAGGTCGGACCTCATGCTGCAGCCCGCAGCATGACAAAACGCTGTCGATATACCTTTAGCGCTCCGCACGCGGCGGGGCGCTTTTATTCGAAAATATATAGTTTTTACTCCATTTTTCGTTTAATTCGCTTGCAAGTGCGCGCCCGCGGTGGTATCATATGCGGCGGACAAAACGCAAAGGAGAAACGTAATGAAAAAACTTTTATCCGAATTCAAGACATTCATAAACCGCGGTTCCGTCATGGATCTCGCCGTCGGTATGATAATCGGCAGCGCGTTCACCGCGATAATCAATTCTTTGGTCAAAAACATCCTGACTCCGCTCATCAACTGGATCCCCGGCGCGGGCGATACCGGCGCTCTCCAGACAGTTCTTCGCGAAGCGGTCACCGACGCGGAGGGAAACATCGTCACCGAGGCGCTTATACTGGACTGGGGCTCCGTCATAAGCGCGATAGTCACCTTCTTCCTAACCGCCGTAGTGCTGTTTTTGATAGTCAAAGCGTTCAATAAAATAAAGGACGCCGGCAGCAAGGTAAAAGAAGAATTGAAAAACGCCGTCAAGAAGGAAGAAGATGTAAAAGTCGACGCAGCGGAAACCGCAGCTGAGGCGGAAGCGGCAAAAGAGGAAGCTCCCCTTATCCCCGCCACGCCCGAAACGGAAAAGCTCTTGAGAGAGATAGTAGAGCTTCTGAAGGCGCAGAACTCGCAAAACCAATAACGAACAGGCGGCGCGCTCGGCGCGCCGCTTATCTTTCCCCGCGCGCGCCGCTTTGAAAAATTATACCGAACCGCCCGAAAACCCTTGTCAAACGCGCCGCTTTGGTATATAATCCTTAATGCGGCAAAGCCGCGAAACTATATCCGCTTCCGTAGTTAAATGGATATAATAAACCCCTCCTAAGGGTTAGTTGTGGGTTCGATTCCCGCCGGGAGTACCAAAAAGAAAGATGACACATCTGTGCCATCTTTCTTTTTGGTACTCCCGGCGGGAATCGCGAACCCGTGCGCTCTAGCGCAATGGGTTCGCAAGTTTAGGCTCGCTTGCGAGCCTAAACCTGGCGGTCAGACCCCAGACCCCTGACGCGCCTGAAGTGTGGTTACATGGCACTCGGATATTTACACGATTACAGTTTCTTGACCGCGTTCCCGA
>CALVJA010000024.1 GCA_944331875.1 uncultured Clostridia bacterium | reverse complement strand
TTTATATTCGTTCAAAACTGCGAAGCAGAATATCACTTGACAAAGTCAAATATCACTTTGCGAAGCAAAATATAACTTCAAAACGCCGCAGAGCGCGGCGTTTTGCTCTCTGCGGCGTTTGAGTTTAGGATGATTATTTTATTATTCGACGGTCACGTTGTCGAAAGTGCAGTTTTCGCCCGCAGTCACGTTACGGACGACAGCCTCGCCGTCGAAGGCAACGAAGTTTATTTTGTCCACCGAGATACCGTCAAGGTCGTATTCGCCCTCTTTCAATACAAGCGTCATGCCCGTTTCTGCGGCGTATTCGAGGATGCCCTTAGCTTTTTCGGCGTCGGACGCATAACCGTAGATATACGGGCGCTCGAGACCCAAAGCGTAATCGGAGTATATGAATTCGAATTCTACGTTTTCCATGGTGTTGGAACCGATGAGCTCGCGGTAGTCGGGAGTCACCCTTACGGACAGGGCGCTTCCCGCGTTATTGGTGGTGCCGTAGGGGAAGGAATGTCCCGCAATAAAAAGTATCGCGGCGGAACTCCAGTCCTCGTTCTGATATCCGTAGCCCGTTACGGTGTTTCTGCGTATATTGATATCGGTAGCTGTGTCGGTGCCCGCCGAGAGCACTATGCCGTTGGCTATGGCGGCGGCGCCTTCGATCGTTTCATCTCCCGGCGCCATGAGCGTATTATGCTCCAAAGTCACTTTGTTCGACGTCACGGTTATCGCGTTTCTGTGCGCCGTAGAGTCCTCTCCGGTCACCCAACCTTTGTTTTTTATGGTAAGCCCCCTGATGACGACACTGTCCGAATCGACGACGAAAGAGCCGTATATCGTGGCTCCGTCCGCGCCCACGATACGGGCTGCCGTTTTGACATTATATATACTGTATCCGCCCTCTCTGTCGTCGGCGCCCAGGGTGCCGCTCACGAGGATATAGTCGCCGTCCTCGGCGGCGGACAACGCTTCGGCGAGCGACGCGGAGTCGCTTGCGGTGTATGCGGGCGCGGTGACGGTAACGGGCACTTCAACGCTCAAAGCTCCGTACTTGACGGTAACTGCGTCCGTGTCCGCCGAGAGCGCCTCATCCGGATATTCGGGCATTATATCGGTCGTGGACGTTCCGTCCGCGAAACGCGCGGTCAGCACCATTCCGTCGGGACGGAATTTTTCACCCGCGGCGTAATCCGTCACTTCGGGTGAGGCGGTGAGCTCCAAAGATGTGGGCGCCGCTTTTATCACCGTCACTTTCGTGGTGAACGAAACGGACTTTCCGTCCTCGGAATAGGTTATCGTGAGCTCCTGCTCTCCGAGGGTGTTTTTGTCGAAGCCCGCGATCATTTCCGCGGTCAGCGGCACGTCCTTTGTCTCGCCGTTTTTATACGTGACGGTTATGGTCTTGCCGCTAAGGTCGAGATCCTGTCCCTCAACCGCTGGTCCGAGAGTGACGCCTTCGGTAAGCGCCGCGGACTCCAAGTCGTTATTGTTACAAGCCGCCAAAAGCGTTGCGCATGTCAAAACCATGACGGCGGCGATAAGCAATGCTATAGTTTTTTTCATACAGCCTCCTTTTGTTTATCTTAGTTTGTTTCCGATCACGCCTTTTATGCGGCGGTATCGCGAATGCGGGGAAATTTTTGTAAAAGAGTTGTGCTGCAGAAAAATATATGTTATTATATACTATATTTATATGTGCGCGCGCACGCGCATATGCGCGGCGCGTATATTAAAAAATAAATAACAAAGGATAGGAGCAGGATATGACCGAAAAATTGAATCACGGTTACGACGCCGGGGACATTCAGGTCCTCGAGGGGCTGGAACCGGTCAGAAAACGTCCCGGAATGTATATCGGCACCACCGACGTCAAGGGACTCCACCACCTCGTCACCGAGGTCGTGGACAACTCCATCGACGAGGCGCTGGCGGGATATTGCACGCATATCGAGGTCACCGTGTTACCGGACGGCGCCTGCCGCGTCAGGGATAACGGCAGGGGCATCCCCACGGGCATCATACCCAAAGAGGGAAAATCCGCCGTCGAAGTCGTTCTGACGAAACTACATGCGGGCGGCAAGTTCGGCGCGGGCGGCTACAAAATAAGCGGCGGACTTCACGGCGTGGGCGTTTCGTGCGTCAACGCTTTGAGCGAATGGCTGGAGGTGCGCGTATTCCAGAACGGCAAGATCTACAAGCAGGTATTCAACCGCGGCGTTCCGCAGCGCGACCTGCAGATAGTGGGCGACACCGACGAGACGGGCACCGAAGTCACTTTCTTCCCCGATGACGAGATATTCGATTCCATCGTATTCCAATACGATATGATGAAACAGCGCCTCAGGGAGCTCGCGTACCTGAACAAGGGGCTCAGGATAACTCTCGAGGACAAGCGCGAGGGGCAGGAGCGCAGCGAGGAATTCTGTTACGAGGGCGGTATCAGGCATTTCGTCGACCAGATGAATATCGGAAAGGACGTCGTCTTCCCCGAAACGCTGTACATCGAGGAAAACGTCGGCGACGACATCGTCGAGATAGCGATGCAGTACAACACCGGCTACGACGAGAAGATCTATACTTACGCCAACAACATCAATACCGAGGAGGGCGGTATGCACCTCGAGGGCTTCAAGGCGGCGCTGACGAAGGTATTGAACGACTACGGTCAGTCCTCGAAGTCTTTGAAGGAAAACGAAAAGCTTTCGGGCGACGACGTGCGCGAGGGGCTGACGGCGGTATTGAGCGTCAAACTCCCCGAGCCGCAGTTCGAGGGTCAGACCAAGACCAAACTCGGCAACGCCGAAATGCGCGGCGTGGTGAACCGCGTGTTGCAGGCGAAACTGGGCGAATATCTGGAGGAAAACCCGAAGATAGGGAAAGAGCTCATAACCAAAGCCATCACCGCGCAGCGGGCGCGTGAGGCGGCGAGAAAGGCAAGGGAGAGCTTCCGCAAGGGAGTTATGGAGGGGACGTCGCTTCCCGGAAAACTCGCGGACTGCTCCGACACCGATCCGATGAACTGCGAGATATTCCTGGTCGAGGGCGACTCGGCGGGCGGTACCGCGATAAACGGCAGGGACCGTCAGATACAGGCGATACTTCCCCTTCGCGGCAAGATCCTGAACGTCGAAAAAGCGAGGCTCCACAGGGTCCTGGACAACGAGGAGATCAAATCGATGATAAAGGCGTTCGGCTGCGGCTACAAGGACGATTTCGATATCTCAAAGCGCCGCTACGACCGCATCATATGCATGACGGACGCGGACGTGGACGGCAGCCACATCAGGATACTGCTTCTGACGTTCTTCTATCGCTTCATGCGTCCGCTGGTCGAGGAGGGGCACGTCTATATAGCGCTGCCGCCGCTGTACCGCGTGACGCTGCCGAACAAAGAGGAGCACTACTATTATTCCGACGTCGAGCTCAAGGAGTTCCAGGATTCGTATACGGGCGCGAAGTACGATCTGCAGCGCTACAAAGGACTGGGCGAGATGAGTAACACCCAGCTTTACGAAACCACGATGAATCCCGAAACAAGGACTTTGCTGAAGGTCACCGTCGACGACGCGGAGGCGGCGGACCAGATATTCAGCATATTGATGGGCGAAAACCCCGAACTCAGGCGTTCGTTCATCGAACAGCACGCAGACCTCGTAAAGGAGCTTGACGTATAATGGCAAAGAACGGAAGATTGGATCTGAAAAACATAAAAGAGATACTCGCGAAGACGCGCGTCATCGACACGCCGCTTATGGACGAGATGAGCAAATCGTTCATATCCTACGCGATGGCGGTCAACGTTTCCAGGGCGATACCCGACGTCCGCGACGGATTGAAACCCGTCCACCGCAGAATACTTTACGCGATGAACGACCTCGGGAATACATACAACCACCCCCACAAAAAATGCGCCAGGATCGTCGGCGAGGTGCTCGGTAAATACCACCCCCACGGCGACTCGTCGGTGTACGACGCGCTGGTAAGGCTGGCGCAGGACTTCTCGATACGCTGTCCTCTGGTGGACGGGCAGGGAAATTTCGGATCGGTGGACGGGCACCCGGCTGCCGCGCAAAGGTATACCGAAGCCAGGCTTTCCAAGATCGCCGGCGAAATGCTCAGAGACCTCGACAAGGACACCGTAGACTTCTATCCGAACTTCGACGACACGCTGATGCAGCCCACGGTGCTCCCCAGCCGCTTCCCGAACATTCTGGTCAACGGCTCCGAGGGTATAGCCGTCGGCATGGCGACTTCGATACCGCCGCACAACCTCGGCGAGGTCATCGACGGCACGATAGCGGTGTTGGACGATCCCGACATCGACGTCGACGGGATAATGCAATACATACCCGCGCCCGATTACCCGACGGGAGCGTTGGTTTTGGGCAGAGCCGCGATAAAGCAGGCGTACCGCACCGGAAAAGGCGGCGTCGTCATGCGTTCGCGCTGCGAGATAGAGGAGATCGGCGGCAGGAACTGCATCGTCGTGACCGAGATACCGTATCAGGTCAACAAAGCGGTGCTCATCAAGGGTATCGCCGATCAGGTAAAGGACAAAAAAATCGACGGTATCTCCAACATCCGCGAGGAATCGGACAGATTCGGAATGCGCATCGTCATCGAGCTGAAGCGCGACGCCAGCCCGCAGGTCGTTCTGAATACCTTATATAAGCAGACGAACCTGCAGGTGTCCACGGGTATCACCTTCCTCGCGCTTGACAAGGGCGTGCCGAGGATAATGAATCTGAAGGAGATCCTCGTCAAGTATATCGACCACCAGATATCCGTCGTCACGCGCCGCACGCAGTACCTGCTGAACAAAGCGCTCGAAAGGGACCACCTCGTGCGCGGACTGGTCATCGCGCAGGCGAATATCGACGAAGTCATCCGCATCATACGCACTTCGAAAGATAACTCCGAGTCGAAGCCCAGGTTGATGGAAGCGTTCGAACTCAGCGAAAAGCAGGCGGTCGCTATCCTCGAGATGAAACTGGGCAGATTGAACGCTCTCGAGGTCGAAAAACTCAAAGAGGAACTCGCCGCATTGGACGCGCAGATAGCCGAATACCGCGACATTCTGGCAAGACCCGAGCGCGTCAGGCAGATAATCAAAGAGGAACTCACCGAGATAAAGGAAAAATACAACGAGCCCAGGCGTTCCGAACTCAGCTACGACGCGGGAGAGATCGACATCGCCGACCTTATCCCGAAAGAGGAAGTCGTCATAACCGCGACCTACGGCGGCTATGTCAAGCGCACCCCCGTAGCGGAGTACAAGGCGCAAAACCGCGGCGGCGTCGGCGTCACCGCGCACAAGGCAAAGGACGAGGACTTCGTAGTCAGGATGTTCGTATGCAACTCGCACGACGACCTGTTGTTCTTCTCCAACCGCGGCAAGGTGTACTGCCTGAAGGCGTACGAAGTGCCCGAGGCGCAGCGCGCGGCAAAGGGCAGGGCTATAGTCAATCTGCTGCCGCTCGAGGAGGGCGAAAAAGTCACCGCGTATCTTTCCGTACACGACTATGAGAACGGATACATGGTCATGGCGACCAAGTACGGGCTCATCAAAAAGTGCGATCTCGGCGAGTTCAGCCGCATCCGCAAAACGGGCAAGATAGCGATCACGCTGGCGGACGGCGACGAAATGCTCTCCGCGGACATCACCACGGGCGACAACGAGATAATCATGGCGGGCTCGTCCGGTAAATGTATCCGCTTCCACGAATCCGGCATCAGGAAAACGGGAAGGGGCTCGATGGGCGTCAAGAGCATGGCGCTCGATGAGGGCGAATACATCGTCGACATGGCGGTCATCCACGACCCCGCGGCGGAAGTCGTCACCGTCAGCGAATTCGGCTTCGGCAAACGCTCCTCTCTGGACGATTACCGCGTGCAGGGCAGAGCAGGCAAGGGCATAAAAGCGGGCGTGTTCACTGAAGCGACCGGCGGGCTCGCGGCGCTCAAACTCAGCGATCTTACCGATGACATCATCATTATATCCGATACCGGCGTGATGATCCGCACCCACGTTTGCGAGATAAGCAAGATAGGCCGCAACACCAAGGGCGTCATACTGATGCGTTTGAGGGACGGCGGCAAAGTCGCCGCAGTGAGCCTTGCCCCCGCCGAGGACTCCGAACCCGAGGCGCAGAGCGAAACCGCTCCGGATAACACAGAAGAGGCAACCGAAGCCGTGGAAACGGTATCCGATAACGCCGAAATATCCGAAACGGGCGAAGTCGCCGAAGCGGCGGCGGATGGCGCGGAAGCCGTCGAGGGCACAGACGAAGAATAAGAGGACCGATAATGTTCATAGCCATCAACGGACAGCTCGGCAGCGGTAAAAGCGAACTTTGCCGGAGACTGAATGAAGAATACGGATTCGAGGTTTTCCATACCGGCAGGATCCAGCGCGAATTCGCCGCCGAGCTCGGTATCAGCACTTTGGAGCTGAACGAGCTTTGCAAAAGCGACCACCGCTACGACCGAATAATAGACGGACGGCTCGTCGATTACGCCGAGTCCGTCCGCGGCAAGGACGTCGTCTTCGATTCGCGCATGGCATGGCACTTCGTGAGCGGCGCGTTCAAAGTGCATCTTCTGGTGTCGCCCGATATCGCGGCGGACAGGGTGTTCTTCAACCGCGTCGCCGAGGAGGAAAAGTACTCTTCGCGTGAGGAAGCGATGTTTAACCTCATGGAACGCCGCAGGCTCGAGAACGAAAGGTACGAAATGCTCTATAACGTCTCGATGTCCGATTATTTCAACTACGACCTCATCCTCGACACTTCGCTGCTCACGGTCAAAGAGGAGCTTGAGATAATCGTGGGCGCCGCCCGAAAATTCGAGGATGGCAGCGCGAAAAAACAGCTGTTTTTATCCTCGCTCCTCGGGATCTATCCCACAGATATGCTTTTCAAATCCCCCGACGGCGAAGCCGAAGTCGTCAAAAAGGGGGATTCTCTTTATGCGGTCTCCGGCTATCGCAAACTGCTCGACGCCGCGCACAGGGGACTCAGAGCGGTGGAGGTAAAATACCTCGGCGCGGAAGGGAGCGTCCTTCCAGACGGAACAAAAGCGGAGAACGCGGCGAATACCTCCCCGGAACTCATTTCGGAATGGGAACACGCAGCAGGTCTCAAATTCGGTTATATTCCGAATTGATTTCTTTGCCGAAAGGATGTGAATTAAGAGTTTGAAAGGAACTTATAAGCAATGTAATGAAAAAGAGTTCATTCGTTTGAATGAACTTTTTTTCATAAGGTCAGACCTGATTCGGCAAAGAAATCAATTCGGCAACATCTTGCCGCATCTTTTTCTTGATACCGATTCAAACAAGTGCTCATATGGTTTTGAGGGGCAGATACGCCCAAATTCTACGCGTTGACCCGCTAGCACGTACCACTGCGGGTACGAGCGTCGGGGACACCGCTTGCCTTTGAACGTATCTGCCGCCTCAAAACTGCCCGGCACTTCGGGAGCAATGAAAATCATTGCTCCCGAAGCATATTCGACTTGTTCTCATCGGTATTGACTTCCTAATATGCTTTTATTTTGGGGCGGCTCGGTCGAGTATGCTATACGCGCTGTCCTTGTTTCGAAAAAAATAGCCTCGAAATCCACGGCAAATCGGCGCTATACGCGCTCTACTTGGCGCCAAAATACACAGTGGGCTGTATTCTCCTTTAGGAGAAAACATTTTTACAAGCGAAAAGGAATATAAATTTTGAACCGCCCAAGCCATGTAATCGGAGGGGGTTGCGTATACACTCCACCCCCGGCGAAAAAGAGCTCCGCATTAGCTTCGCGCGCTCCCCCATTAAAATGGCTAGGGGATATGCTATTAAAGGAATAATATGCCTTGTGCATTACGGGACGGGAAAAACTATACACAAAATCAAAGTTATCCGCATCTTCTATCGCTACACACTAGAAAGAACTTTCGATTTAAGGCAGTAACAAGAAATAAACGCAAACGCACTACTTTATTGTAAAGCCAAGAACGACCATGTCCCTATACTTTCATATGGGGTGGGCGGGCTGGGGCTTTAATCTAAAAACCGCATTGTAATCGCCATGAACAGCAGTCCGCAAATATTAGTGTTTTGCCTTATAGGAGAATATAGCCCACTGTGTATCTTGTCGCCACGAATAGCATACTCGGCGCCGATTTGCCGTGGATTTCGGAGCTATTTTTTTCGAAACAAGGACAGCGCGTATAGCATACGCGCCGACGCTGCCCCCGTTTGGTCTCCAAAGCGGGGGTCGAAGATTTCGGAAAAAAGAGCCCGAAAGACGCGGTAAAGCGGTGGCGGAATTGATTTCTTTGCCGAATCAGGTCTTACCTTATGAAAAAAGGCTTATTAGGACGAAAAAACCATTTTTCACTACTTTGCTTATAAGTTCCTTTCACACTTTTGATTTACATCTTTTTCGGCAAAGAAATAAATTCGCAAAGTAATTTATATAAAATGCTTGACAAAGTTTGGATTCGGGTATATTGTATAGGCAAAAGGGAAAAGGAGGCGTATATGAAAAAAAATATGTACAGCCTTATGCTTGCCGAGGACGTCGTTCGGGCGATAGACGCTTTGGCGGCGCAGGAAGGAACGAACAGATCGAATCTGATAAACCAGATACTTGCCGAGCATGTCTCTTTGGTGACTCCGGAGAAACACGTGGGGCATATATTCGATATAATAGGCGGTCTGATAGGCGGGCGCGGCGAATACAAGATGTATTCGGAGCCGAATAATCTTACGATGTCCATAAAGAGCGTACTTCGGTATCAATACCGTCCCACGATCCGCTACGAAGTGGAAATGGAACGCACGTTCGGCAAAAGCGTGGGGCAGCTGAAGATATATTTCCGCACGACGTCGAACGAGCTTTTGATGGAGCTCGGGCGCTTTTTCAAGCTGTGGATGCGGCTCGAGAGCGTATATCTGAAGACGTACTTCGGCGATAATCCCCCGGTATACGGCATGGAGCCCGCGCGATTTACCCGCACTTTTACCGTATACGGCATGGACGGGTTCACCGACGAGGAGCTCGGGGACGCGATAGTAAACTATGTATGCACGTTCGACGAGACGCTGAAGAAGTATCTTTCGGGCGAATACGATTCGATAGAGCAGATCGAAAACAGGTATTTACAGTACCTGAACAGCGGAGTTCGGATAATCTGAACCGCAAAATATAGAAAGAGGAGGCGATAACATGAACGCTCAGAAATTTACGAAAAAGACTCTGGAAGCGCTTGGCGCCGCGGAGTCTATAGCAATAGAAAACCAAAATATGCAGGTGATGCCGGAGCACCTTTTGTATGCGCTTGTCGATCAGGACGGCGGGCTTATACCGAACCTATTAAAGAAGGCGGGGATAGATATCGATAAGCTTCTCGCCATGACCGACTCGGCGATACGCAAAATACCCGCGGTCAGCGGTTCGGGAAGGGAGCCGGGAAAGATCTACATCTCGCCCGTGACCGACAAGATATTGACGCAGGCGGAGCGCATGGCGCACGCGGAAGGGGACGAATACGTGTCGGTCGAGCACGTCATGCTCGCGCTGTTCGACAACGCGACGGAGGAGATAAGATCGATATTCCGCGCGCTCGGCATAACGAAGGAAACGTTCAAGGCGGAGCTGAAAAAGGTCAAGACGGACAGGGTGACCAGCGACGAACCCGAAAACGCATACGACGCGCTGAACAAATACGGGTTCGATCTGGTGCAGCGTGCGCGCGAGCAAAAGCTCGACCCCGTCATCGGAAGGGACCTCGAGATAAGGAACGTCATCAGGATACTTTCTAGGAAGACGAAAAACAACCCCGTGCTCATCGGCGAACCGGGCGTAGGCAAGACCGCGGTCGTCGAGGGGCTCGCGATGCGTATCGTCAAAGGCGACGTCCCGGAAGGACTGAAGGAAAAGACCATCTTCTCGCTGGATATGGGCGCGCTGATAGCGGGCGCGAAGTTCCGCGGCGAATTCGAAGAAAGGCTGAAAGCGGTGCTGAACGAGATACGCAAAAGCGAGGGCAGGATAATATTGTTCATCGACGAGCTGCATACGATAGTGGGCGCGGGTAAATCGGACGGCGCGATGGACGCGGGCAACCTGTTGAAACCGATGCTGGCGAGGGGCGAACTGCATTGTATCGGCGCGACCACCCTCGACGAGTACAGGAAATACATCGAAAAGGACGCCGCTCTCGAGAGGCGTTTCCAGCCCGTCACCGTGGACGAACCCTCCGTCGAAGACACGATATCGATACTGCGCGGCTTGAAAGAGCGCTACGAAGTGTACCACGGAGTGCAGATACACGACTCCGCTTTGATCGCCGCGGCGACCTTGTCGCACCGTTACATTTCGGACAGATTCCTCCCGGACAAGGCGATAGACCTCGTGGACGAGGCGTGCGCCACGATAAGGACGGAGATAGATTCGATGCCCTCCGAAATGGACGATATCGCGCGCCGCATAATGCAGCTGGAGATAGAGGAAGTTGCGCTCGGCAAAGAAACGGACAATCTGTCTAAGGAGCGTCTGGAGGACATCAAGAAAGAGCTTGCCGAGCTGAACGACAAATTCAAAGCGATGAAAGCGCAGTGGGAGCACGAAAAAGAGAGCATCCACCTGGTGTCCGACCTGAAAGCGGAGATCGAAAAAACGAACGGCGAGATAGAGGCGGCGCAGCGCGCGGGAGACTATGCGGAGGCGGCGAAACTCCAATACGGCAAGCTCCCCGAGCTAAACAAAAAATTGGAGGCGGCGCAATCGGAAAGCGGCAAACGGCATACCTTACTCCGCGATACGGTATCCGAAGAAGAGATAGCGCGCGTTGTGTCGCGCTGGACGGGGATACCGCTCAATAAGCTGATGGAGGGCGAAAGGGAAAAGATATTACACCTCGACGACATCCTTCACAAGCGGGTCATCGGGCAGGACGAAGCGGTCACGAAAGTGACGGAAGCGATCATCCGTTCCCGCGCGGGGATAGCCGACCCCGCGAGGCCGATAGGCTCGTTTTTGTTCCTCGGCCCCACCGGCGTAGGCAAGACGGAGCTCGCGAAGGCGCTCGCGGAAAGTCTGTTCGACGACGAGCACAACCTCGTCAGGATAGACATGACGGAGTATATGGAGAAGTTCTCTGTGTCCAGGCTCATCGGCGCGCCTCCCGGATACGTCGGCTACGACGAGGGCGGGCAGCTGACCGAGGCGGTCCGCAGGAAACCCTATTCCGTGGTGTTGTTCGACGAGATAGAAAAGGCGCACCCCGACGTGTTCAACATCCTCTTGCAGGTATTGGACGACGGCAGGATAACCGATTCGCAAGGGCGTACCGTGGATTTCAAAAACACGATAATCATATTGACCTCGAACCTCGGTTCCGCGTACCTACTGGACGGTATCGGCGAGGACGGCGAGATATCCGAGGAGGCGAAGGAAAAGGTATCCGCGCTTTTGAAGGAGAGTTTCCGCCCCGAGTTTTTGAACAGGCTGGACGAGATAGTGTACTACAAGCCGCTCACCCGTGCGGACATATCGAAGATAATAGACCTTCTGATAGCTTCGCTTGCGAAGCGGCTGCAGGAAAAACAGCTTTCGCTCCGCATCACCCCCGAGGCGAAGGCGCTCATCATCGAAAACGGTTACGACCCCGTATACGGCGCGAGACCGCTGAAGAGGTATCTGCAAAGCAAAGTGGAAACGCTCGTCGCGCGCACGATGATAGCGGAAGAGCTTTCGCAGGGCGACGAAATAGAAGTGGGCGCGTCCGACGGCGAGTTCAAAGTAAACGTGATACGCGCGGCAAACGCCGAGTAAAAACAAAACGGAAAAAGCTCCCGAGCGATCGGGAGTTTTTTTTGTATGCGGCGCGGGATCCGAACTTAACAAATAAGTGGCGGCGAAAGAGTTTTCGCTAGCGCGAAAACGTGAAATAATTTTGCTATGCAAAATTGTGAAATAATTCCTCTCCGAGGAATTGTGAAATAAATCGGCTTTTTGTGTCGGCTCATCAAAAATTTTGATGTCCTGCGGCGTATCTTTTCCGCTACTGCTTTGAAAACTTCCTAGCTAAGACCCTCCGGGTATTAACGTCGGAAGTTTTCTTCGCATTAGCGAAAAATCTCCTACCACAGAACACCAAAATTTTTTCTTCACCGACACTATACTTCCTAATGGGCTGAATAAAATTAAACCGCTTAAATACACCGCGCTCGCGCGGTGATTCGCCGAAAGAAATTCAACAAAGCAATAAAGGAATTTCTTTCGGCGAAAAAGGCGCCGGGAAGCGTAAGATTGGGGCACATCGTCGTTTTTATGTTTTTGTGTCGGCTCATCAAAAATTTTGACACAATGCGGCGCGTCTTTTCCGCCGCGGGTTTGGAAAACGTCTAGTTAAGACCCTACGGGTATTAACGTCGCCGTTTTCCTTTCCTGCGACAAAAAATCCACTGCCGCCTTATGCCAAAATTTTTTCTTCACCGACACTATACTTCCTAATAATCTAATGCTGAAATGCATGAGCTGCCGCAATCATTTAAGTGCCACAAGCCAAAAGCTTCCGACGGCGCCGCGGCAAGGACAGCGAGTATAGCATACGCGCCGACGCTGCCCAAGACAAAAGTATATTAGGGAGTCAATACCGATGAGAACAAGTCGAATATGCTTCGGAAACAATGACTTTTCATTGTTTCCGAAGTGCGTAGCAGTTTTGAGGCGGCAGATACGTTCAAAGGCAAGCGATGTCCCTGACGCGCGTACCCGCAGTGGTACGTGCTAGCGGGTCAGCGCGTAGAATTTGGGCGTATCTGCCCCTCAAAACCATATGAGCACTTGTTTGAATCGGTATAAAAAGCCCGAAAGATATTAGCCCATATAAGCGTTTTCTATGAATAAAGAATACAGTCCACTATGTATTTTATCGCATTGAAGAACGTGTATAGCGCCGATTTGCAGACTATTTTAGCGCATTCGCGCCAGGTTTGCGTTCGCAAACTAGTGTCGTATCGCACGAAACGCGGGCGGCGCTATAGCGGGACTATGCGCCGTCCGCGCCTCGTTTGGTCTCCAAAGCGGGGGGCGCAGATTTCACGCAAGAGAGCCCGAAAGATATTAGCCCATATAAGCGTTTTCTATGAATAAAGAATACAGTCCACTATGTATTTTATCGCATTGGAAAGCATACTTGGCACAGATTTGCTTCAGTCATAAATGGCAGTTCGCCTATAACAGTGTTTTCTATGAAAGAAGAATAAAGCCTACTATGTATTTTATCGCCACGAAGAACGTGTATAGCGCCGATTTGCCGTGGATTTCGAGGCTATTTTTTTCGAAACAAGGACAGCGCGTATAGCATACGCGCCGACGCTGCCCCCGTTTGGTCTCCAAAGCGGGGGTCGAAGATTTCGGAAAAAAGAGCCCGAAAGACGCGGTAAAGCGGTGCGAAATAAATTAAAACATTCGCGATAGATCCCCACCTTATGAAAAAAAGCTTATTAGGAGCGAAGTCGCATATATTTCACATTAATTTGATCGAAGACTCTACCACTAAATATTTTTCCGCGAATGTTTTAATTTATTTCGAGTCCAGGGTCGGCGTCGAGACTCAGGGGGGAGGGGAGAGCCCCTTCGCGTATCATTTCATACGCCGCCACGCCTATCATCGCGGCGTTGTCGGTGCACAATTTTTTTGGCGGCAGGAGCACCTCGAACCCGTCCCGCGCGCCGCGCGCGGTGAGGTTTTCCCTAAGCGCCGTATTTGCGCCTACGCCGCCCGCAAGCGCAACCGTACGTATACCGGTGCGTTTTACCGCCTCCGCGGTATGATCGATCAAAACGCCTACCGCCTCGTCCTGGAAGGAGCGCGCCACGTCGTTTATGGAATACGTTTCGCCGCGCATATTCATGCCGTGCACGGTATTTATTAGCGCCGTTTTCAGTCCGCTGAACGAAAAATCGAGCCGTTTATCGCCTTTGAACGCGCGGGGAAGGGGATATAAAGGGCTTCCGAGCGCTGCGGCGCGTTCGATCTCGGGTCCGCCGGGGTAGGGAAGTCCCAAGACCCGTGCCGCCTTGTCGAACGCTTCGCCCACGGCGTCGTCCAGAGTCTGACCCAATATCTCCATATCCGACATCGATTTTACCGACAGGATATATGTATGCCCGCCGCTTGCGAGAAGCGCTATGAAGGGAGGCCTAAGGTCGGGTGCGGATATATAATTCGCGGCTACGTGCCCCTTTATGTGGTTGACTGCGATAAGTGGAAGGGAGCGCGCGTACGCGAGCGCCTTGGCATAGGAAACGCCGACCAGGAGAGCTCCTAAAAGCCCCGCGCCCCGGGTCACGGCGACGGCGGAGATATCGCCTATGCCGAGCCCCGCCGCCCGAAGCGCCTCTTCGGCGAGCCCCGATATCATGAGCGCATGGTTTCTAGAAGCGATCTCCGGCACGACGCCGCCGAAACGACGATGTATTTCTATCTGAGAACTTATAATATTGGAAACTATTTGACGTCCTTTAGTGACCGAAACTGCGGTTTCGTCGCAACTCGATTCAAACGCCAAAATGTAATATCCGTCGCGGGAACGGAGAGAGTCTACTTGTTTCAAAGCATCCGAAAAATAGTTTGTCATCTTGCAAAAGTAATTACGTTCACCGAGGCTGCGCCCGCCTTTTTCATGACGCGCGCACACTCCGAAGCCGTCGCGCCCGTGGTGAGCACGTCGTCTATGAGCAGTATGTTTAAGCCCTCCGCGATCTCGTCCCGTATCGGTTCGAAAGAACCGGAAACGGAAGCGTATCTCGCGGAAAATCCTAGTTTTGTCTGATCCTTTTTGTGCTTGATCCTGTTAAGAAGCGCTTTATACGCTATGTGCGCCCGTTCCGAAAACGCTTTCGCTATAAGCTCGGTGTGGTCGAACCCCCGTATCCTTAGAGTCTTAGCCGCAGACGGGACGGCGGTGACGATGTCGGCGGTAAGCTCCGAAGCGGAAAAATAGCGGTACATATATTCCGCCATATAGTCCGCGATATAAAGCCTGCCGCGCGCTTTCAGATCGAGTACGAATTTTTTTGCGAGCCCGTCATAGAAAAAGGGAGCCGCGGCTTTGTCGAATTCCGGAAGAGCCTGAGAACAGCGCCTGCACAGTCTTCCCGCATATATCGCGGCGCCGCATACCGCGCAGAGCTTTCCCGTCTTGAAAGGAAGCTCTTCCGCGCACTCGTCGCACAGGGCGCGTTCGTGGAATTCGCTTTTCAGTTCTTTGCCGCAGCCGAGGCAAGCGTACCCGGGCGGAAACATCGCGTCCGTGAAAGCGTCGTACCCTTTTTTCAGGAATTCAAGAGCTTTGCTTTTTTGTCCGCTTCCCATAAAAACTCCTTCAAAAGCGTATAACGTTTTTGTATGTTTGTATTTGAGACCATTCTTTTCAGCGTAGCTTCGGACCCCACCAGCACGACCGCGTTTTTCGCGCGGGTGACCGCGGTGTACAACAGATTTTTGTTCAGCAGCGCTCCGCCCCCCGGGGTCAGCGACAGCACGACGACGGGGAACTCGGAGCCCTGGCTTTTATGTACGCTGACGGCATACGCGAGCATCAGCGAATCTCTCGCGTCCGAGTCGTATTCGGCTACTCTGCCGTCCTCGAACTCCACCGTCACCGTGCCGCGCACGATACTCGTTATGTATCCCACGTCGCCGTTGTAGACGCCCGCGCCTTTTTCGCTTCCGCGCCGCCATTCCAGCTCGTAATCGTTGACGGTATGCATCACCTTGTCGCCTATGCGGAACTCCGTGCCGGCTCCGAGCTTCTCTCCGTAGGGATTCAACGCATTCTGAAGCGCCGCGTTAAGCGCTTCAACGCCCGCGGGCGAACGCTTCAGCGGCGCCAGCACCTGTATATCGGAGGGCGAAACGTGGAAATAGCGCGGCAGCCGTTCCGTCACCAAAGACACTATATCGGTCAAAACATCCTCGGGCGTATATCTGCGGTCAAAGAAAAAGTCCTTGGAATCGTTGCGTATGAGGGGCATCTCGCCGTCGTTTATGCGGTGCGCGTTGACGACGATGAGGCTTCCTTCCTCCTGACGGTGGATCTCGGTCAGGGTAGATACCGTTATGAGCCCGGAGTCTATGATGTCCGCAAGAATATTCCCGGGCGATACGCTGGGAAGCTGGTCTTTGTCTCCCACCAGGATGAGCTTCGCGCCCTCCGGTACCGCTTTGAGGAGCGCCGAGAAAATATATATGTCCGCCATGCTTATTTCGTCCGCGACTATGACGTCCGCTTTGAGAGGGCGGTTCTCGTTGAACTTGTACACGGGTTTTCCCGAGGACATATCGAGCCCCAGCATCCTGTGTATAGTTTTTGCGTCCTCGTCCGTCGCCTCGGAAAGCCGCTTCGCGGCGCGCCCCGTCGGAGCGCACAAAAGGCATGTCAGTCCCTTTGCGGCGCAAAGCTCGGTAATGCATTTTATGATAGTCGTTTTCCCGGTGCCGGGCCCTCCCGTTATCACGCTCACGCCCGCATTCCATGCCGAAACGAGCGCCTCTCGCTGCGTGCGGTCCAGATATATCGACGACGTCTTCTCGAAAACGTCGATCTCTTTCGATATGTCCTCGTCTTTGCCCGCGCCGCGGATAAGGCGTATGAGCCGCGCCGCTACGGACTTTTCGGACGACATATTCACGCCGAGCGCATAATATCTGACGTTCCCGCTCTCCGTATCCGCAGTGTGCACGCCTAATTCGCCTTTCAGTACCAGCCGCGGCAGAAGATCCTCCAATACGTCGCCGCCGCACCCCAACAAAGAGGCGGCGCGGCGCGCCAGTTCTTCCTCGGGAAGCGCCGTATGCCCGCCTTGTTTGCCCGCTTCGCGGAGTGCCTCGGTAACTCCCGCCGCGAGACGGAACTCCGACGTTCTGTCGAACCCGAGCGCCTCGGCTATTTTGTCCGCTTTGTAAAAGCCGACGCCGTCTATTTCCTGAGAGAGGCGGTAGGGGTTTTCCCTCACGGCGGATTCCGTTTCCGCACCGTATTTTTCGTATATTTTTACGGCGAGTTTCAGCGGAACGGAATGCCCCTGTAAAAACAGCATTACGTTTTTCATTTCGGCGTTCCGTCTATAGCTCTCCGCTATCGCCTGCGCGCGCATTTTGCCTATTCCGGGCACCTCCGAAAGCCTTACGGGAGCCCGTTCTATGATATCCAGCGTTGCGGCTCCGAATTTTGAAACGATATTCCTCGCGGTGGCTTCGCCCACCCCTTCGAACAATCCGCCCGACAAAAAGCGCACCAGCCCTTCGGGGTCCGCCGGCGCGGAGAAGGACACTTCCTCGGCTTTGAACTGTTCTCCGTAACGCGCGTTTACGACCCATTTCCCCTCTATTTTCAGGTATTCTCCCTCGCCGATCTCGGGCATACAGCCGACCACGGTGACGTTGCGGCTTTCGGTCAGAAAGTCGATCACCGTGTATCCGCTCTCTTCGGAGCGGAAAATAACAGCCTGTACGCTACCTTCTATAGTCATGTGTCCTCCGCAGTCGGCAATATATATTGTAAATAAAAGCGGGCGAAAAAGCAAGCGGGCGCGGACACTAAAAACGACGGCGTTCCGTCGGGGAAAATATTAGTAAAAAATCAACTCCGTCCGTCGCGCGTACGGAAAAAGCGGCGGAAAAATGCGATCGCACCGCCGTTATTCGCCGCGCGCGGGGGCTCGGAGGTGCAAATGCGCGTCAAAATACGGTTTGCGGCGCGCCGATTAACCGTAAATAAAATTTTGCCGCCGAAAACGAAATTTTATATTATAATTATATAGAACGGAGGCTTAAGGTGGACGCGCGGGAATTCAACCGACTGCTCAGGAGCTATAAATACGACCAAGGGTCGGTCGAAAGACTGTACTCTTATTTCTACGCGCGTATCGTCAAGCACCTGAACGCAAGATACAGTTTGGACGTCGCCCGTGCGGCGACGGAGGAATTGTTCCTGCAGCTGTTTTTGATTGACGTCCGATATTTTGTCCGTAAACCCGCCGTATGGATGTATACGGAAGCGGAGCGCATCGCCGCGACGAAGGGCGAGAAAAGGCGCAAACCTCCCGCGCCCGAAGCGCTCAAGATGCTGGTTTCGGAGGAAAGTTTTTCCGAACTGCACGAGGTTTTGAAAGACCTCGACGACGAGTCCAGGCGCATAATCGATATGATATACTGGGAGGGCTATAACCAAAAGGAGATAGCCGACCTTTTGGGAATAGAGCACGACGCGGTGCGCAAAAAACACAGCAGGATATTGAAAAGGATCAAAGATTCCCTGAAAAAGCTCTAATATCAGATTTTTTTGTCTAATTTCGTCGAAACAAGGCATATCTTCGCGAAATGCGTTAGGCTATAGACATTCAGGAGGTATTTACTTATGAAAAAATCAGCAGTATTAACATTGATCGTCTGCGTCGCTCTTGCGTTATGCGCTTCGGTCATACCGGCGGCGACGGCTTCGGCGGCGGAGCCCGAAACGGATCCGACGGACGTCGCGTTTGCCGAAGCGTTCGGAACGCTTGCGGGCGAAACTTACGCCGCGCCCGTAGACGCGGTATGCGACAGAACTCCGCTGTACGACATCGACCTCGAGCCCCTCGGCGCGCTGTATACGTTCGAACTGTACGGCGAGAAGGGCTATGCCGCCGTCGTCAACGTGGAAGCGGACATATACGAGGTGACGGAGATGTTTTTCGGTGCGGAAGCGCCGTATCCGTTCAACGAAGGGGATCTGAACGTCTACGTCCGTCCGATGTCGTACCTGGTGTATAACGACGGATATCTGAACGCCGAAACGGGTGCCGAAATAAGCGCCGAAACCATAGCCGCGCTTCGCGACGAGGCGTTTTACGGTTCGGACGGGACGCTTTCGTCAACGCACGAAACGATATACTATACCGATAAATCCCAAAATACTCATTCTCTGGCGACCAGAAACCCATCCATCGTGGAACTTCCCGCATACTCTTACGAATGCGTATGCGTGGCGGGCGCCAACATTATTCAATATTACGACCGCAACTATCCGAACCTTATAGCGAATTACACCCCGGGGATGGGGATCGGTACTCGCTATATGTATGCCACGCCCGGAAGCCAAACGACGGCGCTCGTAGGACAGCTGTATTCCGCTATGGGCACGAACACCACCGGCTCCGGAACGACAGTATCGCAGTTCAGAAACGGAATGACCTCATACGTTACCGGCGCAGGTTATTCGATAAGCTATACGTCCCTGATGAGCGGAACGAGCTTCAACTATCAGGCGGCGAAAACGCAGCTCGAGTCGTCGCGTCCGCTGGTAATATTCACCGAAGCCATCGACGTCACCGTAATTTCGGCGGGCAGCGGCAGCGACTCGGTCACCGATTATCACGGCGCCGGGCGTCACGCCATGGCGGTATTCGGGTATAACGAAATAACCTATACGATGTCCGACGGCTCTGTCAGGAACGTAAATTATCTGAACGTTGCGCCCGGTCTCGAATCCATATCGGCAGGCTATTACAACGTCTCGACCGGCGGTATCGAAGACGCCCTGGCGATCGTGATATCGTAACGCATAAAAAGATATGCGAAAAAAAGTCCGCTGCGGCGGACTTTTTTCGAGTCGACGCATGCTGCGCGGAACACAAAAAATATCCGCCTCGAACAGGCGGATATTTGCTTAAGCGATTAAAATTTATTGTTGGTCGGAACCTGATTCGACCGGAGAGGAGAAGAAGGCGTCGACGGCTTTGAGGTAATTATCGGTATCCATTATCGCCGCCTCGGCAAAACCCGCGGTTTCCGAAACGAATTTCGACTTCGGCGCGGTGCACGCGCTGTACATCGCCTCGCACATATATATCGGGAGCAAAACGTCTTTGGCGCCGTGGATGAACAATATCGGCACGCCCGCTTGTTTGACCGCCTCCAGCGCGGAGTCGCGGTGGAATCCGATCTTTATGAAGCGATGCGCGAAAAGTTCGGCTATCTGCAGTATCGGGAAGGGCTGCAGTTTGTACAGGTGCTTTATCTGATAGCTCAAAACGTCCCACAGCCTGGTGTAAGCGGAATCGGATACGATACCTTTTACGTTCGAGGGGAGATTTTTCGCCGAATACAGGAGAGCCGTCGTCGCGCCGATGGAAATGCCGTGTATATAAATTATGTTTTCGGCGAACAATTTGTTGATTTCGGCGACCCAAAGCTCCAGATCGGCGACTTCGAGCACTCCCAGTCCGGTATACGATCCTTCGGACTCGCCGTGCGCGCGCTCGGCGGGGAGAAGGACGTTAAATCCCTTTTCGAAATAATACGGAAGGATCGTCGCAAAATCCCTGGTGCCCGCCGAAGAGTAGCCGTGCATACATATCACGGTGACGGAAGCTCCTTCCTTTTTATAGAGCCTTGCGGAGAGTTTCAGCCCGTCCGCGCTCTCGACGGATACCCATTCGAACTCGGCGCTGTCCGCCTCGGCTTTCGCCGCGGCGAGCTTTTCGGCGTATTCTTCCGCATGGGGACAGAAAACCGCGCGGAGCGGATGCGACGCGGGATCGCTTGTTTTCGGGCGTTTGAACGCGGCCAAAAACGTTACGTAACCCAACAGGAAAAATAGTCCGATTATAAACGCGCATGCTATGATAAGCGCGCCGATGACTACGCCGGCAATGCCTCCTCCGGTCAATGAACTTAGCAGCATTTTAATCCTCCAAATGCTATTTCGGTCACCTATATTATATCACAAGCCGCCCGAATGTAAAGGATTTTCACTATTTTCGGAGCGTGCGCCGCCATAGGGCGCGGCGGCGATATAAGGCGGCAGAAAGATTGACACCGAAGCGGGCGCGGTTGTATAATCGATATAATAACAAAAGAGAGGCGGATATGAAGCTACTGGAGGATATGATATCGACGTACGGCGAGGTCAAGCCCGGCAACGTTTTGAAAGTGGACAGCTTTCTGAATCACCAAATAGACGTCAAACTTGTACAAAAACTGGGAGAGGAATTGTACGAGGCGTTTAAAAACGACAATATTACGAAGGTGCTCACGATAGAATCCTCCGGTATCGCCATTGCGATGATGACGGCGCTTAAATTCGGGGTTCCGATGGTGTTTGCGAAAAAGAGAAAGACGATAAATCTTTCGGACGACGTCTATACCGCGCCCGTGCACAGCTATACCAATAACCGCGATTACGAAGTCATGGTAAGCAAAGATTACATATCCAAAGACGACGTTTTGCTGATAGTGGACGACTTTTTGGCGAACGGCTGCGCGCTGAGGGGGCTCATCGACATAGCCCACCGCGCCGGAGCGGCGGTGGCGGGAGCCGGCATAGCCATAGAAAAAGGTTTCCAAGGCGGCGGCGACGTGCTGCGTGCGGAGGGACTGAAGATCGTATCGCTTGCGATAATCGACAAGATGACCGACGATTCCCTCACATTCAGGAAAAACGGCTGAACGCATTTTCCGGCGCGCCCGAACGGGCGCCCGTTTAATAAGGAGCAAACGATGGACGAAAAATACGTTGACAAAATTCTGGACGGCAGACTTGTGGCAAAGACAATGGAAGCGGAAATTTCCCGGCGCATAGCGGATCGCGTCGCCGCCGGGGAAAAAGTGCCCGTGCTCGCCACCATAATAGTGGGCGGGGATCCCGCCTCCGTAACGTATGTCAGGATGAAGGGTAACGCCTGCCGCCGCGTAGGGATCGAGCCCAGAAAGGTCGAACTGAAAGAGGAGACCACGACGGAGGAGCTTTTGGCTGTCATCGACGAATTAAACGCCGACGAGGACGTCTACGGCATACTTTTACAGCATCCCGTGCCGCGCGGCATAGACGAGAGAAAGTGTTTCGACAGAATAGCGCCCGAAAAGGACGTCGACGGAGTAGGAGTCAATTCTCTCGGCAAAACGGCGCTCGGACTCGGCGGCTACCGCGCCGCGACCGCTCAGGCGATAATGAATATCCTCTCCTTCTATAAAATACCGCTGGAAGGAAAAGAAGCCGTCGTCATCGGCAGATCCCCGATACTCGGGAAACCCGTCGCCATGCTTTTGCTGAACGCAAACTGCACCGTCACCGTGTGCCATACCAGAACGCGCGATATAGGCGACGTCATACGCCGCGCCGATATCGTAGTGGCGGCGTGCGGGGTGCCGCGCTTCGTGCGGCCGGAATGGGTCAAAACGGGTGCCGTAGTCATCGACGCGGGATACAATCCCGGCAACATAGGCGACGTGGACGAAGGCGCGTTCGAGAACGCCTCGCTCATGACTCCCGTCCCCGGCGGAGTCGGCCCGGTTACCATAGCCACCCTGATGCAACAAACTACCGATTCATTTTTTACCGGGAATTGATCGATTGCCGAATAAGATGAGGCAAACGAACAATTCCTAAAAATCCGAATTCTGAAACGAGAAGTCCGTTCTTTGAACGGGCTTTTCTTTCATAAGGATATAATGATCTTCGGCAATCGATCAATACCGCCATCTTGCCGCATCTTTTTCTTGATACCGATTCAAACAAGTGCTCATATGGTTTTGAGGATGAGATACGCCCTAATTCTACGCGTTGACCCGCTAGCACGTACCACTGCGGGTACGAGCGTCGGGGACACCGCTTGCCTTTGAACGTATCTGCCGCCTCAAAACTCCAGGGCACTTCGGGAGCAATGAAAATCATTGCTCCCGAAGCATATTCGACTTGTTCTCATCGGTATTGACTTCCTAATATGCTTTTATTTTGGGGCGGGTCGGTCGAGTATGGTATACACTTCCCTCCCGTTTCGCGCAAAATAGCTCGCAAATCTACGGCAATCTGCCGCCAAACACCCGTGTAAGGGAAAACACTAGTACTGGCGTACTGCTGTTCATGGCTTTGTGCGAATCTGTGAGCCCCCGCTTTGGAGACCAAAACGGGGCGCGGACGGGAAATCCCGCTATCATCTCTCCTACGTTTCGTGCTATACAACGCAAAGTAGTCTACAAATCGGTGCCGAATATGCTACTCTAAGCCGCAAAATACATGTTGGATTATACTCTACTTTCGGAAAAAAACACTTAAATGAGTAAATATTTTCAGGCTCCTTTTGGCGAAATATACGACTCCGATGGTGGCTGATGGAGTTTGCCAAAACGTAAATGACCCAAGCCCTAGACATGAAGAAAGGGCGTAAGATGCGCCCTTATCCTCGGTTTGGCGGGGCGTGTGTAACGTAAATCGAATAGTATTATAAAATGAAGAGAAAATTAGTCTTTTGTTTTTGCGATAGGCTCTTGTAATTTCGCTAATTCGTTTTCAATTACATTCATTCTCTCATTTGCATCTATTATATTTTTAATTACAACCATATTGGAAATAACGCAGAATAATTGTAAACAATCTTTTTGGCTTATTTCTCTGGAAAAAAGCCCGTGCATAATCCTATTGCGGTTTATTATTGTAGGTTCATTTTTCCTGCCAAGAGATTTCTTAAAATAATGCTGTTTTGCTAACTCATTAAATTGCTTTACCAAGTTTTTATAATATTCTATTTGAATGTTGTAAATTTGTTTAACGTTCTCCATCTTTTTGGTGACGCTTTTAAGGTTATCCTTTATTTTATAAAAACAGTCTTCGTTAAAGTTATTTATAAATTAATGGTAAGATTCGATAATAGGGAAAAGGGACACTGAACAAGAATAATAGCAATGATTTTTGTAGTTGAAGATTGCTTGATGATAATACCTATCTATTCTGGAATACTTTTCTCCTATATTAAAGTTAAATAAAGTGTCGAAAAGCCTATCCATGTTTCTAACATATAAATCTTCCGTAGTTACCGGGCTTCCCTCGGTTGCCATAATTGATTTATTAATGAAATATAAAGGTAGCATCCATCCTTTTTTTCTCATTTCTTCTTTTTGAAAATCTGGAAATGTTTTCATTTCAGAATTAATAGCTTGATCAAAATACCATTTTAAAAACAACCAACTATAAAGGTGTTGATTTTTTAAGTGATTGATTTTAGCGGAAACAAATTCTTCATTATATTTGTTCCGATTATTATTGTAGTCAATTTCGATCTGTGATAACAAGAATGAATCTTCGTTTAATTTCTTTTTCAAAGCCTGCAAATTTTGTGCATCGCCTAAAATGAACTCTGGTTCCATTTGAAAAATATCAATTTTTCTCATAATGACCTCGTGTTTAAATGATAGCATATTTCGCAGGATATGTAAACTTTGAAATAAGCTAATAATGTTATCGCAACGGAAAAATACATTTGCATTTTATAGCACTTATGTTATAATAAAAATGTTATAATTTCTTTTGGAGAAGTTGGAATGGAATTTGCCGATAAAGTCAAATATGTCAGGAATCAATTAAATCTAAGTCAAGAGAAACTTGCCTCACTTTTGGGGGTATCTTCTGCTACGGTCAATCGATGGGAAACCGGGCATTCTATGCCCACCTACAAAACTCAACAAAGTTTTATTGCTCTTTGTAAAGAAAATAATATAAAATTTGAAGAATAATTTTTCAATTTTGACGGCTATTGTTAAGTTAAATAAGGAGAAAACGGATTGAGGAACCAATAATGGGTAAAAAATACGAGGCGCTTACGGAAATAAACGAATTGTTGCAATTATGCGAAGTTATGCGACAAGATATACTTGCAAATGAAAATAAATATATAAACTATAAGAATCCAACTTATGCAATATATAAAGAAAAGGTCGTAGCTTTTGTGCAAAAACACAACATAGAAAAGCTTTATAGAGAACAGTATTCCTTGATAAATGAGTATTACTATAATTCCAGAACTTGGTCTCTCAATTTAAAAGAGATTGATATCCTTGCAAAAGTGATACTTGAATTGAAACAAAAGCTATGCAAAGATGCAAAAAACAAGATATTCATTAGCCATAGTGAAAAAGACAAAACGTCGGTTGATTTATTTATTGAACTTCTGCATGCAATAGGAGTTCCGCACCCAACTCAGAATACAGAAGAAAAATATATATTTTGTAGTTCTCATCCCGATTACTATATAGAAAATGGTCACCTAAACAAAATTAAAGTTAAAGCTGAACTGCAAAATCAGGATACTTTCTTCGTCCTATGGTATACTGACAATTATTTTAACAGCCCATGTTGTTTAAACGAAGTCGGTGCAATTTGGGTAAATAATAGGGATTATCAAGAAATATTAGAGCCTGATTTTGATTCTACTAATATCAAAGGTCTGTTAGATAATCAACCTGTTTGGTTTAGGGCAGATGATAAGTACAGACTCAATGACTTCAAAAATCAAGTTGTAACAATGTTTGGGTTGGACATGCCAAGCGAAAATCATTGGGAACAGTCAAGAGATAAGTTTATTAAAAGGTTAAAGGAATTAAGGAGTTAAAGATATGTTGCAAGATACTATAAAGGATAACGAAAACATACAAGTAAACAGCAAGGAAATGGAGGCTTTAAAGGAACACTTTCCGCAATGCTTTGATAAAAACGGCAATTTCGATATGGCGATTTTCGAAGAACTCGTTAAGACAAAGGATATCAGCATTAAAAAGGAAGGCTATGCGCTTAATTTTTTGGGTAAGTCTTATGCGCGGTATCTTTCAAACCTCGAATCCGAAACGGTCATTGTTCCCGACGAAAGTAACAAGGATAATCCTTCCGAAAATATTTATATTGTCGGCGACAACTTGGACGCATTGCAACATTTGAAACATTCTTACGCAGGAGCGATCAAGTGCATTTACATAGATCCGCCTTACAATACGGGAAGCGACGGATTTGTATATAACGACAAATTCGAGTTCAGCGCAAAAGACCTTGCCGAGAAAATCGGAATAGAAGAAGACGAAGCCGAACGCGTTTTGAATATGCAGGGCAAAAGCACACATTCTGCTTGGCTTACGTTCATGTATCCACGCTTAGAACTTGCAAAAGAATTGCTTTCGGAAGATGGTGTAATATTTATTAGCATAGATGATAATGAACAAGCAAACTGCAAATTATTATGTGATGCTATATTCGGTGAAGGTAACTTTCTTGGATGTATATGCCGTGCAACCGGTACAACTACAGGACAAGATGCAAATAAGATGGGAAGCTCGTTAGATTACTGTTTATCATATATTAAAACAGATAAATTTATATTAAAAGGAATACCTTTAAATGAAGAAGATGAGCAAAGATTTAATTCGGAAGATGAACGCGGAAAGTATTCTACATTACAATTAAGAAAAACCGGGAATGCAGATAAACGCGAAGATCGACCGAATATGTTCTATTCTGTTGAGGCACCAGATGGCACACCCGTTTATCCTTTTGGACCATTAGGTTATTTAAGCCGTTGGAGAGTTTCGAAAAGCAAATATGAACAGCTTGTAAGAGATAATTATATAGAATGGATAGAAAAAGATATTGGAACTGCGTTCTCAGTGGATGGCTTTACTCAAAATCGTTGGGTTCCATATGTTAAATATTACCTCGATGGCAGAGAAAAACAGGTATCAAATTTGTTTACGGATATTGAGGGCAACAAAAAAGCCTCTCTTACGATTAAACAATTATTTGGGGTAAAAGGATTATTTGATACACCTAAGCCTATAGAATTTATTAAATTATTGTTAAATATATCTTGTGATAAGTCATCAATAGTTCTAGATTTTTTTTCTGGCTCTGCGACAACCGCGCATGCGGTTATGTTAAATAATGTTACAGATGACGAAAAAATAAAATATATAATGGTTCAGCTAAATGAGCCTGTTAAAAAAGGTAGTGAGGCAGAAAAAGCCGGATATAAAACTATAGATGAAATCGGGCGTGAGCGTATAAGGCGTGCGGCAGCCAAGATCAGGGCAGACGAACCCGAAAAAAGTAAAGAGGTTGATTTGGGATTCAAGACTTATTATCTAAAAACGCCGGAAAAACAGACGCTTGATAAAATGGAAAGCTTTAATCCCGAATTTCCTATTGATGGAGATGATATAATTGCCGCATTCGGCAAAGATACCGTTCTTGCCACGTGGGGAATAAAAGACGGATACGGATTTAACACGCCTATTAAAGAAATCGATTTGAAAGGATATACGGCGTATTCTATCAATGACGGAATACACGGCGCAAACCTCTATCTTTTGGATGAAATATCCGAACCGAGCATTATGGAATTGGTGCGCAAGTTAGAGTCAAACGAATTAGTTGCGGACAAAATAATCGTGTACGGTTATGCTCTTTCATATACAGCGAGTACTTCATTGCGCACTAACTTAAAAACGCTGAAAAATCGCAATCCCATTGACGTTGTCATCAGATATTAAGGTGCAGTTATGAAACTCGAGAATAATTTAACTCATCAAATAAATGCCGTCAATGCGGTATGCGGAGTTTTTGCCGGGGTGGAATTTATTCCTGCGACGGATAAAAACACTTGCGCAAAAATCGATTTGACCGATTCGGCAATTCATAATAACATCAAAAAGGTTCAGAGTGGTCATTATTATGTAGACGGCTATTCTTTGCCGGAATATTATTGCAAAAACGCGTCCAGCAGTGAGTATCTGAATATTGACGTAAAAATGGAAACCGGAACGGGAAAAACCTATGTATATACCCGTACCATTTTTGAATTACATAGACTTTACGGTATAAATAAGTTTATCATTCTCGTGCCAAGCGTGCCTATAAAGGAAGGCGTGAAGTCGTTTTTGCAATCCGCATATATGAAAAGCGATTTGCAATCGTTATATGACGGTACCGAATTAAAACTGCATGTCCTTGACGCACAAAAACAGCAAACAAAAAAGCGCAAAATGTTTCCTTCTTCCATTGTGGACTTTGCCAACGGTACGGATATCGGCGGGCATAGAATCGATGTTCTGCTTATGAACAGCGGTATGCTTATGTCAAGACAGACAATGGGAATCGAGTACGACCAAACCTTGCTCGGCAATTTTACCAAGCCTTACGAAACGCTGAAAGAAATATCGCCGTTTGTAATAATCGACGAGCCGCACAAGTTCAAGCGCGGAGATAAAGCCTTTAAGTGTTTATTGGAAAATATCCAACCGCAGTGCATTATTCGCTATGGAGCGACTTTCCCCGAATTTTCACGCGGCGTTGTGGATTATGAGAATGTAGTATATAATCTCGGTGCTTGCGACGCATTTAACAATAATCTTATTAAAGGGGTTGAGGTTGAATACGTTGCGGATGAGGACAAGATAAAAGAAGAAACAAAAATTAAAGTCCTCGCAATATCGAATGTCCGCGGTGAACCCAAATATGTCCGTCTTCAAAACGAACAAACCAAAACTGCATACGATTTGCAGGAAGGGCAATCTTTATCGCAATTGGATGACAGTTTATCGGGTATAACGGTAGACACAATCTCAAAGAGTACGGTTATACTCTCAAACGGAATGGAGTTGTGCACAAGCGATTCTATCTATCCGAAAGTTTTTGCCGAAACATATCAAAAAATGATGCTGTCCCTTGCTCTCGACAGGCACTTTGAAAAGGAGCGCGGCAATTTTTATCGTCTGTCAAAAATTAAAACATTGTCGTTGTTTTTTATAGACAGCATTAAGTCGTTCAGAGATGAAGACGGCGGTCATTTAAGGACGCTGTTTGAAGAAATGCTGTCGGAAAAGCTTAAAGAGGAAATATCTAAAGTCAAAAACACTGTTCGTGGGAAAGAATATAAAGAGTATTTGCAATATTCGCTTGAGCATTTGTCCGAAACGATAGCCGCATACTTTTCAGAGGACAATGCTACAAGTGACGAGGATATCAAACAAGAGGTCGATAAGGTATTAAGAGCCAAAGATAAAATAATACGTTTTAAGGATGATGAGGGGAAAATCGAACCGACGAGATTTATATTCTCGAAATGGACTCTTAAAGAGGGTTGGGACAATCCCAACGTGTTTGTAATTGCAAAGCTTCGCAGTAGCGGCAGCGAAATAAGCAAATTGCAGGAAGTCGGACGCGGGCTTCGCTTGCCTGTGGACGAATACGGCAATCGCGTTAACGATGAGCAGTTTTATTTGCGTTATATAATCGATTATTCGGAAAAAGATTTTGCAGACAGGCTTAAAAAAGAAATCAACGGAGACGTCAAGAAAGAACTTGTTATCGATAAAGCATTCCTTGAAAAGTATGCAAAGACAAAGCATATCGACATAAACCAGTTCTTAATAGATTTGTATGTCAAACGGTATGTGAACCCCTCAGATCACAGTATTATCGAAGATAATCGCGAAGCGTTTATGAGTGAATATCCCGATATCTTCAAAGCGCTTGCTAACGGTAAAGTCGTTGAAATCAAAAAGAATAAAAATGTTCAGCAAGTCGGTATGCGCGTCGAAAACTTCCACAAACTCGAGAAATTGTGGGAGCTTATCAATCAGAAATACTACTTGCATTTTAGTAAAGTTGATGACGAAACTTTAAAAGCGGTTATTCGTGATATAATAAAATCAAATATTGACGGGCGCTCCACGCTAACGACAAAAATTTCTCGCTCCGTTGCCAATGTAGTGGACGGAAGTGTGGATTTTGAAGACATTGTCGGTAGTTCTTTTACCGTAAAAAAAGAATTGAAGTATTCTACGTTCTTAAAGGAAATTCAAAACAGGACTAATATACCTATTAAAATAGCCCATGCGGCATTCGCTGAATATTTCAAGGATAGATCGGTTCCCGAGAAATATTTTTGCAAACAAACTTTACAGCAATTTGTCGCTAAATATCGCGAATGGTATATTGCGACATTTGCGCAGAGGTATTCTTACGAAAAGATTGACGTTGCTGTTAATGATCCGTTGCGTGAAATTGACGGTACGCCGAAGAAAACCGTTTTAAGGACGGATATAGGCATGTTGCCGCAAGGGGATATAGAAATCGGCAAAAATGTCTTGGATAATTATTTATACGACGCTTGCTGTTATGATTCGGCGTTGGAAAGAGAAAATATCGTGCAAGAAGTTTTATCTGATATAGCGGAAGTTGAAGTTTTCGGGAAAATTCCCAAAAGAACAGTCCGTATTCCCACTTACGCCGACGGAACCTATAGCCCCGATTTTATGTATGTAGTAAAGCGCAAAGACGGTAAGCAACAACTTAATCTTGTAGTGGAAACCAAAGATAAAACAGAGTTAGACCCCGAAGAAATGCGCAAAATCAATTGTGCTCAAAAATTGTTTGAAGAAATGCAAAAACAAGTTTCGGACGTGCGGTATACAAAGCAACTTCACGGTGAGCAAATAGTAAACATAATAGAGTCTTTAATTAAATCTTCAGAGTAGTCATTTTTTAATAAGACACGCCCAATTGGGCGTGTCTTATTAATGTTTGTGTTTAGTTTTGTCCACCAAAACAAATGTGCTGTTTTTCTTTGGAGTAGGTGGCGCAGGTTTATTCTCGACGAGCGTTACTTCGGTTGTACTTACTCCGCCTCTAGGGCCAACAATTTTGTATTGTCCGGAATCATTGACGATTTGTCCCGGCTTTATAGAAGTTGTTTTTTTCATTGCTTATCTCTCCTAAATTTAATTTTATATTGTATAGGCCAAGCCATGATTGGCCGCGTTGTCTATATGGTTACTTGTTGCGACTACACCTCAAAACGGAAAGCTTTTATGCCGTAATTATGGGCATAAATAATCCTTCCATTTCTGAGTCTTATGCGCGTCGTATATACGATTTTTCTATGCATAAAAATTACTCCTTAATTTTTAAATTTATAAAAACGGTTGTAAAATGCGCTCGAACATGATAAAATAAAACAAGGATACACTTTTTCTGTCTTATTTCATCCATGGCCGTTAAAGTGCATTAAAGGCAGTGTATCTGCCAAAGAACTAAGGCGACTGCAACTCGCCTTTTTTCTTTCGACCGCAATTATATCACTTTTGTTTCAAATCCACGATGAGCATTTCTTCTTCCGCATCATAGGTGGCGCAATAAGAAACCGCGGTTGTCGTGTATGTGATTTTGGTTATAGTTTGTATTTCTTGTAACAGGGCTTTCGAATTGACGCGAAGCCACATTGTTTTTCTATCGTTTGTAACGAAAGGGTAGGATTTAATACCTGCATCGGCAACGGCTGCACGCACTCCGAGAATTCCGATTTTTCGGTTGATGCCGATATTCACGCGCTTGGGACTTTTAAGGAGTTCTATGCTTTCCTTGCTAAATGCTATTCCTGCGGAGGAAACAGAGATTTTCGCTATACCGCTTTTGTCGACATTAAAATTAAGGTCGTATTTACTCATAGTATATTCCTTGTATTACGTTTACTATAATTATTATATACAAGTAATATTGGCATGTCAAGTAAAAAAATGGAAATGAAGAAAAAAAATATAAAGGGATATAGTTTAGGATATAATGAGTAATAGCCTAGGCGTATCCTAAGCATGTTTATGTTGAAAATGAATAAAAATGAGAGCGCGCGTTGGCGAGATAATTGACAATGTGTTGTGCTAATAGTTGGCACCGTGGCGTGTGCTTGTCTATGACAAGTGGCGTCGCTTCGCTCCGCCAGACAAGCACACGCTGTAACACAAACTAAAAGGCTGAACGGAAAGCGAGAGCGAAGCGGAGTTTCGCGCTGAACCGCTTGCGAAATTCTCCGCTTTTTCGCTCTCTCGTAGTTTCCTTAATACAGCCTTTTTACATTTTGTCATACGGTGTTTTGTTTGTAATCCTCCGAACATTGCCTTTCGTGGGCATATTGTCGCATACTCCTCGGGAAAGTAAACGGTCGTAAAATCCTTGCGTAAATGTCTGAATGAAAGGACACTAAAGCAAGGATTTTTCTTTTGCCCCGCTGACTTTCCCAAACAAACAGTAAAAATATTTTCCTTCTACCGTCATATGCTCCCTTTTGCCTGCCGAAAGGCAAGTAAATTTCGGAGGTATAGACAATGGAACAGGAAAGAAAAGGTTACGAAATATTAGACGAGAAAATTTCATCGGACAATGTGATGCGTATGGGAGAACTGCTTGCACTCAGCGCGTTGAAGTTTATGTGCGGACACAAAATGCTACATAGAATGTATGCCAATCTTGCAAGAGATATCGATTACAAAGACTTGGACGGATACGTCCTTACGGACAGTTACGACCTTGCACAGGAAGCGGCGTTATTCCT
>CALVJA010000023.1 GCA_944331875.1 uncultured Clostridia bacterium | reverse complement strand
GTCCCGCTATAGCGCCGCCCGCGTTTCGTGCGATACGACAAAAAATAGTCTGCAAATCGGCGCTAAACACGTTCTTCGTGCGACAAAATACACAGTGGGCTGTATTCTCCATTCAAAATTAAGGCTTTTTGCGGCTCTTTTCCGCAAAATCTACGACCTCCGTGGGAGGCGGATCGGTCGAGTATGCTATACACTTCCCTCCCCCTGCGGCGCCGTCGGAAGCTTTTGGCTCGAGGCACTTAAATGATTGCGGCAACTCATGCATTTCAGTATTAGATTATTAGGAAGTATGGTGTCGGTGAAGAAAAAATTTTGGCATAAGGCGGCTGTGGATTTTTTGTCGCGGCAAAGGAAAACGGCGACGTTAATACTCGGAGAGTCTTAACTAGACGTTTTCCAAACCCGCGGCGGAAAAGACGCGCCGCATTGTGTCAAAATTTTTGATGAGCCGACACAAAAACGAGGGTGTGCCCCAATCTTACACTTCCCGGCGCCTTTTTCGCCAAAAGAAATTCCTTTAATGCTTTGTTGAATTTCTTTCGGCGAGCCACCGCGCGAGCGCGGTGGAGTTATACTTCCTATTTTGAAAATACTTTGATAAGCAGTCCCGTGTCGGTGAAGCTAAAATTTTGCTGTGATACGGTGATGGATCTCGGATACAGACGAAGAAAGGCGGTGCCGCTAATACCCGGAGGGTCTTAGCAAACCGCTTTTCAATGTATGTATTCGTGAGACGCGCCGTAGCATAGTAAAAATTTAGCTGAGCTGACACAAAAACCCGCGGCGGAAAAGACGCGCCGCATTGTGTCAAAATTTTTGATGAGCCGACACTAAAAGACTTCGACAAAATACGACGGCAAAATAAGACAAAAAACACTTGTTTCAGACAAACCGCCATGATATAATCTTTCCGCAGGCTTTTATAGCCTACCTTCATATATCGCTCCCTTCATTCGGAGGTCACTATGGCAGACAACGCCGGGTTTTTAACCGAATCTTTGGACGAAAAGCTGTCGACCGTTTTGATCAACTCTGGCATTCAACCGCGGCTCAAAGGCTTCGAGTTTTTGAAAGAGTCCGTGAAATTCGCGCTTGCTCGTCCCGAATCCCTCCATTCCATAACCACGATGATCTATCCTTATGTGGCGGAATTGTACTCGTCTAATTTCAAGGCGGTCGAACGCGCCGTACGCCATGCTATCGATTCGGCATGGGCGCAGGGCAAAATATCGAATCTGAACCGATTTTTCGGATTTACCGTCATCGGCAAAGACGAAAAGCCCACCGGCGGCGAGTATATCGGTCTGGTCACGGAGTTGTTAAAGAACTTTATCTGATATCCGCGGCCTTTTCCCGCTCTCGGAGCAGGGTATCAGCGCCTTTTTGCTCTCTTCATGACAAAAAGGCGCACTTCGTGCTGCTTTTCGAAAATTTTTACTCACGTGCTCCTCACGGAGCACGACAATCACGTTTTTTATGCTGACGCTATAACCGTAATACCGGAACAGAACTAAAACAAGTGTACATCCATTAAAATCATGTTTGTAGTTTTGGATCCATTTGATTTGGCACTGCACTAAAACTTATTATGACGATAAATTGAAAATTTCCTGGTTTTGGATCCATTTGATTTGGCACTGCACTAAAACCGAAGGCGGCATTTTCGGAAACCGCTTGAAGTTTTGGATCCATTTGATTTGGCACTGCACTAAAACATACGTCTTAAATCGTGAAACTTCCACGTGGTTTTGGATCCATTTGATTTGGCACTGCACTAAAACGACAGCAAGACAGATAGAACGCGAGTTTAGTTTTGGATCCATTTGATTTGGCACTGCACTAAAACTATACGATTAAAAACGCGATCGACGTCGACGTTTTGGATCCATTTGATTTGGCACTGCACTAAAACTACGTTGCCCGAGTATATCCCTGCGATACCGTTTTGGATCCATTTGATTTGGCACTGCACTAAAACTCAACATACACTTTACCGAACGTTTGGTAAGTTTTGGATCCATTTGATTTGGCACTGCACTAAAACTCAAAGAGCGTGCATATAGCGTATAGGTCCGTTTTGGATCCATTTGATTTGGCACTGCACTAAAACCGTGTTCGAGGAAAAAATAAGCGGAACGAAGTTTTGGATCCATTTGATTTGGCACTGCACTAAAACTATATGCGATGAACGACACGTCAACATGAGTTTTGGATCCATTTGATTTGGCACTGCACTAAAACGCTTCGAGCGATACGCCTACGGGCTTCGTCGTTTTGGATCCATTTGATTTGGCACTGCACTAAAACTGTCGCCAGCATGTTAGTCATTTTCGCTAGGTTTTGGATCCATTTGATTTGGCACTGCACTAAAACTGTTCGTTTAACTCATACGTACATATTAAAGTTACGCTTATGGAATTGATAAAGAACAAGGTGCGCGTCGTGTTCTGCGACGAAAAACGCAATCCGTACGGCGAGATATGTTCCTATTACGGCGCTCATAACTCCTCGAAAAAAATACGGCTCCAATGCAGGTGGAGCGACGAATTGAAGAGCGAGATGTTCAGACGTATCGTAACGGCGAAGATAAATCTTCGTCCGCTTCGAGCACGCTCGGATCGACTTTTTTCAAAATTTCGAATATCTTATTCTTGATGCTTTCATATGCAGTCTTCTTCTTGTCTTCTATTTTCTTGGGCTTTCTTATATAGTATTCATAGCAGACTGCGTCGACTTTCGGTTTATCTTTTTTGCCTTTTGGCTGCTCGCTTTCCTGCTCTTGCGCCTCTTGATCTTTGTTTTCGTTCTGCTTCGTTACCGCAGCCGGCTTTGAACTGAAAAATCTTTTGCCGTCTTCCGATGTTTCCGGATAGCGTTGGAAGAGCCGCTTTAATAATAATTTATCCTCGTGGTGCTCGTCGAAACGCTTGACCATGGCGTCCGATAAATATTCCTCTTCACCCATGATCTCTTTGAATTCAAAGCCGTAATATATTTTTTTGAGCTCGCCCAAAAGCGGCGCGTTTTCGCCGAGAGAGTCTATGTATTCGCTTTCTTTTTCATCATAATCGTCGTCGGAAAACGATATTTTTACGGCTTCGCAACTTTCATCATCCGTTTCGCGCTCATAAAAACACGCTTTGTACAGATCGAATTTCATTCCCAGCAGCGCTTTGAATATCTCGTCCACCGCCTTGCTTAGATCCGCTCCGAAATCTCCCTTTCTTGCTTTCGGAAAAAGTTCGGAAGCTTTTTTTCTGCGGTCGTTTCTGGTCTTGGTTTTATCTAAAAGCAGCCCTTCCGCTTCGGTATATGCTTGATCGGGCACTTGTCCTATGTCGATATCGGCGATCTCCATTGCCTTTTCGAAATAGCGCCGTATCCCGCCTGCTTCATAGCCCTTTATCTCGGCGCCGTCACCCTCGTACAGGAAGTTACCGCGGTATTTTATCATATGATGCAGCGCCAGATACACGGCGCGGATATCGTATTTCGTCTCATCGTGCACAAGACGTTGCCTAAGGTGATAGATCGTCGGATTCTCGCGGTAAAACTTTCTTTCCGACATCCCTTTGCCGTCAAACAGATTGAAATTAGATTGACGGCGGAACATCTCGTCGCCGGGTCTTATCACACTCGAGTCCATACGCTCGTAAAACGACGGATCCGCAGCATTTATGTCCGGTGCCATCAGCTCCCTCAAAAGCTCCGTTCTCTCCCGTCTTCGCTCGAGCCGTCTGCGAGCGATGCGCTTTGTACGCCTTGTGGCAGCCGTCTTGCCGATATCGAAAAGCCGCACTCCGATAAGACGTTTGCGTTTCAATTTTATTACGCCGAAATCGTCTCCCGTGACCGCCCATCCCACGCTGGTATCGCCGATATCTAATCCGATATCATAATTTTTCCGAGATCTTTCGTTTTCCATATTGACAAGCTCCTTTTCCTGTGTTATCATTTCATTACCATTTGATTTGGCATTAGGCTAGTTAAAATAAATGCTACACTCAATTGGGTTTACACTCGCCGCGGTTTCGCGGCTTTTTTTTACCGTGCGCGACGCGTCGGTAAGTTTTTCGCATCGCTTTGTTACAGAATATCACATTACGAAAAAAGATTCAATACAAAAAGTAAATTAATTCGTTACAGCTTCTAATGGTGTCCGTAAATTTGTACAACCCAAAATTACGGCATACCGCCGCTATATGCGTTCCTTTTATTATTCATAAAAATCTAATACTCCACGCGGATGACCTGAACGCCCTGCGGGAGGGCGGTTGGGGAGATGTTGCAGGCAACGGGGACGTATATCGTTTTGAGCGACGTACAGCCGTCGAACGCATAGTCGCATATGGTTGCCATGTACGCTCCGCAATATACTTCCTCTATATCCGTATTGTAGTAAAATGCCATCACTGGTATTTCCGTTTCGTAAAACGATATCACCGCTGTTTTCGTTTCTCCTGTCTGCCGCCATTCCCCGGTGGCGGTATAGTTATAATACTCTCCCGATATCCTTCCGCACTCGCATATGCCGTAATTGTTGTAGGTGTGGTCGCCTTTTGCCGTGATATCCGTTTTGTATGTGTCGCCGCAATGAATGCATTCGCGGAGGGTGTAGCCCTCTTCCATGCAAGTGGTAGGATACGTTGCCGAAATACATTCGTTTGGATACCCGAAAGACTTTTTCAAGCAAAATGCTCGTCGACGATAGCGTTCAATTGCGCCGAGATGAGAGAAAAGTCCCTGTTCAGATCGAGTGTGCGCACGCTTATTTTGTTTCCGCTCATCATATAGCTGTTATCCGGCTGTATCTCCTCGTCCGTTGCGGCATAGAGAAGCATTCCGGAAACTTTGTGCGCCTTGTTGCCGAACGAGGCGTCTTTGTTTTTGACATAAGTAAAGATCTGATACAGATTGTCGGAATGTATTTTATGCGCATTGTAGTACATATTGGTGGTATGCGTATAAAACTTGGCGTCGATGATGAGCACGTCGTTTCCTTTTGAAAGCGTGATATCGCTCTGCATTCCGGGCAGCATCGCCCCGTATCCGTCGTCCAACGCCCACGGGATCCGGGAGGCGGAGGCTTTTATCTGCGGACACTCCTTTGCATAATATTCCAAAACGAATTTCTCGTACAGTCTTTCCAAGTGTCTCGAATCGATGAAGTTTGCTAATTTGTATTCGCCGGATTCCGTTGTCTGAAGCATTCCTTCGAGAATAAGCCGGCACAAACCGATGAGCATAAAATATGTATTGTTGTTTCGTTGGAACGAGATCGTCTGCCAGCGGATCGAACCGGGGTCTACGGTATCGACATTCGAAAAAAACAGCATTTCTTTTTTCAGATCGTTTTTATGCTTTTGATCGACTCTGTCGTGGCGAAGCAACAACATGACCGTAGTTTTAATGATACGATTCAAAAGATTATTCTCGGAAAGTTCGTCATACTCGCAGGTCAGGGAGCGCTTTCTCGTAAGGCGGTTACGGATAGTCCCTTGCATGTCTATTTTGCCGCGAACGACGGTCATATCATCCGTGATATCCCGATACTCACGATACAGCCCCTGTTTGAGCTGCCTGCCGATACCCTTAGCCAAAATAGCGGCAAAGAGGTTATGGATGTTTTCGAACTCCTCGGCGGCGACGTCTTCATATCCGCCGTTGCTAAGCGTCGTAAAGGCGTAGGAAAGCATATAATATATGTTTTTAATTAAAATGCTCTTTTCTTTCGTCATTGAAACACGCCTTGCAAGAGGTTCTCCCATCTGCGGAGACTGTCATCGTCGTCGAACCAGTATTCGCGGAGCATGGGGAGTATATCGTACTCCACCACGGAACGCAGCCATTCTTCGGTGCAGTCCTTTTGCCCGCAGAAATAGCTGTGCCCGATACAAAAGCCCTTCCCCAGCGACTTGTCGCGCGCTATCGCCCGATTCAGCTCTTTTGTCACGGATATCAGCTCGTTCAGCGTCTCGTTGTTCAGGCTGTTTCGGTAAGCGATAAAGCCCTCGGAATCGAATCCCGGCTCCATTTCAAAGAAACCGAATCGACGGCGGAGAGCATAGTCTATCATGGCAAGACTGCGGTCCGCAGTGTTCATCATGCCGATGATATAAAGATTTTTCGGCACCGAGAACGAAAGTCCGTTATATGCCAAAGTCACCTTTTCCCCTCTGTAGTCTTTTTCTATCAACATCAAAAGCTCGCCGAATATTTTGCTCAGGTTTCCGCGGTTGATCTCGTCGATCAGAAAGAAAAACTCCTTATCCGGTCTGTTGGCCGCCTTTTGGCAGAAGCGGTAAAATATGCCGTATCTGAGCTCGAACCCGTCTTCGGACGGCTTATAGCCCATCACAAAATCCTCGTATGAATAGTTTTGATGGAATTGTACGAGTTCGACTCTGTCCCTGTCTTTTTCTCCCATCATCGACCACGCCAGCCGCCTCGCGGCAAAGGTCTTGCCTACGCCGGGCGCGCCCTGCAAAATGATGTTCTTTTTGTTGCGGAGAACGGATACGAGGCTGTCGTAGCGCGCCTCGGACATATATACTTCGTTCAGAAAATCGGCTTTGGAATACGCTTCATTCGAAGTATCTTCTTCCGCCGGATTTTCTTCGCGGATAATATCGAGTATGAAATCATATTCGCCTTTTGTGAGCTTGAACAGGCTGCCCTGGGGATTTTGAAAATATTCCATGTGATCGAGCTCGGGGCAGGCCCTGAGCGTCGCGTAATCGATAGGCGACGACAATCCTTCGACCTTCTCGAAGTACAGCCTCTCGCCGTCCTGCTCCGCACTGATCCGTCCGATAGCGACGATCTGTTTCACCGGATTCGACTCGTAGCCGATGACCATATCGCCCGCTTTGGCGTCGAGGAAGTTCTGGAAAATGCGGCGCTTGTTACCGTTTTTATTGTAAAGAGTATAGGATTGCACCTCTCCCACCGCAATTGCGGAAAAGCTCCAGATCTTCGGGTTTGCGTTCAGCCACCAATATCCCCTTTCTCCCTCGCCCGCAGTCGTCTCGGCGTACAATTTTATGTCGGAAAGATCGATTCTGTCCAATGCGACGGAAAGATTTTCCCGCAATTTCCAGACATACGAACCCGTTTCATCCTTCGTCGCGTCATACCCTACGTAAAGAACGGGCCACCATTTGGCGTTGTGTTTATCCTCTTCCTGCAACGGACAGCCCGTCTTTTCCGCGATCCTCTTCGCAAGAGAGGATGAACCGCTGTTATAAAAGTTTTTGGACTCTCCGTATCTTACGGCAAGCTGCGTGCATGTCGCCTGTCCGCCGTAGTCTTTCATCCGCTTCATTATCTCGAGGCCGCTCGTAGTGAATATTTCGGGGTCTTTAAGCAATCCGACCCAATCTTCCACGGAAAAACCGGGGTCGTAGTTTTCGGACGGGAACCATACGATTTCCGTTTCCGCATCCGAGCCCTTTTGCGAATAGTATCTGCTGATATAAAAACCGACGTCTATGGTGAGCGTTTTCAATTCCGGATCGGGATAGCAGGTTTCCGTCAAAAGAGATCCGAGAAGCTCAGAAAGTTCCGTATCCGCTTTCAATTCCGCGCCGATCTCATCGTACAGCTTCAAAAAATTGCGTATGTTGTCCGCGTATGCTCCTCTCTTGAAACGATAGTCGAAGCCGAGTTCGCGTGCGACCGCTTTTACTTCGCTTAGTTTGTAGATATAATATTTGTCGGGATAGCGGAGCCAAAGGTATGTACTGACGGTGTTTTCGTTCTGATAGTGCTGCCGGGCGCCACTCATGTATTTTTCAAGCATTTCGTCGGAGTGCAGTTTGAACGCTTCCATTCTCTCGAACACGTCCTTACTATCGTCAAACAAGGCAATGAACATGGCGCGTGTTTCTTCGGGAGCGAATCTCGCGAAGTTTAATATCATGCCTTTCGGAAAATTATTTGCGGAAGCCAGCAAATTATATGTTTTTTCCAAAGAACGGCTCAACATTTCCCGAAAATCGGGAGCGTTCACATCCCAATTGTCCTGAAACCACTTCACGGCTTCCCATTTATATTTTTCTTCTTTCCATGTTCTTGAAACGAGATCCTGTTTGTACTGCACAAGTACTTCTTGCAAACGCGACCGATCGATCATATGCTCCGCCTGTATTTTATTTTTTTATTTATATTTCGGTTTATTTTAACATCTTTTGCTAAAATAATCAAGGGCAAACGGAGCTTATTGTTCGGGGACGGGATCTGGGGAGGGAGGGTCGGGGGCGCGGTAGATCTTGATACCTTTGACCGGGGGGTAATAGTCGCGGCGGAAGGAGGTTTCTTCCACCTTTTCGCCGCGGTAATATAATATTCTAACCGCTTCGGTATACATCCCATCCTTCGGCGCGGAGATAACGCGCTCCGTTTCCCCTTCGTTTAGTTCTCCCTCTGCCGCTTCCCGCCGCATGTATTCGGAGCAGGATATCTTTTTGACGACGCGTCCCTCGAATTCGACGCTCAGCCCGTCCGTATATATCGGAAATCCGTACAGAGCGGCGGTGAGGGAGCTGCCGTTCGCGTTCATTTCTATCCTGACGGGATACGGGGTGTTGTTTTTGAAGCGGAAATCGGTGGCGCCGGAGACCATCGCGTCCATCGAGCGCGGCACATACGACACGGGTATGGAGTGGCGGGAAACGCTTACCACCTCTAAGCCCGAGCGCAAAACGGCGTTGTACAAAGTCGTGGATACCTGGCAGACCCCGCCGCCGACGCCCGTCGTGTATTTACCGGAAACTATGACGGGAGCGGGAAGATAGCCGCGCCGCCTGCTCCTGACCCCGACGGTGACGTTGAAAGAAAATTCCTCACCCGCGCCTATCACGGCGCCGTTCACGGCAGAGGCGGCAAGTTCTATATTGTGTTTTCTGGCGGCGGACGAGGAAGCGTAACTTGTGGAATATTCGCCCATGAGCTCGTCGAAGTACTCGAAACCTTCCGCTCGAGCCTCGGCGCGGCAAGCGTCTGCCGCGGCAAACGGCGTTAAAGCCGCCGCCGCGACGAGGAAAACGAGTATGACTATCGAAACGCGCCGCGCAACGGACATATCCATACCGGGAGTATGTCGAAACCGAGTCGTTTTATCCGCGCGCGACAAACTTTATTCCGTTTCGAAATATTCCTCCGCCCGGCATTCGGAGCATCTTCTGCCCACCGTTTCGCCGTTTACGACAAGATCCGTCCAAATGTGCTCGCCGTGCGCTTTTATGACGACGGAGAGCTGCCTTATCTCGGTAAATCCCTCGTCTTTGAAATATCTGTTGCACTCGCGGCAATACCAATGCTCTATGTTTCCGTCGGTGGCGCAGGTGGGATCGAACGCGTGAACGTGTACGAGCGGATGACGGTGTCCCTGCGGCGTGCAGCCTGCGGAAAAAGCCGCGGTAAACAAAACGGCGCACAACAAAACAACGAACGCAAGTTTCATATTTTCCTCCGTATTATAGGTTCGTTAAAGGGGTGCAAAAAACTTTTTCATTCCCCCTTTTCGATTTTCCCTATCGTTTTTATTTTATGGATATGCGATCGCTTTGTCAAATGTTTCCGCGATCATTTCGGAACGTCCGCGGGAAAATCGTCGATAAATCTTTTCGCGCCCTCTCTGTTGCGGACGGAGGGATCCCACGCGTTTTTTCTGAGCAGCGCTTTTATCGCGTATCCCCTCTCCTCGGGCGGCAGCGAAAGGGTGTCTTCCCCCGTTATTTTCAATTCCTTCGCGGTGAACGCAACGCCCTCTTTTTTCATCGTTTCCATCGTTTCCCGCAGTCTCTGCGCCGCGGGAGAGGGATCGAACCTTAGGCCCGACGCCAGTCTGTCCGCGTTTTTGACGGCGACAAGGTCGTCTATCATGTCCGCGTGCTCCAGAACGAATATCCTTTCGTCGACGTCGGACACGTCGCCTTTCAGGTCGAACATATGATTTTCAATAAGCATACATACCCTGTCTATAGTCTTTTGCGGAAAACAGAGCGCCGAGAGCCTTTCACGCGCGAGCCACGCGCCGAATTCGGGGTGCGTTCTCGTTGCTCCTTTTGTATATCCCGCGACGGGTTTTCCGATGTCGTGCAGTATCGCCGCAAGTCTCAATTCGAGTTTCGGCGCTATAGCCTCGTATGTTTTGAAAAGATGGGTGTAGACGTCGTATAAATGCCATTTCGGATTTTGCTTTACGCCCCGACAGCGCGCCACCTCGGGCAGCACCTTTTCGGTGACCCCGGCGTCCGTCATGAGCGCGAAAGCCTTCGCGTGCGCTCCCGCGATACCGTTTGCCGCATCCGCCAAAAGTATACCTTTAAGCTCGGCGCCTATGCGCTCCGGAGCTATGTTGTCGAGCCCCGAACGCATTTCAAACGCCGCCCGCATGAGCGCGGGATCTACGGAAAACCCGAGCTTTCCCGCAAAACGGAAAAGGCGCATTATCCTGAGCGCGTCCTCGTTGAATACTTCTTCGGGCGCACGCGCCGTTTTGAGCACCCGGTTTTCGATGTCCTTTACGCCCCCCAGGGGATCGACTATCTCGCCGCGGATCAAGTCGAAATAGACGGAATTTACGGTAAAGTCGCGCCTCAGCGCGTCCTCATATAGGCTTACGCCGAACCTTACCACAGACGGGGCGTGCCCGCCGGTGCCGGGATAGGAGTCGGATCTGAACGCGGTATACTCGAACTTTTCGTTCATCCCCGAGATCCCCAAAGTCCCCAGCCGCGGCGAATGTTTTTTGACCGTGAACGGCGTGCCCGCCAAAAGTTTTACGACCTCCTCGGGCGTCAGCGGCGAAGCGAGATCGACGTCCGTCACCGCGTACCCGAGTATGTCGTCGCGCACCGCGCCGCCGACGACGTACAGATCGCCGCGCCATATGTTTTTTAGCGCCTCGAGAGCGGGAGTAAGTTTCATTACGAATAGATCTCCGGCTTCAGCACGCAGATGTCGGGAAGATTTCTGTATTTCTCGTTATAGTCCAAACCGTATCCCACAACAAACTCGTTGGGTACCTTAAATCCGATATAATCGCCCTCGAGTTCCACTTTCCTCCTGGAAGGTTTGTCCAATAAAGAACATATTTTCAGGCTTTTGGGGTTGCGGGTCGTGAGCAGTTTTTTGAGGTTTTTCAGCGTGTATCCCGTGTCGATTATGTCCTCCACGATTATCACGTTCATCCCTTCTATGGGCTGTGAAAGGTCTTTTATAATGCGGATCTCGCCCGAGGAATCGGTACCCGAGCCGTAGCTCGAGACCACCATGAAATCGAATCTCAGATCGAGGTCTACGCGCTTGACGAGCTCCGAAAAAAAGACTACCGCGCCGCGCAGTATCCCCACCATCAACACCGATTCGCCACGATAGTCGCGGGTTATCTCGGCGGCGATCTCTCTGACGCGTTTTTCTATCTCCTCGCCCGTCAGCAGCACTTTCATTACGTCGTTATTCATCCTCGTTCTCTCCTATTTGTACTTTGTATATCCGGAAAGTATTCCCGTCCGTTTTAACCTCTTCCGATATTTCCGCCCCCAAAACGATATACACCCTGTTTCCCGAGGCGACGACCGGGAGCCGACCCCTGAGCCTTACGGGATATTTGATATCGGTCAGGTAGTCCCCGAGCGATTTGTCGCCGCCGCCGGCGCGGCGGAAACGGTCGCCCCTTAGCCTCGAGCGGAACACGGCGTCCGCGGGTATTTTATCGGGGTCGAAACACACGCCGCGCTCTATCCCGTCCGTGGGCGCAAAGGAATAGACTTTATCGCCTACGCGGTACTCGGATCCGATGTCGAAGGGGTATTCGAAGGGCTCGTCCTCTCCTTTAGGATAGAAAACGACTCCGTCCCATTCCTTTACCGCTTCTATGCCGAACTGCAGCGACGCCCTGCCGCCCGTTGCCGCCGAAGCAAGGCGCATGACGTCGTCCAGATGCCGTTTTTCGACGTCGCGGTATATGCCGAGCATTCGGATCGCGTCGGATATCGATTTTTTGACGACCGCAGGGTGCGCCGCGAACGCTTCCGAGGGAAGGAATATGCCGCCCTCGCGTCTTACTCCCGGCGTTTTCAGGCTTTCCAAAAGGTCGTCCGTTTCCCGCGCCGTTTCCGAAAGCCTCGCTATACGGCGCTTAAACCCCGGAAAGCGCCGTTCGATGACGGGAAATATCTCGTTGCGGATGTAGTTTCTGGTGTATACCGATTCCAGATTGGTTTTGTCGGTGCGGAACGGTATATTTTTTTCGCGGACGTAACGCTCAATCTCCGCGCGGGTCATGTCGGAAAGCGGATGTATGTATCCGGGTCTGTCGGTGATGCCTTTCAATCCCCTTATCCCGGTGCCGCGGAAAATGCGCTGCATGACCGTCTCGGCGTTGTCGTCCATGTGGTGCGCGGTAGCGACCGCGTCCGCGGCTCCCGAAGAAAGGAGCTTTTCAAAATACGCGTATCTAAGCTTCCTCGCCGCCTCCTCGTCGCCTATGCCGTCGCGGGCGGAAAGCGCTTTGACGTCGAGTTTTACGACGTCGCACTTAACGCCCCGCTCCTCGGCGTAGCGGCGAACGAATTCGGAATCGGCGACGGAGTCCTCTCCGCGCAATCCGTGCTCGAAATTTATTATGCGAACGACGTTGAGACCCGCGCCGAGAAGCATGTCGAGCATCGCCATCGAGTCCATACCGCCGGATACCGCCGCGGCTATCTTCAGTCCGCGGTACTTTTCCGTTTCCATATTCCGATTATATCAAATCGTTTCCCGAAAGTAAACATTGTACGCCAACTTGCCTTGCGCGCAGGCGCTCGAGCGCCCGCGCGCGGAAGGCGCGTGAAATACGGAAAGAGGTGTAAAATCCTTGCGCTCCCGCCCTATTTTATGATATGATATGCTCAAGGCAGTTCGGCGAATTGCCGGCTTCTTCAGAATCAGGAGGTTTTAATGAAAGTTCAATTTACCGAAACAGTATTGCGCGACGCCAATCAATCGCTGATAGCGACGCGTCTTCCGTTCGAAAAATTCGAAAAGATACTGCCCGTCATGAACAAAGCGGGCTATTATTCCGTCGAATGCTGGGGCGGCGCCACGTTCGATTCCTGCTTGAGATTTTTGGACGAGGATCCGTGGGAAAGGCTCCATAAAATAAAGAAGGCGATGCCCGACACCAAGCTCCAGATGCTCTTGCGCGGTCAGAACCTGTTGGGGTACAAGCACTATCCCGACGACGTCGTCAGAAAGTTCGTCGAACTTTCCGTAAAAGGCGGCATAGACATACTGCGCATATTCGACGCTCTGAACGATCTCAGAAACCTCGAAGTCGCCGTCGACGAAACGCTGAAAAACGGCGCTCACGCTTCGATAGCCATTTCCTACACCACAAGCCCCGTGCACACCCTCAAAAAATTCGCCGCCATGGCGAAGGACATGCAGAAAATGGGCGCGGGCAGCATCTGCATAAAGGACATGGCGGGCGTTATGAGCCCGAAGGAAGCCTCCGACCTCGTAAAGGCGATAAAGGACGCTGTTTCCCTCCCCGTAGTCGTGCACACCCACTGCACAACGGGCCTTGCGTTCATGACGATATTGAAAGCAGTCGAAGCGGGCGCGGACGTCATCGACACCGCGACTTCCTGCTTCTCCGGCGGCACGTCGCAGCCCGCGACCGAGACCCTCGTTTACGCTTTGAAACAGCTCGGTTACGAGGTGGACGTCGACGAAAAGATAATGAACGAGGTCAATTCCTTCTTCAAGCCCGTGCGCGACGAATATCTTCAGAGCGGACTTCTCGATCCCAAGGTCATGGCGACCGACACTCAGGCGCTCAACTACAAGATCCCCGGCGGAATGCTTTCGAACCTTATCTCCCAGCTCAAGATGCAGAACGCCATCTCCAGGCTCGACGAAGTGCTGGAAGAAACGCCCCGCGTCCGCGAGGACCTCGGATATCCCCCGCTGGTCACTCCCATGAGCCAGATGGTCGGCGTGCAGGCGGTGAACAACGTACTGCAGGGCGAGCGTTACAAAATAATAGGTAAAGAAGTCAAGGCTTATTGCCGCGGCGAATACGGCAAGGCTCCCGGAAAAATCGACGAGGAGCTCATGAAAAAGGCGCTCGGCGACGAAAAACCCGTTACCTGCCGTTTTGCGGACACTCTGGAGCCCGAATTCGAAAAGACGAAAAAAGAGCTCGCGGGAGTCGCCAAAAACGACGAGGACGTTCTGTCCTACATCGCCTTCCCGCAGATAGCCGAAAAATTCTTCGCCGCCAGAAAGGCAAAAGAAGAAAAAGTCGTGAAATACACGATAGAATCCGTAGAGGAGGAGTAAAAAATGTTAGCGGCTGCCGAAAACATAACGATTGGCGAAAGCGCGCTGTTGTCCGTTATTTCGATGGGTATCATCATGGCGGTGCTCGCCATAATAATGGGGCTCATATACATTGTCAGCGCGGTGATCCGCGAGGCAAAAAAACGCAAGAGCAGATCTTCCGCCGCGCATGACGAAGTTGCTCCTAACGCGGCGGTAAACGCCGAGCCCAAAGCGCCGGGCACGTGCGGCGAGCTTAAACTCGTCAAATGCTCCGAGCGCGACGCCGCCATGATAATGGCTATCGTCGCCGACAATATGCAGGAGGACCTGAACACATTGAGGTTCTCCTCGATAAAACTTATCGAAGACAGCGAAACGAAATAATCGAAAAAAGGAGTCCCGAAATGAAATATAAAGTTACCCTTAACGGAAAAATATACGAGGTCGAAGTCGAAAAAGGCGACGCCGTGCTTCTGAAGGAATACGAGGCCGCGGCGCCCGCTCCCGCACCCCAGGCACCCGCAGCGGCGGCACCTGCCGCAGCCCCTGCCGCAGCACCCGTTCCCGCGCCCCAAGCTTCCGCCGCTCTCGGCGCAGGCACCGTCGTGAACGCGCCGCTTCCCGGCACCGTACTTCAGATTAAGGCGTCCCAAGGTCAGTCAGTCAAGGCGGGCGAAACGATAATCATAATCGAAGCGATGAAAATGGAAAACGAAGTAGTCGCTCCCAAGGACGGAACAATCACTTCCATCGTTGCGCAGAAAGGCGCTTCCGTGGCGGCAAACGATCCTCTGTTCACGATAGCATAAGAGCCGAGAGGTAGCTTATGGATATAGGACAGGTATTTGTCGATCTGTTCAAGGATTCGGGGTTTCACGGTCTGTTCACCGGTATGGGGTGGCAGAACCTGGTGATGATCGTCATCGCCCTGGTCCTTTTATTTCTCGGCATCGTAAAAAAATTCGAACCCCTTCTGCTGGTCGGCATCGCTTTCGGGATGCTCCTCAGCAACCTGCCTTTCGGCGAGATATTCCATGCGGAGATGTGGAACGATCCGAACGGGGTCAACTATTCCGACGTTTTGCAAAACGGCGGGCTTATCGACATACTCTACATAGGCGTCAAAACGGGCGTGTACCCCTGCCTCATTTTCGTAGGCGTGGGCGCGATGACGGACTTCGGTCCTATGATAGCGAATCCTAAATCGCTTTTGCTGGGCGCTGCGGCGCAGCTCGGGGTGTTTTCCGCGTTTTTCCTCGCTATCTGCACGGGTATGTTCAACGGCCCCGAGGCCGCTTCTATCGGCATAATCGGCGGAGCGGACGGCCCTACGGCGATATGGCTCACGAAATCTCTGGCGCCCCACCTTCTGAGCGCGATAGCCATAGCCGCCTATTCGTATATGGCGCTTATACCGCTCGTCCAGCCGCCGCTGATGAGACTGATCGTCCCTAAAAAGGAACGCATGATAAAGATGGAACAGCTCCGCGAGGTGTCCAAAGCGGAAAAAATAATCTTCCCGATAATGGTCACCGTATTCACCGTGTTGCTGCTTCCGTCCGTTGCGGGGCTTTTGGGCTGCCTGATGTTCGGTAACCTATTGAAGGAGACCGGCGTTACCGAAAGGCTGTCCGACACCGCGCAGAACGCGCTTATGAACATCGTTACGCTGTTCCTCGGCATATCGGTCGGCGCTACCGCGGTGGGCGAAAATTTCCTTTCCGCGCAAACGCTGCTTATAATTGTACTGGGCCTTTTGGCGTTCTCGTTCTCCACCGTAGGCGGGCTGCTGCTCGGAAGGCTCATGTGCAAACTTTCGCACGGCAAGATCAATCCTCTTATCGGCGCCGCCGGCGTCTCCGCCGTACCGATGGCGGCGAGAGTAGCGCACGTCGAGGGCTTGAAAGCAAATCCCGAGTCGTATCTGTTGATGCACGCCATGGGACCCAACGTCGCGGGCGTTATCGGCTCCGCCGTAGCGGCCGGAATACTTATGAGCGTCTTCGGGTAAATTGATTTCTTTGCCGAAAAGATGATAATTTAATTGCTTTGAAAGGAACCTATAAGCAAAGTGATGAAAAACGGTGCATTCGTCCGAATGTGCCTTTTTTCATAAGGTAAAACCTGATTCGGCAAAAAATCAATTTACCCCGACATCTTGCCGCATCTTTGCGGCTCTTTTCCGCAAAATCTACGACCTCCTACGGAGGCGGATCGGTCGAGTATGGTATACACTTCCCTCCCGTTTTGCGAAAAATAGCTCGCAAATCTACGGCAATCTGCCGCCAAGTATGCTGTTCGTGGCGCCAAAATACACAGTAAATTGATTTTTTTGCCGAAAAGATGATAATTTAATGCTTTGACAGGAACTTATAAACCAAGTAATGAAAAATGGTGCATTCGTCCGAATGTGCCTTTTTTCATAAGGTGAGACTTGATTCGGCAAAGAAATCGATTTACCCCACCGCTTTGCGCCTCTTTTCCGCCGTATCGCACGAAATTACTCTATTGCTTTAATATCACCCCGTTTTGGAGACCAAAAGCGGGGCGCGAACGGCGCATAGTCCCGCTATAGCGCCGCCCGCGTTTCGTGCGATACGACAAAAAATAGTCTGCAAATCGGCGCCAAACACCCGTGTAAGGGAAAACACTAGTACTGGCGTACTGCTGTTCATGGCTAAGTCAATCTGCCGCCGCGCTCGCGCGGTGGCATTCTAGTATATAGACTATACTCTTTAATACCCGTATCTTTTCGGTCCTTTTCCGCAAACACAAAGGCGACATACGTCGTATGCCGCCTTTGTGTTCACGCAAAATCACCCGAAAATCTACGGCTGTGACCGTAGTATAGGCTTTTCTGATTTTTGCTTTAATCATCGACAGCAGTTCGTTTAATCAAGTGTTATCCGAATAGAGTATTCTGTTCACTGTGTATTTTTCTTTAATGAAAAGCACTATTACATGCGAAAAAGAAAACAAACTTTGAACTGCCCAAGCCATGTAATCGGAGGGGGTTACGTTGACACTTCACCCCCGGCGATAGGATGCTTCGCTAAAGCTCCGCGCGCCTCCCCCATTAAAATGGCTTGGGGATATGCTGTTAAAGGAATAATATGCCTTGTGCATTACGGGAAAGGGAAAAACTATACGCAAAATAGAAGTTATACACATATTCTCCGCTAAACACTAGAAAAGACTTTTGATTTAAGGCAAAAAATAGCTTTAACACAAAAGCACTACTTCATTATAAAGCCAAGAACGAACAAGTCCCTTTATTCTCACATGGGGCGGGTGGGCGGGACATCAATCTAAAGACCGCATTGCAATCGCCATGAACAGCAGCATACTTTTACTAGTGTTTTCTCCGAATGGAGTGTGTCGCCCACTGTGTATTTTATCGCCATGGTAAGCATACTTGGCGCCGATTTGCCGTGAGTTTCGGAGCTATTTTTTTCGAAACAAGGACAGCGCGTATAGCATACGCGCCGACGCTGCCCCCGTTTGGTCTCCAAGCGGGGGTCAAAGATTTCGGAGAAAAGAGCCCGAAAGACGCGGTAAAGCGGTGGTGATTTCTTTGCCGAAATAGGTCTACCCTTATGAAAAAAGCACATTCGGACGAATGAACCCTTTTTCATTACTTAGCTTATAAGTTCCTTTCAAAGCAATTCACTTATCCCTTTTCGGCAAAGAAATCAATCTTGACACAACGTATATACGGGTGTATAGTGATTTCGGAGGCAGATATGGAATTTACGACGAGATCGGACAAGAGAAAGCGCATGGCGGCGCTCATTATTTTCGGCTTTTTCGGGCAGGTCGCCTGGTGCGTAGAGAACAGTTTTCTGAACCTGTACGTTTACCGCACGATAACGACGAATCTCGGAGTAGTTTCCGCGATGGTCGCCTCTAGCGCCGTGGTCGCGACGCTGACGACGATCATCATGGGCTGGGTCACCGACAGAGCGGGCACAAGACGACCTTTTATGATATACGGGTATCTGTTATGGGGCATTTCGGTTGCCGCGTTTGCGTTTTGTACGGTAGATAACATGCAGTCCGCTTTCGGCATGGACCACGCCGCCGCCATTACCGCGGCGTCGGTATCGATGGTCGTTATCGACTGTGTGATGACGTTCTTCGGCTCCACCGCCAACGACGCGGCGTTCAACGCATGGGTCACCGACACCACGACGAGATCGAACCGCGGCAAGACGGAGGCGTTTTTGAGCATACTCGCTTCGGCGGCGTACGTCGTCATATTCCTGCCCTTCGAAGCGTTCGGCATCACCACCAACAAGTACTACGACGCGGCGGGAAACCCCGTGTCCTCCCCTGTCGAAGGCGGCAGCGTGGAGACGGGGAACTGGCTTTTATTTTATCTAATGATAGGCGGGCTGGTGCTTTTGTCGGCGTTCGCGGGGTTTTTCCTTATAAAGGACGCGCCCGATCTGAAACCGCAGAGGAAAATGCCGTTCAAGGATCTGTTCTACGGCTTCCGTCCGTCGGTGGTCAAGAGGAACAAATACCTGTATCTGGTGCTGGCGACGCTGGCGCTGGAGTGCATGGCGAACAACTGCTTCTTCAATTACCTTATAATCTATCTGGAAAACACGATGCGCTGCGGCGACTATCTGCCGATGGGATATATTATCCCCATGGGGCTGATATACGGGCTCGGAATGGCGGCAGGGCTCATCGTGGGCTTTTTGTTGGACAAGCGCGAGGACAAGGCGAAGTTCATTCTTCCCGGCATAATAATAGCCTCCGTCGGCGCGGTGGGGATGTACTTTTTCAGTCCCGATTTCATGCCCGTAGGCGTGACGGTACTGGCGCTGTTCTGCATAGCCGCTCTGATACAGGCGACAGGCCACAGTATTGTGAACGTGGTATGCCTCGCGACTATCAGAAACCTTACTCCCGCCGGCAAGGTGGGACGCTTCCAGGGTATCCGCATGGTGTTTTATATAGCGCTGCCGATGGCGCTCGGCAGCATTGTTTCGGGCGTGGTGTCCTCGCAGGACAGATACATATCGCACTACGACGAATTCGAGCACGCCGTCTACGTCTGCCCGCCGATAATTTTCCTGCTGACCGCCATAGTCGCGTTGTTTGCGATAATCCCCGCGATATTCCTTTTGCGGGCGCCGAAGGGCGCGCTGCTCTCTCCCTCCGCCGAGGAAGAGGCATTGTCCCCTCCGCAGGAGGCCGCGAACAGCGAAATGTAAAATAGTCCCTCCCCTTTCCCCGGCGCGCGGCGCCGGGGTTTTTCAAGGATATCATCATAAATCGCCCCCAAAAATTTTGTGCGCCGCGCGGAATGTGATAGAATGTCTTTATGGCGCTTTCAAGGGAAAACAAGCGGAGCATTGCCGCAAAACTTATATTGCTCCTGACCGCGGCGATATGGGGCAGCGCGTTTATCGTGCTGAAGGACGCCATATCGGACGTGCCGACGTTTTTCGTTTTGGCGTTCAGATTCCTACTGGGTGCCGCGACTCTCGCGCTTCTGTTTTTCAAATCGTTCAAGCGTTTTAGCCTGAAAGTGCTGCTGAAAGGCTCCCTGACCGGCGTGGCGGTCGCCGCGGCATATGCGCTGCAGACGATAGGTTTGGAGCACACCACGCCCGGGATAAACGCCTTTTTAACGGCGGTTTACTGCGTGATCACGCCGTTCATGATGTGGTCGATAACGCGCCGCCGCCCCTCCGTGTTCCGTTTTGCCGCCGCAGCGGTGTGTTTTGCGGGCATCGGATTGGTGTCGGTGGGGAGTATAGGCGGGTTCACGTTCATGGGCGAAGGGCTCACGCTGATAGCGGGGCTGTTTTTCGCGCTGCAGATAGTTATGATAGACCGCCTCTTAGCGGGCGAGGACGCAATGCTCTTTACGATCTGGGAGCTTTTTTCCTGCGGCGTGATAATGGCTGTAGTGTACCTCGCGACGGAGCTCGATGAGCCTCTTATATTGGACGGCGGCGCGTGGTGGCGCCTTATATACCTTGCGGTCGTAGCAACCGCGGGCGCGCTGGGGATGATGACGTTCGGCGTAAAGTATTCCTCGGGCGTGGCGGGGGCGCTTATAATGAGCCTTGAGTCCGTGTTCGGGGTGGCGTTCTCGCTGATATTCGGTTACGAGAGCGCCACGGCGCAGACCGCGATAGGTTTCGCGGTGATATTTGTAGCGATTGTCATTGGCGAAGCGGGCGAACCGCTGGCGGCGCGGCTCAGAGAAAAGCGTAAAAAACCTGAGGCGGACTTAAGCGCTGGATCGAATACCGCGCCCGCACCGAACGGCGGAAACGACTCCGGCGCGGGTTGAGCACGCCGACCATTACAAAAGATCGCATTGAAAAAGCCTGTCCGTGACAGGCTTTTCGTTGTTCAGACCTAAGTTTCGGCTTTTTGCGTTCAGCGGTACAGATCCTCGTTCAGGCGTATCGGCTCGATGTTCAAAGTGCCCTCGGGGGACAAGTCGATGACGGTTGCGCCGCGCTGGGATTCCTCCCCCGCTATCCCTATATACGCAAGATAATCGATGCTCATTCCGTATGTCAGGCGTATCCCCTTGTATTCGAGGCTTATGTTGTTCAGGTGGTCGTGACCGCAGAACACGTATTTGGTGCTGCCGAGCTCCAACATCGTTTCGAACATATCGTCCTCGAAGTCGGAAGGACAGGGATTCTCGCCCAATTCTCCGTAGAAGTGCTTGACGTTTTCGGTGTCGCGGAAGAAGTTGGCGCGGTATTCGTTTGCCGCCTCCTCGTATTCGCCCAAGGGAATGTGTATAAACAGCGTGCTGGGCACGACCTCTTCGTAGCCTAGCGCGGCGTTCAACGCGTTCATGCGCCCTACTTCGGCGCGGTACCACTCTATCTGATTTTCGTGCAGACCGTCATAGTTCCCCAGTATATTTATGAGCTGGTCGCCCACATAGTCGTGGGTGTCCATAAGATACAGCGTCTGACGGATGCGCTTCGTGCCCTCGTCGCGTATGTTTATAGCATAGTTTATGTCGTCTATACCTTCCTCCCTGTCCACTACGCAGTGCTCCTGCTCGGCATAAAATTCGTAGATGTCGTCGCGGTCGTAGAAGCTGTACGGCTCGGTATCGTGGTTGCCGAAACAGACGGCATAGTAGACCCCGAGTTTTTCCATCAGCGTGGTCAGAAGAGCCGTTTCCCTGAGGTTGTTGAAGGAACCGGACTGCGGCGGCACGGGATAGACCATGTCGCCCGTGAAAACGACAAGATCGGGCTCGGATCTGCGGATGAGGGTCTCCACCGCGTCCAGCGCGCGCGCGTCTTTACCTATAGAAAAGGCGCCGCCGCCGAGGTGTACGTCGGTGATCTGCAATATGCGGAAATCTTCGTCCGCCGGGACGTAGAACGTCCACACGCCGTCCTCCATCACGGGAGTGTAGGCGGAACCGAGATACTCCGTTTCCTCCGCCCTGTTCATGTTGACCTCGTAGCCTATCATGCCCACTGCGAAGATCACCAATAAGGCCAAAATAATAAGGGCTAAAATTATGCCCGCTATTTTCCAGCCGAGATTCCTGCGTTTCTTTCTGGCAAGTCCCGTCGTTTTGCTCATTTACGGCTCCTCCCGTTCTGTTTTCCCGATAATTATAGTATATCTCCGTTAAAAAGTCAATACGTGCGCGCCTATTTGTTCGCTATTGCGAATCGACGGTGCGGGACGCTCGAGCCCCGCACCGCGCTTTTATTTCACGCTTTTCCGCCACGAGTATTTGGTTTTTCGGGCTCCCTTTTGCCTGTCCGAGGGCGCCGAAAATCCCGCTTTTTTCTTTTTGTTTTCTTTCCTGCCGCGAAGCAGGAAATATCCCGCTATCGCCGCCGCGGCAACGCTGACGCCGAGCACTACGTAAAATCCCCACGTCTCGCCCTGAAACGGTACTCCGGTGTTCATTCCCCAAAACGACGCCACCAGCGTGGGGATGGATATGATCACCGTGGCGACTGTCAAAAGTCTCATGATGATGTTCTGATTGTTGGATATTATCGACGCGTACGCGTCCATCGTGCCTGAGAGTATGTCGCGGTAGACGTTACACATATCCATCGCCTGTTTGTTTTCTATGCCTACGTCCTCCAAAAGCGCCTCGTCGTCCTCGTTCCTCGGGGGGTACATGCGCCCCAGCTTTTCGATTATAAGCGAATTGGCCCTTAGCGACGTCGAAAAGTATACCAGCGAGTTTTCTAGATCCAACAGCTGTATCAGTTCCTTGTTTTTTGTGGAGCGGTGCAGCTCCGTCTGGATGCGCTGCGAGGAGCGGTCTATCTGCCTCAGGTATTGCAAAAACTTGACGTGCGTGTGGTACAGCAGTTGATACAGAAAATTCGTGCGCCGCGCCGTATCCACCTTCTTGACGCGGTTGTTGACGAAATTGGAGATTATCGAGTTTTCCTTCAGGCAAACCGTTATCATGCACGATCCGCTCAATATTACGCCCAAAGGCATCGTCGAATAGGAATAATAATTTTCCTCCTCCTCGATGGTCGGGATATCGAACAGCACCAGCGTGTCGCCCTCGTCCGTTTCGATACGCGCGCGTTCCTCTTCGTCCAGCGCCGCTTTTATCATGTCGGCGTCCACGCCCGTCAGCCGCTCGATAAGCTCTATTTCGCGGTCTGTCGGATTTTCCAGATGCAGCCATTTGTTGCGGAACGATATACCGCCCGTAAAATCGACAAACTCTTCTTCCAGAAGTTTGTCCACGGTGTTGAAAATTTGGATCACATCGCACCTCCGTCGAAAAAACAAGGGACGCCAAGCCGCGCCCCTCGGGAGATATGCGGGGACCGCCGCAGATAGCGGCGGTAAAGGCTCAGCTTGCCGTAAAAGTCGTTATATCGCTACAATTACCGTAAGGGTCGTCCATGTCTTTTCCTTTAGTCTATCGGGTTTATCAGGTCGGGACGTCCGATCATCTCGAAATATCTCGCCTGGAGTATGAAGTAGCATCTCATGAACAGCTGTCTCTCCTCGTCGGTGAATTCGCCGTTCGTCATCGTGTCGTCGAGGTAGGTGGCAAGGTCTATAAGATCCTGCTCGCTCACGCTCGGATCGCGCGTCGCGCGGTCGGAAAGGATGACTATCTGCAAAAGCGCCTGCTGCCTTTGGCGCATCAGCTCCTCGTCCATCTCGTCCGTCTCGGGTTCGGGTTCCGGTTCGGGAGCGACGTCCGCCGCCGCTTCCTCGCGCTCCGGCTCCGTAACGATGGGTTCGGGCGCGGGCGCTTCCTCGACCACGCTCGATTCCTCTACCTCGGGCGCGGTGACTATCTCGAGTATCTCGGAGTCGCCGAGTTTTCCGGCAATGATGTCGTCTATCGCGGCGTTGATCTCCTCGATATTCTCGGAAATGAACTCGTCCTCGGGTTCACGGAATATGATGACGGATGAATCCAGCGCGTCCGCAAATTTCTCGAAAGCCGCGCGCGTCTTTTTGTAAAGCGATTTGTTCAGCCCCCCGAGTATCGCGCCGCCCACTATCGTTACGGCAAAGGGGACCGCGAAGCACAGTATTGCGGGGAGCACGAGCTTTATGCCTTCGAGGCTTCCGATACTTCCCGCGGCGACCTCGTCCCAGTACGCAACCACGCCGAGAACGGCGGAGATGAGCGATATCACCACTCCTATCGTCCAGAAGAACGCGGAACCGCCCTTGTAGTCGGGGTTCAATTTCCTGTCGCCGAAGGTCTCCGCTTCGGAGATATAGTCCGAAGGATATCCCGTCTGTTGATCCAGGAAAGCGCCCCAGCCCTTTTTGACGGAACGCGCCATCTTGTCGTCCTGGATATAGGCGTTGAGTTTATCGACGTTGTCCACGTCCGTTTCGTTCGCTTCGAGATACGCGGTGGTGTTCTCGAGATGCTTTTTGAACTTCCTGCCTGCGGAAGCGCTGCGGATGCCCAAAGCTATCAGTCCGAAAACGATGATGAGCGCCGCCGACACGACGATGAGGAACAGCGCGGCGCTTTGGTGCTCGCCCACGTTGAACACGTCTGCCGTCTCCCTGAGGAATTCCTGAACTCTGTCGATAAAATTCATGGCCCTTCTCCTGAAACTCAAAGTATAGATTTATTATATATGCTCGGGCGAGTTTTTGCAACCCCTTTTTTAATAAAAAAATTATTAAAACGCGCCCGCGCCCGAAAAAAAGCGCCCGTTTGCGCGTTTAGAGGGGTTTTTTCGGCGCGCCCCCGGGCGGATTACCTTAAATTTCCAGAGCCTCTGCGCGGTTTAAAAGCACCAAAAGCTTTTTGTCCGGATATCTGCCCGTCGCTTTTCCGAGCGCCTCCGCATACAGCCTAAGCTGCCCCGAATAGCGTTCGCGGAGCGTTTTTTCGGAAGCGCCGGAAACTTTGTAATCCACAAGGACGGTCTTTTCGCCGAATATCACCAGGTCCATGACCCCCTGCACCAGCACCTTGTCGTCGCAGCCGACGTCCAGTATATCGCGGGCGGGCGCATAGTACATAAACGGCTGTTCCCTAAGCGTCCCGGAGCCCGCCGCCAGGTCGAACACGTCCAGGGTAAGCGTTTTTACGAGAGCTTTTATATCCGCTCCGGAGACGTCCTCGCCTTCGCTTTCCAGCTCCTTCAGAATTTTCCTTATGTCTTCCTCGCCGCGGTGCGCAAAATCGATTTTCTCCATTATTTTATGGTACAGTATTCCGATCTCGGGGTCGCGGGCGCCTAAACTCGGAGTATGCGCGCCCTGTATGTCGTCAAGTTCAGCCGCCTCGGAAGCGCTCAGCGCGGTGACGGTGTATTTGTTGGCGATCCCGGTCGCTTCGGCATGGGGGTATTCGTAAAAGTCGATGGCGCCGCCCGAGTATTCCGCGTACTTTTCTTTCGGAGCCATGCGATCCGTCCCGAGATCCTCGGCGAGAGTAATTTCGGAAGCCAGCACGCCGTCGTCCGCCGCCGCCATATATATCCAGTCGCGCACGCATTTCGCGTCCTCGGGGAATCGCGGCAGCTTATCTTTCGCGCCGACGTAGCCGGTGACCCTGAGCCTGTACCTCGCGCGCGTCAGCGCGACATAGGCGAGGCGCGCTTCCTCCTGCTTTTCCTCGAAGGCGTTTTTGATCTCTATCGCCATACGCGTCAGCGGTTTTACGGCGGAGCGCTCGTCCTCGTCGTAGCTTTTCAGTCCCAATCCGAACTCGGCGTCGGCGACCGCCTTTTTACGAGAGCTCGTGGCTCTGAACGCTCTCCCCGCGCCCACCACGTAAACCGACGGGAATTCGAGCCCTTTCGCGCGGTGCATAGTCATGACCGCGACTCCCGTACCCGTGCCGCCCGCCTCGGGCACCGCGTCGTTACCCGCGCGCCACTTCAGAAAATCGGTGACGGAGTCCGCGCACTCCCTCTGCGAGATGAATTTAAGATAGGCGTTGTATGCCTGAAGCCTCTTCGGATCCGCCGCCATCGCGGTCAGAAATCCCCTCTCCGCGGCGATCGCGTTTATGAGCTCCGGTACGCTCGTCAGCGGCGCCATGCGCCTGTAGCGCGCGACGGAAGCGTTGAACGCGTCCAGCTTCAGGCGCAGAGCGCCCTCGCATTTCGACGAATACACGCGCTCGTGGAAGTATTCTCCCTCGCCGGACGACGCTATCTCGTGCACTTCTTTTTCGTCGAAACCGCCGCCCTCGGACATCATCGCCGCGGCGAGAGGAAAGTCCTGCAAAGGATTATCGATAAGTTTCAAAAACGCGGTCAGTTTGTCGATGTCGCTTTTGTCGAACAACGTTCCCGAAAGCGCCGTGTCGAAGGGGATGCCGCGCGCCGAAAATTCGCGGATGAACCGCTCCGCCGTACGGGAGTCGCGCGCCAGCACGGCGATATCGGAAAAACGCATCTTCGCCGTGCCGCCGCCCTTCACGGGTATCGAATCGGAGGAAACGGAACGCAGTATGTCGTCCGCGACGAAGCGCGCCTCAAGGTCCTTGTCCGGAAGGGCAAGGGGTGCGGCATCCATGGAATACACCTCGGGAAGGTCTATGACCGGCTCTTCGGAGGGCTCGAAAAACACCGCCTTTACGGGGTCGAACCCCTCGGTGGTGACGTCGGAGCCCGCGCGGTTGAAGCGCGCCGTCCCGTCGTAGTCTATGCCGCCGAAAGCGGGCGTCATTATCTTCGAAAAAATCCTGTCCGCAAAATCGAGTATGGGCTGCGAGGAGCGGAAATTCATGTTGAGCGGCACGCTCGTTCCGCCGGAACCCGCGCCGTATTCGCGGTAACGCTTCAAAAACAGTTTCGGCTCCGAATGCCTGAAACGGTATATCGACTGCTTGACGTCGCCCACCATGAACAGGTTGTCGCGCGCAATAAGCGTTATGATCGCTTCCTGCAGCGGGTTGACGTCCTGGTACTCGTCGAAAAAGATATAATCTATGCCCGAGGCGAATTCCTCCGCCCTGCCGCCGTCGGAGAGGATCCTGAGCGCCGCCCGCTCGATATCGGAATAATCGAAAGCTTCCTCTTTTTTCTTCAGTTCCGCGTACTTTGCCGCCACGCGCTCCACCGACGCAAGCACCCTTTCCGCGTCCGTCATCGCCGCAGATTCGTTTGCTTTGTCGGTTTCGTAATCCGAAAACAGCGTTTTGGCTTCCCTTATCGCCTCGTTACCGTACGAGATGAAGTCCGCCGTACGTTTGAAACACTCCAGCTCCTCGCCCGAGTAGCTTTGGTGCGCCGCGGGACGGCGGGTCGCGGGAATGTCGGCTATCGCCTCGTAAAAGTCCTTAAGGCTCGGGCATTTTAGCGCGCGCCGCATCCCGGCGGCGAGCCCCGCGACGGAGTCGATAAGCCCTTTTACCCTCGCCCGAGGCGCGCCCTTCGCCACGGATACGAAATAGTCCGCGTCTTCCAGAAAGGACCTAAACTTCGCTTCGGTGCGCTCCCGAAGGTATTTCACGGCGGGGTTTAAGTCGAAGTCGGACTTCGCTGCCGAGCGCGCCCTTTCGAAAAACTCCTCCGGATCGCTTCTGGTGTCCAGGTAAGAAAACAGTCCCGCGACCGTTTCGAAAAACCCGTCCGCCGCGGACACGGGCGCGTAGCGCGCCAGAAACTCCTCGAATTCCGCGTCTCCGTCCGCCAGAGCTTCCTCCAGCACTTCGTCGGAGGCTTCCCGGAGGAGCGCCGCGGATTCGTCCTCTTCCAGCACCTTGAACACGGGAGCGCCGCCCGCGTCCTCGAAGTAGTTGCGGTAGATGTTCTGGCACAGCGAATCCACCGTGCCTATATACGATATCGGCAGCGCGCGCAGTTCGTCCTTGTAACGCTTGTCGCCGGTGCGGCGAACGAGCTCCTTCAGCTCGAGCTCTATTTTCTCCTTCATGTCCGCGGCGGAAGCGCGGGTGAAGGTCACCACCACGAGCCTTTTCAGCGAACCGCCCGCCTCGATGTAACGCTTGATCTTCTCGACCATCACCGTGGTCTTCCCCGACCCCGCGGAGGCGGATACGAGCATATTGCCGCCCGTAAATTCGAGCGCCTTGTCCTGACCGCTTTTTTTCCAATCGAGTTCGGGCATCGTTATTTCTCCTTTTTCGGGCGCGGAGCAAACGGCACCGCCCCGGGTACGTAGGCGCGCTCCTCGCGCGTTTTACCCGCGCACACTTCGCTGTACATACATCCCGCGCACTCGCCCCGGGCGGGTTTTCTGGAAGCGAGTCCCCGTGCGATCTCCTCCAGCGCGTTTGCCGTGACCTTTACGGCGTAATCCAGCGTTTCCGATATCTCCGCGGCGGTCAGAGCGGAGTTGCTCTCCGCGACAATCACCTCTCCGTCTTTATCGACTTTCAGCCTGAGCGGCACCACTTCGGACGCGCCGCCCGGAGACAAGCCGGAGTCGAATTCCTCCGCCGCCTCCGGGGAGGCAAGCGCGAAACCTTTGTAGCGGAAATCCTTGCCGCCCGCGGTGTAGCCGTCCTTCAGCGATACATAGAACGCGCCCGACGGCTCCAGTCCGAAACGCTCCGAAGCCGCTTTAAGGTATATCGCAAGCTGCAGCTTTTTGCCGAAATATATCTCCGCCGGCGACGACGGCGCTTCCCCCGTTTTGTAATCGAACACTGCCACGCGCCGACCGTTGGAGTCCACGCGGTCTATCTTTCCCGTCATTGCCGCCCTGCCGAACGACACCGGGATCTCCAGCGGCTCGGCGCCGCCCGCGCCGAAGGACAGTTCGACTCCTACGGGTTCGTAATTTCCCTTCAGCACGTTGTCGGTGAGTTTTCCGATAAAAAATACCAGCGACCTTTCAAGATTTCTGACGGTCGCCCGCGAGGCGTTCGCCTGCGGTAAAGAGGCAAAATACCTGCCCACAGCGTTTTTTGCGGCGTCCTTCGCCGCCATATCCAGCGTTTCGCGCGGCACGGAATGGACCCTACCCAAAAAGCGCGAAAAATAATCTTCCATCGCCGTGTGCGCTATGAGCCCGACGTCCAGCGGCCTCAGCTTTCCCTCTTCGCGCTCCTTCAGCTTCAGAACGTATCTAAGGTAGTGAGAATAGGGACAGCGGTAGAACGTCTCTATGCGGCTGACGGACGTCAGGACGCGGCCCATGGCGATCCCGGCGCCGCCGAGTAAAGGGACGCTCTTTTCCCGACTTTCGTATGGCGTACCGCCGATCGCCGCCTCTATCGCCTGCGCCGCGCCCTCGCTCATCGCAGAGCGGTGCATAAGGTACCCGAAAAGCGCATTTTCGGGACTTACCGCGAAGTCTTCGAGTTTTTCGGCGGTATCTGCGCGTGTCGGCGAAAACTTGTCCGATAGGCGCACGAGCGGCTTTTTGAGCCGCGCCGCTATCTCGCTTATCACCCCCGAGGGCTTGTTTACCGCGCCGCCCGAAGACATCGGGTATCCGATATAAACGCGCTCCGCGCGCGTTAATACGTCGCGCAGGGCGAACTGCTCCTCGCGCATCGAATCGTACGGCGTGGGATACAGGCGTATCCCCGCGTCCTCGAGCCGCATGGAATCCGCCGCCGAAATGACGGAGCGGAAATCGTGTTTTTGCGGCAGCGCGTTCTGTGTCGCGCCGAGTATGAATAACGCGCGCGTACGATATATATAACCGCTCCTCAGCTTCCCCACGTAAACGGAGTCCATGGAGCGCGGTATCAGCGCCAATTCCTCCGCCGCGACGGCGGCGTCGAAACTTTGCCTGAAACTCTCCGGGGTCTCCGCTTCGCCGCCCATCAGACGGGCGTATTCGTCGAGAAGCTCCGCTATTTTACTGCCCGCGCGCCTGTTGGATTCGGCAAGGTTGTCGTCCGCGCCCTCCAAAAACTCCGTAAGACGGCGTTCGTACCCCTCGCCCGTCACCAATGCTTTCGCCGCCGCAGCGTAGTGCGCGGCGCCGGCGTTTTTTTCGAAAAAGGGCGCGGCAAGCGCCAAAAGCCGCCGCCTCAGCTCCTCGAAACGCTCCCCGTCGCCGGTGAACGGCTCCTTGAAAGCGTTGAAGTCCTTGTTCGTCGCGAGAACGTAGTTTTCGAACAGGAACTTTTCGTTTTCGTCCCACTCGAACAGCGGATTTTTAAGCGCCTTGAAAACTTTGTCGCGCCGCATGTTGAACGCCGCCATGTCCGTCGCCGCCGCGATATAGCGCGCGGCAAGCGTGTTTTTCAGGGGATATCTGATGTCTATGTAATGCGGGATGCGGCAGCGTGTGAAGATCTCCTTCAATTCCTTTTCCCTGTCCGGCTCCGCGTCTATCACGGCGATGTCGGAAAACCTGAACCCCTCGCGGCGGGTGAGGCGCATTATCTCGCGCGCGACGGCGTTGAACTCCTCGAACATATTCGCTTCGGCAAACAAAGTGACCGCACGGGAGGAGTCCTCCGCCGTTTTGTCCGAACCCGAAAACAACGTCGCCGCTATCGTTTTGAAGGGCTCCGGGAGCGCCTCGTTTACAGTCTGCGGTTTTTCTATGGTCACGCCGAGCTCGCTCGCCGCCGTAAACAGGCGCCTCGCGGAATCGTCGGGCATGAGTTCCGCATTCGGGTCCGCGGGCGAGCGCACCAGACCTATCGTCACGGAGGCGACGGCGGAAAGCTCCGATAATATCTTTATCTGTATCCCCGACAGGGAATCGAATCCGAACGCGTAATAGCTTGCGTTCCTTAAACGCAAGTCGCGGGGTATCCCCTCCGCGAATTTTTCCGTTCGGAGTGTGCCGTCCCAGCCCTCCTTCTCGAGCGCCTTCAGGTACCCTTCGTACAGCAGCGCGATGTCCTCGTTTTTCCTCTTCGTCGCCTCGGACGAGATGTCGGGGATGGCTCCCCTCAGCCGCTCCGGAGTTATGCCGTTTAAGCGCATCGACGCTATCACCGCGAATACCTCGTTGGCAAACCCCGCCGCGCACGCCACGCGCGAATAGTGTCTTAAATCCTTTTCGCAGGCGTTGATGACCTTTTTCAATACCATAACGCCGCCCTCTTTGCTCAAAACGCTTTTCCCCGTGCCGCGCTGGGCAAGGCGCATGAATCCCGTGACCTCTATATCCAAAGTAGCGTCGAGCCCCGTTTTCTCCATGACCAGTTTCTCGGCGCCCAGCGTATACGAATCGGGTACGATGACGACGCGCCGCCCCGTGCCGCGCTTCAGCTCCTCTATGACGGCGTCCGTCGCGCCGTTTACGGTATTCGAAAAAAATACCTTAAGCATATTTCTCCTTTGCAATGCGTATGACGGGGCGAACGCCGTTTCGCTCCGATACCGTCACCGGGCGCTGTGCGTCCGAGTCGTATATGCCTCCCGCGCCCACTATCCTGACCTCGGCTGCCGAGGCGGGCTCCGCAAGCCACCACGAAGCGAAATATCCGCTCCCCGAAAAGAGCACTCTCTCGCCCGAGGCGAGTACATAGTCCGTGGGGCGCACCGCCCTGACCGCCTCCGCATACGCGCCGCCCTCTACTAAGAGATCGTATCCCTCGAGGAACGCGATGTCGGGTATCGTTACCTCGGATATCCACTCCGCCTCCGTCGCGGAAAAGACTTCCCCCGTCCATTCCCCGACGAACTCCTTCAACGCGGAATACTCGTACTCGTTCGCGGGATTTCCGTCGTTCAGGAGCCCCGTTATCGTGGAAAAGGTGCCCGAAGCGTTGAAAACATTAAATACATATATCTCCGCCGCGATCAGGACGTACTCCTCGTCGGTCTCCCCGACTATCTCCCATCTCACAGGAGTTTCGATAAAAAACACTCTGTCCCCCTCGGCGACGGTCTCTCCGGTGGAGAGCGTTCTCCCCGCTCCGTCTTCGCCGACCATGACCATCCTGTATCGAGTGCCGCCGTAGGTATACACGCCGTTTTCGCCCGTCAACACGTTGTCCGCGACCAGGTTCGACAACACCCTGTTCATATCGCTTCCTGCGCTCGTCGCGTAGTATTCGCCGATATCGATATAGCGTCTCCCGCCCTCAACGACTATCTCGAACGGAAACTCTATGACTTCGCCGCCCGGCGTTTCACCGGGGGTATCCGTCCCCGGTCCCGGGTCGTCCGCAGGCGTTTCGACGCACGCCGCCAAAGCGGATATCATGATAAATATAAGCAATATCGCCGCAACCGTTTTTTTCATCTTTTCAATTATATACCAAAACGCGCGCGCGTTCAAGTTTTTGTTTCCCCGCCCCGACACGCGAAAAAAGGTCCGCCGTACGCGGACCGGGTTTGGAGTTATGTTTTGCTCCGCAAAGTGATATTTTTAGCCTAACGGCTAAAAGTGATATGCACGTTCCGTGCGTGAGCTTTTGACCTAAAGGTCAAAGTGATATGCATGTTCCATGCGTGAGATTTTGCCCCAGTGGGGCAAAGTTATATTTTCAGCCCGAGGGGCTGAAAGTTACCTTAACTTCTTCCATTAAACTTTGTTAAGCGGCTTTTGAGCGAATAGAAACGAGCTAGACGAGGCTCGAATAATGCCGCGGGGCAGGAGTTTAGTAGACCTAAATGACTGTTCCGCGGCGTTATTCAGAAACGAAGTATAGCGAAGTTTATATTCGTTCAAAACTGCGAAGCAGAATATCACTTGACAAAGTCAAATATCACTTTGCGAAGCAAAATATAACTCTAATGTTTAAGTGTTATTTTGACCCTGCGGGTCAAAGTGATATGCATGTTCCGTGCGTGAGATTTTGCCCCGGTGGGGCAAAGTTATATTTTCAGCCCGAGGGGCTGAAAGTTGCTCTGCCGCAGGGCAGGAGTTTAGTGCGACCTAAATGACTGCTCTCAGGCGTTATTCAGAAACGAAGTATAGCAAACCCCGTTAAGCAGCTTTGAGCGAATAGAAGCAAGCGAGGCAAGGCTCGCAAGCGCCTGAGG
>CALVJA010000022.1 GCA_944331875.1 uncultured Clostridia bacterium | reverse complement strand
ATCATGGTTTCGATAAACGCCTTGTTTATCATATCCATTTCCTTTTTGCAGTCTTTGTACTTGAAGTCCATCTCCTTGCCGCCGACGATAGCGTTTAGCTCCGCAAGGTCGTTCGGGACCGTCCAATCCAAAGTGATGTTCGAGAAAGGCGCCTGGGTGCCCCAACGGCTGGGGATGTTAACGCCGTATACGAAGCTCTGGATGCACTTTTTGACCTCGTAGTAGCTTAGGTTATCGGCTTTTACGAAAGGCGCAAGGTAGGTATCGAAGGAGCTGAACGCCTGCGCACCCGCCCATTCGTTCTGCATTATCCCGAGGAAGTTTACCATCTGGTTGCACAGAGTCGCAAGGTGCTTTGCGGGCGAAGAGGTTATCTTGCCGGGCACGCCGCCGAGACCCTCCTGGATGAGCTGTTTCAAAGACCAACCCGCGCAGTATCCGGTAAGCATCGAAAGATCGTGCAGATGTATATCCGCTTTCCTGTGCGCGTTCGCTATCTCCTCGTCGTATACCTCGGAAAGCCAGTAATTGGCGGTGATAGCGCCGGAGTTGGACAGGATAAGTCCGCCTACGGAGTACGTTACCGTGCTGTTTTCCTTTACGCGCCAGTCGTTGACCTTCAGATAATTGTCGATGACCTGTTTGTAATCGAGAAGCGTGCCCTTGACGTTACGCGCCTTCTCGCGCTGTTTCCTGTATAGAATATACGCTTTCGCAACGTCGGCGTAACCGGCCTGGATCAATACGGTCTCGACGGAGTCCTGAATGTCCTCCACCGCTATCATGGCGTCCTTGATCTTAGGATTGAAATCGGCGGTGACGCGAAGCGCCAAAAGTTCCAAAGTACTCCTGTTGTACATCTTGTCCAAAGAATCGAACGCTTTGGACATCGCCGAAATGATCTTGTTCAGATCGAATTCAACGATTTTTCCTTCTCTGTTAACTACTCTGTACATAATGTCCTCCGTAAATTCCGTACGCTCCTATTGTATTACACGCCGATTTCGTTGTCAATAGCTTTTTACTAGATATTGTGGTTTCTTTTATTTTCAGCCGTGCACACCACTATATATTGTGTTTGAGAGTCAGCGTATCTGCACGCTTTCGACGAAATCGGAGAGAATTTTCATATAATCTTGAAGGTCCTCCTCCGAGGGCGGTTCGAGTCCCTTTACGATCGTGCCGCCCTCGTCGCGGAAGCGCTGCAGAAAGTGCCTTTTGGCGCCGCGGACGAATTCGCCTATCTTGTAAAAATCTTCGCGGGTATGGAACTCTTTGACGACGGTCGTTCTGAATTCGTAGTCGACGCCGGAACCCGTTATGATATCCCGCGAGCGCGCAATGCGCGACATATCTATATTTTTGACTCCCGCGGTAACGGCGTATTTTTCGGGGCTGTTTTTGACGTCCATCGCGACGTAGTCCAATAGCCCGGACGAGACGAGCTCTTCGAGGCGCTCGGGGTGGTAGCCGTTGGTATCGACTTTGACCGCGAAGCCCATATCCTTTATCCTGCCGATAAAGGGGACGATATCGGGCTGCATCAGCGGCTCCCCGCCCGTTATCGCGACGCCGTCGAGACGCCCTTTGCGCGAGGACAAAAAGGAGAAAAACTCTTCCTCTTCCACTTTGCCGTCGTCGAATTCGGTGACGAGAGCGGCGTTCTGGCAAAAAGGGCAGCGGAAATCGCAGCCGCCCGTGAACAATATGCACGCTATTTTGTCGGGAAAATCCAACAGCGTAAGTTTGTTGAGACCTTTGAGTAACATACCTTATATAGTTTATCAAAGTTTGGATAAATTGCAAGGGCGTGAGAGCAAATGACAAAAAATTTTTTCGATAAAAAAAACGCCCCTCGGCGGGGCGATGTTCATACCCTAAGCTCGACGCCCGGGATCTTTCTGACCGCCGCGAACGACTTACGGGTAAACTTATACGGATCCGGCGTGAAATCATGCTCGAAATAGGCGTACTTTGTGCCGCACTCCGCCGCCGCTGAGAGCACGGACGGGATATCCAGTCTTCCCCTTCCCACCGCGGTGATGACGGGGATACGGAAGAAACTGAATCCGTCCTTCAGATGTATATGCCTTATCCGTCCCGAAAGCTTTTTCATTTCCGCCGCGGGATCGAATCCCGCGTAGCGGCACCAATAGATATCGAATATGAAATCGAGGTCGGGGCAGCACTCCGCCAATTTGTCTATGAGCCGTCCGCCGCCCTCGAAAGGAAGGAATTCGAATGCATGGTTGTGATAGGCAAAACGAAGCCCTGCGTCCGCAAGTTTCCGGGTCACAGCGTTCACGGCGCCGACAAAAGAGTCCGGCGCCTCGGCGGAGCGGTAGTACTCCGAGGGCATGATCCCCAGACCCACCGTATCGGCGCCGAGCGCCTTATGCTCTTTAATGACGTTGTCGGTATCCTCCGAAATGCGTTTCCAGGCGGTATGCGTAAGCGGTATCTCTATACCGTGATCCGCGGCGAGGGCCCGGAGCGAAGCGGCGTCGTAAGCGAACTTAAGACCGCTAAGCTGCACGGAGCCCCCGCCCTCCTCTCGAACCGATTCGAAGACGCGTTCCATATCGGAAACGGAATGCAGTACGTTCCTGAATGTGAAAAGCTGTGCTCCGAAGTTTATCATACGTCCTCCCGTTTACTCGAATTTTTTACCGCGCTTCATCAGGAAGAACGCGATACTCATCACCGTCAGCACCGTCAGGCCGCCCAGCACGTAGTACAACCAGACGAGATTCGTTTCGTCCTCGATCGTGAGGATATATTCCCTGACCGTTTCGGCATAGAACTCGTCGCCCTCGTAAGTGACTACGACGGTATATCTGCCGGCGGAGTTCGGCATCGTCGAATAGCGGTTGCCGGCGGAATCGACGTAGACTATCGTGACGCCTTCGGTCGACGCGAGCGAGTTTCCGTTCACGGAACCTACTATAGCGATCGGGTTCGTTTCGGTCTGCTCGAGCTCGGTGAATATCTCTATATCCGCCTGCGCTTTGCCGACGTTAAGCATTATCGTTCCGCGTATATCGCCGTCCTCGGCACCCTCGTAGCGCATGTAGAAGTTTTCGGGGTCGTACGGATAGAACGTCCATGTATACGCGCTCTCGCCGGGCATCAGGACCTGCTCGGGATCGAGAGCGATATAACCGAGCGTAGACGACGTCGTAAGCTCTGGAAGCGGATCGCCGTATACCAGCTCTCCCGTGTATGCGTCGGGCGCCGCGTTATAGACGGCGCGGTCGATAACGAGCGTCACTTCGAAGTATATGTCGAAATAGTTGGGACGGGTTACCAGCGCTCCTATCGTATAAGTGCCGGGCTCCACGAAACGGGTCGCCGTCATGTAAGTCACGCTCGCGCCCTCGTCGGGGACTATCTGTATCGTGTGTGCCAAGCCGTCGTAGACCACTCTCGCGGTGGATACGTCGTATGTGGGCATGTCCATATTCGCGGGCGTTATGAAGTAGACGTCGCTTATATCGTTGTTCAGATAATAGTTGCCGTCCGCATTGACGAGCGATGCGCGGACATAGAATCCCGCTTCCGTGACGTCGACGTTGTTCGAGCCGCCGCTGGGGCTTAGGTACTCCAGCCTTATATCCGCTCTTTCGCCCTCGATAAGCCCTTCGAGCGAAGCGGTGACCTCTTTTGCCATACCGTCATACACAAGGTCTTCGGGCGGCGCGAAAGTAACGTCGAGCCCTACCCTGGTCACCAGGAATTTGACGGAATACGAGCCGTCGCCGAAGCCGTACCTTTGCAGCGTGAAGTTGTCGCCCGCCGACAGCGCCGCGACGGAGATAGCGTATTCGCCCGCGTCGTATGCGCCCGTGAGTCCGGGAGAGCCGGTAAACGCTCCGCCGGGTAGTCCGGGCGCGGAGGAGGTATGGCTCCTGCCGAACAGCGGCATCCTGCCTACCTCGGCGCCGGAGGCGTCGCGTACGACGTACATGAACTCTTCGGCGTACGAGGTGCCGGTGATGTCGAACGATGACATATTATCCGCGCGGCGCGCGATCATCTTTTCGAGATCGATATAATAAACGGCGTCGCTCGCGTGATCCTCGTAAGTATAAACGTTATCCCTGCGGGTTGCGCGGAGCATCGAAAGAGGCGCCGTCGCGAAAACGTCTTCGCCGTATCCCAGGATAAGGTTTCCGCCGTTTTCGGTCACAAGGTAATACAGCGCTTCTCTCAGGCTGCGCGCCGCAGTGTCGATAAGGTAATATTTGCCGTTCAGGTAATAGGAATAGCTCGTTTCGGTTGCAAATTCGCCCTCGCCCATATCGGCAACGGAAACGTTCTCGCCGTCTATGAGGACCTCGTCTACGTTTAGATCCGAAACGGGTATCGCCATATCCATGCCCATATCGATAAGGTATGTGTTGCCGTCCGAGGCACGGTAAACCGCGCTCGTTCCCTCCTCGTCGACGCCCGTCATGCGGGCAAAGTCGATGTATACGGTGACAACGCTGTTATCTCCCGCGGAATACGAGAACACTCCGGCGCTGAGCGCGACGGTGTATTCCGTGCTGCCGCCTAAGGCGCGCATGGTGTTGTAATCGATATCGATGACGGTCATCCTGCCGTTCACTGCCGTCACGTATGTCGCGGTGCCGTCGGCGTTGTTGACGTAATTGGAGGAACCGGTATCCACTTTCATAACTGCCGTGCCGGAGCCGGAAGCATAGCTGAGATATACGCCGGTCTCGGTCTCAAAAGTATACGAATCGGAACCGTAACGCGGATAGACGATATCCCTGTCAAGGTCTATCACGAAACGTATGCCGCCCGCGGTGCGTTCTATCATACCCGACGTGGCGCCGTCCAGGGAAACGGAGTATTCCGTTCCGCCGTACACGAATGTGCCGCTCACGAGCCCTAAAAGGCTTTCGCGGTAATCGAGCCATTGTTCGGCGCTGCCGTCCCCTTCGGGATCTATACCCGTAAACACGGTGTAGACGTTTCCGTTTTCGTCGGTGTACTGCCCTTCGGACAGGTCGTAAACGTAACCCGTCTCGTCGTCGGTGACCTCGGAATAAACGTAATATACGACGCCGTTATCGATATACGAATACATGAACGCAAGTCCCGTTCCGCCGTAGTTTACGCCGGCGTACTGCTGTCCCTGTCCGTAAACGGGAAGAACGTATATCGCCATCGGTTCTATTACGACCGCACCGGGGAATACCTCGCTTGCCGCGGCGAACACGTCCCTGCCGGGATTGGGGGTATAGGTTACTCTGACGGAATAACTTCTGACGTCCGTAGGCCTTGTGGCTGTCCAAAGGTCGCTGCCCTCAGCCGCGTACTCGTAGTTGAGGCTTCCGTAATACACGAACCCGGAGGAATTACCGTCATAGGGTTCGTATACCGTGCCGTCCGAGGTGGAAACGACGGCGGTCGCGGCGGAAACGCGGCTTCCGTCATACGTATAGGTCACGGTCTCCAGTTTGATAACGGGCGTCGCGTTCAATACGACGAACACATTGTGCCTTTCCTGGGTGTTGTCCGTATAGTTCGCCGATGTGGATGAGAACACTATCCTAACGGAATAGGTACCCGACGATCTGTATCCGGAGAACCAATCACTGTAAGTGCGCCACACACGGCTGCTGGTGGCGGCGTCAAGAGCGCCTATCCATACTGTCACCTTGCCCTGCTCGGTCATCGGGGTAGTATCCCCTACCGCTCCGGTCACGGAGTACAATGCGGAGCCGATCGGATTAAAGCTTTCGAGGTCTTCCGCCGCCACTTCGATGTTGTAGATATTGATACCCGGCGTCGCCGCGTTTACGACGATGACTCCCGTTCTTTCGAGCGGCACGCCGGCGGCATAGTTGTCGTTTACCGCGGGCACGTAAGAAACTCTGACGTCGTACGAACCGACGTTCACGGGCTGTGCCGAAGACCATTCCGCGCCCGAACCGGACAGGCGGTATTCGTATAGAAGCGTTCCCGTCGGAGCCGCTCCGCCCACGCCCTCGACTCTGGCGGAGATGCCGAAGCCGGAGCCGTTATACGTCACGGACATCGTCTGTCCGTCGTAGAATATCCGCGCAGGCGCCCGCAAGATCTCCACAGCCCCCACGGCGATATTGTCGGAAGACATCTGATAATTGTCGTTGACGGCGGCGATATAATTTATCACTATATCGTATGTTCCCGCGTTATAAACGGAGCTCAAAGTCTCGCCGCCCGCGGATACGAACATTATGCGTATCTCTCCCGCGAGGCCGCCCTGTTCGTCGCGCTCCGCCAAAACGCCGTCCCTGAGGAATATATCCGTGCCGAACGACCACGAATACGATGCGGCGTTAAAGGTTTCCGTAAACGATCCCGCCGTTATATCGGCACCTGAGCCGAGAACGAAATCGGGATAGGAAAGCTGCTTTCTGGAGATGTTCACGCCCTCGGCAAGCACCTGGGTCGTATCCCTTGCTTCCATGTCGCTCGCTTCGTAGTACGTCCATATCGCATGGACGCCCGCGTCCGTTACCGACGTTATGTGTGTTCCCGAGATCAGATCCTCGATATCGCCGTCAAAACCCGAGGGAACGAAGCCGAAAGTGAATGTGCCGAACGCGAAGTTTTCTCCCGACGCTCCGCTTTCCGATTTTGCGCCGCTGCCGTCCGTTATCGTTCCGTCCGGGAAGGTAAGCGTGAACATATCCGCGGTCAGCGTCACCGCCGTGCCGGAATATTCAACCGATATTCCGTCAAACTCTATAGACACCATATCCGCGGCTATCGTTATAAGACCTTCAAGCGTAAAACCGGAACCGCCGGCATAGTCGGAATTGGTGCTCGCGTAATCGAACATGATGTCCCATACGCCGCCGGTCAGCATCGCCACGTTTGAGCCCTGCGGTATATAGGCGTCGCTGTATTCCTCGCCCGAAGCGTGGACTCTGAAGCCGGTTATAGTGACAGTTCCCAGCGGAGAAGATCCGCCCTCGACCCCGTACGCAATGGGCGTCAGGTTCGCAAGACGAATGCCGTCGGTGCTGTACGCGATCTCGATGGAACCGCCGTAATAGCCGAATTCCGGGGTCCTCGCCAGGATGACCAAAGCGTTGCCTATGTGGGACCCCGAAGTGTCCAGTATACCCGTATTTCCGTCCGAATATGTGTAGGTCACGACCGCACTGTCGGTATAGTTTACGTCGTTATCGGCAGCGAATCTGATCGCTACGGAATAATTTCCCGCGCTTCTGGGCGCAGTGTACAATGCGGTAGAGCCGTCCTGATAGTACACTACGCTCGTTGTGCCCGACGGCTGTGTGCCGCCCTCTACTCCCGCCACGGAATACACAATGGCGTGCGCGCTGCCGTCGTAGGTGACCTCGGTGTACTCGGCGTATATCGTGGGAGCCACTTTGCCGATGACCAGCTGCTGGGCGCCGCCGACGATTTCATAGTTGGAGGACGAGCCCGAAGATATCGATATATTGTACGTTCCGGCGTTCGTCAGGCGGTCTATCGCGATCACGTCCGCTCCGAGCGTATACGCATAGACCACTTCGGGACTTACGAAATCGGAGTCGTTCGAGAATATGTTCGAGGTCTCGCCGTATGCGAATCCCGTATATTCGAAGGTGACAGAGGAGGGATTTTCCTCTCCGTACGATCTTGTTATCCTGCCCGGGGTATTCGATCCGTTATATGCGGTCACGACGAGCGTGCGCTTGGTGACGACGAGATTGTAATAATTTAAGTATTCCTCGGAATCCGTCGTCCATTCGCCCGTCGCCGCCATATAGTCGCGATAGGAGCCGTAACGTATATCGTAATTGCCCGCCGCGGGTCCCGTTTCGTATTCCGAAGTCTCGACGGTCGATATCAGATGCCCGCCGCCGTCCGGCGTGACGTTTCTGTGCGCGTCGGTGTCGTAATTGTTCCTAACGCCGGTCAGCACCCTGCCTTCGTCGCCCGCGACCAGCCCGTTATATGCGTATGTAAACGTCGGAGTATCGCCGTAGACCGCCTCCGCAACGCCGTCGACGTAAACGTAAAGGGTCCTTTGAGCGACGCTGAACTCACGGGAGAACGTAAACGACGTATATGCCTCGGAATAGTCCAGATTGCTGACGTATCCGTTGTGACTTACGGTCAATGTCGCCGTTCCCGCCTGGAGCACCCTGAGCGTGAATCCGCCGGAAAGAGAGCCGCCCGTGACCGCGAGGACGGTGCCGGTGCCGCTGACCAAAGTCGCCTGCGCGCCGGAACCGGAAAGGAGTCTGGGGCTCAGTCTGACTTCGCCGTCGCCGTATGTCCATGACGCCGTAAATGACGCATCGTTTGCCAGGCCGTCCTCTTTTTTGACCAGTATGCCGTGGAGTTCGTAATTGAAACGGGTCGCGGGCTCCGCGGAGGCGAAGTTGCCGTTCGGGTCGGTAAAGCTCACCGTCACTACGAAATACCCCGTCATGGCGGTGTTGAACGTGATCGTCGCCACGGTCTGCGTCATCATCGCGCCGTTATGCGTGACGATACTCGGCTCCTCATACGTTACGGTGTAATTCGAAGCGTTGACCGCCTGCGGGGTCGCGCCGTTCCTCGCCACATTATAAAGGGTGAACGTGCCTCGGACGTAAGGCGAGGATATAGCGCTCGTATAAGCGGTCACGCGAATGCCGCCGGACGTCATAGCCGACGCCATTATCTCATACGCCGCCACACCCAGGGGATCGCCACCAAGCATGCTGCCGTTATTGTCGGCGACGGGCGTGTCGAATACGGCGGTCTGGGTGACTGCCAGGATGTCGAACTCGAGGACATATTCGCCCTCATAGTTGTTCTGCCCTACTATGACCACTGCGCCGCCGTTCAGAACGTTGATATTGTCGCGCGAACCGTTTCCGTATCCGACGGTGTAATCGGCCGCGCTCATGCGTTCCACGTTCGAGGTGATACCCGTCACGGACGGAGTGATGGTGTTTGAGCCCTGTACGTTGCGGTAATAGTACCTGTAGCGGTTATTGCTAAGTATCCCTATCACCGATCCGTTCGAATCCAGAACGTTCCCCGACGCGTCCACGGAATCGAGCGTAAGATTTATGCCCGCGGGGTTCAAGCCCGAGTTGGAACCGGAGATGTTCAAGGGGTTTATCGTGAACCGGACCACGAGGCTTCCCGTATAGTTACCGATGCCGTTCAGCGTCAGAGTGCCCTCTCCCGCGTTCAGGTTGTCGCCGTATGCGGCGGAAGACGTATCCAGCACATAGTCGGAATTATTCACGAGCTCTCCGCCCGTCACCAAAGTGTTGAACGGATCGTAAACGTGTATCTGCCCGGGATCCGTCGGCGTGTGCCTTAAGCCGTTATAGTATAACACGTAGTCCGTCGCCGCGGTGAGTCCGAAAAGATTTTTGGGCGCTATCGTAAAGCGTATCGTCACGGAACCCGAGAAGTTCGCGCCGAGCCCCGCGCCGGTGCTAAGGAAATTCAACACGAAATACGAGTCGCCCCTGTCGGAATCCGCCACCGTGGTGTTGGCGCCCGTAGACGATATCTCGAACTGCGGATCGGAAGTATTCGGCTTCAGATACGGCACGGTGAACGTCTCTCCTGACGCGGAACGCAGCACGATCGTCGAGTTTACATCGAACTCGTGGTCGGTTATCGCGGATCCCGTGAACGTTACGTCGGGCAGCGGGTCCGCCGTAAACAGAGAGTCGCTGACCGCGCGCGCGACGATATAGAACGTTACCGACGCGTCGCCCGTATAGTTTCCTTTTCCGCTGACGGTTATCGTAGCGGTACGGGTCACGTTGACGTTGTCGGAATATTCGATATCGAAATCGGTGCCCGATATGAGCTCCACGCGTGTCTGCAGCTGATTCTCACCGCCCACGTTCAGATAGTTGCCGCTCACATAAACCCACACCGCGGGCGTGATACCGGAACCGGTATATGTCTGGTTCGGTATCGCGTCCATGACTGCGGGAGTGGAATTGTTGGAATCGAAGCTGATGTTTTCGTTGCTTATCGGCTTCGGCGCTATCCTGAAGAGCGAATCTACCATTCCGGACAGGTTACCGTCCGCGTTTATCCTTACATAAGGGGCGCCTGTACCCGAGGCTTCGTGCGCGTTTACGTTATTGTAGTAGCCTTCCACCGTAAACAGCGCGTTGTAGCCCGCGGCGCCCGTGCCCGGAAGCGACGTCGCTCCCGTGCCGAACGGGTAGTCCAAAGCGGGGTAATGCAGGTTAGCGGCAAACTTCGGAACGGTAAACGTGCCGTAATTTGCCGACGTTATCGCCGTTCCCTCCGCGGCGGGAGCGATCGCGGTAAAGTCCGAGGTATTCAATATCAACAGGTAAACGACGCTCGAGGACGTTGCCTGGCTGACGGAGCCGTCCGTTTCGCTGACGAGATAGATGTTGAGCCCTCTCACCGTAACGTACACATAGTCCACCCGGGGCGACAGCGTGCCGCCGTTAAAGACCTTTTCCGCCGCCGTGGTATGGGTCCCCGCGGGATCGTCCTCCTGCACCGCGACTTCGACGGAAGCGCCGGCAAAATAGCTCCTGAGTGCGTCCGGATCGCCTATCGGCAGCGGCGCTATGTCGAAATATACCGTAAGCTCGGTATTCCCCTCGACATTGCCGCCGGAGAGGACGGTTATCCCGAAATACGCCGCGTCCTCGCCGTCGGCTGAATAGCTGCAGGCGTTAACGTTGTTGCGGAACAACGCGATGGAGGAAGAACCGCTCGAACCGGTCACCTGCTCCGTGGTTTGCTCATAAAACGTCGGATTCACCCCGGAATTCGGCGCCGAACCGTAGTAATTTACAATGGAACCGGTACTGTTGTTCATGGTCAGCGGGAAAACGACGTTGACGTAGGAACTCGTATCGTTTACGTCCCTGAGTACGGTAGCCCACACATACACCAGATATACCGTCGGTCTTACCTGATACCCGGTATACACAGCGCCGTATCTGGACTGAATGTCGGTAGCCGTCTCGTAAACTTCCTTCATCGCCTGGTCGGACGATCCGCCCGAATCGGAAGTGTATCTGGTCCCGGTATAGGTGGTTATCCCGTATATATCGGAAACGCCGCCGTAATAAACGTTCAGCTCCCCTCCCGCTATCGGGTTTATCGTAAACGTCAGCGTCTTGAATCCCGCAAAATTGCTGCCGGTGACGTTAGTAACGAAAATATTCGCCGATGAGGTCGCATTATAGTTGTTAGTATAGTTCGATATCGAAAAGTCCGTCCCGAGAGTAAGGCGGTACTGATTGTTCCCTGCGCGGACATACAGATATGTCGGAGCGGGGCAGACAGCCAGCGAAGAATAAGTATATTCCGTTTCCAGCCGCGAAATATTCGCACCGTCCGGAGGAACGTCGGACATCGATACGTTTTCACCGCTGAAGTCCAGCTGACTTATCGTGAACGTCAAATTATAATATCCGACATACAGGCTTCTGGAAGTGCCGAAAGCGGTATCGGTCGTGTTGTTCCCGTGATAAATGAACACCGTATACGTGTACGTTCCGGCGTCCCCGGGCTTTTCGGAGGAGGAATAACCCGATTCGTTCCAATAATATTCGTTACTTTTCGGACTGGGCTGAACGTTTGTGTGCGTGGTCACGCGGCCGGCCGATATAGTATATCCCGCGGTTTCAAGCGCAGCCACATTTATCTCGGGACCTTGGCCCATAGACGTGAAATCGCCGTTCTGCCTGTATTCAGGCGCCGTATCCGTATTTAAGGTCGGGATCTTGGCGAAATTCGCCGTTATTTCTATGGTCCCTCCCGCGGAGGTCGGTTTGAGATACGCACCGCAGTTGAGCCACAGCCATGGCGACCATCGCGGCTGCGGCGTTGTGGTCGCCTTTGCTCCGTCAAAGGTTATCGAAGCATATACCTCGCCTCCCTCTATCGTCCAGCCCGTGAAATAGTAGCCCTCGTTCGCCCTGGCGAATACGTCTGAAAGCGCGTCCGTCGTGTGGTTTGTGGTTTTGGTCGGAATGGCGTTCTCGACGGTGCCGTTCGACCCCGCCGATACGCTGATGCTCGGATAGGCGGTCTGTCCGACATTCTTGGAGTCGTAGAAGTTTCCGGTGAAATTAAATGTGGGGCGATATGTTTTCCACGGAGACCAAATACTTGCACCATTGTAGGATTGGCTTATAGTCATCCCGAATCGAATCTTACCGACTCCGGGCTGAAGCGTTACCGTAAGAGTCGCATTCTGATTTTCAGTATCGTTCCAACCGGAATCTGCCCCGTTTATTGCATAGTGATACGAGCCGCTCGTACCGATATTCCCGAAATCGTTCACGCCGCCCTCCGCGCTCGTATCGTATCCCTGTACAAGGAAAAACGTCCATTGCGCTCTTCCTGAATCCGCTTTGAAGTCTGATCCAATAACGCTGAATCCCACTCTTACCGAAAAAGTGGTAAGTTGTCCGGTGACCACGGCGGCGCGCTGTGCTTCGGTCAGCTCTATTTCGTAATAAATCAAGCCGTACTTAGTCCAAGTATTGCCGTTCGGGCATTCATAAGAAATATCTCCGGTAGCGCCGAGTCCGGGACCGTTGCCGGCTTGGTATACATATCTCGAGTATGTGTTGTCGTACAGCCCGCCGGGCGCACCTGCCGTCACCTGATTCCATGATCTGTTGACGTCTACGCCTTTATTGCCGTTAATATAGCCGGAGCCGGGGAAGCTCCACGCATAAGCCGCGCGTTCGCCGTCGGAGGGGGAGACGGTATCGAAGAGCGTGAAAAGCAGGGTGCAAAGCACCAACGCCGCAATTACGGCTATCAAAATTCCGAGTACTTTCAACGCCCGACGTCCCTTTCGTACGACGGGTATTTCGTTACATTGATCCGTTCTTTCGATAGTCAACATATCCTGCTCCTTTCGCTTTCCCCTCCGTGAAAGCGTTTCTTATTTATTTATATGACGCGCGTCTATCCGGGTATCTTCCCGATATACGCGCCCGATTCGGCGCCGTTTACGGTAAGAGAAGCGGTAGTCTCTTTGAACTGCCAGTCCGCGGCGCCCTCCGCAGACGACATTCCGACGTAGATACCCGCGTTCACCGTCGCTCCGCCGGCGTCCAGCGAGGCTGCGCCGTCCGGCGTCCATGTGGCGGCGTAGTCGTTATCCATATTTTCGATCACACCGGCGATACCGCCCGCGATAACGTTCATTCCTCGTATCCTGAATGTTATCCCTGCGGTGGCGACGCGGATAGAGCCTCCCTCGACTACCCCCGCTATGCCGCCCGCAACGACCTCGGAAAGCCCGGAAGCGACGATCTCGACGGTGCCCGAAACCGTGATCTGAACCAGCAGCGCGCCATCTTTCAGCTCGCGCGCGATGGTCCCGAAAGTGACGTCACCCTCCGCGTTCACGGAATAGTCTACGGTGACTCCGAGCCTTCTGACGGTGCCCGCGACCGACGTGAACAGCGAATCGGTGAGTCCGATTATCCTGTATCCCGCGCCGTTAAGGCTTCCGGTAAAGGTCTCCTCGCCGCCTATCGGCTCGAACACATAGTCCGTGCCGTCCGCCCTGCCGTCGCCGTCGAAGTCGCCCGCGACTATGTCGTTTGCCAGCACGAAGTCGGCATACATATACGACGATATCCCCATGAGTTCGCCGAAATCGGTGATGACGAAGGGATCTTCGGACGTGCCGGATCCGGCGAACGGATACAGTCCCGACATTATCGACGATATCGTAAGTCCCGCGGAATTGTACGCCGAGGATGCGGCGATGCTTTGGTATTCCGCCTCGCCCGTAACGCCCTGAGCGACCCCCGACGAGGCGCGGTATGCGCGCGTTACCGACATACCGCCCGCAAACGCATGCGCGGAAAGGAATACGGAGTTAGTAACGGAGCCGCCCTCTGCGACCGATCCTGCGAACGCGCCGACGTCGATCCTTCCCGAGTATTCCGCATTCAAACTGCCGAGCCCGGTCACATATCCCGCCGAAGCGCTCTCGCGCACCTGTCCGAATACGCCGCCTATCACGCCGTCGCGGATGTCCAAAGATACCGCCACGTTCGCGACGACGTCGGTAACGGAACCGGAAACTATGCCCGCGACCGCGCCCGCGTATACCGTGCCCGACGGGGCTGTAAGCGCCAGCTCTCCGGTGACGACGACGTTTTCGATTCGTCCTGAAGCCGCTATCTCGGCGGCGACGGCGCCCGCATATCCGCCATCCGAGGGCGTAAAGCGCGCCGATATATTCGTTATTTTAAGGTCCGTTACGGTGCCCTCTATTGTCCTGAAGAGCCCCGAGTATTCGTTCGAGCCGCTTATCGCGACATTATCCAGGGCATAGCCCGCGCCGTCGTAGAAGCCGCGGAAAGGCGTTACGGAAAGGTATTCCGCCCATTCGCCGGGCTCGATGTTCGCGTTCTGTATAAAGTACGCCCACGGCGCCAGCGCGACCATGATCAAATCGTTTGCGTCGCCGATGACGAAGGGATCGAGCGCCGTTCCCGTACCCGCCGTGCCCGTGCCGGAAGCCAGGAAAGCGGCGGCAAGGGCGATGAGTTCGGGTACGCTTCTCTCTCCGACGGACGCCGCAGTCATATCGGTAAATCCTTCTATGCCGTCCACCGAAGCATAGTTCAAGGTGCCGAGGATATTCGCGGCCTCGTGGTTTCCGAGCGGTCTGTCATAAATACCCGCGCCGCCGTAGGATACCGCGCCGTCCATATAGTATGTCGCTGAGGGCGATGTCTGAAGCGCCGTGTCGGCATATCCGGTGATCGCACCCGCCATAAGATAATCTCCCTCCGAAGCGACGTCGTACGGCAGGGAGCCGTCCGCCGTTATCGTGCCGAGAGCGTAGGACGCGGAAGTATATGCGATCCCTTCGCTTCTCCCGACAATGCCGCCGACATATCCCGTCGCGCCGTCAGACCATACGTTTATCATCGAAAACGACGAGGATATCTGGGTAAGGGTCATATGCGCCGCTATGCCGCCGAACGTGACGCTTGAGGCGCTCCCGAGATATGCGTTCCCTGCGACGAATACGCCGCTTATATTGCTGTTCCCCTCGACATATCCCGCCAGGAACGACACGTTCGAATCCGCCGCGTCCGCCATGCGGAGCGCCGATATCGTAACGCCGAGATCGTATATCGCCGCCGAGCTTATCGACGTGAACAACGCGAATCCGCCCGAAGATATATCGAGCTCTTCCGCGCTTATGACGTGTCCCGCGCCGTTGTACGTACCGGAAAATACCGCGACGGGAGTAAACGACGTATCGATCGCGAAGTCCGCCGTCTGTTCGAAGTACGCGCTCTTGCGATTCGAGCCGAACGCGAGGTCGTAGCGCTCCTCTTCCTCCGTGGTGGAGTATGTGGCGGTGTACGCCGCTATCATCTCGAAGTCCTCAGCAGATCCGACAGTGAACGGATCCCCGGTCGTCCCGAGGCCGGTGAAGTATGCGATCCTGAGCGTTTCCGTGACGGTTTGGGATACCGTCACCCCGCTTTCGGTTTCCGTAACAAATACGAAAGTATCCGAATATTCTCCCGCAAACGACGCCGTGACCGGATACGTCCCGTACGGGGAAGCGAAGTCGATACCGAGTTCGCCGAGCGGAGTTACCGATGTAGAGAACCTATCGCCGAACAACGCGCTTATTTCCTCCGGACACACCAAAACGGGCCCGACGGGAGTGCGGGACGATTGCATATATTGCTCTAGTCCCTGAAACTCATATGCGACTTCGACATACATTTCGGCGCTCACGGCATAGTCCCCGGCGATCGTGTAACTGCCTTCCTTTGCAGCGGCGGCAAGCGGGTCGTTAGCAGCGTAGTTTTCGTTTATACCGCCCGCGGAATAGCTCCTGAAACGGTAGCCGTCCGCCGCCGCGAACGAATACTCCGCATATTCGCCTTTATGGTACTCGCCGAAACCCGAGATCTCCGTCACGAAAGCGTAGTCCGAGCTTTGCTCTAGCCCTGCCGCCGAGACCGTAAGCGATACGGTATAAACGTTTCCGTCTATGCGGTAAACGGCGCCCGCGCCCGAAGCCGATGCGCTCTTGCCGGCGCCCGTTATCCATGAATAGGTGAAGTTTTCGTATACGGTGCCGCCCTTTTCGGCGCTGCCCGCGCTAAGGTCGTAGAGGGTCACACCGACGAAACCCGCCTCGAACACCGCTGCCGTCCTGCCCGAAACGATCTCGCCGTTCAGAGTATAGGAATAATCGAATATAAGTCCGGATACAGGCACGGAATCGAACGTATAGCCTATGCGGATGCCGTCCCGCTCGCCGTCGGAGTCGATATCGACGTCAAGGTACCACGCCTCGCCGTCCACCTCGTTCGCCGCCTGCGTTCCGTACGCCTCGGGCGCCGCCGTGGGCGCTTCCGTTTCGTCCCTCACGACCTCAAACGCCTCGGTAACGCTTTCGTTTCCGGAATTCGACTTCACGCGGAACGATATCGCAAGCGAATCGCCCGTCACTCCGTCCGACCAGGTATAAGCGTAAGGCTCCGTGTCGCAGGGGATCCATTCGCCGCCGAGGCTGTATTCGACGACGGATATCCCGGAAAGTCCCGCCGAGACTGAGGCGGTGAACGTTATATCGCCCCAGCCGTAACCGCCGTTCGCTACGGCGGCGCCGCTCCCGCCCGAGGCGGAAACTTCTATAACCGGCGCGGTCTTGTCTATACGGACATCGACCGTCTGCACCGCGTTATCCGCCCCCGGTCTTAATGAATCGTACGTTACGGTGAGCGTAGCGCCGAAGTTTTCCGTTATCGCATGCGTATATTCGAACGTAACGCTGTTTGCGGGTATCGTAACGACGGGATCGGAGCCGGAACCTATATACAAATCGCCTCCGTACGCGCCGCTGACAACCGTTATCCAGAGGTAAACGTCCCTATTCGTCCATTCGCCGTTATACGCCTCTTCCGCGCCGTCCGCGCCCCGGGTATACGCATATATCTCAATCGTTATGGAGGACGCGTCCTTGTTGTAACCGAACGTTTCCTCGCCGCCGAACGTCACCGCGCCTTGGGCTCCCGCGCCCGTCACAACGCGCACCATAAGGTCATACACGCCGTCGAACCCTATCGACAGGTATTGGGTAAGCGCCGCCGTATACTCTTTGTATCCCTCGGCAGTCAACCAGTGCTCGCCGCCGTCCACGGAGTATTCCGCGCGTGCGCCGGAAGGACCGAACGCGTCTATCCCTGAGACGGTGACGGTGATGAACGCCGCGTCAGATGCGTCGGTCAAGGCGGAGCCCGACTCTACGGGCGCGCCGTCCGCGGTGTTCAGAGTGACCGCGGCGGAGCCCGAAAATCCCGAAGTTTTGTCGATAAGCGCCCTTACCGCGGCGCGCGTGAACGCATTGCCCGCATTATCCGTTATTCTGAGAACGTAAAGCGCGTACTCGCTTAATTCATATATGTAATATCCGCCCGAAGAGGAAAGCGAAACTTCGTATTCGGGAAGGAGCATGCCCTCGATATCATCCTCCGCCGTTTCCGCGGGGAGCATGTATAAAGCTATCGTACCCACCCCGGAAATGCCGTCCGACGGAAGGAAACGCCACGTCACGTTTTCCGCGCTCCAGCTTTCGGTAACGGGGTAGTTGACGTTCGTGCCCGACACGAAGTTTTCAGCGCCGAGTATAGGCGCCGTATAGTCCTGTCGTATATAGAAAAACTCTCCGACTTCGGGGGTCGCTTCGAAAACTCTTCCCGAGCCCGTGACCACTCTGAAGCGATATCCCGTATTCCTCTCGCCCGACCGAACGAATTGTGCCGTGCCCGTCCCGGTATACTCGCCGGAGACGGGATACAGCGTATCCGTAATATCGAACCAATTCGAATTGCCGGCGGTCGCGTACTGTACTCTGGTGCCCGAAGCGGTAAGTCCGAACGTGAACGACACTACGATGTCGGAGCCGTCCGTCACCCATTCGCCGAACGTGTATTCGGCGCCGCCCGCGGTGCCGATATTGGCGCGGACCTCAAGATCGGGGCTCACGATATCGACCCTCAGCGTAAACGCGACCGAAGCGGTGTTCCCCGCTCTGTCGCGCGCGACGACCTCGTACTCGGTGCAGTCGTCGACGTATACCGTATACGTGCCGTCGGCGTTCAACGCAACTTCCGCATTCGGTTTGTCCGTAACGAACACGCCGTTCACGTATTCGGGATCCTCCCACGGTATCCCCGCGCCGCCCGCGTCCGTTATCCTCAGCCTGACCGGCACCCTTTCCGATACCCAGGTTTCGCCCGTATACGGACCGAGATCGGTCTCTATCACTATAACCGGGGCTTCGTCGTCGAACGACACCGCGGCGAAATCAATGACTTCGCTTTCAAGTCCGTTCGCGCCCTCTACATAAAACTGATAGGCTATGCCCTGTATGATATTTGCAAAAGAAAGCGTTACCGCGCCGTTTTCGGCGGGAACGAAATCGGTGGCGGGAACCCACGTCGACGCGCCCGCGGTACGATACATAAGTCTCGCGGGAGCCGAGAACGCGGCGCCCTCCGCGCCCGTCACGGTAAATATCGCCGCGGCGCCCTCCGCGCCCGTCCAGCCGCCGCCAACAACGGAGCCGGGAGCATATGTCGCTGCGGGGGTCTGCTTTTCGATGTTATATTGCAACGTGTTCGTGGCTATATTCGCCGCTCCGTCCAAAACGGACAGCGTATACGCGTTCGACGCCGATATCACCAGCCGATATCTGCCGTCGGCAATCGTTTCCCATGTTATGCCCTCCGTGCCGCCCGCGTCGGAAACGACTCGAAGTTCCTCCGCGCCCGAGCCGCCCTCGTCGGTAACGGATATCTCGACGGTAACGTCCGTGGAATACCAGCCTCCCTCGGGGAAAATGTCGCCTTCGGCGGAAACCACCGTTATCACGGGGGCTGCGGCGTCGATGTTTATCTGCGTTTCCAAGGAGTATTCGCTCCGCACGCGCGTCGCGCCCCTTGCCGCAAAGCTCATATATCCCGAAAATCCCTCAGCGACGGTAATGCCGAAAGTTGCGGTAACGGGCTCCGTATCGACGCCCGAAGAGTAACCGTACACGCCGGTATCTCCCACGACGGACGCGTCGCTCATCCATGCGGCGGAGCCCGATAAACCGCTTTCGTAATAGCCGAGCTCTATGCCGGAGCCGCCGTAAACGACCGTTATTTCAAAATACATCGAACGCGCCCACGCTTCTCCCGTGCCGTTGCCGATCGGCTCGACCGAAACGATCTCCGGAACGAAGTTGTCGAGTTTCGCCGTTACCGCGCCCGAGGACAGCGCGACGACCTTTCGTTCGCCGTACAACGGGTTGCCGGCGGAATCCGTAACGACCGCGCCGTTTTCCTCGTTTACCGCGACGAACATATATTCGATCACGGCGCTCGAGAGGGAAACATCCGTACCGCCGTATGTCAGCGGCGTGGTGAACGACAGACTTGCCGCGGCAGCGCCCGCGGAGCCGCCCTCCAGCCACTCCGTATCGCCCGCAAATCTGTAGTAATAATAAATTTCGGTCCCTGTCCTGACCGACAGCGTATTGCCGACTGTATAGACCATCTGCCGGCTCCAGCCCGTCGCGGCGTTATAGTTATACTCCATCGAAGCGTTCAGATCGGTCTGTACGCTCAATGCCGCCCGCGTTATCTCGAACGGGACCGCGGCGGTGCCTATCGGGTGCGGCGTGGCGGTGCCGGTAGACTCGTCATAGCCGAAAAGCGAATTGTAGATATCGAAATAAAGAACGTAACTTCCTATCGCAACGGGCTGGGTCGCCGTCGCGCTTTCCGCGGAGCCTCCCGCGGACGAAAATCCGATGTTGTCTATGTACGCGCCGTACGAACTTCCCGCGCTCATACGCGCCAAAATGTTCTGGGCGTTGAATCCGGAATACGCCGCGCCCGTGTACGCGATAGGCGCGTAGGTCGGAGCTTCCGTATATACCGCGACGAACTCGTATGTCAGAAGCTCGTCCCTGTTCTCTGCGTCCGCCGGGACGGTGTGGACATAACTAAGCCCGTCCGCGCCCGCAGTCAGGTACTCGCCCTCGCCGTGCCGCCAGCCCATGAAAAATCTGTTCTCGCCGCTCGGCTCCTCCGCAGTCAAAGTCAGCGTGATGGTCTCGCTGCCCGCTTCGCCCGACACCTCGAACTCGTAATCGTAATCTATGCCCTCCGTGCCGCCCACGGCGGTAATGCCGAAGCCGCTCACGACCTCGACCGTTATCGGAACATAGTTTTGTTCATAGTTGTTCGCGTCGTCCCCGGTCGGGGTGAACATATACGCGAAAGTGTACGTTCTGCCCGGCTCGTGAAGCTCCGCCACCGCGTTATCCGCCGCCGCGCTCCCCGGCTCTCCGTTCGCATAATGATAAAACCCCTCGGTACCGTCCACCCTCTGTCCGGCGTCGTAACCGCTTACGCTCGCCTGAACGCCCGCCGCGGACAGCGTTTCTCCGAAATTGACGGTGTACTCCGTGCCCGTCGTCAAAGATATGGCGACCGCGCGGCGCTCTATGACGAATTCGACGCTGACCGCGCCCGCATACTCGCCGCCCGCCGTATATGCGGCTGCCGCCGCGAACACATATTTTCCCGCATACGTCGGATAACCCGAGCCGGCATGCGTCCCGCCCGCATTGTCGGTACCGGTGAAGTATGTGGTCAGCGCATATGTCTGCGTGATAGTGTTATCGGTAACGGACGGCCCCTGGGAGGTGCCGTTATAAGTATATGTCGCCGAAGAAACGTTGAAATTCCTGAAACGCGCCTGATATTGCAGTCCGTTCTGGGTGGTGTTGTCCAGCACCACGCCCGCGGCGGAGCCGAGATCCACGGTTTTCGCGCGGGTCTGCGCTCCGGAGACCGTCCAATATTCGAAGATCGCGTTTTGAGCGGGTATCGCCGTGAAAACTATGCTGTCCGTCAGTCCGTATTCGATGGAACCGCCGTTTTCGACCGCCGGGAGCTCGTCGAGCGAGCCGTAGTTTGCCGCTCCGCCCGTTGCGAGAGCCGAAGCGTATTCGTCATAGAGAGCGCCGTAGTCGCCGTCGACGACCTTTCCGTAATTTTCGCCGTTCAGCGAAACGGTGACGACGACTTCCTGAAAATCGAATCGTATGTAATAATCGAGGGCGACCTCGCTCTCCGCGGTGACCTCCGATTGGGTGACGCCGCTCATCGTTCTGTTGACTGCAAACGTCGAGATGTAATCGACGGTAATGCTCCCGCCGGCGTCCGCGTTTATGTATCCGTTCGTGACGGAGAGCGGATTATCCATGGTATAGGTCACGTTATACTCGTATCCCCCGCTCTCCGCGACGCCGGATTCGTTTGTCACGACGTTCGCGGCCTGCATCGCGCCGCCGACGGTGAATCTTTGTGAGAGCGAGTAACTCGTCGTCGTGCCCTCGGCGCCCGAGGAAGTCCCCGTGAATCTTATGCTCCCGACGGCGATTATCTCCGCACGGAGCCTGTGGGATCCGGCGGCTTCCGAAAGCAGTCCGCCGAGCGAAAATTCGACGGTGTTCTCGCCGGAAGCCGTGGTCAACGATACGTTCGCGACGGAGTTGAAGTCTGAGTTGTATCCGGTATCGGAATCACTGACGGAAAGAGCGCCGAGCGCGTCCCGCGTGGCTTTTTCGTCCGCGTATCCGCCTTCGAAAGAGTTTTCGTCTACGACAACGTCGGTCTCGCCGTCCGCGGCGTATGCGCCGAACGCATCAACGGAGAAAGCGCCGCCGAAAGCGGCAAGCGAGAGCGCCGCCGCTATCAGCAGCGCCGCCGTTATCAATAAAAATTTTCCGTGTTTTACGACTTTCTGCATATGCTCTCCGTTGTCTTTACGCCGCCATTATAGCATACGCGCGAAAGCGCTTTATTACGCGCGAATAAAATTTTACTAAAAAAATACCTTTTTTCCCCTTTTTCGCGGCATACGAAAACGCGCCCCGAAGGGCGCGGTATATGCATTTGCAAGCCGCGAAAACGTGCCCGAACGCACATCGTAAAGGGACGTTTTCCGCGCTTTCGAACGGTTAGATCACCGTGTAAAAATGGGATAAATTCATGTCCTCCGGGATGTTTTTGCCGTGGTTGCCGAGAAGATATTTTTCCCTGTGCACGCCGTGGTCGGGCGCGAACGCCAAAAACGAACTTTGCGGCGGATAACTCTCCTTCATCGCCTCGTATATGCGCTCGAAGCCCCTGACGTGACGGCGAGCCGCGTTTTTCGCGAATATCGACTGCGGATGCGTCATGTGCATGACTGTGTCGTATTCCATGACGTATGCCTCGATGACGTCGTATTCGCCCGATTTAATAAGCTCCACGGTCTTATCGATGACCGCGCCGTCGGTTTTGTACAGGAAATAATCGATGTCCCTGCCTTGGAACAGAAGCGGTATGCTCTGCCCCGCGACGGATACCATCGCCGTCTTTTTCCCCGCGTCCGCCCACCTGTCGAACAGCGAGTCCATTTTGAGGTGCGGTTTCACATATGCGTGTATGCCGTGCTGGTCGGGGGTGGCGCCAGTGAACATCGTGCCGAAACACACCGGCGTCTTCGGAGGGAACATCGTCAGATAGTCCACCCGGAGCGGACACCGCGAAGTGACCGGGCGGAACATATCCGCATACTTATCGATAAACCACGCGCCCAAAGCGTCCGGGTTGTATATCACCGTCCGCTCGACAAAGGGACGCCCCGTCTTTTCGAGGACGAGGTCTTTTATCTCCTCCACCCTCTCCGCCGGCGACATTGCGGGAGCGGTAACGCCGGTAATATCGGCGATCGTAGGCGCAAAGCGCGTCAGCGGCGTAGTGAAAAATTCGGTCTTCTTCGTTTGCATGATCTTCTCCTTTATATCAAATCATATCATCGCCGGGTAAAAAAATCAACACTTTCGTCCAAGTTTATCCTCTTTTGTCTCATCCGCTATGTTTGCGATAAAAGGTATCTAATAAGCAATTATCGGGATACCGTTTGCGCGTATTTTGCTAATATTGCCGTTTGCGCCGCGTCTAGGCGCAAACGGACGTTGACATATTACGCGCGCCGATATATAATTTATAGGGAGGTTTTATTCGTCCGCGCACATGTGCGATCGCGTGCGATATTTTTTCGGATATGCTAAGCCTTGCCGGCGGCGCCCGGAGCCGCGCGCGTCTTCCGATAAATTACGGAGTTTATGTCAAATATACTTGACAGCATATGCGGAGCAGTATATAATCTGTTTAGATAGCAAATCAAGCAATATACTTTCAACGGGAGGCATGATATGACCGAAAGATTCAAACAGTACCTGGAAGCGGCATTCCGCAAGATCCGCCCCACGAAAGCGGCTATGGACTACCGCAAGGAAACGCTCGTGAAACTCGAGGAGCTCGCGCAGGACTACCGCATAAAGGGCATGACTGACGACGAGGCGATATACGACCTTTGCATCGCTTCGCTCGGCGATTTCGACAAGACGCTCGCGGACTTCGACCTCGCTCTGACCGAAGTACCGAAGAAAAACAATCTTAAACGCAATCTTGCAGCCGGCATAATAGGCGCCGTTGCCTTGGTCGTCGCGTTGTATCTTATCCTCAGCCTGACGGGCGCGGTGTCGTGGGGGCTTTCGTGGCTCATCTTCCTCGGCGCGGTGACCGCTGCGGTAGTCGCGGCGGACGTGGTGCTTTTCCTGAAAGCGGTAAAATCGGATAAATTCCTCGTAGCGCGGCTGTTCAATATAGCGACGGTCGTTATAGTATTCGTATTCCTGTATTTGGTCATCGAACTCACCGCGCACCCGAGATACGCGTGGATGACGTTCCTCGCGATGGTGATAGCTGCGATAGCCATCGATATCGCCGTCGGCTTCATCACGAAGAGCAAACTCACGATCCCCGAGATCTTCGTTTGGCTTATCGTAACGAGCGTTCTCCTATACGTCATGCTCGGAGTCTCCGGCGCAATGCCGTGGCACCCCGGCTGGCTGCTCCCCGCGCTGACCGCGATAGCCGCCGTGGCTTGTGGAGCGGGAATGCTTCTGAACATGTCCAAGAAAGCGAAAAAAGACAAAGAGCGCCTTTTCAAAAACGCTCAGACCCAGGTCGACGAAGAATACTACACGAAGTGGTGATCCGTCCCCTATTCAAGGTAAGAATATGAAAAAGAAAGAAAGAATAACCGCTGAACTTTGGGACAAGATGCAATATCTGTTCCGCAACTATTACGACAGAATGGTGCACGCCGTACTGTATTACGACAAGCCCGTGGACGTCGAGATATTGAAGACGGTGCTCATCGCGACTACCGAAAAAGTACCCGTTTTGCACGCCTCGTTCCATGACTCCGTAATAAATCCCTATTGGGAAGTGGAAGATTACTCCATATCCGATATACTTAGCGTTGTGGATACCGATTCCGAGCATTTGGAATCCGAAATAGAGGAGTTTATCACGCAAAGCATCCCCGTTACCAGCAACGTGCAGTTCAAAGTAAGGATCTTCAACGAGGGCTCCCGGAGCGTGTTCGCGATGATCGTCAACCATATGTGCTTCGACGGCGGCGACTTCAAATATTTCCTTAAACGTCTCTCCGCGAACTACAACGCGATGTTAAAAGGCGACGCGGCGGTCGAGATCAAAACGGGCACGAGGTCTTACGACCAGGTGTATACGAAACTCGAGGGCGAGGACAAGGAAACGGCGAAAAAACTGTACAAGAACATCTCGCAGGTCAAAGACGAACACTACTTCCCTTTGACTCCCGACCGCGAGGGCGACAAGTCGATGATAAACCGCTGCAAAATGGACGCGGAGACCTTCTCTTTGTTCCGCGCGGTGGGCAAGCACTACGGCGTTACGATAAACGACCTCATGCTCACGGTGTATATGCACAGCCTTTACGAATTCGGCGGCTACCCCCCTACCGACACGCTGACGATACCTTGCATGGTCGATCTTCGGCGCCATATCGAAGGCGGCGAAACGGCGGGCGGACTTACCAACCACACGGGCTTCATGCAATGCTCCGTAGACGGCGTCGGAGCCACGCTGAACGATACTTTGGTCAAGGTGCTGCGTTCCGTCAGAAAATCCAAGCACGACAAATTCATGGGCCTTTACAGCCTGCCGCTTCTGAAACTCGCTTATACGATATTCCCCTACGCGATAAGCGAAACGGCGATAAAGATAGGATACCTGAACCCCCTCATCGGCATGAGCAATATCGGAGTATTGAAGCCCGAGGAACTGACTTTGGGCGAAGCCGTTCCCGTCGACGGATTCATGACGGGCGCGGTCAAGTATAAGCCCTATATGCAGCTCGCGCTCACCACGATGAACGGAGAGATCACGATGACCATCGCCATACGCGGCAACGAGGACGATAAAGTACTGGTCGAAAAGTTCTTCGCTATCCTGATGCGCAACGTCCGCACTTTTATCTCCGACAACCTAAAATATCTCAAAATCTGATCCGCCCTTATCACACAAAAAGCGGGACGCATAGTCGTCCCGCTTTTCTCACATCGCCCCCCTTTTGACCGTCACTACCGTGTTGCTTGCGCTTTTACCGACCTACACGCGGCACACGTCTCTTTCGCATGAATTGTATCTAAATATTCTGTGATTATGTAGCTTAAGCTACATAATACTATATTATACTGCTCTGAATATAGATGTTCTTTTTGCCACATTCCTTTTCTTGCCTAGATTCCTTTTAGCCTTATTCTCTACTGCATTATAGCATATATTTTGGGCGCGCTTCCATACATCGACCATTTGGAAGGAAGTGGAAGCGCTTTATCTCATAGGCGTCAGGTGGTTCGCTTTTTAGGCATTTTGCTCTTTGCCGCATTCTGTCTTTTTGCAACGGGCAAATATTTAGTACATAGAGTAAACGATATATCGTCCTGCGTCGGTCCGTATTCGCTTCTTTCGTCTATCCATTGACGGCTTTGACGCACAAACGTCATACCGATGCCCGATTTAAATGCCGCAGCTATATCGGATATCATGTCGGCGAACTCTTCATCACTTAAAAAAGAATTCCGCAATCCGTCCGTCGAGATCATCACGAGATCAGGCTTGAATCTGCTGTCCGTCAGCTTACGTCCCGACGTGACGGGAACGTAGCGAGCCATGAAACTTTCGAGCATATATGAAAAGTTTTGGCACAAGGAATTTGTAGACGAGTCGAATTGCCCGGATCTAGGCAAAAGCCATTCCACTCTTTTGCCGTTCACCGCGACGACGTCGCCGTCTCCTATGCCTATCGCAAAAACAAACTTATCTGTCACGACCATGGCGTTTAGCGTAGTGCCGTATAGGAATGTCTTTTTATAGATATCCTTTTCGTATCTGTCCCTTCGGGCGGCAAGTCTTTGGAATTCGTCTGCCGTGATCTCCCCCTCCCTTACGCTGTATATCCTTTTCGAGTAATTATAAAGCGTATTGAATCGTGCCGAAAATTCGACGTCTTCGGGGTGAGTGTTATGATAATCCTCTAATACCGCGCCCGTCCATTCGCAAACGATATCTTTTGCTATTTGCTCTCTTTCATCGTTTAATGCCTTGCCATAAGCCTCTATCCCCGCCTCTTTGAAGTAGTATTTGTGCAGAAGCCGTATTGCCGTTTTGACGGCCAGTTCCGCTCCGCGCGCCGCATACAAGCATCTTCTATCTCCGTGTCCGTCGGCGCAAGCCATGATCGTATGATCGTTGTATTCACAGGAAGCCACCGCGTCTTCGCAGGCTTTTCCCTTAAGCCGTTTTCTGTATCCGGTAACGGATCTATTTAGAACGTACATCCTTTCCACCTATAAAAACCAAATAGTTGTAAGCCTCTTTCGGGAGGCTTTCGCCGGGGCGTATAACCGCCCCGGCGAATGTGTTATGTCGTTTACTGTTCGTCATCGTCGTCGAGGTCTTCTCCTAGCTCGGCGAGCGAAATGTCGCCGCGTATTCCGGAATCGAACCCGTTTGCGGCAATGTCACTGCCGGGCGCGTCGACGTAGTCGTCCCCCTCATCTTCGTCATCGTAGTCTTCGTCCTCGTCATCGTAGTCTTCGTCCTCGTCATCGTAGTCTTCGCCCTCGTCATCGTAGTCTTCGTCCTCGTCATCGTAGTCTTCGCCCTCGTCATCGTAGTCTTCGTCCTCGTCGTCATAGTCTTCGCCCTCGTCATCATAGTCTTCGTCCTCGTCGTCGTAACCCTCCTCCTCGTCGTCATCGTCATTGTTCGCGTCGTCGTAGACGCCGCTCCCGGGGCCGATCGCATATGAATCCTTACCCTTGTTAAGATACGAACCATCGTCCTTACGCGGGCTCTGCGCATTATTGGCAAGAGTAGCCCTCGTCAAAAAGTCCAGCGCGTACGCTATGGAGTCGCACTCTTCGACACGGTAGTAACGAGAATTTTCTCCTGCGGGCTCATCGCCGTCGCAGAAATAACGGAGCATGTCTTCACAGGCGTCTTTACCGACTGCTATCGAGTACTTATCAACGTTCCTGGCAAGATCCGTCTCGATAAGATACCGATTAAACTCGTCGATCACGTTTCTGTACGCCGGTCCCTTCTGTGCCACGCCGTTGGAATCAGTGGGCCAGCCGTCCGACATCAATATGACGCTGACTGCCTTGTTGTACCCCTTCCCCGCTCTGCCGGGGCGGTCATCGCGCAAATACTTGGGGCTTATAAAAGTTTTGAGCGTATTCAGCGAAGCCCTAAGCTCCGTACAACCATTGGCTTCGAATCTGATCTCCTCGAAGCCGCGCGATACCGACTGAAATTCGGGAAATACGGCCTGACCGTAGGAGTTGAGGTGGATAAGCTGAAGGTAAATTCGATAAAGCGGGTTGCTTCTTTCAAACTCTTTCAGGGTTCCGATAACGCGCTTGACGCCTTCATTCAGCTGTTCTATCTTGGGGATGAACGTTGCCTGAGCCTCCAGCTCGCCTCGGACCTCTGTCGATTCGTTCATACTGCTGGACGTATCCAGAATGAAAACGATATACAGCGGTTTACGGTAGTCGTTTACGATGCGATCGCTTACACTGTGTGCAGGTACGCGAGCAATGCCTTTGCCGGGAAACATATAAGTTTTGTCGTTCATTTTTTATGACCTCCCATAAAATTGATCTTGTGTTTGTCGATTTCCATGACCGCGTCAAGGAAGATAGGTATAGTTTCGCCCATGTTGAAAATTCTGCTCTGCCCGTTCTTGAGTTCCAGACGCAATTCCTGCGAGCTCAATAAAAGCAATCCGTAGCGCTTGTCGAAGTCGGACACAACCACCTTGAAAATCGTACGCTCGTTGCTGTCTTCCCATAGTTCGGACGATTTTATGTCGCTATTGTTGAAAAGATAGATACCTTTATCGCTTTTACCGTCACAGATAATTTTGATGGGCGGATATAGCGGTTTGCCGCATACGTCGCACGTTTTGTCGGAGCTTCCGACAAAATGCTCCTCTCCGCAATGCTGGCAGATGAAGTGATCGTCATACAAACGGACAAGTATTTCCATCCACTCGCGCGGCGTGACGCGCTTTTCGCGCTCAAAGATACCGTCCGTAAAAGTCCTGTGCATAGCTTCCGCAAAATAAGCGGGATACTTTTTCATGCGAGCGATTATTCTCTTTTCGTTCTCGGGCGGACGATTCGTTTGGTCTTTTTTATTGAAAATATACACGGGGTTCGTTGCGAAAATGTAAGTTTCGGGACTGCCGTTTATGGGCTCTTCGTATGCCCTTCCGCGCAGAGGGTGCCCTCCGATAAGCGACATGAAGATCATGACTGCCAGAGCATAGGAATCGTTATAACGGTTCGGGATCTCTTCTCCGCGCATGGTGAGCGGGGGCATAAAGCCCACCGTGCCGCTTACTATCGCACCGGTGCGTCCTCCTACGGCGGTATCGGTATCCAGGATCTTTACGGATCGATCGCGCCTGTTTATCTTGACGTTATCGAATTTAAGATCCATCAGGGCAATGTCCGCTTCGTACAGTATGTTGACAGCCTCGGCAATATGGTAGAGCGCGGCTATTTTTTCGTTAAAAGGTACTTCTTCCCTTACGATATCGCCGTTCGCGTCTTTCTTTTCTTTGCCGTTGAAAAGGATGTATCCGTCGTCATACTGTGCGGCGCCAATATATTCCATGATATACCCGATATTTCCGTCGACGTTTACCATGTACAGGGGATGAACAAATGCGGAGCTCGCCCTGCCGCGCCTTGTGAGGTTTTCCAACTGCCTGCGGATCTTCTGCTCGTTACCGTTGTGGAAAAGCTTCATGGCATATACGTCTTTGCCGGCGTGGACTTTGTATATGTCCCCTTGGCCGCTTCCCGCATGTATCAAAGAATCGACTATGAATATGCGGTTGCTGTTTTTAGCATGTATCTTTTGATTTCTGCAGAGCTTTTTCATCTTACTGATCCTCCCCGATTTTAAGTTCTTTTGCCTCTTCCAGAAGCATTGCTATTTTAACGTCGTCCTCTGCCGCCGTTTCGGGAGAACGAAGAAGACGCATTAACTGCGCCAAAAGGTAGCAGGCATGTTTTTCTTGCCACACCTCATACAACTTCTGCGTATTTTGCTTAACTTTGATCAATGTCTCTATGTTACCTTTTTCCGCGGCGCGATGCGCGCTGTGCGCCAGTTTGACCAGCAATGCTTGGGTGTTTTGCCTGAACCACATATTGATAGTCTCCATGGGCGCAGTGCGAATGCCTCTTCTGCAGGTCTTGCGGCAAATCGATTCTACCCCCAGCGATACGAACTCTTCCATAGTCAGCCCCGAGCTGTTTTTACCGGGTATCACTATTTCAGCTTCGACAAAGTCGTCCTCGGAGTCTTCGTACTCTTCGGACAGCCTCCCTGTTGCGAGCTCCCTGAGGGTCAGCGGTTTATCGGGGACCCTATCGGTCAGAAAATCTTCCTTCGCAGCGCTTCCGAGCGAAGGAAGTTTCATTAGCGACGAAAGGCTTTTGAAGAACTGTTGCGAGCTTCCTATAAGCGATGTTAAAGACAGCGGATGCACCTTCCAACCTGACCTTTCCAAAAGGTTGATCTTCGTGTACAATGCATTCGGGCTCAGCTGAATATCGGAAAGCAAGAATCCCGCTTCGAACCGCTCGGGATGAGTGAAGTCTTTAATGGCAAGATCCACCGTCAGCGCAGAGTTGCCGACCTTGCGGTATACCTCTCTGGAGCCATCGAATACCTTTTCTATGAGGCGCGCGGCACACTCGTTGGTCTTATCCATGGCGGCCGACTGCCTTTCAGACCGAGGCATATCTCCGGTTGCGGCGTAATGGAGATATGTATACAATCTGCCGAGACTTCCGGTCCTACCTTTTATCTCGTTATAGTTGAAGGTCATGAATATCGCGTTTTTCTCGCGTGCCCTGCTGAACAAGACGTTAAGCCGGTTATTCGCCGCCTGCTCGTTGACCGTCCCCGTATTGATACTGCCGGCGATCGTCTGTTTGATCACGCCGTCTTTGCGCCGTTCGGCATGATCAATCACTATCACGATGATATCCGCCTCTTTCCCCTGCGCGTTTTCGAGGGAACGCACCCACAATTTGTTCTTTAGCTCCAGCTTCCAAACTACAAGGCCATGATACTCAAGCATATCGACGACTTTATGCCGCGCCGCCAAGCTCAAGGTCACGACCCCAATGGTCTTATTTTCGGGTATGCTGTCGAGCAAATCGACAACGTAGTGGGCTACTCCCTCAAAAAGATTTGATTGCGCATCGCAAGCATATCTTTTAATATACTCGTCTCCGTCGGGCGCATTCGCCTTGCTTTTGTCGAACGGGGTCGTGACCTCTCTTATTTCAAAGCCAAGATCGGTAGGCAGATTATCCCATCCTGTGTACACATCGGGAGTAACGTTCAGCAATCCGCTGTAGCATTTCTCGTTGGAAACGGCTATCAAGTGCTGCGTTTTGGAGCGGTAATGATATCCGAGTCTGGCGTCTGGGAGTTTGCCCTGTACCATATGGAGAATCGATTCATCGGTAGCCGACAGATCGTAAGTGCCGTCCTCGGCATATATCTCCGTTATATCCGTCGTGTCGAAAGTCTTTGTGATCTCGAGCTGCATATTGTCGCCGAAAACGATCAGCTGATTTTTCCCGGCTATAAAGGGCAGGACGTTTATAATGGGCACCTGCGACGCTTCGTCTATCAACAGTGCGTCAAAGGATTCGTTCATGTCGCCCGTTATGAAATTGATGGCAGCGGACGGCGTTGTAACTATGATGGGACAGAGTCTGGCTATGCTGTCGCCGTATGTCCTGAACAGATCCCGGACCTTTATCCTCGACGTTTTGAGGCGCGAAAGCTGCTGCACGAAACCGCTCTCCTCCTTTGCCGTAGCCGCGACTCTGTCGCTGAGTTGCTGCCGGAGAAAAGCGGCATGCAAGGACTGAAGTTTTGTGTATCTAGCCGCGATACCGGCAAATTTCCTCTGGATAAACGCATTGCGACTTTGGCCGAGGATCTCTTTGTCCCGTATGATATCCAAAGCAATTATCCTGGCGAGATTTGCCTTCGCAACCATGGACACATCCTGCGGCGCAATCTCGTTTCCACGGATAAAAGCAATAATGTCGATGCCGAGATCGCTAAGAATTTCTATATCCTCGGCAATCAAAGCGTCTGCGTCCTCATCCTGCGTCGTGCCAAGAGTCAAAAAACATGAAAATTCGTCTTCCGACAAGGTAGTGTTCAGGGTCTCCTGCAATGCGTTCAAGGCGCGCACCGCAGCACGGTAATTACGAGGCGTTACGTTGATGGAACTAAGATCCGCAACAGCGTCACGATCCAACGCCGCGCCTATCAGATTATAAAACGACGTACCCAGCTCGGGCATCACCGAATAAACCGCGCGGTTGTATCTTTCGAACCATTCTTCAAGATCACGTATATCCGTCAAGAGCTCCTCGGCCTTCTCCTTATCCACATACTTCGGTTCGATCGCGCATATCCTTTCGAGCTGACTGACGATCTTAGGCACGGACATCTTGTTCGTTATTTCCAGACAGAATTCTCCCAGTCCGATGGTTTCGGCATACTTCAATATCACCTCGAGCGCGGCGCGTTTTTCACTTATGATGCAGATTTGCTTATTATGTATCAGAAAGTTTGCCGCCAGCATTACCATCATATGCGACTTGCCGGTACCCGCCGCAGCGGAAATGTTCAGACTGTGTCCTTCCAGCACTTTGCGGACGACCTCACGCTGACTGTCATCGGCGGGCATGGGATATATGGCGTCGTCTCCGACTTTTTCCTTGTCGATTTCATCATAATCCTTCTCGCCCGTAAGCACCTGTATAAGAGCGCAATCGGCGTAATTGTCGAAATTATTTTCGATAACCTGACAGATCGCCTCGTTGGAGCTGTCCAGAAGGCACAAATGGATGGCGTTCGGGTCTACCTCAACATCGCTGTACGTCTCGGCGTTCCGCCTTATCTGCTCGAGAATTTGCGGAAACCGTTCGTCGGAAGGGATGACCGCTGCGTTAATTCCCTCTATATCGTTGAAAATATCGATATTCTGGGCCTTCATCTCCCTCATCAGCAAGCTGTTGAACCTCAATGTGTCGGGAATTATCCTGAACTTGATCTTTCCTTTCTCGGACACATCGGCTATTTCCGTTATCTGGCACATCAGGAGCGGAGAAGTTACCGTTTTTGCCTTTGCGGATGACCCACCTTTTTCCGCGCGCGTCCATTTGACGCTGCCGAATGTCAGATTCAGTATTTCTTTTCCGTAATCTTTTCTGGCAGTGCTTGCACTTCTGACAAGCGACTTACATACCTGTGCCAGCTTCTTTGTAGGATCTATCGGCTGTGCAAAAAAGCAATTTTTCGCCAAATTTCCGTGCTGTTCGATATAGTCGTACTGATTCGCCGTCAACAAGACGTCGTTAAATTTATACCGGATCGCGTCTCCGTTCCAAACTATATTTTCGCTCGAAACAAAGACATCTTTTACAGTTACGGAATCACCGTCATAACGCTTTATATCGTCGTCTATCGAGACGGTTTCATATATGATATTAGGATCGGGGTCGATGAAGGCGGCAGGCGTCTTGCCGGACAAACGCAGGGAATCCGCCTGGAAATTGGCGAATCCGCCGGCCTTGCGCCGTGCACGGCTCTTCGTGACGAGTCTCTGCATCTTCTCGACGGAGCGCTTGTGCGCCGCAAGTTCCTCGGGATCTTTTATAACTTCGTCTTTCATATAATTCTCCTTTTTATCGACAATGTCGTCAAACTCAATGTCTTCGGCGCGTGTTTCGTCATGCGGCTCGATATCCGATGTGTCATCGCTTTTAGGCAAATCGGATGTAGAACCTGTGCCGATTACAACAGCACCTTTTAGTTTAGACACATCGTATATGCCTTTGTCGGCAAAATATGTGATATTGTAACCTTTTTTCTTTCGGGATCTCATTTTTTCTGATATAAATCCTATAATATTAAAATATTTGAAAATTATAAAAATTAAATTGCTTTACGGCTCTAAAACGCCACTTTTAGGACACATAAAAGGTCCGTCTCATTCAAAATTAGTTTTTTGTATGGGTGCAAAATTAAATTTTTACACTGCGATTGTATCACAGCCCTTTGGCGCTGTCAAGAGAAATCCAAAACAAAGTTTATAACTATATTTATTGTCTTTTCTCGATCGACCCCGGAACCGTATTTTAGGCTTAAGCGAAGTCGTTAGTTTTTGTTTAGACCGAATCGCCTTGTGAGTAAAACTTCTTTCCAATGTTTCTCTCGGTCTATTATGTATTCGCTACCGAGGTTCATGTTGCACACTTCCAGGATAGAATATTTGAAATTGTATTTATATTCTTGGCCGTGAACATCTAAAAGCTCTTTGAGCTCGGCGTTGCCGCCGTGCCCGTTTTTTGCATAACTCGACCACCTTTGCCATATGCATTCGTTGCCGTACGCGCTTCCGACGTATTGTTTTCCGGTCAATGTATCTACTATAAGATACACGCCTTTTACATTTGATAGCGCGGTTTTCCAGGATAAAATGTTTTCCGAAACGATATGTTTCAAAGTTTTATAGTCTATATCCACTCTGTCGAATCCCGGAAAATCGGTAAGCGCCACGCGCTTTTCCAAAATATGCGACAACGGCATTTCGGCTATCGCGTCGCCCTTTTTGGGGCGCAATTCCAAGCCGGGATAGGAGGCGCGAAACTCCTTTTTAAACCTAAAAAACGCCCTGCCTATATATTCGGAGCCGCTGTCGGTCAAATCGGTTTTATACTTCCAACCCTTCCAGCCCTTCTCCGCTATCGGAACGGGCTCTATGGGCAGAACCTTATATATTCCGCCGAACATCCATATATCTTTATCGAAGTATATCAATGAAAGAATGTATTTTCTCTCAAAGTTTTTATTTTTCTGGCATTCCTGCCACTCCTTAAATTCGTCTATCAAAAAAGCGTTATAAGCTACCTTCTTATCGTCGGATCCCGTTGCAAAATGCACTTTATAATCGCAGAAAGCGTCTTCGTTTATTCCTAAAAGTCGATGTAAATTGATCATACCCACCTTTCCCGTGCCACTATTTTCCTTATTATAACACACCGTAAAGACGTTTTTAATATGTTTGGCACGTTCGATTCTTTCTACAACGAATTAACATCAAGAGAACGGCTGAGCCGATTAAAAAGCCCGGATCATGCAGCTCCCCCTGTTGGACCATTCGCCGTTACTTTTGCACTTGTAAAGGCTGTTATCCTATCTAATGCTATTGCCGCGTTCAAGCTGTATTGCTCACTCATCAGGTTTGCTTCGCAAACTTGCGAACCATTCCCGCTAAAGCGGGCAGGTTCGCTGTCCAACAGGGGGAGCCACCAAAACAAAAGGACTGCCAAGAGCAGTCTTTTTGTTTTGGTGGCTCCCCCTGTTGGACTCGAACCAACGACCTAGCGGTTAACAGCCGCTCGCTACTACCGACTGAGCTAAGGAGGAATATTAAGTTATCAGTGTCGCCCCAACTGAGCTAAGGAGAAATACTCTCTACGTCTTTATTTTACACCGCGACCGCGCTGAGGTCAAGGGTAAATAAAGTTTTGCTGCCGCCGAACCTTTTCGGGCCCGGCGGTCAGATTGATATCCGGCAACGCCCTATCCTTCCAAGCCGTCTCCAGCTCAGTACTTTCGGCGCGGAAAGGCTTAACTTCTGTGTTCG
>CALVJA010000021.1 GCA_944331875.1 uncultured Clostridia bacterium | reverse complement strand
TTTTTATTCGGATCTTTTCCCTTCGCGGGACATAAGATACGCTATACCCGCTATTACGAACGGGAGAACGACTATCTGCAATACGACTCCGTAGATACCGGACTCGACCTGCGCTAAAGCCGCCGCAAACGATATCGGAGACACGGACTCGAACAGGAGAGCGGAGAGAAGAAACACGCCCCTGCCGGCTATCGCCGCCGCTATGACCGCGGGGAAGGCGAGCGCTTTGTTTTTAAGTATCGCCTTGGAGAACAGTCCCGTGACCGCGGCGAAAACGGCAAGTTCCGCTATCATGTACGGAAGGCGCGTCAACGCGGGCATAGGAGAGCCCATAGCGGACGTTATCATAAAACTGACGACGGGGGAGGATATCCCTACCGCGAGACCCCACACTGGTCCCAGCAGCGCGCCGCCAAGAATGACGGGGATATACATGGGAAGCCATGTCGCGCCGCCCGCGGCGCCCGCGCTCATGTGTACAAGCTCAGGCAGCACGACCGCCAATGCGACCACGGCAACGGCGACAACGCTTTTTATCGTTATTTTTGTTTTAGTCGAGGCACCTCGCGCCCTCAAAACATATCCTAACATAATCGTTACCTCTTTTATTTATATAATGATTATACGACCGCTCCGCACTTTAGTCAAGAACACCGTCCTTTTGTTAACGCGGTATTCCATACTCAACCTACGGCGTTTTTAGCCCACTTTTCTATTTCCGAGACGTTCAGCCTAAAACGCGAGATATATCCCGTTTCCTTTTTGACGCCCGCTTCTTTCGCGATCCTTTCGTCGCTTCCCGACATTCCCGAGCCGCCGCTCGTCGCGAACGGTATCACGCGCTTACCCTTGAAGTCGCACGCGTCGATGAAGCTGTAGATCAACATCGGCGCGTCGTACCACCATATGGGATAGCCGAGGAACACGATATCCGCCTCCTTTACCGCTTCCGCGGGCGAGGACTTCAGCGCGGGGCGCGCGTCCGCCTCTCTTTCGCGTTTCGCTTCCGCTATGCACTTATTATAGTCCGCAGGATATTTTTCCGACGGCTCTATCTCGTACGTCTTTGCGCCGACGGCGCGGGCGACTGCTTCCGCCGCGCGCGCGGTGTTACCCGATTGAGAAAAATACGCTACCAGAATTTTTGACATTTCGCCCTCCCAGGCTCTAGAAAGCCGCTTTCAGCACTTTCAGGATGTCCTCCGCTTCCATTTTGTAATATCCGCCGCCCGTGACCGCGGAATCGGCGATGGGCTTCAACATGTCCTCTGTGACTCCGAGCGCCCTAAGATTTTCGGGGATACCGAGCTCTTTTATGAAAGCGCCGAGCGCGTCGATACCCTTCAAAGCCGCCTCGTCGTCGCTCATGCCCGCGGTGTCAATATCGAACACGTTCTCGGCAAAGCGTTTGAACTTCTGCACTCCGTATTTATAAATGTATTTGTAATACGGAACGGATATCACGCCGAGCGCCGCGCCGTGCGCGCAGTCGGTATATGCGCCTACCTGGTGCTCTATCATATGGACTTCCCAGTCCTGCGTTTTGGATACGCCGGTCAGGGTGTTCAGCCCCAAGGTCGCCGCCCACATTATATTGCTCCTTGCCTCGTAGTCCGTGGGGTTATCGCACGCCTTACGCGCGGATACGATAAGGGAGCGCATCAGCCCTTCCAAAAGGTAATCGGTCACGTTGTCGTCGTCGCCCGAAAAATATTGTTCCATCAGGTGCGACATCGTGTCGAATATGCCGCTTATCATCTGATACTTCGGTACCGTATATGTAAATTCGGGATCCAATATCGAGAACTTCGGATATACCGAACTCGGGAATACTCTTCCGTTTTTGAGCATGACGTCTTCGTTTGTTATGACGGAGCCGCCGTTCATCTCGGAGCCCGTTCCCGCCATCGTCAACACGCTTCCGACAGGCACTATCGTGCCCGTCACGTCCTCGAAGTTTATCCAATACTTCGTCCAGGGATCGCCGTCGCAGTATGCCGAAACGGAAATGCCTTTGGCGCAGTCGATGACCGATCCGCCGCCGACGGCGAGTATCAGATCGACTTTGTTTTCCCTTACGAGCCGCGCGCCCTCTAGTACCTGCGAATAACTGGGATTGGGTTTTATGCCCTCGAGCTCCGTGACGCGCTTATTCGCGTCCGCGAGGATCTTTACGACCTTGTCGTAGATACCCGTGCGTTTTACGGAACCTTTGCCGTAGACCAAAAGTACGTTTTCGCCGTATGCCGCGAGCTCTCCGGCAAGTTTATTCAAAGCGTCTTTCCCGAAATGGATCTTTGTCGGATTGTAATAGGTAAAATCGTATTTCATAAGACCTCCGAAATATATTTATTTGTCCTTATACATTGTACCACCCGCGTGCCGTAATGTAAAATACCTATTTTGAATAGAGTATTATACCCTGAATCTATCGGCGGTACATGCCTTTCATATGTGTAAAAAAAACGGGTCCGAACTACGCGGACCCGAAACTTTATCATGCGTTTTATGCTTTTTCCAGATACGCTATCTTTGCGGCGACGGCAAAGATGTGCGTGGCTTCCACCAATTCGTCTATCGGCGGAAGCGACGGCGCTATGCGTAAATTTGAGTCCGCGGGATCCTTTTTGTAGGGATATGTCGCTCCCGCGCCGGTGAATACGACGCCCATCTCGCGCGCGAGCTCCACCGTCCTTTTCGCCGTCCCCGGATACAGATCCACCGATATGAAATATCCGCCCGTGGGGCGAGTCCACTTCGCTATCCCGCTGCCGCCGAGCTCCTCTTCGAGGATATCGACGACCGATTCGAACTTCGGGCGAAGTATAGCGGCGTGTTTTTCCATAAGCGCGTAAATGCCGTCCACGCTCTTCAAAAACCTGAAGTGCGCCAGCTGCGACATCTTGTCGGGTCCGATGCTTTGGATATTCATCAGCTTTTTGAGCTCGGCGATGTTTTTCTTCGAGGAGTACATGAACGCGACTCCCGCGCCCGCATAGGTTATCTTAGAGGTGGAACCGAAGCCGTATATCATGTCCTCGTTGCCGTATTTTTTGGCAAGTTCCATTATGTTCGCCTGTTTTTCCTGACCGTAGAGCGCGTGTACCATGTACGCGTTATCCCACATCAGCCTGAAATCGGGCGCCGCGGGGCGCATTTTCGCGAGCCTCTCCACCACTTCGTCGGAGTACACCACGCCGGTGGGGTTTGAGTATTTCGGCACGTTCCACATCCCCTTTACGGCGGGGTCTTTTATGAGCTCCTCCACTTTGTCCATGTCGGGGCCGTCCGGGAGCATATCGACGTTTATCATTTCTATTCCGAAAAGCTCGGTGACCGCGAAGTGCCTGTCATAGCCGGGTACGGGGCAGATCCATTTTATTTTGCCCTGCTCGTTCCACGGTTTGCAGCCCGAAACGCCGAATTGCATGGCGCGTTGGACGGAGTCGTACATCAGGTTGAGGCTCGCGTTGTACGCGACTATTATCTCGTCCTCGTCCACCCCGGCAAGGCTCGCAAACAGCGATTTTATCTCCGGTATCCCGTCGGTTATGCCGTAGTTGCGATAGTCCTGTTTTCCGACGTAGCCGTTCGCGGGGTCCAAAGTCATGAATAGTCCGTCGGATAAGTCGAGCTGCTCTTTGGAGGGTTTTCCCCTGCTCATATCGAGTTTCAGCCCTTTCGCGACGTACTCCGCTTTGCGCTTAAGTTCCGCGTCGAGCAGCTCTTTTTTTGCGGTTTCGCTCATTTCAAGTAAATTCATATGCCATCCTCTCGTAGGTTATTTTTTGGGAATATCGCCCTCGTTTTTCGCCCTTACCGTTATCCTTATCGGCGTGCCCGAAAAATCGAACGCCTTGCGCAGACTGTTCTCCAGGTACCGTTTGTAGGAAAAGTGCATTAGCGCCGGATCGTTCACGAATATGACGAAGCTCGGCGGGCACACCGAGACCTCGGTGCAATACAATATCTTCAGTCTCCTTCCGTTGTGCGTGGGCGGCGGATTCACCGTGACCGCGTCCCCGACGACGTCGTTCAAGACTCCCGTGGACACCCTGAGCGAGGTGTGTTCGTACACCTCGCGCACCGCGGGAAGTATGTTCTTCACGCGCTGACCGTTCAATGCGGATATATACAGCACGCGGAAATAATCCATGAATTTTAGGTCTTCCTTGAGCCGCGCCGTCATGCGGTTCACCGTGGCGTCGTCCTTTTCGACGGCGTCCCACTTGTTCATGACGATTATACCCGGTTTTCCCGCCTCGTGCGCGAGAGCCGCTATCTTTACGTCCTGCTCGGTGAACCCCTCCGCCGCGTCCACCATCACCAATACGACGTCCGCGCGGCGTATGGCGGAGATGCTCCTGACCACCGAATAATATTCTACGTCCTCGCCGACCTTCGATTTTTTGCGGATGCCGGCGGTGTCGATAAGGATATATTTCCTGCCTTCGTACTCGAAGGGCGTGTCCACCGCGTCGCGCGTCGTGCCGGCGACGGGGGAAACTATCACGCGCTCGTAACCGAGCAGTCTGTTGACAAGCGAGGATTTTCCGGAATTGGGTTTTCCGACGACGGCGATCTTCAACGCCTCGTCGTCGTCCGCGGTCTCTTCGTCGGGGGAAAGTTTTGAAACTATCTCGTCCAACAGGTCTCCGAGCCCCAGACTCTGCTCCGCGGAGACGGGAACGGGGTCGCCCATGTCGAGTTCGTAAAAATCGTATATCGCCGAAGAATCGGGACCGTCCACTTTGTTGACCGCCAGAACGACGGGTTTACGGGTGTGGCGCAGCATATCCGCTATGTCGTGGTCGCCCGGAGTGACCCCCGCTTTGCCGTCCGTGAAAAAGAGGATCACCTCGGCAAGGTCCATCGCTAGCTCCGCCTGACGTTTGATGTGCCGCCACATACTGTCGTCGCTTTTCAGTTCCAATCCGCCCGTGTCCACCAGCGTGAAACGCCGTCCGCACCACTCGACGTCGGTATATATCCTGTCCCTGGTGACGCCGGGCATATCGTCTACTATGCTGACTCTGCGCCCCGCCATCTTGTTAAAAAATGTGGACTTGCCGACGTTTGGTCTGCCGACGACGGCGACTATGGGTCTTGCCATACTAGATCTCCTCCGAATGCCTGATGACGCGTTTTATCTTTACTCCGCGCAGCACGGGTTTTCCCTTGGTATCCTTTTTCTCGATACGGATATCCTCGGTGTCCACCGCGTGAAGCTCTCCGTCCGCGTCCTCGACGACTATCTTGTAAGGCTCCAGGACCTTTGCCGCGAATATGACGGATATGTTCTCGCCGTATATGTCGATTATCCTGAGCCCTTTGCGGTTTCGGCGCATAGGCGCGAATTCGGACGCTATAACGCGCTTTCCGGTACCCTTTTCCGTGATAACAAGTATTTCGCCGAGCGGCATCGGCAAGAATTCGCCCGAATCGGATATGACGGGTTCTACGTCCGCCTGCGCGGCATAGACGACCTTGGCGCCGCGGTTCAGGCTGACGCCTATCACGCCGCCCGCGATCCTTCCCTGCTCGGGATATTCGTCGGTCACGGTGTTCACGCACTGCCCGTCGGAGGTGACGAACAATATCGTCGAACCCTCTGTCGCAAGCTCCGCGCCTATCACTTTGTCGCCCTCTTTCAGGGAAATGACCTGGTACATCGTCTTGGAAACGACCATCGACGCGAGCGAGCTCTTTTTTACCATTCCCTGCTCGGTGTAGATATATACGCTTCCCGCGGTATCGGCGGGGTCGACCGCCAGTATCGCGACTCCGTATTCGGTATTGAGCGCGTCGGGAACGAGTTCCGAAAGCGATTCGCCCTTGTCCGTCCACTGCCTGTCGCGCACGGCGGAGGGGTCGAGTTTATAACAATTTCCTTCGGAGCCCACGATAAGTGCGAAAGCGCCCGGCTTTATCTCCTTCAGCGCGGTGTGCTCCGCCCTGATACCGCCTGCGGCGGCTTCGCGGTTCGCGGCTATGAAACTGCGGCTCGTCATGAACTTTACGCCGCCGTCCGCGGTGAGCGCCGCTATCATGCGTTTCGCGGTGCGCTTCGTGGGGTCGAAAGGTTTGACCTCTATGTCCTTCAGGTCGCCTATAATAGTGGTCAGGCGTTTCGCGCCCGCCTCGTTTTTGTAGCGGTCGCGTATCTCGATGAGCTCCGCCCTGACCACGGCGGTCTGCTCGCGCACCGATTCTTTTATCTTCGTCAGGCGCGCGATGTCCTTTTTGAGCCCCGCGAGCTCGTCGCGGTATTTGCCGACGTCGAGTTTATTGATATTTCCGAGCTGCAGGCTCAGTATCGCCTCCGCCTGCACTTCGCTCAGTTCGTATTTCGCGCGCAGTTTCTGCCTCGCGTCCGTGCGGTTCGCGGCGTTTCTGATGAGGGCGATGACTTCGTCGATATCGGGTATTATCGTCAGATACCCCTCGAGTATCTCCGCGCGCTTTTTGGCGACGCCGAGTTCGTAGATACTGCGGCTTTTTACTATCTGCTTTTGATAGTTCAGATAATATTCGAGTATCTTGTTAAGCCCCATAAGCCGCGGCTTTCCGTCCGCTATCGCCACCATGTTCATGTTGAACGACGACTGCAGATCGGTGTGTTTGTAAAGTCCTTCCAATACCTTTACCGCGTCCTCGCCGCGCTTCAGTTTAACCACTATGCGTATGGTCCTGGTGGTTTCGTCGGATATTTCGGAGATGTTTCCGAATATCTCCTTTTTCTTTTCGCGCAGCGTATAAATTTTGTCTATCAGCGTGTGCGGATTGGCGCCCCACGGCAGCTCCGTGATGACTATCGTCTGTTTGTCGCCGTCGCCCTCTATCTCCGCCCTGCCGCGGAGAATCAGTCTTCCCTTTCCCGTGCGGTAAGCGTTCACGAGGTCCTCGCCGCCCACCAAAAATCCGCCCGACGGGAAATCGGGTCCCTTTATATACTTCATCAATTCCTCGACGGATATCCTGGGATTGTCGAGCATCGCCACGGCTCCGTCTATGACCTCGGTGAGGTTGTGGGTGGGGATATTGGTCGCAAGCCCTATCGCTATCCCCGACGCGCCGTTGACCAAAAGGTTCGGGAACCTGCCGGGGAGAAGATCGGGTTCGTCCAAAGTGTCGTCGAAGTTTTTGTTCCAGCGCACGGTGTCTTTGTCTATGTCCCTGAGGAGCTCCGTCCCCAGCGCGCCCATTTCCACCTCGGTATAGCGCATCGCGGCGGGCGGATCGGTAAGAGTGCCGAAGTTGCCCTGACCTTTTATGAGCGGCATACGCATACTGAAATCCTGCGTCAGCCTCGCCATCGCCTCGTATATCGAAGTATCGCCGTGCGGGTGGTATTTACCCATGCAGTCGCCAACGATACGCGCCGACTTTTTGAACCCGCCCTTCGGTTTCATGTTCAGGTTGTACATCGTGTACAATATCCTGCGCTGAACGGGTTTCAAGCCGTCCTCCACGCGCGGCAGCGCCCTGTCCAGAATGACATGCTCCGAATAGATCATCATCGATTCGGGCATTATCGTTTCTATCGGCTTTTCGACGATGTTCTGGTCAAGGTCGAAACTTATCTGTTTTCCTCTCATTTCTGCCCTCCGAGTTTGGCGGAAAAGTTATCCGGTCTGTTGAAATTGGCTTTTTCGTTGATGAATTCCTTCCTCTTGTCCGCGGCGGCGCCCATCAGAAGCGATATCATCTCGTCCGCCTCGGCGGCGTCCTCCACGGTCACCCTGGTAAGAGTGCGCGTTTTCGGGTTCAGAGTGGTCTCCCACAGCTGGTCGTCGTTCATTTCGCCCAAGCCCTTGTAGCGCTGCAGATTGTAACTTCCCTTCATCGAAGAGAGCATCCTGTCCAGCTCCGCGTCGTTATACGCGTACTTTGTTTCGCCCTTTTGAGTGACGCGGTACAGCGGCGGCATCCCGAGGTATACATGCCCTTCGTTCACGAGCGGGCGCATATACCTGTAGAAAAACGTCAGCAGTAGGCACCTGATGTGCTCGCCGTCGTGATCGGCGTCGGCAAGGATGATTATCTTGTCGAATTTCAGATTTTTGATGTTGAAATCCTTGTCGAAGTCGGTGCCGAGCGCATATATTATCGTGTTTATTTCGGCATTGCTTAAAATTTCTACTTTTCTGCTCTTTTCGGTGTTCAGCGGCTTGCCGCGAAGCGACAATACCGCCTGGAAGGAGCGGTCGCGCCCCTTTTTGGCGGAACCGCCCGCCGAATCGCCCTCGACTATGAACAGCTCGTTTTTGGAGTAATCGCGCCCCGAGCACATCGATAGTTTTCCGATGGCGCTCTTCCCCGTCATGCTGTTTTTGGAGTTGCGCATCGCCTCTTTGACGCGCTTTTCCTCGGCGCGCGCTTTGCCGGCGTTTATCGCGAGCTTCGCTATCATCGCGGCGATGTCCTTGTTCCTCGGCTCCGAAAAATACGCCGTGAGTTTTTCGTATACCAGCGAGTCCGTCAGACCCTTTACCTCGGGGTTGCCGAGTTTAGCCTTCGTCTGCCCCTCGAACTGCACCTGCTTCAGTTTCAGATTGATGACGGCGGTCATTCCCTCGCGGTAGTCCTCGCCTACAAGCGACAAGTCCTTGTCCTTTATCAGCTTGTTGCGCTTTATATACTCGTTCATCGCCTTCGTGAACGCGAGTTTGAAACCCGTTTCGTGCGTGCCGCCCTCACTGGTCGGTATGTTGTTGACGTAGGAGATGATGTTTTCGACGAAGGTGTCCGTGTACTGGACCGCTACCTGCAGCTTCAGCCCGTTTTCGGGGGATTCCGCCTCGATATATATCACCTTGTCGCTTTTGACTTCCTTGGTTTCGTTCAGGCTTTTCACGAAATCCGTGATACCGCCCTTGAAACGGTACTCGTACCTTTTTATCTCGCCCGTTTCCTCGTCGGGGGTGCGCCTGTCCTCGAACGTAAAGGTCGTGCCTTTGTTGAGGTACGCGAGCTCCTTCAGGCGCTGGCGCACGGTGCGCGCGTCGAAATCGACGGTCTCGAAGACGTCCTTGTCGGGTTTGAATCTTACCTTGGAACCGCGCGCCGAGGTCTTCCCGGTCGAGTGCAGCGGTACGACCGAAACGCCGGAATGCACAGTGCCGTCCTTGTCGTCCACGCGGGCGAACTTCTCGTAATACACCTTTTTTCCGGTGTAGACTTCCACTTCCAGCCACTCCGACAGCGCGTTGACCACCGAAGCGCCTACTCCGTGCAGTCCGCCCGAATATTTATAGTCGTCGTTGGAGAACTTGCCGCCCGCGTGAAGACGGGTAAAAACGAGGTCTACGCCCGTCTGGTTGTGCGTTTTGTTGACATCCACGGGGATACCCCTGCCGTTGTCCCTGACGGAAACGGAACCGTCCTCGTATATCACCACGTCGACGGCGTCGGCGTATCCGTTCATGACTTCGTCGACCGCGTTGTCGACTATTTCCCATATCAAGTGATGGAGCCCCCTGGGGCCCGTCGAGCCGATATACATGCCGGGGCGCTTTCTGACGGGTTCCAGCCCCTCCAGTACGTTAATCGCGTCGGCATTGTACTCGGAATGCCCGGTCAAAGTATTCTTCGCCATTTTTCCTCCGAAGTATAAAATAAAAATAGCACAATATATAGTACCATAGTATTCATAAAAAGTCAATATATGGTAAAACGATTCCGCGGCGCCGTCAAAAAAAGCGCCTGCCGGGGGCTTTTAACGGCTTTTACTCCCCCAGCGCCCTGAACGCGTTCAGAAGTCCTTCGTCCAGCCCCTCTTTTTCCTTTACGATTATATTCGTGGGGCAGCTCCTGACCACCTCTATGACCGCGTTGACGTTCGGATCCGAAGTAAGGCGTGGTACGACGTGAACTCCTGCGGCGGAGCTTATTTTGATAGCTCCGTCCGACACGATCTCTATGCCGTTTTCGGATTCGGCGTTCAGAAAATACGGCACCAATGCATATACGTCTTCCTGGGACGGACACTGTTTCAGCAATAAAAGCGCGAGCTCCTTCAAACCTTCCCAGCCCTCTTTCAGAGCGCCCAGACGGTAATCGACAAGACTTTTCAAGGCTATCTCTTTCTCGCCCCTGACCGCTTTTTTGACGCGGCGCCGCTCCTCGTCGCGCTCGACGCTCATCAGCGCGCCGATCAGCGCGTAGAGTTCATAATCTTTACTTTTGTATTCCTTGTTGAGTTCGTTCAGCACCCCGAATTTATAAAAAGCGGATACGGTTTCTCCTGCGATACGGACTATATCGTCGTGAGAGGCGGAAGGCTCCGGCACTACTCTCAGGTATTGCCGATGTCTTTCCGTTTCGAATGCTATCTTTTTGTTTTTCAGTGATCCCTCTATATATTGAAGCTCCCCTTCCTCCTTTGTTCCGAGAAGAAGGGTCGGCGCGTCCCTTTCCGTCATACAGGTATTATATGATAAGCGCGCACAATAAATTCGCGGAAGCGCTCTTCGTGCCCGGAGCGCTTCCGTGAAAAATCCGACTAAGCTAAACCGTCTTTCGAATTTTGTTCAACGCCGCGCGCGCGGCGTTCTGACCCGCCTTCTTTTTAGACTTTCCTTCTCCCTCGCCGACGAGTTCGCCGTCCAGATAGGCTCTCGCGACGAAACCCGCGACGAGCGGACCGCCCTCGCCGTCCTCGACTACTATCTCGGCGCGCATACCGCGTTTTGCGGCGTATTCGTTGAATCTCGATTTGAAATCGCGTTCGGGGTCGCGCTTCAAGGCAAAGTCCAGTTCTCTTAAAATAAATTTTTCGGCTTCGGCGATGCCGCCGTCCAGCATTATCGCGCCTACCACCGATTCGAAAATATCCTCTTTTACGTTGTCGCTTTGCACCACTTCGCCCGATGCTTTGCCTTTTCCGTGCCGCACATAGCCGATCAACCCGAGGTTTTCCACCGCTTCGCTGAGCGTTTCGCCCTCGACGACGGAGGCTTTGAATTTAGTCAGTTTGCCCTCGTCGTACTTCGGGTATTTGTTCAGAAGATGGTTCGCCACTACCATACCGAGTACCGAATCTCCCAAAAATTCCAGCCGCTCGTAACTTTCGGTCCTGTGTTCGTTGGCGTACGACGCGTGCGTGAGCGCGGTGTCCAAAAGCTCTACGACTTTGAAGTCATAGCCTATTTTTTTCTGCGCCGAGCGTAATTCGGTTATCCGTTCAGACTCCATTTTCTTTTCCCTCCGCGAGACCCGCGGCCTGTATTATCGCGGCAGACATCGATTTTGCCTTTGAGCTTCCGTGAGCTTTTACGACGACTTTTTCGAGCCCTACCATAACAGCGCCGCCGTATGCATTGTAATCCATCGTTGTTTTGAGTTTTTTCAGAACGGGTCTCATCAAAAGGTATCCGAGCTTTGCCCTGATACCGCCGTTCACGATGCCCTCTTTCAATAAAGTCATAAACGCGAGCGCCGTCCCTTCGCACGCCTTCAAAGCGATATTGCCGCTGAAACCGTCCGCGACAACGACGTCGCAGTCGCCGGAGAGTATCTCGCGCGCTTCCGTGTTGCCGACAAAGTTGAGTCCGTCATTCTCGGAGATGAGTTTGAATGCAGCCCTCGTTAGATCCGTACCCTTTTTATCCTCCGTTCCGTTGGACAGGAGCCCGATACGGGGATCCCGGATCCCCAAACTGCGTTTTGCCATGTCGGCGCCCTGTTCAGCGAAATTCAAAAGCATCTCGGGTTTACATTCCGAATTCGCGCCGCAGTCCACAAGTATCACCCTGCCGCCGGTGACCGTGGGGAGTACCGGCGCCAGCGCCGCACGGATGACTCCCGGCTTTCTTTTGACCAGAAGCGAAGCCGCCGTCAGCACCGCCCCGGTGCTCCCCGCGGAAACGAACGCGCGCGCCTCCGGGTCGGAATTCAGGATCTGAAATCCCTTTACCAGCGAGGAGTTTTTCATCTTTCTGACCGCCTCTACGGGCGCCATATCGTTGGTTATGACGTCGGGCGCGTCCACTACCTCGACGCGCGAAAGCGGAGCCTCGAATTCCTTCAACAGCGCTTTTATCTCGTTCTCCGCGCCCGTCAAAACGATGTCGAAACCGTCCTTTTCTCCGAGCGCCCTGACGGCTCCCGCGACTATTTCGCGCGGTGCGTTATCACCGCCGTATGCGTCGACGACTATCTTCATTGCGTCCTCCGAAAAATAATGGGAAGTCCGTGGACTTCCCATCCGTTTAGTCTTCCTTTTTTTCCTTTGCGACCACGACCTGTCTGCCGTTATAGCTGCCGCAGTTGGGGCAAGCCCTGTGGCTGAGGATCTTCGCGTGGCACTGCGGGCACTCCACCAGATTGGGAGAGCTCAATTTCCACTGCGCGAAACGCGTGTTTCCTCTCTGCTTCGACACTTTGCTCTTAGGTACTGCCATGTTGCACCTCCTATATCTAACGTAAAAATTTCATCAAGCCCGTTTATTATATACAATATAAATCGGGTTGTCAATCGATTTCGCGGGATTAAGGTATAAACTATGCCTTTTCCGCAAGTTCCTTCGCGTCGCGCGCTATGACGAGTTCCTCGTTCGTCGGAATGACGACGACTTTGACCTTGGAACCGGGTTTATGGAGCTCGGTCACTTTGCCTGCGGCGTAAGACGCGGAGGCGTTCAGTTCATAGTCGAAGTCGACCCCGAACACTTCGAGTCCTCTCATTATCTTCTCACGCGCGAACGGCGCGTTTTCTCCGATGCCGCCCGTGAACACGACGCAGTCGAGCCCGTTCATTGCGGCGACGTAGCTTCCGATGTATTTTCTGACGCGGTACGCAAACATTTCCACGGCGAGCCTCGCTCTTTCGTCGCCGTCGAAGTAAAGTTTCGTAAGGTCCCTGAAATCGGAGCAACCCGCAACTCCCAAAAATCCGCATTCCTTATTAAGGTACGCGACGACTTCGGAAGCGCTTTGTCCCTTTTGCTCCGCCAAAAAACCTACGGCGGCGGCGTCGATGTCCCCCGACCTAGTGCCCATCACCATGCCCTCGAGCGGCGTGAGCCCCATGCTGGTATCCACGCACTTGCCGTCAACGACCGCGGAGAGCGACGAGCCGTTCCCGAGATGGCAGGTCACGACGCGCGAACCGGGGAAACCGAGATATTTGACCGCCTCGCCCGAAACGTATTTGTGCGACGTGCCGTGGAAGCCGTACTTCCTGACGCGGTAGTTTTTGTAATCCTCGTATTTTATCGCGTACATATACGCGTGGGGCGGCATCGTGGAATGGAACACGGTGTCGAACACCGCGACGTTTATTTTGTGCGGCATAAGTTTTAAGCAACTCCTGATACAGCCGATGTTCGCCGGCATATGGAGAGGCCCTAAAACGGTGTTTCGGTCGCAGATTCTCAAGACCTCGTCGTCGACTATGACCGAAGAGGTGAAATCTTCGCCGCCGTGAAGCACCCTGTGCCCTATCGCGCCCACTTCGTCCATGGAGGCGATCACTCCCTTTTCGGGATCGGTCAATGCGTGCATGACCATTTCGAACGCCTCGGTATGGTCGTTTATCACTTTTTCGAGTTCGATGGTTTTGTCGGGATCCGAAGGGATCTGCTGTTTCAGTTTTCCTTTGAGCCCCGTTCCTATTTTTTCGACGATGCCTTTGCCGAGAGTCTTTTCGCCGTTCATATCTATGACCTGATATTTGAGCGACGAGCTTCCCGCATTCAATACCAATACTTTCATATTTTATCTCCGCTAGCGTATTTTGTCGAATTTTGTAGCTTCAGCTACCGATATTATTGCAATGAGGTTATCGCGACGACTCCTACTACGTCTGCGACGCTGCAGCCGCGCGACAGGTCGTTGACGGGTTTCGCCAGCCCCTGGCAGATGGGTCCTATGGCGTCCACGTTTCCGAAACGCTGCACTAGTTTGTAGCCGATATTACCGGATTGCAGGTCGGGGAACACCAATACGTTCGCGCTTCCCGCGACTCTGGAGCCGGGCGCTTTTATCGCGGCGACCTTGGGGACGATGGCGGCGTCGAGCTGCAGTTCGCCGTCGACGTCGAAATCGAGGTCCTGCCTTGCCTTCAGCGCCTCGGTAGCGGCTACCACCTTCGCTACGTTGGGGTGGGAGGCGGAGCCTTTCGTAGAGAAGCTGAGCATCGCCACTTTCGGCACTTTTATGCCCGCAATGCTTTTTGCCGATTCGGCGCTCGCGATGGCGATATCGACAAGCTGTTCCGCGGTGGGGTCGGGTATGACCGCGCAGTCGCCGTAAACCATCGCGCCGTCGTCGCCGTACGGGGAGCCTTCGGGAAGTCCCATTATAAAGCAGCCGCTGACCGTCTTTATGCCCGGGCGCGTTTTGATGATCTGGAGGGCGGGACGCAAAACGTCGCTCGTCGCGTTTATCGAGCCCGCGACCATGCCGTCCGCGTCGCCGTTTTTGACCATCAGGCAGCCGTAATAGAGCGGATTTTTGACGAGAAGGTGCGCCTTTTCCTCGGTCATGCCCTTTTCCTTTCTGAGTTCGTACAAAAGCGCGGCGTACTCGTCCGCTTTCGGGCTGGAAGCGGGATTTACTATCTCTATGCCGTCGAGATCGGTGTCGCCCGCCTTTGCCCAGATAACGCGTTCGTCGCCCAAGAGGGTGATCTTCGCTATGTTTTCGCGTGTTATGATCGCCGCCGCCTGAATGATGCGCATTTCCTCGCCCTCGGCGAGAACGATATGCCTGTCGCGCTTTTTCGCTTCGGCAATGATCGATTCCATTATTTTGGACATATGCCCTCCAAATTATTGTTGATTTATGTGCTTTTTGGTATATAATGATATATGACCTATAGTATATTACTACTATAAAGGCACGAAAATCAAGCACTTTCGGAAAATTCGGGAGCATAATATGAAGATCACCGCTATCATATGCGAATACAATCCTTTGACGAACGGACACGCGGAACACCTCAGACGCGCGCGCGAGGAAACGGGCGCGGACACCGTGCTTGCGGTAATGAGCGGCAGCTTTACCCAGCGCGGCGAAGCCGCCATAGCGGACAAATACATGCGCGCGGAACAGGCGGTATACGCAGGCGCCGATATCGTCGTAGAGCTTCCCACGATATATGCGATATCGCCCGCCGACAACTTCGCCTACGGCGCGGTAAAGACGATATCCGCCTTTCCCGACGTTCATTACATAAGTTTCGGTTCCGAATGCGGCGACGCCGAGCTTATACGCCTTGCCGCCGATTTTTTGTCGGAAGAGCCCGAGGAATACAAGGCTTTATTGAAGGCGAACCTGAAAAACGGGCTCGCTTTTCCGCGCGCCCGCGCGGAGGCGCTCAGGACCTACGCGTTTTCCCATCCGGAAGCCAATGGGATCGCGGATATTTTGGACTATCCCAACAACACTCTCGCCGTCGCGTATGGGATGCAGATAAAAAAAGCGGGGCTCGATATCGCTCTGCACACGATAAAACGCCTGGGCGCGGGTTACGATTCCACCGACATAGACGTCGAATACCCCTCCGCTTCCGCGGTGAGGCTCGCGTTCAAGCGCGGCGAGCTCGATAAAATTGCCGCCGCCGTCCCGAAGGGAGTCATGGGGATGCTCTCGGTATGCACTCCGCAGGGCGACACGCTCGGGGACATGGAGCTGTTCAAGCTGAAAAGCATTTCCGGATACGACCTCGAAAACTATTACGACGTAACGGGCGGCATCCATAACCGGCTGAAGATCGCGGCGAAAGATTCCACCACGATCGAGGAGCTTTTGGAAAAAGCCAAAACGAAAAGCGTAACGATGGCGCGGCTGAAAAGGATATGCCTGTACGCGCTGTTCGACATCACCAAAAAGGATTGGGAAGACGCGGTAAAGGCGCCTCCGTATGTAAACATCCTGGCGATGAAGAAGGAAAGAAAGGATATCCTGAGCCTCCTGTCTATGGGTTGCAGGAACGTGCTTACCAGATACTCCGACGTGAGCAGAGCGGACAAAAGTCTCAGGCGGTTCATAAAGCTCGATTTTTCCACCCAGGGAACGCTCGAGATCATCAACCGTTCCGGCATTTTCTCTAAAAAAATGCTGCTCGTCTGACGCTAAAACGCTATAGCGCATAACAGAGTCGCAACGGCGTAGGCGAAGATCGTCTGCGCCGCTTTAAGCGCTAAAAATCCGGCGTATTTTATGCCGCCGTCCTCCAGATAAAACATCGACTGCATGTGTACCGACGCGCCGCCGAACGACACAAGCGCCGTGACCAGAGGCACCGCCTTATCGGCGGGGAGCGCCTCCGAGATCATTTGTATGCCCCTGGTCATTTCGATGAGTCCCGTCGCTACTCCCTCGCCCGCGCCCGCCGGCACGCCGCAAGCCTCCAGTGCGCGCCCCGCGACGTACAGCGCGCCGCACTCCGACAGCATACAGATCAAAACGTTGAAAAGTATCATGCACGCCGCGACCGTAAGCGAAGCGGAGACCGCGCCCGAAAGCGCCTCGGAAAATGCGCGCGTCACGCTCTTACCCTCTCTATGCGGCATAAACGCGTTCGCCGCGCCCGCCCGGCGCCGTGCCGAAAACACTATCCCGTTGATGATCGCTCCCGCTATATGCGCAGCGAGCACCATGGCTCCCGACTCCGCGTTTCCGATAAGTTTGGTCCCGACCGTCCCCATTACGAACAAGGGTCCCGCCGTCGAGCCGAAAGCCGCGACGCCCCTCAGATATTCGTCGCCGATACAATTTCGTTTTCTGAGTTCGGATATCGTTTTTGCGCCTATCGGATACCCAGACAGCACGCTCACCGCAAATACGTATCCTCCTGCCCCTGTGGTTTTGAACAGCGCGTGCGCGGGAGCGGATAAAGCCGAAAACAATATATCGGCGCTTCCGGTCAAGGTCATGAAAGAGGTGACGAACGCAAACGGGATAAGCGACGGCATCACGTTTTTTGCAAAAAGCACGGCGCCCGAATACGCCGCGTTCAGATAAGGCTCGGGTTTTATGACGACCGCCAGTATCGCCGCGGCGAAAGCAAACGATACAATGTATTTTTTTATTTTTCCCACTGCCTAAGTTTATTCGGAGAATACCGATTTAATAACGGACGTGCATACGGATACGCCTCCAAGGCATATCGCACGGAATTCGGGCATAGAATTTAACAAAAATATTTGGAGGACGAGTATGTCGGAATACAATATATACGCCGATATTGCCGCGAGAACCGGCGGCGACATATATATCGGAGTCGTGGGCCCCGTCAGAACGGGGAAATCCACTTTCATCAGACGTTTTATGGAGGAGTTGGTGCTTCCCGGCATCGCCGACGACGTAAAACGCGAACGCGCACGCGACGAACTGCCGCAGTCGTCCACGGGGAAAACGATAATGACGACGGAGCCGAAGTTCGTCCCGAACGAGGCGGTCACCGTCGCCGCGGGGAACGGCGAAGCGAACGTCAGGCTCATAGACTGCGTGGGGTTCATGGCGGAAGGCGCTCTCGGCGCCGTCGAGGACGACCGCCCGCGTATGGTGGGAACGCCGTGGTCCGACGAGAAAATGCCCTTCGAGCGCGCCGCGGAGCTCGGCACCGAGAAGGTCATCAAAGACCACTCCACCATAGCCGTGGTCGTGACGTCGGACGGCTCGTTCACCGACATAGACCGCGCGGGATACGCCAAAGCGGAGGCGCGGGTGATAAGCGAGCTGAAAGCTTCGGGAAAACCCTTTGCCGTCGTCGTAAACTCCGCTAGACCTGACGGCGAGGAGGCGCTCGGCGTTGCGGCGGCTATTTCGGAAAACTTCGGCGTAAAAGCGGTCGCGATGAGCGTTCCCGACGCCACCGAAAAGGACTTTCGCGAGTTACTGACGAATATCCTTTTGGAATTCCCGATAAAGAGGATCGATATTAAAATGCCGCTGTGGATGTTCGCGCTCGGAATAGATCATCCCGCCGTAAAAGGCGTCGTCGACGAGCTGTACGCCTCGGGCGGTAAAGTCAGGAAGATGGGAGATTACTCCGCCGCGGCGGAACTGTTCGAGGACTCCGAATACCTCGAAAGCTCCCCCGACGTACTTGCCGACCCCGCTACGGGGCTAATTACGCTCGAATTCAGAGCAAAGGACGGCGTGTTCTATAAAGTGCTGTCAGATAAGTGCGGCGAAGACGTTTCCGACGACCTGAAACTGATGCGTTACGTGATAAAGGCCGCGGGCGGATATTCGGCGTATAAAAAGATTTCCGCCGCCATGGATTCCGTCAGAGACTCCGGCTACGGCGTTGTTACTCCCACCCTTGCTGATATGACAATAGCGGCTCCCGAACTGATGAAAAAAGGCACCCAATACGGCATAAAATTGAAAGCGACAGCGCCGTCCGTGCATATGATACGGGTGGACGTCGAAACGGAAGTGAGCCCGATGATAGGTTCCGAACAACAGAGCGCGGATCTTGTGGAACATCTGATCGAACTGTACCGCACCGATCCGAACGCGCTGTGGGAGACAAACATGCTCGGAAAACCCCTCTCCGCTTTGGTCGAGGACGATCTTAAGGGCAAGACGGGCGGTATGCCCGAGGCGGTACAGATAAAACTCAGAAGAGCCCTGAAACGCGTAGTGAACGAAGGCAAGGGCGGTATACTCTGTATATTGATATAGCGTATCCGCATACGAAAAAAGGGCGCGTAACAAACGCGCCCTTTTCGTTTTGTATCGAATGTTTATATTATATGCTCAGCAAGGCGCCGTTGTATATACCCACAAAATATCTGCCGCCAGACGACGAGTACATCGTCACCGACGTTCCCGACGTGCTGGTCAGACCGTTCGAGGAAACTTTTGTGTAGTTATTGCTGCCTGTTGTGGTCATCGCGGAAAGTTGATAGCGGTTTGCGGGGACGTTTACCGTTACCCTCCCGGTATATCCGACGTATTCGGTGCCTATATCGATTTCGTAATAACCGGTTTCGTCGGTCACCGCAGTCACGGTGAAATCCCTCTCGCCCGTTTTCGTGAACACCGCGGTAACGGTTATCCCGGAAAGCGCCCTGTCGCGCCTTAATTCCGCATACGGATTGTTCTCGTCGGGAGTAAGGTAAATGTAGCCGGCTATCTTGTTTACTCCGTCCATGGCGGAACCGGATATCTGAAAGTTTTCAGCCTGAAAATCACTCAGGGTATACGGTGAATCCGTACTCGAAGCATAGCGCACCTGGGTGTATTCGACCCCGCGCACCGCCCTTAGGTACACCGTCGGCGTCCATGCCGAAACGCCGTATTTGACGACGCTTGTTCCCGATGTCACCCCTGTCCTGTTGTAGCCGTCCAGCATGGGGTAGGAATTACCCTGCCGCCCGACGCTGGTGTAATCGGAACCGTTTACGGTGTACAGGTACCAGTCCAAAACCGCATTTTCCGCGGCAATGGTCGTGTTACCGCCGAAAGCAGTTGCGTACACGGTCTCCGTGCTGAAAGTTTCGCGCAGGTTGAGGTATGCCGAATTTTCCTTTATGTCCAGATACAGTCCGGAGTCGCCGGAATCCAAAAACGTCACGGTCACGTTGCCGTCCGATGTGGTAAGCTGTATATCCGAATAATTGGTATTGTCGTATTCGTAATAATCGGCTCTGCTTTCCACGAGATCGAACACAACGCCCTTGGCGGCAAGTTTCGTCACGAGCCCGGAAGCGTAACTGAGCTGAGAGCCTATGGTAGTCTGTTCGCGGTAGTCCACTACGGTATTCACGCCGGTGTGCGACAGATAAGGATTGAGCATATCTATCCTGTTCGCGAGATACATCGAGCCTATCTTGCCCTCTTCGTACAATTCGTTCAGATAATCCGCCGCAGACAGCGCGAGTATCGCGCCCGAGCCGACGCCGATAAAGCGTATCTCCATCATATCGTAACTGCCGCCGTCAAGCTCTGCGGAATCCGTTTTCAGCCACTCCGCGACAAAAGCTTCCGTCAGATTGAACGACAATCCGGACAAAGCCTGCGATGTGCCGTTGACGTCCCGATAGCTCATGCGCGCGCCCGAATAGACTTTTGAGGCGACGTTTTGAAACGAGTCGTCCGCGAAATTTTCGTAATGGAAAATGCCGATGTTGAAACCCTTTCTGTTCCAATATGCCGCAAGGTCCCTCCCGAGATCGTCGAATACCGTCTTTGAATAACTTGAGGTGACGTCGTCGGTATACAGCGATTCCGAAAGCGTAAGATCCGCCTTTTCGGAATAATCGGTCGTCGCTCCGTGGAAAACGATCGCCGTCGGACGGTTCCTGAGATACGTCCCCATCCATTCTATCGTCAGCGCGTAATCGGGAAGCCCGGTCGGGCGAGGGATATCGAGCGCGGGCTCCACCAGATAATCGCCGGGCGCGGGCTCCGTTTCGTTGTCGGTGCACGCCTGCAACGCAAGCGCCGCCGCGAAAACGCATATCGCCGCGGCAAGTATGAACGCTATTCTTTTCGAGTTCTTTTTCGCCATTTCAGTTTTATTTCCTCTCCATACGACGCCCGGAAGCGCGCGCCGCGCGTATATAGTATTATATAATATAGTAATGTGAATTTCAAGGAAAATCTGCCTGAATATACGATACCGTCTCTCTGCGCGGCAAAAGACGTCGGAAAGCGGAAAACGCCCAAATAAATTGCTTTCCCGCGCGCGATATGGTATAATATTCGAACATATGTCCCAAGATTTGCTTACGGGCGCGCGCATCGCAGCGAAAGCGCTCGCGGAACTTAATATCGACACGGTTTTCGGGTATGCCGGAAGTTACGCGATGCCGCTTATCGAATGTCTGCCGGAGTACGGGATACGATTCATCGCCCCGACCTCGGAATGCGCCGCCGCGCACGCCGCAGACGGTTATTTCCGCGCGTCCGGTCGCCCCGCCGCAGTTGTAGCGACGTCGGGCCCCGGAGCGACGAACCTCGTCACGGGTATCGCCACGGCGTATATGGATTCGGTGCCCCTTTTGGCAATCACCGCGAACGTGCCTACCTACAAACTCGGGAAGGACTCCTTTCAGGAAGTGGATATCACCGGTATAGTCACCCCCGTCACGAAATACGCGCACATTGCAAAAGATATACGGGAGCTGGAATCCGAAATAAAGAAGGCATACGCTCTCGCCGTTTCCGGAAGGACCGCGCCCACCCTGATAGACATTCCGTTCGACGTGATGACCGCCTCCGCCCCGTGGCAGGGAGTGAAAGCGCCCGAATACCCTTCGCTCCAGGCGGACGGGGAAGCGCTAAGGTCTGCGGCAAAGGCGCTGAATTCCGCGCGCTCCCCCGCGATACTCGCGGGCGGCGGCACCTCGGGCGTCGAGGATCACATCCGCCGTATATCGGATATCCTCCGAGCGCCGGTGTACTCCACGCTGCACGGTATAGACTCCGGATACGGCGCCCGCTATTTCGGTTCCATCGGTTCATCCGCTCCCTTCTCCGTCAACCGCAGCTATCTTGCGCACGACGTAATACTCGCTTTGGGTACCCGTTTTTCGGACAGGATGCACTCCAAACCTACGAAACGGTTCGTTATCCATATCGACTCCGACGCCGCGGAAATAGACAAGACGGTGCTTTCTTCGATAGGTATAAACGCCGATTTGAAAAGCGCGCTGCCCTCTCTCATCCCTCTTTTGGAGGGATCGGACCGCCCCGAACCACAGCCGCCGCGCGCGGCGAAGAGGAAAGGAGCTCTTGTGCGCCTTGCCGAGGCGGCGATACATGTAAACGACGGCGAAACGGTGTACGCGACGGATGTGGGAAGCCATCAGATAGCATTCCTCCACGCGGCGCGCGGGCTAAAACGCGAAAACATAGTTTCGTCGCTCGGGCTCGGCACGATGGGTTTCGGACTCCCCGGGCTCATCGGCGCGCTGGTGGCGACGGGTAAAAAAGGTATCCTCATAACCGGGGACGGCAGTTTCAACATGAACCTGAACGAACTCGCCACCGCTAAAAGCCTGGGGCTCGATCTCACCGTCGTGATAGCCAACAACCGCTCTCTCGGTATGATAGAGGATATCGAAAAAAGGCACGGTTTGGACAAAAAAATGGGATACGCAGTGGACACGCCGCCCGTAAATTACGCGCTGCTTGCAAAAGCGTTCGGCGGATACGGGAAAAAAGTGCCCCTCAAAAATCTGGAGCGGGAGCTTAGAAACGCGGGACGCGGACTGAACGTGTTCGACGTAAAAATAAGAGGTTAAAAATGGACAGACATTATCTGAGTATGCTGGTCGAAAACAGAGCGGGCGTTCTGAGCCGCATTTCGGGGCTCATCGCGAGGCGCGGCTATAACATAGAATCGCTTTCCGTGTGCGCCACCGAGGACGACAATTATTCCCGCATGACCATAGAGCTGAAGGGCGACGAAAGAACGATAAAACAGATACGCGCGCAATTGAAAAAGCAGGCTGAGGTCGTCACGCTGAAAGAACTCGAGGAAAGCGCTTCCGTATTCAGAGAGCTTCTCCTGATAAAAATAAAAGCGCAGAAATCGGAGATCCCGGAGATCGTGGACCTTACCGAGATATACAAGGCAAAGACCGTCGATATCGCCTCGGGCGCGATGACGCTGGAACTTACCGGCAGAGCCGCGAAGCTGGACAGCTTTATAGACGTTTTGAAACCTTACGGCATAATAGAAATGGCAAGAAGCGGCTGTTCCGCTCTGCAGCGCGGCGCAGAGTCGCTGCGCGAAAACGACTAGTATGTTTACTATCCTCGACACGACGATGCGCGACGGCGCGCAGCACCCGAAGATAGGCTATTCCGCCGACGACAAACTCGGTATAGCAGAGGCTATAGATTCTTTGGGTATAGACTTTATCGAATACGGCGCACCCGCGTTCGATCCCGAATGCGGCGCGTTCGAGGAAAAGTACAGGCTGCCGGCGGACAAGCTCGTCGCCTTCGGAATGACCGCAAAACACGGCATAGATCCCGCCCGGGATCCGGGACTCAAAAAACTTATATCCTGCCGCGCGCCGTATATAACGCTTGTCGGAAAAGCGGACTCGGACCAAGTCAGGAACGTACTTCGCTTAGATCCCGATCTATATCTTGAAAATATCCGAAAATCGGTAGCTACGCTTACCGAAAACGGCAAAAAAGTGATCTTTGACGCGGAGCATTTCTTCGACGGACACGCGCGCGGAGACGGCTACGCGATAAAATCGATACGCGCCGCCGCCCTGGGCGGAGCAATGATAATAGCGTTGTGCGACACCTGCGGCGGCTCCCTTCCGGGCGCGATAAAACGCGGAGTCGAAGCGGCTAAGCGCGAGGCAGACGTCACCATAGGCGTGCACACCCATAACGATTCGGGACTCGCCGTCGCTAATACCCTCGCCGCCGTGGAGGCGGGCGCGGAGCACGTCCAAGGCACCCTTTTAGGATTCGGCGAGCGCTGCGGCAACGCCTCGTTATCCACGCTCATCCCCCTATTGAACCGCTTGGGATATATAAAGACCAAAAACCTTAATATGCTTACGCCGGTATCCAGAACGGTGGCGGAGATATCCAATATCACGATCCCCGATTCGACGCCGTTTGTGGGCGCAGCGGCTTTTACGCACAAAGCGGGACTTCACGCGGACGGCGTTCTGAAAGAAAAGGAGGCTTTCGAACTCATCCCTCCGGAATCGGTGGGAAACTCCAGGCGTTTCGTCATCTCGAAGGAGGCGGGGCGTCATCTGATAAAGGCAAAATTAAAGGGCGTTTTGCGTGAAGCGGACGATCCCATTGTGCTTGAAAAGATATTTTCGGCGCTGAAGAAGCGCGAGGCGGAAGGTTATTCCTACGAGGCGGCGGAAGCTAGTTTTTATATAATGGCGGCGCGAATTGCGGGAAGGAACGTCGATTTTTTCGAAACGGTGGGCTTTTCGGTAAACGATTCGTTCGGTTCCCCGAGCCGAGCGGAAGCCTCGATCGAGGTGAACGGACAGCGTGAAAGCGCCGTCGCCGAGGGTGTGGGACCCGTTCATGCATTGGACCGCGCGATGAGAAAATGCATGCTGCGCTTTTTCCCCGCCATGGACAAAGTCTCCCTTCTGGATTATAAGGTCAGGGTCATAGACTCTAAATCCGCCACCGGCGCAAAGGTGCGCGTTTCGATAACGACGACGGACGGAAAAAGGACATGGAAAACGCTCGGCGTTTCCGCAAACGTCGTCCACGCCAGCCTTACCGCGCTGGAGGACTCCTACAGATTTGCATTGAACGATGATTTTAGCAGTCTATTCGCGTAAAAGAGCGGCATCGGAGCTTGTCGCCGAATATGCGCTTAAGCTGTTTTCGGAGCTTTCCGTTAATACTCGTTACGCCCGCGCCGAATATACCCACGACGCGACCGGCGCGCCGATGTTCGATGTTGCCGGCGCTCCGTTCGTCTCCGTTTCGCATTCCGCCGATATCGTAGTCGCCGCGGTGTCCGACGAGCCCGTCGGCATAGACGTTCAGTTCAAAAAACAAGTTGACTATGCGGCGATATCCGCGCGTTTCGGTATAAAAGCGGATACTTCGGACGATTTTTACGCCGCATTCACCGCCGCGGAGGCAAAAACGAAGGCTCTCCGCATCCCTCTTGCGGAAAGCCTTAAGGGAGACAACTCGGATGTCGCCGTTTTCGATTTCATCCCGGGATATACGCTCGCCGTTTCGGGCTCAGGCACCCCGTATTTTGCGGAGTATTACGACGTCTCAGAGCCTTCCGAATCTCGCGAAAGTCTTTCGTAAAAAGTCGGGGTCTATATCTTCCAAGGTGGACAGCGTTATTCTGAACTCCCAATTCCCCTCGGCGACTCCGGGGGTATTGAGTCTCGTGTCGGAACCGTATCCCGTCAGGTCCTGCACGGGGAATATGACGGTGTCGGCGCTCGACGCCGAGAGTATCGTGATCATAGCGCGCGTGGATTTGCAGTTCCTGCCGCCCGCGCCCCATTCGAACGCGCCCACGCCTATGAAATCAAGCACGTTGTCCCTTGCCGCCGTATCCAGCGAGTAAAGCCAGCCGAGCGATGTGTCGTTGTCATGGGTAGCGGTGTATGCGACGACGTTTTTATCGTAATTATACGGTAGGTGCGGATTGTCCTTTCTGCCGTCGAACGCGAACTGCAGCACCCGCATACCGGGAAAACCCGTCTTCAAAAGGTACTCCCTGACGCCGTCGTCTATCTGCCCCAGGTCCTCGGCGACGATCTTCGCGTTTTTTACGCGCTCCGAGACCTTTTTCCATATCTTCATCCCCGGACCCTTTTCCCATCTTCCGTTTTTCGCGGTGTCGGAACCCGCAGGCACCGACCAATATTCGTAAAGTCCCCGGAAATGATCTATTCGCAACATGTCGTAGAGCGCGAGATTATGCGCTATGCGTTCCGAAAACCAGTCGTAGCCGCGGCGCTCCATGCGCTTGTAATCGTACAAAGGATCACCCCAAAGCTGTCCGTCCGTCGCAAAATAATCGGGCGGAACTCCGGCGACGCGCTCCGGCTTCAGCTTTTTATCCAGCTGAAAATTATCGGGGTGCGCCCAGACGTCGGGCGAATTGTACGAAACGTATATCGGCATATCGCCGAAAATCTCTATGCCGCGCGAATTGGCGTAGCCCTTAAGTTCAGCCCATTGAGCGTAAAACAGATATTGCTCGAATTCGTAATACAGGATCTCGTTCGCAAACGCCTTACCTGCCCTTTCCAGCGCGCTTTTGTCGCGGCGCCTAAGCGGCTCATCCCACTCGCTCCAGTCCTTCCCCGTCTTTTCCCGGAGCGCCATATACAGCGCGTAGTCCTTTAGCCAATACGCGTTCTCGCGCCGAAAACGCGCGATATTCGCGACATCACCTTCGTTTAGCCGCGAAAACGCCCTTCTCAACGCTTTGCCTTTTTTCTCCCGTACTCCGAAATAATCCGCTCTGTAGGGAGAATTAATTTTAGCTTCCTCTTTTTCACCGTCCGTCAAAAGCCTGTCGGGAAGCGCGGAAACGTCGATCAAAAGCGCGTTCCCCGCAAACGCGGAATATCCCGAATACGGAGAATTTCCGGGGCCCAGCACACCGATAGGCAGGATCTGCCAGATCTTGAACCCGAGATCGGAAACGAAATCGACGAAAAACTTTGACACCTGCCCGAAATCGCCTATTCCGTACTCGCCCGGGAGCGACGATATCGGCAGCAATACGCCTGCTTTTCTCATAAACAATTTCTCACTTTGTGTATTATTTTCGGACTGCGTTAAGCGAGTCTTCGTTTTTTAGCAAAAAAAGGCGGCAATAGCCGCCTTCCGTTCACTTTTTACCGAAACGGTAGGGATTTTTTGAGCGTGGCGCCGCCAACGCTTCGCCGAAAGTGATGAGCCGCAGAATGTCCTTTGCGACCGCCCGCTTCTTACGCACTCCGCCTGCGCCGCCGTTCAAGCCGTAATTTACGTCCGTCACGATCTCGCGCTCGTCGTAGTGCTCCCTGCACCCCTCGTCTCCGGCCTCGACCTGAGGCGACGCCGCTTCCGTTTTTACCTCGGACTCCGCCTGCACCGGGTGCGTGTGCGCGCGGGAAACGCTTACCCCTTCGCCCGGGCGCGCGGACAAAGTGCCCGTTCCCGTGAACGACGGAGCATTCAGCATGTTCGCGATGTCCGTATCGAGTTCGGGTCCTTTTTTCATGTTACTTCTTCGGTTTGATATCCGCGGGACCCTCGCCGGAGAGTTCGGACGAGATGCCGTTCCTCATCGCGGTGTCCGCCTGCAGGTTGAGCATGTTGTAATAGTCCATGACTCCCAGTCTCCCGCTCTTCAACGCCTCCGCAAGAGCTCTCGGGACTTCCGCCTCCGCCTTTACGACTTCGGCGCGCATTTCCTGCGTCTTTGCGCGCATTTCCTGTTCCTGCGCCACAGCAAGCGCCCGCCTTTCCTCGGCTTTCGCCTGCGCCACGCGCTTATCCGCTTCCGCCTGGTCCATCTGCAGCTGCGCCCCGATATTCCTGCCGACGTCTACGTCGGCGATGTCTATCGACAATATCTCGAACGCGGTACCGGTATCCAAACCTTTATCCAGCACTTTTTTGGAGATGCTGTCCGGGTTTTCCAAGACTTCCTCGTGCTCCTTCGCGGAACCTATCGTGGTGACGATGCCCTCGCCGACTCTCGCGATTATCGTTTCCTCGCCCGCGCCGCCTATGAGCCTTGCGATGTTCGCCCTGACGGTGACCCTCGCTTTCGCCCTCAGTTCTATGCCGTCCTTGGCAATAGCCGATATCATCGGCGTTTCGATGACCTTGGGGTTGACGGAGACCTTTACGGCGTTCAGCACGTCGCGCCCCGCGAGGTCTATCGCCATAGCCGTCTGATTGCTGAGCTCGATGTTTGCCGAATGCGCCGATATCAGCGCGTTCACGACCTTGATAACGTCGCCCTTTGCCATGTAATGGGTCTCCAAAGTGGCGATATCGATATCCAAACCCGCCTTTTTGCCGGTGATATACGCGTCGACTATCATAGCGACTTTTATCTTCCTCAAACGCATTCCGACAAGGCGCGGGATGGATACCGGCGCGCCGGATACCCATGCTCTGAACCAGATGCCGAACGGCACAAGCAGCAATAACAGCACAAGCGCTACCGCCGCCAAAACTATCAATACGATTCCCCATGCGGGCATATTTTCTCTCCTCCCGGATTAATTTTAATTTTTATTCCGCCCGTTCCACGGACACCTGCATTCCGTCCGCTTTCACTACGCGTACTTTTTCACCCTGTTTTATGTAGAATCCGCCCTCGGATACCACGTCCAGTACAACTCCGTCGATATCGGCTTTGCCGACGGGTCTTAGGTCCGTCAGCGCGACGCCGCTTTTACCGCCGAGGTCGCGCCTGTCCGGCGTACCGTCGGAGCGCTCCACAGCGACAGCGGTACCCGTCTCGACAAGCGGCGAATGGTCGAGCCAGCCCTTTTTGACGGTAAGCGCCAGCACCATGAACGCGATGAACACGCCGAGCGTTTCCAAAAACAGCAGCGTGAATATCTGCGCGTAGATATTGCCGTCGCCCACGATGACCCTGAGGACTATCCCCAGCACTACGAGTATGCCGCCCACTATCCCGAATATACCGAATCCGGGCTGGAATATCTCGATGACTATCAGCACATACCCCAAAACGAGCGCGAGCACGACCGGCGCGGTCATGCCCGAGAATAGAATTCCGAGTTCGTTGATAAAAGACATTCGGCTCCTTTTTGCCCGCCTTTATTTCGTTGCCGTGGCGTAACCCAGGTCAAACGCTTTAAGGTTGGCGGGTATAACCTTCGGTTTAGACGCGAATTTGTCCTCGATCGTCTTTTTGACGGTCTCGACGGGGAAAAGCTTCGACATTCCGATGTACGCACCCAAAACGACGATATTCGCCGTGCGCGCGTTACCGGCTTCTATGGCTATCTCCTGCGCGTCGATGTAGACGGTATTCACGTCATCCCTTTCCACCTTATCGGGGATAAGGGAACTGTTTACTATTATAGTGCCGCCCGGCTTTACTCTGTTCACAAACTTGTAAAGGCTGGGCTTGTTCATGGCTATCAGGCAGTCGGGGCGCGCCACAATGGGGCTCGCGACCTGCTTGTCGCTGACGACGACGCTGCAATTCGATGTGCCGCCGCGCATTTCGGGGCCGTAGCTGGGAAGCCATGTCACTTCTTTGCCGTCCGCTATCGCCGCGTATGCGATGAACTGCCCCAGGCTCAACACTCCCTGTCCGCCGAATCCTGCGATTATTATTTTTTCTTCCATATATATTATATCCTCCGTTTCGCGCTTAGTCAATACCGATCCGCTTACGCTTTATCGATGTCCTTGAACACTCCGAGGGGGAATTCCTTGGTCATCTCGTTCTTGACGAAATCGGTCGCCTGCACCGGGGTCATGCCCCAGTTGGTCGGGCAGGTGGAAAGCACTTCGATAAGCGAAAAACCTTTCTTGTTGAGCTGCATATCGAAACCGCGCTTTATCGCCTGCTTCGCCTTTCTGACGTTCGCGGGATCGGTCAGCGCGACGCGCGCGATGTATGCGGGCCCGTCCAGGGTCGCAAGCATCTCCGCAACGCGGATCGGGTTTCCGTTCAGCGGCACCGTGCGCCCCGCCTGGCTCGTCGTCGAGCGCTGTCCGACAAGCGTCGTCGGCGCCATCTGTCCCCCGGTCATGCCGTAGATGGCGTTGTTGATGAATATGACGGTTATGTTCTCGCCCCTCGCCGCGGCGTGTATTATCTCCGCCGTGCCGATGCTGGCAAGGTCGCCGTCGCCCTGGTATGCGAACACCACGGTATCGGGGTGCGTCCTTTTGATGCCCGTCGCGAGCGACGGAGCTCTGCCGTGCGCCGCTTCCAGCATGTCGCAGTTGAAATAATTGTACGCGAACACCGCGCAGCCAACCGGCGCGATACCTATCACGTTGCCCTCGCAGTTTATCTCTTCCAAGCACTCCGCGACAAGCCTGTGCGCCACGCCGTGCGTGCATCCGGGGCAGTAATGGAACGGAACGTCCGTGAGCATTTTGGTTTTCTTGAATACTACTGCCATATCTATCACTCCTTCTCGATGAAATCGACGATATCGTCGGGGGTCATGACGTTGCCGCCCGTCCTGCCGAAAAACTCAACGGGTTTCAGACCGTTCACGGCTAGGCGCACGTCCTCTACCATCTGTCCCATGGACAGCTCTATCGTCACGAACTTTTTGACGGAAGCTTCCTTTGCGACTTCGTTCAACGCCTTTTCGGGATACGGATAGAGCGTTATCGGACGGAAAAGTCCCACTTTTTTGCCGCGAGCCCTTAGCTCGTTGACGGCGCTCTTCGCTATACGAGCGACAGTGCCGTACGCTACGATGACGATCTCCGCGTCCTCGGTCAGATACTCTTCATATCTGGTCTCGCGCTCTTTCAGAAGCTCGTAACGGTCGAACAGCCTGTGGTTGACCACCTCGAGCGCGTCGGGTTCTATATAAAGGGAGTTGATGACCCTTCTGTCCTTGCCGATACCGGTGCCGTCCGCAGCCCAGGGCTTTTTGGGGAAAGTAGCGGGATCCTTCATCTCGGGAAGCTCCACCGCCTCCATTATCTGACCTATCATACCGTCGCCCAGGATCATGACGGGCAAACGGTATTCGTCCGCTTTGTCGAACGCGTCGTACATCAGATCCACCGCTTCCTGAACGGTGTGGGGTCCGTAGACCAGCATATGATAATCGCCGTGGCCGCCGCCTTTGACCGCCTGGAAATAGTCGGACTGCGCGGGCTGTATGCCGCCGAGCCCGGGACCGCCGCGCACCATGTTGACTATGACGCAGGGAAGTTCCGCGCCGCATATGTAGCTGATGCCTTCCTGTTTCAAGCTGATGCCGGGCGAAGACGACGACGTCATCGCTCTGGCGCCCGCGCCCGCCGCGCCGTAGACCATGTTTATCGCGGACACTTCGGACTCAGCCTGGATAAACACGCCGCCCACTTCGGGCAGCCTGCGGCTCAGATACTCGGGTATCTCGTTCTGGGGCGTTATGGGATAGCCGAAGAAGGCCCTCATGCCTCCCCTTATAGCGGCTTCCGCTACTGCTTCGTTACCTTTCATCAATTTCTTCATACGATACTCCTATCTTTCGACCGTTATCGCAACGTCGGGGCACATCACCGCGCAGGAAGCGCAGCCTATGCAGTCGTCGTTAACGACTTCCGCAATAAAATAGCCCGATTTGTTCGTTTCGGTTTCGGAAAGTTTCAAAACGTTTTTGGGGCAAGCCCTTACGCACAGTCCGCAGCCCTTGCAGGTATCCGCGGCGATCGTTACTTTAGCCATATATTTCATCTCCGTCGGTATTATTTTACATATTATATCACCGCGCCCCCTCGCGCGCAAGCGATTTAAGCAGGATAAGACCGCATCTTCCCGTGCTATAAAAAGAATGCACCGCACATAGCGATGCATTCAAAATATAGTGACCCCTTATTATAAAGCTATTCGTCGCCGTCGTCCTGGTCATCATCCGAACTTTTCGGATCGCATTGTTTAGGATCCGGGTTCAGCTCTTGGGTCAATTCATCCAGTGTAGACTTTAGGCGCAATAAAAGTTCTATATCCGGAAACTCGCGGCTTAACTCCTCATTGAACTTTTTTTCGATCCGCCAATAATAGTCCCAGCGCATTTCCTTGAATAAACCCCTGGTATCTTCCGGCCAGCGAGGTTCGTCGTCATAGTCGCGATCATCGTAATCTCCTTCGCAAAGATAATCATCATCGTCGTCCTCTTCGTCGTCATAAAGATAATCAGCGTCGTCATCTTCATCTTCGTCGTCATAAAGATAATCAGCGTCATCTTCATCTTCATCTTCGTCGCCATCTTCTCCATTATGCTCATCAAAAAAATTATCGAAAAACTTTCTTTTGTTGTACATGGTTTCATCGATATCGAAAGCGTGATCGTTTTCGTTGAAATCGTCTTCGTCGTTTCCATCTTCAACAAATTTGCGTTTCAGGTCTTCGAGCATATTCTCCCGCATGTTCTCCAACCATTTTCGCCGTATGGACGTCACTAGTTCTACCCTTTTAGCGAGGCGGCGTTTGCTCTCCTCTTCACGCTCAGCCTTTTCTTCCTCGGTAACAAAGCGAAGCGATTCCCCTTCCGCGTCTATAGTCCCGATGGAACAAAGGGCGTCTACCGCCATGGAGAACTCATTATAATCCGTCGCGCCTATTTTGTACATTGTTTCGGCAAACGTCGATTCTTTTGCTGTAAATAAATATTCGACGAGCTTCTTTTTGTATGCGTCTACTGACATATGTCTATTTCCTCCTGTAAATTAGCGCCATATGAATTTATAATTGTATTCGGATGAAAGCGGATCGACCTTGGACGTATAATCGCCCACATTACTTCTCGGAAGCGCATTGAACTCGGGACATTCGAAAAAGCGCTCCAGCTTGGACAACATCACGTATCCCGCCTGCGCCTCGGTAACGATGCACTCGCCCGGGGCAAGCTGCCTCAGCATGCTCTGCGGTACAAGAGGCACGGTCTCGAACACATAGCGATCCATATAAGATTTGTCCCCGTTTACTGCGCTTTCGGGAGATATCCTTTTTACCAAGCCGCATTCTTCGGAAAACGCTTTTATCGTATCGGGATTGTTTGAGCCGAAAAACACATGCACGTTCATATTGTCACGGATGATTTTCGAAACATTCTGTCCGTACACATTGTCAAGCTGCGCATAGCTTTGCAAAACGAGCATGAACCATATATTTCTTCCGCCGCATGCGGATATAACGGTTTCGAAATCGGTTATCGCGGGGAAGTTGCCGAACTCGTCCAGAATAAAATACCAAGGTCTTTCGAGCCTGTTTCGAGGCGTTTTGTCGGCCTCGCCTATGAGAAAAGTATACAACGATTGGATCAAAAGCGCTATCGTCGAATATTGCGTTTTCAATTCGTCCTTGAAATCTATAAACAACGCCACCGGGTCGTCGCATATCAGATCGTTGAATTCGAAAGAGTTGCAGCTTGTTATAAGTCTTGTCGTTACCTCGCGATATTCCGACAATTTTGCCATGAATACGCTCATAAAGCTGCTGCCTGTATTGCGCCCCGTGTTGAGTATCACGTTTTTGGCAAGACGTTTTGCCCGGGAGCTACTTGTCCTGTCGGAAAAATAACCTCCGTCGCTTGCTCCTGCGCTGAAGTCCGAATTTCTGAACGAGATATTTTCCGCAAGGGATATAAGCGTGCTGATAGAAAAAGTATTTTCTGTCATCGGATTATCTTTGTTTACCGTATCTTCCAGCATAGCATAGAGGAAGGCCTTGAATAGATCTCTGGCTCCGTCTTCCCAAATAGGATCTTTGAGGCAATCGGTAGTGATGATCATGCGCGCAAAATTATCTACGGACATATCGAGCAAAGAGTTCATTAGATTGACCTTTCTGCTCTGCGCGTATTCGGCGTCCTGCCTTTTGGAGTAGGTTTTCCCGTCGAAATAAAGTTCATACCCTTTTTGAGATTTAACGGGTTTTATAGCATTGGCAAGCTCGTCAATACTTTTCTTCAGCCTGAATATGGACGTGATCGGATTCCAATATTCGCTGTGAAGGTAGTCCCTGAAGTTTATAATGAGGACCTTGTATCCTTCCTCCTTCAGAGTTGCGGCGGTGGCTGCATATATCTCCCCCTTTGGGTCGGTAAGCACCATGTTGCGTTTATTTTTGCGCCTTGCCATCGATAATACGTTCGGTATCACGTACGAAGTCGTTTTTCCGAGCCTTGTAGCCGCGATAACGCCGATGTGGCTGTCTTTTTCGGTATAAACTCCCGTAAGTTTACCGTCGATATAGTTGTTGCTTTTCAGCACACCATCTATCTCGGTACTGCCAAGATCTTCGTACGCCGCCTGTCTTGCGGGGAGTGCTCCGCTATCGTCATAGCGCACCAACTGCATCGATTCATACCCGTCAAACAGGCGGGGGTACATTGTTTTAATATCCATACCTATTCTCCTCCTTGTTTAGTTTTTTCAGGAAACCGTATGTGTCGTTATCCACCGAGACATACGGAGATATAGCTTTAACTGTGATTTTTGCGGATATGCCTTTCGCACGGAGATCCGACAGTGCGTCGGATATTATCCTTTCAGCGTCGTCGGGACTGTGCTCGATGAGTTTTGCCATCGCTGCCGACTCTATTGAGCAACCTTCTATTCCGAACTCACGACATTTCTCCGATGCGATCGTTTCATAAATTGCCGGTTTTTCATTGTCCGCAAGATCTTTGATCTCGACAAGCCGAACAGAGCCTTTCAGCAGTTGCGCGTTTCTTTTATCCGCTATGCAAAGAGGTACTACGGAGCTCAAGTCCAAAGTCACCGAGGGCTGGATCAGAATAAATTTTCTGCGCTGCTCACTCTTCATATCGAGCTTTATCGACTCGATCTCACCTTCGGCAATGTCTCCCGCCAACACATAAAGAAGCATATTTGCGCGGTCTTCGTCCAAATTTCTGATGGCGTAATAAGTTTTCGCTCTGGAAAAATCGCCTTCACGAAGATCTTCCGCATTTATGACGTCAACGTTTACGTCTGTAAGTGCCGAACGTATGAGTTTAACGTACATACTCCTGATAACAGCGGAATCGGACACAATGCACAACGGCAAATAAGATTCTCTATCGCTCAGATCGGAGTTGATAAGCGAGCGGTAAATTTTGTCCGCTTCCGCTTTGCGCCTCAGCGGAAACGCCGAAAAAGCTTCCTTCGAGACAGATATACTGCGCTTCTCCAGTTTCAACGGCAGCGTACAAATGCTCGCAAACTCACTGTTGTCCGCCGAAAAAAGCGCTTTTTCCTTGTCTTTTAAGCCTAGGGCTCTCCCGTATATGAGCCTGGCATACGGTTTCATGAATTTTGCGGCATTACACTTTTCGATCGCAAAAGCTTTTTTTAGAAGATAAACGCATTCATCCGCTTTGACAGGGCGGGACGAATAGTGTTTTTCCATTGCCTGGTACAGAGGATAATAAGGGCTCCCCGTCAATATGGATTTAAGCGTCGAAAGAGCGTCATCCCTACCGCATTCGCGCGGTCCATATTTTACCCACGCAAGCGCTCCCATGACATCGCACCATTGCGCCGCCTTTTTTAGTTTCGCCATGCCGCTCGCCGTATCGCGAGCCGCTATCATACCTTCGCACTGCAAAATACCCAGCACCGAAAGTGCGTAGATCTCGCCTTCTTCCGCCTTGGTTGCCAGCAGTGTGAGCATCCGGTTTTGAGTCAACACACTGTCTAACGATCTTCCGACCCTGTCCGCAACGGAAAAAGCATCTGTTTTGAACCCTATGACCGTATCGATTTCGGCAGGATATACATTGCCGCCGAGAAAATCGGATATACGTCTATGGCTCATATAGTCGGCAGTGGATCTGATCTCCACGATTTCTTTCCTCTCCGCCAATTCCGACAAGCGCTTGGGAACGGCGCATTCGTCTACCAATCCCCACGCCACACGCATGATATCGGCACGAGGGATAAAGCGCCACGCAAAAATATCCAAAATGAAAAACAGGCGTAAAGCGATCTCTTCTTTGATATTAAACATATGTTTTTCTCCTTATAATAAAGCGTCAATTAGACCATATTCCTTGGCTTCGGCGGCCGTCATCGTATAGTCGCGTTCGGTATCCTTTTCTATCTTTTCCTTTACTTGGCGGGTATTATCGGATAGTATCCCGGTCAACAGATCTCTGGTATGCTTTATGTTTTCGGCCTCCAAAATGATATCGGTTGCCTGACCGCGCACGCCTCCCAGGGGCTGATGTATCATTATTTCGCAGTTTTTCGTAGCAAACCTGTATCCTCTGCTACCGCTGGAAAGCAGTACAGCTCCCATACTTGCGCAGACCCCCATGCCTACGGTAATTATTTTGGCTTTCAGGTGCTGCATGACGTCATAGATCGCCAACCCCGCCGACACTTCTCCGCCAACCGAATTAATGTGCATGGTGATCTCGTCTGCTCCCTTGTCTGCCAGGTAGAAAAGTTGTTTAATGATCCTTTCCGCCATTTTGTTGTCGATAGACCCGAAAAGATAGACCGTGTTGCGCTCGAGGGCGTAGTCCTCGGAATAAGCATATTTTTCTTTCATAATTTAATCCTCCAAAAAGAATTTAATCAAAATATCAGATGAAAATAATCAAATAGCAACTCGATCAAGTCAAAAAGGCAATAAGATCCTCATAAAAAACGAAGTCGTGAATTGGTCGAATAAATGTATCGAATTGCTGAAACTATAAATCACGCTGAATCAAGCTTGATTAGTTTAGCACATATTCAACAGTCTGTCAATAGAAAAAATTAAATTATTTGTGATTTGTGTGTGTAGGTTTACAATACATATATGACACAGTGGAGAAGAAGGAGGCAGAAGGAAAACACGAGGAAAACAAAGGCTGAAGGCAAACAGAAACCTCCCCCTAGGGGACGCGAGGGTAAATTGGTAGTGAGTTATGCTCATTTTGTGTATGAAAAATTTTTTGAAAATATATTGACATCTTTGTTTTTATGGTGTATAAGTAAGAAAATATCTTTTGTCCCATCATCATTTTTATTCATTGACTTAATGATTGAGTTTGATCGATCACATACTTTATTTTAGTTCTATGCAAAAATCCCCAAAAAAGGAGGCTTATTTATGAAGAAAGCTTTTTTCACGCTTATTCTTATCGTTATTTGCGCGTTTTGTCTGATATCATGCGAATTAATTGATGAACAACCGAGCGCGCCCCAACCCGATGATAATTTCTTTGTTGACGATGATAGCTACGATAACAACGATGTTTCATCCGGAGATGAAAGCCAAAGTGTTCCTTTTGCCGGAGGAACTGGTCGAATCAATGATCCCTATAGAATCGCAACGGCAGAGCAATTTAATTATATTGAAAGCTATTTATCAAAAAATACATATTTTAAATTAACTGATTCTATCGATTTAAGAGCGTGGAACACTCCGTTTATGTTCACAGGGCATCTTGATGGGAACGGTCAGCGGATTACCTATTACCAAACAATATCAGCACCTGAGGGTAAAGTGGTTTACGGGGGTTTGTTCTCATCTGTGGAACAAGCCACTGTGTCTAATTTAATCATTGAGGCATATGTGTCTGTCGCAACATCATCGACTGCAGCGATCGGTTGTCTCGCCGGCATTTCAAGAGACAGTCAAATTCTTCAAGTCAACACTAAGGGCGCAATCAATTATGATCTTGGCGATCATAATGTTAATATCGGAGGTGTTGTCGGAGAAATTCATAGCGGTAGTATAGAGCAGTGTTGCAATGAGGCAAATATCCAATGTCATGCAAGACATGCAAAAACGGGCGGCATAGCAGGGTTTGCAGGTGTTGACGGTTTGCCGATCAATATATTCGATAGCTACAATAAAGGCGAGATAGCGGCGTACACGCCGCACCTTGACGGCGGTCGTGCAAGTGGCGGCATAGTGGGACAGATTTGCGGTCATGCAGCAATCAACTGCACCATTTCTAACTGTTATAATATAGGCGTCGTTAAAATCGTACAAGAAGGATGGCTAATTTGTCTTGGCTGGTACGGATGCGGAGATGTTATCGGCGATATCTTTGAGAAAGATGATCGCAACATTATTGTGCAAAACTGCTATTGGCCGATAAACAAAAATGAACTATGCGGGAACAATGGAAAATTTCATCAAAACGGTGGGATCGGCAATATGAACGGTATCTATCCCGGGTGGTCATCATCGATTTGGGCATTTAGCTCAATATCGTCGCCTGCATTGAAGTGGATGCAATAACGCACTTGCTGCATGGTATATATAGTAGCATTTTATAGCATACTTATTGGCAGATTGCCGTAGATTTGCGAGCTATTTTCCGCAAAACGGGAGGGAAGTGTATACCATACTCGACCGACCCGCCCCAAAATAAAAGCATATTAGGAAGTCAATACCGATGA
>CALVJA010000020.1 GCA_944331875.1 uncultured Clostridia bacterium | reverse complement strand
GGCGCGAACGGCGCATAGTCCCGCTATAGCGCCGCCCGCGTTTCGTGCGATACGACAAAAAATAGTCTGCAAATCGGTGCTATACACCTATGTAAGAGAAAACACTTGTATTGACAATCGCTGTTCATGGCTAAAAAAATCGGCGCCAAGTATGCTTATCGTGGCGACAAGATACACAGTGGGCTGTATTCTCCTTTCATGGAAAACGCTATTACGGGTGCATGAATACAAACAAAAACTGCCCAAGCCATGTAAGCGGAGGGGGTTACGTTGACACTTCACCCCCGGCGATTAAATGCTCCGCTAACGCTTCGCGCGCCTCCCCCATTAAAATGGCTTGGGGATATGCTGTTAAAGGAATAATATGCCTTGTGCATTACGGGAAAGGGAAAAACCATGCGCAAAATCAAAGTTATACACATATTCCGCCACTAAACACTAGGAAAGAGATTTGATTTAAGGTAACAACAAACAGTAAAACCAAGTCCCCATACCACCACATGGGGCGGGTGGGCGGGGTCAATATAAACACCGCGCTTCAGCGGTGACTCGCCGAAAGAAATTCAACCAAGTAACAAAGGAATTTCTTTCGGCGAAAAAGGCGCCGGGAAGCGTAAGATTGGGGCACGTCGTCGTTTTTTGTGTCGGCTCATCAAAAATTTTGACACAATGCGGCGCGTCTTTTCCGCCGCGGGTTTGGAAAACGTCTAGTTAAGACCCTACGGGTATTAACGTCGCCGTTTTCCTTTCCTGCGACAAAAAATCCACTGCCGCCTTATGCCAAAATTTTAGCTTCACCGACACTATACTTCCTAATAATCTAATGCTGAAATGCATGAGCTGCCGCAATCATTTAAGTGCCACAAGCCAAAAGCTTCCGACGGCGCCGTGGGTGGGCGGGAATTCAATCTAAAGACCAATTTACAATCGTCTTGAACAGCAGGTCGCCCGTATTAGTGTTTTCTATGAAAGAAGAATGTCGTCCTCTGTGTATCTTGACGTCACGAACAGCATACTTAGCGCCGATTTGCTTCAGCTATGAACAGCAGTTTGCCGGTACTAGTGTTTTCCATTAAAGAAGAATAAAGTCCACTGTGTATTTTGTCGCATTGAAGAACGTGTTTAGCGCCAATTTGCTTCAGCTATGAACAGCAGTTTGCCGGTACTAGTGTTTTCCATGAAACATGAATACAGCCCACTGTGTATTTTGGCGCCAAGTAGAGCGCGTATAGCGCCGATTTGCCGTGGATTTCGAGGCTATTTTTTTCGAAACAAGGACAGCGCGTATAGCATACTCGACCGAGCCGCCCCAAAATAAAAGCATATTAGGAAGTCAATACCGATGAGAACAAGTCGAATATGCTTCGGGAGCAATGATTTTCATTGCTCCCGAAGTGCCGGGCAGTTTTGAGGCGGCAGATACGTTCAAAGGCAAGCGGTGTCCCCGACGCTCGTACCCGCAGTGGTACGTGCTAGCGGGTCAACGCGTAGAATTTGGGCGTATCTGCCCCTCAAAACCATATGAGCACTTGTTTGAATCGGTATCAAGAAAAAGATGCGGCAAGATGTCGGGAATTGATTTCTTTGCCGAAAATATTATCCCACCTTATGAAAAAAAGTTCATTCGGACGAATGAACCCTTTTTCACTACTCGGCTTATAAGTTCCTTTCAAACTCTTGATTTACATCTTTTTCGGCAAAGAAATCAATTCCCACATATTAGGGCGGAATGACACGTTTGCGGGGGACGTGGACGGCAGGGCGGTAGCGATAGGTATGAGCTCGGGGTAATGTTTTTTGAAAATCTTGTACGCCGTCTGCCCGTTCAGGAATATCCGATTTATGTTCGCGACGGAGAGGATCTTGCCTAGGTCCGCCACGACGTAGTTTTTGATGTTCCCGTCAAGGCTTCCGCGTATGTCGCATTCCGCGACGATGTCCCACAGCGCGATATGACGGCGTTTCAGAAGCGATTTTTTTTCGTCGACGTCTTTCGGCGTTTCTTCGCCGAAAAGCAAGGCAAGAGTGCTCCAGAACCTGTTACGGGGATTTGCGTAATAAAAATTTTCCCTGCGCGAAATGACGCTCGGGAAACTGCCGAGAATAAGTATCTCCGAATCGGGTCCGAAAAAGGGCTCGAACCCCATAAATTCGCGCGTTGCTCGATCGGTCATATATGCATATATCCAAACAAAAAAGACGCGAAGCGCCTTTTTCCGTTACACTTGTCCGTTACGCTTCGAAAGCGCCGCCGAAACCGTCAAAAAACGATGATGCCCGTGAAATACAGAACGGCTACAGCCGCCGCGGCGACGAGCCAGAACAAAACCGACAATATGATCGCCGCTTTCGCGAAAGTCTTCTGATTTTCGCTGGTTTTCGGGTTTTTGCGCCGTGCCCAGGCTATGAGCGGAATGAAATTGAACAGGGGTATCAATCCGAAGAACAACATCCCGAGCCATTTTTTCGGGCTCAGGTTCGGCGAAGAGGGCACCAGCGGACGGGGCGCGGGTCTTTTCCGCTGCCCAACGGAATAATCGGTCGGATAATACGGGTCGTATTTTTTCCGCGCTTTATTTGCAGGCGCAGCGCCTGAGTTTTTTGCCATCGGATACCTCTATGTACTGTCGCCGGATATCAAAGATCGAGTGCGTCGAGTATCTCTTTGAGAGCTTTAGCTTCTTCGATACTCAGGGTCATTCCCTTGCCCATCCTCTCGTGCGAGGGGCTCCATTCCCTGAGGTCGAGGCGCGGATCTCTGCCGTTCCAGCTGACATAGTTGAGTTCTTTGGTCCAGCCTCTGGCGGATGTGGAAAGAACGCCGCAGGATTTAGTGATCTTATATTCGAGTTCGGCCGGCATTTCAATCTCCTCCTGTATAAAATACCATTTTTATTATATAAGTAATGCGCGCGCGCGTCAAATACTGTTACGATATTTTTACTAATATATTACTGTAACGTGCGCGCGTTTTACCGGAATATGCGGCGGACGCCGAAGCATTAACGCTTTTTCAGCCGGAGATCGGAGCCCTCTATCACGAGTATCCTCGAATTTTCCGCGTCGATAAGCCTGGAGAATATCCTGTCCCCGTAGCGCAAGCGGAGCTCCTCGGTTTCCAGGTTCGACGTTATCATTATCGGCCGGTGCCTTTCGCACAAAAGGTCGTACAGATATACCGACGTCACGTTGTTGAAAACGGGTTCCGACCCAAGGTCGTCCACGACCAGAAGATCAGCCTCCAAAAGCGGAGCGAATATCGCCTGCTTTTTGTCGAGCGGGGCGAGGTGGTATTGTAAAAACAGCTCGTTCAGCCTGCCCGCCGGCATGAACAATACGCCTAGTCCGCGGCGCATCAGCGCGTGACACACCGCACCCGCCGCCCAGCTTTTGCCCACGCCCACGGCGCCGATAAGCATATATATATGTTTGACGTCGGGGAAATTCGCGGCGTACCTTGCGAGAAGCGCGTACAGCTTCCCGTATGCGGCTCTCCGCTTTGGCTCCACCGCGTCAAGCGACGGGTTTTCCAAAAATCCCTCGGCGGAGCAGGGCACTTGCTGTCCTTCGTTTATCAACAGATATACGAGCTCTTTCAAGCACTTACAGTCCCTGCCGCCCACGGAGCCGGTGTCCGAGCACTCGGCGCAGTGATAGCGCGGTTTCAGGTCCTCGGGGGTGTGCCCGAGCGCTTTAAGTCTGGCGGCGCGTTTTCCGCATAATTCCTCATAATTCGCGTTAAGGTCGCCTATATCGCGGTCAAGGGACGCCAAACGCGCTTTTTCAAAAGCAAGCTTTTTGCACTCCGAGTCCAGCGCGCGGTATTCGGGATCGGCTAGAAGACTCTGTTTGATCCGCGTCGCGCGCTCTTCGGCGCGGTCGCGGCGCTCTTTCAAAACGGCGAAAGCTTTTTCCCTGTAATCCATCACACGTCCTCCTCATCGGGGTCTATCTCGTCCAGAGAGCGGAAAGCTCCGGCAAGTTCGCTCTCCGTGTAATTTTGTTCGATCAGCCTGACGGGCGCCTTTTTTCCGGTATGCCTGCCGCTCGAGAAAAACGCTTCCGCTTTGTCGGCGGAGAAAATGCCGTTTTCCTTGAATACGAGCAGGATCTTGTTGATGTACGTCATCGGAAATGGCTGCCCCGAGGCGTGCCCTGCCACCGTGAGGACGACGTCGTGAGAAAATCCCCACGTTTCGGTGAACGTCCGGTAGAATTCGCGGTCGCGCTGCGTGACGATGGGCTCCGCGCCCGCCGCCTCCCTGACTTCGCCTACGGCCTTGTCCAGCGCCGCCTGCGTTTTGATGTATCTGTCGATGCCCTCGGCGGTCACGACGCCGAGTTTATATAATTTTTCGACGTAAACGTTCATCCCCTCGGGCGTTTTCAGATTTCTGCGTAAGCAAAAGCGCGAAAGCTCCTCCAGCGCTTCGGGCTCGAAGCCAAGCGTGAGCCACGGGGAGACGTACGTTTCTATGACCGCGTCCAGCGAGGCGTAGTATGCGCCGAGGTTGGATACGATCTTTTCCGCCAGGGAGTGCAGTTCTTCCTTTTTCTTTTGATAATCCAGAACATCCGCCTGCGTCTCCGCGCCCGCGGCTTTCAACTCCTCCATGAATCTTGTCATTCGCTTCATGCCGCCTTTGCCGCGGCAGATCTTCGCCGCCTGCAGCACCGCGTCCGGACGGAACCCGCATTCTTTGGTCCAATACAGATACATGTTCCTGTCCTCGAACGAGGGCTCCGATTTGAGCCCCAAAGCGCCGTACAGCTCGCGCATCGCGGCGCTGCCGCGCTCGAGATCGCTTATTTTCGCGTTGACGTCCGCTTCGGTCACGTTTCCCTCTTTCGCCCAATTTGCGGCGACGGTCAATATGTACGCCGTAGAGGCGGAACGCCTGCCGAGGCAGTAGCGAGCGATGAGCAGCATCGCGTTCGGTTCTATTTTATAGCGGCGCATGAGCTCGACATAACGCACGACGTCCTGCACGGGTATCTCGCGCCCGCCGAAAACGCGGCGCAGTTCGTCGACGAATTCGGCGTACTCGCCCGCATTGTATTTCACGGGCGGCGTGACCGGGGCTTTGACGGAGTTGTATACGACCGAGGGCGGTACGCTTTTGGTCAGGGTGACCAGCCCCGTCTCCTCCCAGTAGCGGAATGCGTCCGCGACGCGCTCCTCGGTGAGCCGGAGCGCGAGCGATATATCCTCCGCGGAGCCCCCGCCGTGCATGGCAAGGTAGAGTCCGTACAGGTAGACCTTGCAGTCCGTCGCGTCCGCTTCCGGCAGATATCTTGCCAGAAACACGTTGTCTATTTCCGTAAAACCGTCGCGGAGATACTCTCCGCCCAATTTGAGATCGCTCATTCGGGCTCCCTTTTTCCGTATCCGGGCGAAATTTTTCGCCTTTTAGGTATTGCAATATAATATTTTAGGTTGTATAATAACAGCGTACACCCGAGACGAATGCCCGGGCGGGTATATACACTATACCACAAACGAACGCCGCATTCCACCGAAATGTAATATTTTTTACGCCTCCGGGCGGTTTTGTACTAGGTGCGGGGAACAACAAAGCGGAGGAGCAGAATGAAACTCAACAACCTGACGATCAAAAGAGCGACGGGCTCGGACAAAGTCATCGACTTCGGTAACAAAGCGGCGGGAGCGACCGTCGTACAGGACGCCGACGTCTACGAAACCGCCGGGGCGCTGACATTTGCGTTCTACGGCTCCGATGACGCCGGATTCGCCGGCGCCGAGGTGCGCGTCGGTTTCACCGCGGAAGAGGAGGATTATCTTCTGACCCGCGCGCTGGAGGCGGATCCCGCGGGAGAACCGAAGGAAACGGTCCTCTTGACTTCCCCCGACGGCGGCACGGTATACGCCGACGACAACGAAGGCGTAAGCGGATTCGTCCTTGATAAAATAGGGCTCGACCGCCGCGGCTTCGAAAAACTCGCGGTCATGGACCGCGCGGCGGCGGCGCCTCTTCTCGGGGACACCGTCACACGCGAAAGTTTCGTAGCGGAGATGATGTCGGACTTCGCGACCAGCGAAAAGGTCATGGCTAAATATAACGCGATGAAAGAGGAGGAAATGCGCCTCCTGGACGGTATCGACGCGATAGAGCCGGTGACGCGGGACGAGCTCAGGGAACAGACCTTGGTCTCCGATTCCGACCGCATCGCTCTGGACGAAGTGCGCTCCAGACTCGAGGCGGTAAATCACGAGCTGCAGCTTGCCGAGGCATACCGCGACGAACTGGGCGATTACGACCGCGCCGTCGAGAGGCTCGGCGAGCTGAACGCCAGGAACGAGGAAATGAGCAATGTGGCGCGTCGCGCAGCCGATTCCGAGGCGGCGGCGGAGCTTGCGAAGGTTTTCACCGCATACGACCGGAGCGCGAAGGATCTGGAGGAAAAGAGAGCGGAAATAGCGCGTGCGGAGCAGGAAGCCGCGGAGGGCGCGGAACGCGTAAAAGCGGGCGAAAGCTCCCTCGAACTGCTCGGCAAAGAATACATGGCGCACGCGATACGCGCGGACGAACTCCGCAAGGCGTTGACCGACGAGATAACGGATCTTTCCGAAAACCCCGAAGCGTTCAAGATGGGCGCTTTGGTGGATTCCAGGTACGCCGAATTCGATAAGGAGCGCGAAACGCTTTCCGCACGCGGCGGCGAGCTGGCGGCGGAGCTGAAGGAATTGGACGAAAAAAGCGCCGCTCTCCAGGAATCGCTTCGCAATATGCGCCGCTCCGCGGACTACAAAAAAGCCGTGCAGGAGGGCGCCGTTTTGGAGGCGGGGCTGGACAGGATGAACGCGGAGTACGACGAAAGCCTGAAAGCCACCGAAAACGAGGAAAAACACCGCGAACAGCTGCGTGAGAAGAGGAACGCGGTAAGCGAGGATCTGACAAAGGTCACGCGCGAGCTCAAAAAGCTCAAAAAGGACATCACGGGCGAGTTCAACAGCGTCGAGGACGCCGTCAACCACGACGTCTACTACAAGCAGACGATATACTACAAGCACCTGTTCGTATCCGACAACGAGGTCGAGCTCGACGCCGTGGAGAAAAAGATAGAAAAAGTGGAAGCGGCGGCAAAAGGCTATTCCGAAAAACTCGATTCCGTCAGAACGCGCGTCGAAGAGGTCAGGGCGCATAAGGCGCGGCTGGAGGAGAAACTGGCGCTTTTACAGGAAAAACTGACCGAATACATGAGTTACAACCGTCTGAGGGAGATAGCCGCGGACGTAGAATACGGTTCGCACTGTCCCGTTTGCGACGGATTCGTGACATACAAAAAGGAGCTCCCTCTGCGCGACACGAAGGCGTTGGACGATCAGATAAAAGCGGTTGAGGCGGAGATCAAAAAGGACTCCGACGCCATCGTTACCGCGGGATCGAACATGGGACAGCTTTCCGCCGCGGCGAAGGTCAGCGCGGAGTATCTCGAGAACCTGAAAGCGGTGCGCGACGACAAAAAAGCGGCGATTGACGACGTACTCAAAACATACGGCGCTTCGGATATTCCCGCGCTGTTCGCGATGGTGGCGAAAGCCGTCGAGGACAGCAAGGCGCTCACTTTGAAAGTGGACCGTTACCGCGAGCTTACGGGCGAAGAAAAACGCCTTACGGATGAGCTGGATGCGCTGAAAGCGGAAATAGAAAGGATAGACAACGAAACGCTGCCGGCGGAGCGTTTGAAACGCGAAAACCTCAGGCGTTCGATTGACGAATCCGACAGGTATTACCGCGACTGCGCCGTTTATTTCGAGGGCGAGAAGGCCTCCGAACTCCTCAAAAAGCTCGAGGTCATCGACTCCGAATACGAAAACACCGAAAACGAACTCGAAGCCAACCGCATGCGCGCCCAGAGCGTCGCGGAGGAGCTTGCCTCGGTCAACGAGCGGCTGTACGAGATCATAAACCGCACCATGATCGTCAAAGCGGGCGACAAGGAGCTCGGGTACAAGGAGATCGTCGCGAAAGCGGAGGCGGATTATCTCCGTGCGATAACGGAGGAGATAAAGACCGCCGAAGAGGAAAAAGAGCGTGCGAAGACCAGACTGCAGGCTACCCGCAAAGTCGTCGACGGAGCGCGTGCTGCCGAGACCGAGATCAAGGAGAAACTTCTGGAGATGCGCGCTGCTCTCTCCGCCGCGGAACAGGCGCACAACGCGCTTTACTCGGAATACATGCCAAGATTCGAGGAGATCGGTTTGAGGAGCGTCGCGGACATCGACAGATTGGTGATGAGCGAGGAGGAACTCGTATCCGCCCGCGAAACTCTTTATAAATACGACGAGGAACTCGTCGGAGCGAAAGAGGCGGTCAACGTCTACAAACAAAGTATCGACGAGCACGTCGGCTATTACGAAAACTACGAAGCCAACGCGAAACTCAGAGACGATATCAGAAAAGAGGAAGAGGAAGCGATCATGCGTCTGGGAGCCAGCATTTCCGTCAGAGCGGACATGGAAAAACGCTATTCCGAGATACTCGAGCTCAACCGTCGTCTGAGTTATCTGCAGGCGCGCATAAAGGGGATCGAGGATCTCTCCGCCGCGATAAAAGAGGGCGCCATACTCGCTTCCGACCTTGCGGAGCTGGTCGCCGAGAGACTGGACGAGATAGTCCGCTATACTTCCGGGAACCGCTATGCCACGGAGCGCAGGGAAACGGGAGAGATCGCGCTGAAACTGACCGGTAAGGGTAAGATCAGACCCGATAAACCCACGAAAGAGGAGAAGATGCTGCTGCCGCTCGCGTCAGCCGCGGCTTGGAGCGAGGTCATGACGGCGCTTCTCGCAGGCGATATCGCGCCGATGATCGGCGTTACCGCGGAGGAATCGGATAAACAGTCGCTGACGCCGCTTGTGGAATACGCGAAGGAACGCGACATCGTCATATTCCCGGACGACGACGCATTGTTCTTCCGCGCCGTCAGCAAAATAAATATTTAGGACAACGCCCGTCCGATGAAATATCGGAAAAAGCGCCTGCCCCTTTGGGCGGGCGTTTTGGCGGAAAACAAGGAGAGACGCGTATGGACGCGGTTTTAACGGTTAGCGGACTCACGAAGCATTATCCGGCAAGGGGAATGGCGAAGGGCGCCGCGATAAAAGCGGTGGACGGCATATCGTTCGAGGTATATCCCGGCGAAGTCGTCGGCTTCCTGGGCCCGAACGGCGCCGGTAAGACTACGGCGATCAAGGCGATAACGGGATTGTGCTCCTACTCCGGCACCGTAAAAATAGCGGGGCACGACCTCGGGACGGAGCACAACGAAGCGTTGAAAAATCTGGGAGCCATCGTCGAAAATCCCGACATGTATCTGAACAAATCGGCGGAATGGAATTTGAAATATCTCGCTTCCGTTTCGGATGAACAAAGTCTCAGAAAGGGCTTTCCGCCCGGGGAAAAACTCGGCAGAATAATCTCCCGCCGCGTGGAAAAAGCGCTGGAGACGGTGGGACTGAAATCGCGCGCGACGAGCAGGGTAAAAACATATTCCCTCGGCATGAAACAACGTTTGGGTATCGCACAAGCGCTGTTAACGGAGCCCAAACTGCTTATATTGGACGAGCCGGCGAACGGACTCGATCCAGACGGCATAAAGGATATACGCGACCTAGTGCGCTCTCTTGCCGCCAAAAACGGAATTGGTATACTGGTGTCGTCGCATCAGCTGCACGAAATGCAGCTGATGTGCGACAGGGTGCTTATCATATCGCGCGGCAAAATAGTCGCCGACAAAAAAATAGAAGATCTCGCCCGCGACTCCTCCGGAGCGCGGCGCATCACAGTCAGAACGGACCGAGCCGAGGAAGCGGCGCGGTTCATCGGCGAAAAAACGGGAGCGGAGAACATTGTCGTCGACGGCGGCGCGGTGCATTTTTCCGCGGACGCGACCGTTGCGGAGATAACGAAGGAACTCGTCATGGCGGGTTTCAACGTATACGGCGTCAGCGAGGACGAGTTGAGCCTCGAGGACGTATTTATGCGCGAGGTGCACTCCGGCGCGGAGGAGGGCGAAAATGTTCGCTAGACTGTATTGGGGAGAGCTCAGGAAGCAGACTTCCAAAAGCGTCATGATAACTTTGCTGATAATAACGGCGGTGTTGCTGCTGCTGACAGCGGTGCTGTTCGATTCCGTAAACGATCTCATCGATTCCGTCGCCGACGATATCCCCCCCGAGGAGGGCATAGAACCGATTCGGGACAGCTATCTGACGGTATACACGCCGCAATCGGTCGAGCAGCAGCTGACGATCTACAGAGCGCTTCTGGACGGCGCGGAACGGGAAAAAGAAGAGCTCGGTTTCGATTACTACCGCAACCCGGACGCGGTATACCACTACAAAGGGCAGATAGCGATGCTCGAGTACATCAGGGACAACGAGCTTTACGGCGTGGAGCTTGCCTACGCGAGCGGTCTCGGCGTTTCCACGGGTGCGCGCTTCACAGCGGAAACTTTCGTAACGACGGTCGGCACGATACTTTTGCTCATCGTGATAATATACGCCGCGATAGTCGCGGGCGGCACGTTCGCGGACGAATTTAAGCGCGGCACCGTCAAAATGCTGTTTATCCGCCCGTCCGGGCGCGGAACGATAGTTACCGCGAAACTCGTGTCCGCGCTGACGCATTCGATCGCGGCGTATACCGTGATGTTCGCGCTCACCGCGGCGGTGGGATATGCGGTGTTCCCCGCTTCCGGCGCCCAAACGATATATTCGTTCAACAATTCCGCCTTCACGGTGTCCTCGTCGTCGAACATTCTGGGTATCATGTTCGCGACGAACCTCATCGAAGTGCTGACGTACGCCGTCATCGCCTTTGCGGCGGGCGCGCTGACCAGAAATAAAGTGTTCGGCATCGTCGCGCCGATAATCCTCATCGAAGTGGTGGGAATGATCATCTCGATGTTCGGACTGGGGAGATTCTTTATTACCGACGCGGCGGACTGGTCGCAGTTCGTCGGCGTAAGCAATTTGCCGTACGGCGGCGCGAACTTTTTTATCTCTCTCCCGGTCTGGATAGTATGGACGGCGGCGCTTACGGTCTCGGCATATCTTGCCGTTATAAATCGGGACGCGGCGTAGGGGCGCAATAGATAAAAGGATATCCGGATATGCGCGCGGTGCCGCGCATATCCGTTTATGGAGGTAAAATGAGCAAAAGAGTGAAAGCGACCGTAACGGTCGCGCGGCTTGCGGCGGAAGCCGCGCTTTATTTCGTGCTGACGTTTTTCATGCAGCCGATAGCGTTCAGCCCCGTACTTCAATTCCGCGTGGGCGAAGCGCTGACGCTGCTGCCGATAATTTTCCCGGAAGCGGTATTCGGGGTGACATTGGGGTGTCTTCTCGCGAACCTGTTCTCGCCGTACGCATGGTACGATATCGTGTTCGGCACGCTCGCCACGCTTATCGCGGCGGCGCTTACATATCTTATCGGCAGATGGATGAAGAACAAACGACTCATTTGGCGCGCCTTGGCGGGCAGCCTTCCGCCTATATTCGTAAACGCGGTGATACTGCCGCTGATGTGGCTTCTGGCGATGGGCGACGCGGCGTATTGGCTTAATTTCGGGATGCTCATCGTCACCCAGGCGGGCGCGGTGATATGTATAGGCGTGCCGCTGGTGTTCGCGTTGGACAAAACGAATTCCGCGATAAGATCGAGACTCGAGCGCGCAGAGGGAAAAACTTCCGATCCCGCCGAAAAAACGGAAAAAAACCGCGACGAAGAAAGGCTGCGGGAAAAGCGCGATAAAGATTGACAAGAATGTCAATTTACCCTATAATGTACTGACAAACAAATTTTATATCCCTTTAAGGGATAAAAAGAGGAAACATGGAAAAGACGATACCGCTCACTCAAAAGTATTTCGATGAACTGAACTCGCGCCTTCAATACCTGAAGACGGACGGAAAAGCGGAAGTTGCGCTTGCGCTGAAGACCGCCAAAGAATTCGGCGATCTTTCCGAGAACGCGGAATATACCGCGGCGAAAGACGCGCAGCAGAAACTCGAGATCGATATCATGCGCTTGGAGGAGATCCTCGCCAAGGCGTATCCCATCGATATGAGCCTGGTGAGCACGAAAAGCGTTCAGATCGGATTGACCGTTAAGGTGCTGTTTGACGGCGACGACGAGGACCTCGCCGAAACTTATACGATTGTCAACAGTCTCGAGGTGAGTACCGCCGAGAACAAGATAAGCGACGAAAGCCCTCTCGGAAAAGCGCTGATCGGCAAGAAAAAGGGCGACAGCGTCACTTTCCGTTCCCCCGGCGGGGCGTCGATAGGGCTGAAAATACTGGAGATAAGAAAATAATATGGGCGACATCAAAAACGCAGGTAACGTCCTTCCCGAGGACGAAAACGAAATAATAGCCTTGAGGCGCATGAGGCTCAGGGAGCTCAAAGCCGAGGGGCACGACCCGTTCGTAACCACCAAATACGACGTAAGCGAGACGTCGAAGGAGATCGTTTCCGATTTCGAGAAGTTTGACGGGTCCGAGGTGTCCGTTGCGGGACGGATGATATCCAAAAGGCAGATGGGCAAGGCGAGCTTTGCGCACATACGCGACTCGGCGGGCGATCTGCAGCTGTATTTCCGCATAGACGCACTGGGCGAGGAGAAGTACGAGGAGTTCAAAAAGCTCGATATCGGCGATATCATCGGCGTACAAGGCGAAGTATTCATGACCCATAAGGGCGAAATTTCGGTCAAAGTCTCTTCGTTCGAGCTGCTTGCGAAGTCCCTTCGTCCTCTGCCCGAAAAATACCACGGGCTGAAGGACACCGAAATACGCTACCGACAGCGTTATCTCGACCTTATCGTCAATCCCGAGGTAAAGGACGTTTTCGTAAAACGTTCCCGAATAATCTCCGCCATCCGCACCTTCCTGAACGAAAGGGGATTCATCGAAGTGGAAACGCCGATACTGAACACCGTTATGGGCGGAGCGAACGCGCGCCCGTTCATAACGCACCACAACACTTTGGACATGGATATGTACCTCAGGATAGCGCCCGAACTCTACCTGAAACGCCTCATCGTCGGCGGTTTCGACAAGGTCTACGAGCTGGGAAGGCTGTTCCGCAACGAGGGCATGGACACCCGCCACAACCCCGAGTTCACCACGATGGAGCTGTACGAGGCGTACGCCGATTACAACGACATGATGGACATTACCGAGGAGATGTACCGCTACGCCGCCGAAAAGGTGCTCGGGACGACGACGCTAAATTACCAGGGCGAGGAAGTGGAGCTCGGCAAAAAGTGGAAGCGCGTCAGCATGACGGACGCGGTCAGGCTGGTGACGGGGATCGACTTCAACAAACTTTCCGATCTTCCGAAACTGCGCCTTGCCGTCAGGAAAGCGGGCGTGGAAATAGATAAAAAAGACTCCTGGGGGACGATCCTGTATAAAACTTTCGAGCAAAAGGTCGAGGAAAGACTGACCGGGCCGATATTCATAATCGATTACCCGGTCGAGGTCAGCCCCCTCGCCAAGCGCAAAGCGGACGATCCGCGCCTGACGGAAAGGTTCGAGTTTTTCATCAACGCGCGCGAAATGGGCAACGCGTTCAGCGAGCTTAACGACCCCGAGGATCAGCGCGGACGTTTCGAGGATCAGGCGAAAAAGCGCGCCGCGGGCGACGCGGAAGCGCAGATGATGGACGAAGACTACGTCACGGCGCTCGAATACGGACTGCCGCCTACCGGCGGGCTCGGAATCGGCATAGACAGGATGGTCATGCTGTTCACCGATTCCGCTTCGATACGCGACGTACTGCTCTTCCCGACGATGAAGCCCGTCAAATAATGGACAGACCGCTTGCCGAGCGGCTCAAAGCGCTCGAAAAAAGCATTTCCTTCCACACCCCCGGCCACAACGGGGGTGTCGTGGATTTTTTACCCTTTTCGGCGGCGGGATTCATGCGTTTCGACCTCACCGAAACATACGGCACCGACAACCTTCTGGAGCCCGAAACGGTGATACTCGACTCGGAGCGCGCCACGGGGGCGTGTTACGGCACCGGCCCCGTGATGTACTCCACAGCGGGCGCCACGGCGCTTATACAATCCGCCGTATGGGCGAACCGAGATAAACGCATCCTCATTGCGGGCGCGGCGCACAAAAGCGTGTATAACGCCGTCAGGATATCGGGCGCCGAAGCGTACCAAAGCGTGGGGCTCGATATCGCTTCCGCCATAGCCTCGAGCCGCGCAGAGGCGGTCATAGTCACATCTCCCGACTATTTCGGAAGGTGCGCTGACCTCGCCGCCGTTTCCGAAGCGGCGAGAGCCTCGGACGCCGTTTTAATTATAGACGCCTCGCACGGCGCGCATTTCGCGTTCAGCACGATTTTACCGGATTCGGCTACCGAATACGCGGATATAGTCATCCATTCAATGCATAAAACGATGCCGGTTTTCACGGGCGGCGCGATAATGCACAGCCCCGAGAAGGAGCGCGGAAAGTATATGGAGGCGTTCGCGCTTTTCCATACGACGTCGCCGTCGTACCCGGTGATGCTGAGTATCGAGGGCGCCGCGGCAAAGTTTAAGTCGGACGGCGAAGCGATGTACGCGCGAGTCTCGGAAAGACTCGAGTTATTCAAAGAGAAAATCAAAAATACGCCTTATACCGTCGCCGCGACGTCCGATCCCACCAGGCTCGTTCTGGAAGCGCCCGCGTTCGGCGGCGAACTTTACCGCGCTCTGGTAAACGCGGGTATATACGCCGAGCTTTACACCCCGGACGAGGTCGTTTTTATCGTGACTCCGTATAACGACGACAAACTCGAGAATCTTTCGGCTGCCGTCCGCGCCGTACCTTACGGGGGCTCGGGGAAAAAAGAGGAAAGTATTTCGCGCGCCCCCGAAATATTCCGGCTCGCTTTTCCGTCGGAGAGCGAACGCGTTCCCGTTTCGAATGCGCTCGGAAGGGTCGTCGCCACCCCTGTGGGGATGTATCCCCCGGGCACTCCGGCGCTGTTTCCGGGCGAGGAGATAGGCGCGGAGGAGCTTGAGATCTTGAAAAAACTCTCGCGCCTTCCCGCGGAGAGAGTATTCGGACTTGAAAACGGCTCGGTAAACGTGGTAAAATAATTAGGTATGAACGGAAAATTCGTAACGCTCGAAGGCTGCGAAGGAGTAGGCAAAAGCACGCAGCTCAGATTTTTGAGGGAGTACCTCGAGACCGAGGGTATCCCCGCGGTGTTCACCAGAGAACCCGGCGGCACTCCGCTTGCGGAGCGTATACGCGAACTTCTGTTGGACGACTCCCTTACGATATCGGCGGAGGCGGAGGCGGAATTGTTCGCCACGCAGCGCCGCGACCACATCGACAATTTCATTCTGCCCGCGCTGGACGCGGGAAAACTCGTCGTGTGCGACCGGTATATCGATTCGTCGCTCGCGTACCAGGGTTTCGGCAGGGGACTGGGGCTCGAGAGGGTGCTCGCTCTGAACGAATATGCCGTAAAAACCTGTATGCCTATGCTTACGGTGTTCATAGACATGGACCCCACGGTATCTTTCCGCAGACGGAAAGGCAAAATAATAGAGCACGACAGGATAGAAACGGAATCGAAGGAATTCCACCTGAACTGCTACCGCGGCTATAAGGAGATCGAAAGGCTGTACCCCGCGCGTTTCAAAGCGGTAGTGCCCGAGGAAGACAAGCGCATGACCCACTTAAAGATCGTGGCGGCGCTGAAAAGCGGGGGCGCCATATGATAGAGGCGCGCCTGAAAGATAACGTCGTCTACCGCTCTTTCGCGGCGGAAGTTGCCGCGGGCAGGGTGGCGAACGCGTATCTATTTGTCGGCGAGGATTCCGTCACGGGCGACGCGATGGCGGCGCTTTCGGCGGAGTGTATACTTTGTCCGCGCTCCGGCTGCGGGACGTGCAGCGTCTGCCGCGCGGTGGAATCGGGTTCGCATCCCGATCTGCACATATACAACAGAGAAAAGAAAATGACCGTTGCGGACGCCGAAAACCTTGTTTCGGAAGCCCAAAAGAGCGGATGGCAGTCTTCGCGCAGGGTGTTTTCGATATACAACGCGGAGCGGCTTACGCCCGAGGTGCAGAACAAATTGCTGAAGGTGATGGAAGAGCCGCCCGAGGGCGCGGTCATACTGATGTCGGCAAAGCACGAAAACGGACTGCTGCCCACGGTGCGTTCCAGGGTCAAGCTCATCAGACTGCCGATATGGTCGGTGGGGGACGTCGAGGAGGAGCTGAAGTCGCGCGGAGTGCCAGCCCGCGTCGCCGAGGTCGCGGCAAGGCTTTCCGGCGGGAGTTTCGCTCTCGCTTCGGCATATGCCGAGGAAGAGGGGCTCGAAGAGGAATACGACGAAGTGTTCTCGATGCTGAGGGACGTCAAGAACACGCGCGACATGGCGCCGTACGTGTATTCGGGGATGTTCACTTCGGAGCGGATACCGAGGATACTCGATTTTGCGGAGATAATACTTCGCGACGTTTTGGTCAAAACCTCGGGCGCCGAAGTCGCGAAGTACACCTATAACCGGGACTACGATCTCGGGGAGATAGCAAAAGGCTTTTCCGCGGGCGGCGCCGCGATGGCGCTCCTCAGGGTCAACGCGCTGCGCGCGCTGGTCGAGGTCAACATCTCCGCGGAAACGATAGGGGAGAAAATGTTATTCGATATATTGGAGGCAAAATACAAATGGCGACAGTCATAGGCGTTAAATTCAAAAACAACGTAAAATGTTACTATTTCGATCCCGCGGGCGTCGACTACGAAGAGGGCGACGGCGTCATCGTCGAAACGCAGCGCGGCATCGAATACGGCACGGTCGCGTTCCCGAACCGCGAAGTGGACGACGGGGACGTCGTGCGTCCCTTGAAACCCGCCCTCCGCCGAGCGACGGACAAGGACACCGCCCAGCATATGGCAAACCTTTCGGAGCGCACGCGGCTCATAGAGGAAACGCGCAAAAAGGCGGAAGCGCACGGGCTGAAGATGAAGATCGCGGACGCGGAGTACACGTTCGACCGCGGCAAGGTCATCATATACTTCACCGCGGACGGCAGGATAGACTTCAGGGAGCTGGTGCGCGACCTGGCGGGGCTGTTCCGCAATCGAATAGAACTAAGGCAGATATACGAGCGCGACGACATCAAAATGCGCGGGGCGCTGGCGCAGTGCGGCAGACCCTGCTGCTGCACGACGTTCCTGAAGGATTACGAAAAGGTGAGCATCCGCATGGCTAAAAACCAGGGGCTTTCGCTGAATCCCCAAAAAATATCGGGCTGCTGCGGCAAACTGATGTGCTGCCTAAGGTACGAAAACCAGTATTACCAGGACATGGCGAAGAAAATGCCCAAGATAAATTCCACCGTCGACACCCCCGAGGGCAGGGCGGTCGTCCTCGAAAACGACGCGCTGAAACAGGAAGTCAGACTTCGTTTCACATCGGACGACGGCTCCTTGACGATAAAGAGCCTGCCGCTAAGCGACCTTAAATTCTCGCGCGGCAGTCAGCCGAAGGAGGAACCCGAGGATCCCGCCGACATGGCGGATTCGCTCCCGGACGAGGAATAGTCCGCGGTAAATGTATACCGAAACGAAAAAGCCCGGGATCGTCGTCCCGGGCTTTATATCGTGTTTTCGGTTTTTACCACTTGTTGTGCACTTTTTCGGCAAAGCCCAAAACGCGCTCCAATCTTATCGTTTCGCCGGTATCCGTTATGCAATCGCCCGAAAAATAGCCGAAGACCTGATGCGGTATCATGCAGAAAACTTTGAGGTCGATGGGCGCGTAACGGTCGATGAGCGGTTCGAAATCGAGTTCGAGCCTGCCGTCCGACGAAGTGAACGTCCAGGGCTCCGTATAACGCACGTCCTTAGTGCCGTCGCCGGGGATGTTGAACCTGACGTCCTCGAGCTTTATCGCTTTTCCGTCCAAAAACAGCATGTTTTCCGTCGCCGCCGAGGTGTCGCCGAAGCCGTAGCCCAGATTGAAACCGAACTTTCTGCCGTCCGCGAGAACGGTCTGCAGACTCGCCCAGTACCATGTGTTGTCGAACGTCCATACGCCCCTGCCCCAGTCGAGGGTGCCGAGAGCGTCGTCCAAGCGATATACGGTATCGCCGAGTTTGAAGGAACCGCGGGCGCTCATGCAGTTCATTTTCGCGTTGTAATAGAAGTGTTTCGGCTTATCGAACGGGGTGGCGATATACATATTCTCTTCGGGCATTTCGCCTAGATAAAAGTCGTATGAGAGCTCCTCGCCGTTCGGTCCGAACCCGGGGTATTTTCCGAAGATATGCCTTATCCCGCCGTCCATTATACACGCGAATTCGACGTCCTTGTTGACCGCTACGACGTCTCCCGCGAGGGGCGACGGGGGCATGTGAAGCGCCCCCATCGGGAAAAGGATGACTGAGCTTTTAGTGATCTCCCGGGGTGCCGTGAAATCCAAAAAAGAGGCGCTTAGGGCTCCCACATAGCCCATATCGGCTGCCGTAAGGCAGATGGCGTGATCGTTGTTGCCGACATAATAGTAGTCCCATTCCTTTATGCGGAACTTTCTTGCCTTTATGTCGGCGCGGTCGTATTGCATCAGATACTCGGTGGCGTAGCCTTTGACCGCGAGGTTTCCCGTCTTGTCCATTAGACGCGTTTTTTCTGTTATCCTGTTTTGCATATCGGCTCCTATCCGTTCAATATGGCGAACGCTTTTTTATTGCACTTATACAGTTTCTTGAACACTTCGAAGTTGCGGTCGTACACCGCTTTGTATTCGGCGCGCGGCTTAAACGTCTTGACCGCGGGGATGAAGCTCTTGATATCGTCCAATGAGCTTATTATCCCCAGTCCCGCCGCGACCACCGCCGCCGCTCCGACCGCTCCGACGTTCTGCGGCGCCTGAACCGTTTCGATGGTGCGGCCCGTTATGTCCGCCAGTAGCTGCGAGGTAAAATCGGAGAGCGCTCCGCCGCCCACGAAACGGATGACGGAGGAAGTCTTGACCTTTTTATCCTGAGCCTCCAGCATCCAGCGCTTGTGGTAGCACACTCCCTCCAATACGGCGCGGATGAGCTCGGTCTTGCCGGTCTCCAAACTGATGTTGAAAAACATCCCGCGCGACTTCGGATCTTCGAAGGGGCAGCGGTTGCCGTGGAGCCACGGGGTGAATATGACGCCGCCCGCGCCCGCGGGCGCGGTGTCCGCTACGTCGGTCATGTAATCGTAAAGCGAGGTGTATTTTGTCTCGAAATCCTCGGTGATGTGCTTTTTCTCGAGATATATGCCGATCTCATCCAGCGCCAGGTGGTCCTTGACCCACTCCAGGCATTTGCCGGAAGTTTCCATTTCGGCAAAATAAACGTACTTGTCCTTCTGCGCGCAGACAATGGAAGCTATCATCGCCGAGGCGTCTACCATGGACTTGTCGACGACGGTACCCACCCAGCCCGACGTGCCGGAGTACATATGCGTGTCGCCGAGGGCGGTGGCACCCGCACCCACGCCGATCAAAGACGCGTCTCCGCCGCCGCCGAACACTTTCGTGCCGGGCGCGAGCCCCAGTTCCCGGGCAGCTTTTTCGGTGACGCCGCCCACGCATTCGGTGGAATCGACGAGCTCGGGAAGGTGCTTGGGATCGACGCCGAGCATCTTGCATATCGGCAGGGACCATTGTTTCGTATGTATGTCCAGCAAAAGGGTGCCGAACGCGGAGTCCCCGGTCATGGTCATGCGTCCCGTGCATTTCGCTATCAGGAAATCCTTGACGTCCAGCCATTTATATATGCGCGAAAACACCTCGGGTTCGTGCGCCTCGACCCATTTGTATTTCCATACGGGGTCCTTGACCGAAGCCGCGACCGCGCCCGTGTAGTACAGCGATTTCAAAAGTTTGAATATATTCGCGCCCGCTATCTTGAAGCCGTAGGCGATGCCCTTTTTGATCTCCTCGGTGGCGCGCTGGTCCATATAGCTCATCGCGCGCCTCAACGGTTCGCCGTCCTTATCCACCAATACGATGCCCTGCATCTGCGAGCAGAACGAAATGCCCATTATGGTCGCGGGGTCTATGCCCGTTTCCGCCAGCAGTTTTTTCGTGGTGCGGCACATGGCGCCCCACCATTCGGAGGGATCCTGTTCGGCGCCGCCGCCTTCCAGCACGTAGAGCCCGTAACCTTCCGTCGCCGCGTCCAGAAGTTTTATCGTATCCGTGACGTCGAACAGACAGGTCTTGATGCCCGTCGTCCCTACATCGTAAGTGATGATGTGATTTGCCATATATCCTCCGTAATAACAGATAAACTGCGTATATTATACACCCGACAGAGGGCAATGTCCATAAAGAAAAGAAAAAACGGCGTCTTTTTCGAAAAATTCTGCCCTTCGCCGCCCGTGTATGCTATAATCGGGATATCGGAGGTGAGATTTGAAAGCGGCAGGACGCGTCGCGTGTGCGATGTTGATATTGTTTCTCGCCTGCACGGCGGCCGGGTGCTCCCGGGTACACAAATTGGACGGCGACGCCTCGTTGTACGAAACGCTGGAGCGGGAAGGGTACGTTTTGAAGTGGTCGGACGAATTCGACGGCGACCGATTGGACGAAACCAAATGGAAATCGGGCTATTCTACGCCCGCGAGGCGGGGCGGCTATTACCTGAACGATCCCGACACGGTTTTCGTATCGGACGGCAGCCTGACGATAAGGACGAGGTATCTCGAAGACGGCATATACGGCGAGGGATGGTATACGGGCTGGCTGGAAACGGCGACATACCGCACGGCGCATAACCAAAACATTCCCGTGGGATATGAGGGCTTTGCGGCGAAATACGGCTATTTCGAGGTGCGCTGCATCTGTCCGCCTACGGTTGGGATATGGTCGGCGTTCTGGCTGATGCCTGACGGCGGACTCGGAATGCACGACGGCGACATAATCGGCACGGGCGCGGACGGCGTCGAGATAGATATAATGGAATCTCCGTATATGTACATGGCGACGAACAAAGACCGCGTCACGCACGTCCTGCACGGCGACGGATACGGCGAAAACGCGGTGAGCGTGAATTCGGAGTATTACAAGGTAAAAGATATGTATTCCGAGTACCATACCTACGGGGTGATGTGGACGGAAACGGAATACGTATTTTATATCGACGGCATAGAAACGTGGCGCACGGACATGACGATAGACGGCGTGAAATACGGGGTGTCGGAGCAGGAGGAGTATATCCTTTTGACCGTCGAGGTGGGCGGCACGGTCTCCGAGGACGGTTCCGTGGCGTACCCCGGGGAGAACTCCTGGTGCGGCGATCCGATGAAAAACGATACCGATAAAAATTATGATTTTATTGTCGACTACGTCCGTTATTACGCGAAAACTTAGAGCAGGAAATTTTTGGGATATGGCTTGAAATCGCTTGACACGGAACGCGCGCGCATATTAATATATATGCACGGAGGCGGCGGATAACGTCTTTTTCCGTATGCGTACGGAAAAGGAAATAAAGCACCGCCGTCGAGAAGGTTGTGATCACTAAAAGAAGAAGGGGTGCCGAGGACGAGGAAGCGGAACTTCTGAAGGTCGAGCACTTATCGAAAAAGTATTCGAAGCGCGGGAAAGTTTATGCGGTAAGAGACGTAAGTTTCGAAGCGTGCAAGGGGGAGATCGTGGGACTTTTAGGCGCCAACGGAGCGGGCAAGACCACAACTCTCAAATGCATCACAGGCATGATCCCGATAACGGAGGGGGAAATTTTCGTTTCCGGGCATTCCGTCAAGGCGGAGCCCGTAAAGGCAAAACAAAAATTTTCGTTCGTGACCGACAATCACAGCGTGTTCGTGAAAATGACGGGCAGGCAGTATCTCGATTTCATGTCGGACGTCTACAAAGTCCCCTCGGAAAAAAGGAAAGAGCGTTACGAGATCCTGGAGGAGCGCTTCAGGCTTGGCGCCGCGGTGAACGACGTCATCTCGAGCTATTCCCACGGAATGCGCCAAAAGATATGCATGATGGGCTCGCTGATGCACGAGCCGGAGCTGTGGATATTGGACGAGCCGATGCTGGGGCTGGACCCAAAAACGCAGGCGCGCGTCACCGATTTTATTAAAGGCTGGGCGGAAAGCGGTCACACCGTGCTGTTTTCGACGCATAATCTGTATGTGGCGGCGGAGATATGCACCAAAGCCGTCATAATCGCGGGCGGCAGAGTGTCGAGGATCCTGGAGGAAAGGGACATCGACCTCGGCGGAAGGAGGCTCATGGAATATTGGTACAACATGGGTCCCGCGCGGGAGGAATAACGGTGTTCGGTGTATTGCTGAAAAAACAACTCCGCGAAAAGTTTTCGCCCTTTTCGGGCGCCAGGCGCGACGTGGCGGGGGCGGTGCTTTCGGTGATCCTCACGGCGGCGCTTATCGCGGTGTCGGTCGCGGTTTTGATAAGGCTTGCCGAAGTCTACGTCGATATCCGCATTAACGGCGTGCGCGACGTCAGGGCGAGGATGACGGAGCTGATGACCGTTATTTACGCGGTGATATTCGTTCTCGGCGTGTTCAGCGGCGTCAGAAACATCAACTTCGAGCTGTTCGAAAGCGAGGACAGGGCGATATTCATGGCGCTCCCGATCAAATCGGGTACGGTTTTTTACAGCAAGCTCGTCGTATTGTATCTGAAACAGATCGTTTTGTTCGCGCTGACGGTGATCCCCGTGAACATGGCGCTCCTGGCGCATACCGAGCCCACGCCGCTGTATATCGGCGCCACGATAGGGGCGTGCTTTATATTCCCGGCGCTGACGCTCGTTTTTTCCTCGATATTCTGTTTTCCCGTTTTCATGATAAAAAGGCTGCTGCGTTCGGGCTATCTGGTAACGCTCCTGCTGACCACGGGGGTAATGGCGGCGTTGTTTTTCGGCTACAGATACGTACTCGAGTTCATCCGTCAGCTGTTCACGACGGGCGAGATAAGATTTTTCTTCAACGAAAGCGTGATGAACGGCATGATGACGTTCACGGAATACGCCTATCCCGTAAACTTCCTGGCGCGGCTCGTGATGAACACCGACCCCGCCCGGAACGGCGCCATGCTCGGCGTCACCGCGCTCATCGCGCTCGCGGCGGGATTTGCGGTGGTGAGCCTTTTGTACAATAAGGTCAACCTGATGCGCGCCACCCAGATAAGGCATACGCGCCGCTCCGCCCGCGTCAGGTTCGCCCACAGGAAAAATATCGTACTCGGGCTTATGGGGAAAGAATTTTTCCTCATCTACCGCACGCCGTCGTACGCCTTTCAGTATTTTTCGGTTGCCATTACGATGCCGCTCATGGTCTACTTCTGTATGGGCATAGGCGTAGATCTCCTCCGGCAGCTGGTCATGATAGACGCTTCGGCGGAGCTCGGGCTTTTCCTGGTGCTTGCGTTCGGAGCGCTGACGAACACCTTCGCCGCCACGAATATCTCGAGGGACGGCAGCGCTTTTTATACCCTGAAGGCCATGCCGATAAAACCGCGTTCGATAATAAACGCGAAGGTCATATTCTCGTCTGTGATCGCCGTATTCAGCGTCCTTGTGTCGGCGCTCGTTTTGTATTTTGCGGACTTTGCCAAGCTTTCCGAGGCGGCGTTCATATTCCTTATCGGCGCGATGATGGGCGAAGCGCAGATAGCGTTTGCGACGAGAAAGGACTTAAACCGCCCCGAATTTTCCTCCGACGACGACTCCGAGGTCCGCGAATCCACGGGAACGGTATCCCTTATCATCATAATAGGTTTCCTGACAGGGCTCGTAACGGGCGGGCTCGCGCTGTTCATGTCGATATATTTCGCGGGGCGCGGAGTGGCGGCGGAAACGTATATAAGGCTTGCGTGTTTCGCTCTCGCTGCGGCGCTTATGGCGCTCGCGTTCACATATCTGTATAAGGGGCTCGACAAACGGCTCTACGAGATGTCGGAGGGCGGAAAATGAAGAAAAAGGTGATATTGCTGATAATAATCATCCCGCTCGTATTCATGCTGACGCTGTTCACCGTGGGACGCGCGGTGAGCGTCGTGATCCGCGTTCCCGTCTCGGGGATAACGATACTGACCGAGAGCGAGGACGGCGTGATAACGCTGGACATCTCCGGGCAGAACGGCTCCGATTACGATTCGCTTCCCGTTCTGGAAGCGGAAGTGTACCCCGTGAACGCGGCGAACACCGAGTGGACGTATACTGCGGAGGGCGACGCGGTGAGCCTTGTGCCCGCCGCGAACGGCTATTACATCGTACCCGAAAACATCGGCTCCAGCCGCCTTACCGTCGTTTCCATGGAGGGCGGATATACCGCCTCGGTGACGGTGGAGGTGACGTCGAGCGTACTGTGGGACTATATCCCCGCCATAGACGACGCCGTGCCCGGGGAAGGAGAGGCCGCATACGACTATACGGCACTTCTTACGGGCGGCACGCATACTTTCACGGGAAGCGCCGTGCCGTCCTCTTTCAACGGCGCCGACGTGGAGTGGACGTCCTCGGACGCCGATATCCTCAGGATCGATCCCGTCACCGGCATTGCGCGCGCGGTGTCTAACGGCACCGTTGCCGTGACCGCTTCGCTGGAAGGAGGACCGACGGGAGTCATCGAAAAGAGGATACTCGTAACGGTCGCGATAGATTTCCCGGACGGCGCCGAATGGGCGGTGAACGGCGAAACGATAACGGCGGGATATACGCCCGTCGCAGATTTTGCCGCGGGCTCACGGGCGGTGACTCTGGTATTCGAAAACGCTGCCGGCAACGCGGATATTTCTAACATTATAAGCGCTATAACGCAGACCGCCCCCGACGGGACTATTACGGAGATGCCCCTTAACGAAACGTTTGCCTGGAGCACCGACGGTAAAATCGGAACGCTCACGTTTTTGGCGGGCGCGGATACTTCGGACGGCTACCGCTATACCGTGCGCCTTACGGGCGGCGGCGAATTCGAGATAAACTTCACCGATTTCGATTTCGGGATATACACTTCCTATCACTCCACCGACGACCCGACCATATATCAGCGGGAGGGCACTTCCGTGCGCTACGCGGCGTATTCCGGTATGGACGCGGAGGGAGTCGAATACGAATGGCGGCTCGTGAACGCGGGCGGCGTGACAATGACCGCTCACGGCGCGACGGCGGTCGTTACGGTTTCTCCGATGGGCGCCGCGACGCTGGCGGTTACGGCTATTAGAAACGGCGAAGTCATCGCCGAAAAGAGCGCGGAAATAGCAGCGGTGGAAAACGTCGCCGCGGTGTCGATAATGGAATCGTACGCCGATTGGGGACTTCAGGGCGAGATGGCTTTGGGCGCTTATTCGGTGAGCGCCGAGAATGCGATCGTACCGTTGTCGTATTCCCTTGACGTGCGTTATAGGGCTACCGAAGGCGGATATTTGAATACCTTTAACGGCGATCTGCTGATATTGACCACTTCGGACTCCGGCGTCATAGGAGTGGCGGGCGGCAATACGCTCAATGTCGCCGGCGACGGCGAAGCGGAGATAGTCGCGAAGTGGCGCTACTCCGATTATTTCAAGGCAAACGTCGAGGCGCGCTTTACGATACGCGGGGTCGCGAACGGCGTGAACGTATCCGATTACAACGCCCTCCGCACCGCGACCGCGATAGAGGGCTACGATATAGTGCTCCGCGGCGATATCATGCTCGGAAAACAAAACGCCACCGAGGCGGAGTTAAGGGAGATGGCATACACCATGCCCACGAGCTACGACTGGCAGTTCTACGAAAACAGCGGCTCCGCGCGCCCGGAGGTCTATTACCTTATACGATTCACCGGCGACGTGCACGGCAACGGGTATACGCTCGATGGCGACTACTTCACGCGCGCAGAGGATGATTATGGTAATCCGCTGCTATTCAAGGGACCTCTTGATTTCGTCGAAGTGCTGACGGCTACCGTAAAAGGGCAGGACAATATCGTGTTCCTCGCCTCGGGCGACATCACTATAAACAACGTCATTCTGAAGGGCTGCAGCGATTCGAGCCTTATCGATCCCGAAACGGGCGAATTCGATCTGTCCCTTTTGAATTACGCGGGCACCACGCTGGAGATAGAGGGTAACGTCAGACTTCTGAACTCGCGCGTATCCAACGGAAGGACCGTCGTCAGGATATACGGCGGCGGCACCGACCAATCGGGCGATCCCGTAGTTTCCCCCGCTAACGCTTCGTCGATAAACGCGGCGGAGGAAAGATACGTCGTCTCCATCGAATCGTGCATACTTTCCCGCGCCAGGGAATTTATATTGAAGATAGGCTCGAACCGCGCGCTGAGGGCGGTGGAAAACTCTTCGGGCGGATACACGCTTCCCTACCTTACCGATTCGGACGGCACGGTGTACGCGCCTGACAACGCGGTCAGGGGAAAAGCGGGCTTCGGTTCCGTTCCCTCGGGCGCGGTGGCTCCCGATTATACGCGGGGCTCCGAGTTTTACGAAACGTTCGTATTGACCGACGTCACTGTGCGCGACTCGGTATTGCAGGACTCCGGGCTGTTCACCGTCGGTATCGAAACGCACTTCGCGGGTGAAGCTTTGGCGGGGGGGATGTTTCCTGAGGTACTGAAAAATTGGAAAGACCTGGCGGCAACCTCGTACGCTTCCGTATTGCGGCTCGAGGGCGACGTCAGACTGCTCGATTGGAAAAATATAGCGAATATCGATTCGTCAACGCTTATAGAAATACCTTCCGGAGCGCCTGACGCGATACAGCAATTTAAACTGAACGTGGCGCAGATGCTCGAGACCGTGCGCGGCGTTCCGGGATACGAGGCGCTCATCTCCACGCTGGACGGCGCGGACTACGCCCACGGCGGCATCGCGCTGTACGGCGGCGGGCTGAACTACTGCGGCGTCGATATGACGAAAATGACGACGGAAGCGTTCGGTAAATACAAGATAAATCTGGACATCCTCACCGGCGGCGGTTCGGGCGGGATAATGGTACATCTTTCTTCCGCCGCGGGAATGCACGACTTCGTGTTCTATATGTACGACGCGGATTCGGAGACCGACTATTTCGCGGAGCGGGAGATGATACTGAACGGCACGGCGTATATACTGCCCGTAGCCGAGATATAAACACATGAAAAACAAAAACGGAGAAATATTGCAGGGTATTGGGAAGGAGTTGATTATGACGAAAAAGATAGTTTTGTGTCTGTTGCTCGCCGTCGTGGCGGCGGCACTCGTATGTACTGCGGCAGCCTGCGGCGGCGGCGACACATACACCATTACGTTCATGGACGGGGATACCGTTCTCGAAACGCGCGAGGTCGCCGCGAACGCGGCAATACGCACCACTCCCAGCGAAAAGCAGGGCGCCGAGTTCGGCGGATGGTATCTCGATCCGGGATTCGATAAGGAAGCCGAGCTCGAGAGCGGCATAACCGCCGACACCGTCGTCTACGGCAAATGGACTTACGCGACGTACACCGTGACCTTTGTGGGCGCGGACGGCGAAACGCTGAAGACGGAAGAGGTCGTCGCGGGTTCTTCCGCCACCGCGCCGGAGCCCCCGGTCATAGACGGCAGGGAGTTCCTGAGATGGGACCGGGCTTTCGATTCCGTCTACGGCGATCTTGTCGTCACCGCGATATATACGGGGTACCGCGGCACGGCGTCCTTTTATTACGGCGGCGAGCTGATCTATACGACGGAAGCGGAAGAGGGCGATCCCCTGTACGGGGCTTTAGTCGCGGCGCGCGACATTTTATCGGAGAGATTGCCGGCGTATCTTGCGTTCTCGGCATGGGAAGCGGACGGCTTAGCTGTGGATATCAGCCGCCTGACGATGCCGGCGGACGATGTAGATATATACGCCTCCGTCGCCCTTCGGAAGAGCTTGGGATTTACCGACGATCACACCGGCAGAACGATGATCGCATACGGTACGACTGCCGACGTCACGTTATTTTCGGCGCTTACGGGGATAGCGTACGAAGCGGTGGAGTATACTCTGGAATGGAGACTTGACGGACAGACGCTCGGCACCGAAACATATGCTCCGGAGTCGTTTGTAAACGGCGCCTCGGAATTGACTTCCGTTCCGAGGATATTTAATATCGAGGACTATACCGCACCCGGCGGCGTCGGAACGTATTCGGACGTCGCTTCGGTCACCTTGACGGCGGCGGCAAAGGACTCCGATCATGCGGGATATACCGTTACATACAATGTGCCGATAACGGTTACCGAAGGTACGTTTACGATACCCCAAATAGCAGATATAGAATATGAATATACCGCCAAGCCGCACATGATATCGCAGGCGGTCGTCACGGGCGCGCTTCCCGCGGACTCTACCGTATTCAGGATAAACGACGTCACCGGAGAAGAGATACCTCTTACCGCCGCCGCGAGCTATACGGTGGAATTTACGGTGTCGAGGGAAAACTATTTCGACTTTACCGGCTCTTTCGCCGTGACGATAAACCGTGCCGAAGCCGTCGTGACGGTCGAGGATAAAAGCGTAAATTACGGCGACGCGGTGCCGACATATATGGAGTATACCGTCGCGGGACTCATGGCGGAAGACGAATTGAACGCGGACGGGCTGTACTTTACCGGCATTCCCGCCTCGTTCGGCAGGGCGGGGGAAACGTACGCCGTGTATGCGGGAGGTCTCAAAAACGACAACTACGACATTTCCTACGCAAGCGGCACGCTTACCGTCGCGAAACGCCCGATAACGGTGCGCCCCGCGCCCTCGTCCGTAACGTACGGCGATCCGCTGCCGAGTTATTACGAGTTGGAGCTTCTCTCGGGCTCGTTTGCCGAAGGAGAGGACTTCAGGAACCTTCCCGAACCCGAATACTCATACATAAATATGGGCTCAAATCCGGACGCGGGCGATTATACGGTACAGATAGAATTTACAGACGCGGCGGAGCTCAACTACGCCATAACCGCTGAGAACGGCACTTTGACCGTTAAGCCGCGCTTAGTCAGGGCGATAGTCGCGGACGGCACGGTGGAATACGGCTCCGCTAAGCCGGCATTTTCGTTTTCGATACCGGAGCTTGACGAGTCCGAATACTCCCAAGTCATTGCCGAATACGATACGGCGTACACGACTTCCTCGCCTGCGGGCTCCGAGCTGGAGATAAGCGCGGCGCTAAGGTATCAGGCGGGTGCCCGGGCGAATTACACCTTCGACGTTGACCCCGGCACGCTGACGGTGACGAAGCGGGAGATGACTATCTCGGTCACGGCGGCGGATCTTACCTACGGCGCCGCGGTGCCCGAAGGATTTGCGCTGCAGAACGTGCAGTGGGCAAACAGCGAAAACCACAACAACGTCATCGGGACCGCGACGAATTACACCACGGGCGCGGGAATAGGCACATACGAGGCGTGGGCGTATCTTTCAGGCGACCCGCTCGACAACTACGAACTTATATTCCCCGTCGCCAAATTCGTTGTAAATCCGAAAGCGCTCCAGATATCCGTCACGAGCGCCACGGTGCGGTACGGCGAGCATTTCACTAACCCCACCGCGGTGGTGTGGGGGCTCGTGAACGGCGACTCCGTCAATGTGGCGTGTTCCGTTAAAAACTATTCCGCGACATCGCCCGCGGGCGTATATGACATTACGGCAACTTATGACAAAAACCCAAATTATACCGTAACTTATAAACCCGGCACGTTGACGGTGGAAAAGAGGACCGTCACCGTTTCCGTAAACGCCAGAGCCAGCTTGGAAGCGGGCAAAAACTGGACTACGAAAATTACCGACGCCGCGAACCTTGTCGAGGGACACGGCTTCGCCGTCACGATAACATTGACCGCCACGGGCGCGGGCGTTTATACCTACGCCGCGAACGCGGATATATGGAGCTTTGCGGGACTTCAAATAACCGACGACGGCGAGGACGTTTCCGCGAACTACGACGTCGTGTATTCGATATCCGTCGTCATCCTTTCCGTGACGATATCGCACGAGCTGGTGGACGAAGCGGGCAAAGAGATAACCGACTGGGAGATAACCTATGACGGCAACGCGCATACCGTCAAAGTCAACGTCACCGCGGCGGGAAATTATACCATCACATATTTCGCTTCCGAAAACGGAGATTATACTGCGGAGCCGCCCGTGTTCACAAATGCCGGCACATATACCTATTATTACAAAATCACATACGGCGATACCGTCGAAGAGGGGCAGTTCGTACTCACGATAGCGAAAAAGGAGCTTATCGTTACCGCCTCCTCGGCTAGTGTCGAATACGGCTCGTCCGCGGAGCTCGAAGCGCCCAAAGCAGCGGGATATATCGGCGATATACCCTCCGGCGCGCTCACGCAGACCACCGCGTACTCCGCGGGTAACGGCGTAGGAAATTACGCGGTGAACGTATCGATAACGAACGAAGAGGCGTTCGAAAACTACTCCGTCACTTTGGTGCCCGGCGCCGTGGAAGTCACCCCGCGCCCCGTATCCGTTTCGATAGAGGACGTCAGCGTATATTACGGCGATAGAGCGGTATATACCGTCAAGGTCACATCGGGCAGCGTGTACGACGGCGACATCCTGACGGCGGAGAGCGACTACGCTCCCGGTATGGGCGTAGGGGAGTACGATATATCCGTCAGGTCGAATCACAACTATAACGTCACGATAAAAAATGAAAATACGCCGAAAGTCTATGTTTCCGCCCGTCCCGTCACCGTTACGGTAAACGACGAAAACGTGGAATTTTCCGCTGCCGCGCCCGAGTATTCCGTAACATACGGCGGTATGGGACTGTACGGCGACGATTCCCTCGGCATTACGTTCGCGTGCGAATATACCTTAGGCAGCGACGCCAGGACATACGTTATATACGCGGAATACGTCGAAAACGCGAATTACTCCGTAACGGTCGCAAGCGGAACGCTGACCGTTTCCCGGAAAGCGATAAGCGTTATATGGAACGAATTGTCGTTTACATACAACGGCTCGGCGCAGACGAACGTCGCGTTCTGCACGGCGGCGGGAGTTTCGTCTGCCGCGCAGTACACGTTCTCTATGAACGGCGAGGAGAACAGCGAATTCAAAAACGCGGGCACGTATACCGTCCGCGTCGGATTCGGCTCGAATTACGAGGTCATGAATCCCGCGCGCACGTATGTGATCGGAAGGGCAGAATACGTCCTGCCCGAAGGCGGCATCCGAGTCGACGGCACATACCGCCACACGCAGACTTTGTCCGATTTTGCGGATATCATCTCGGGATACGGACTCAGCTGGTCCAATCCCGGCGTAACGCCCGCGGGCGGCACGAATACCTATTCCGCCGTGGTCAGCGACCCCAACTATCTTGCCGCGAGCGTAGAGGTCACCGTCACCATGCAAAAAGCGGCGATATCGCTTCAGTCACACATTGTCGAGTTCGTATACGACGGCAACGCGCATTCTCCCGTCGTTTCGGCATTGTATTCGGACGGATCCGCGGTGCCCTCCGGCGCGGCGGCGTTCACCTTGTCCGCGACCGAATTCGTCCTGCCCGGGACCTATGCGGTGACGATAGGCGTTTCCGATTCCGACCAAAACTACACGATGAGCGAGGCGACGTTATACGTCAAGATAAAGGCGGTCGACCTTGACGGCGTAAAGTACACGCTGGAGGACGCGCTGTACCACGCCGCTGCCGGTCAGACAATAACGCTCCCCTCGGTCGACATAGCGTTCGCCTCCGGTATTAACGCGGGCGCATACGCGGGGCGCGCGTATTACACGCTTAAAGCGGGGGTCACGATGATACTTCCCTCTACCGGGGACTTCGGCGCCGTCGGTCAGCCCACGTATCTGACATCCGGCGGAGCGAACTCCGACATAAGCTCGAACGCTTCCTACATCAACATGCGCCTCACCGTTCCCGAGGGCGTGACGCTCACGGTAAACGGCACGCTCGTCGTGCGCGGAGCGCTGGGAAGCACCGCTCGTCCCATGCAGGGACAGACAGGCGGCAACCATTCGCAGATCGTCAACAACGGCGCGATAAACGTCGCGGGCGGCGGTATAGTAGACCTCAGGGGCTTTATAAAGGGAACGGGCACGGTGTCGATGGCGTCGGGTTCCCGGATGTATTCCCCGTTCGTCGTCAGGGACTTCCGCGGCGGTACGAATACCGTCACCGTATACAAGAAGGCGTCCATCAGCCCCTTCAACGTCTATGAGATGCCGAACACGAAATGCGCCATTACGTTCGAGTCCGGTTCGGAACTCACGGCGTACTTCGACTTGTGGGCAAACAGCGCGCATAATACTACCCAAGCGGATATGATAGGTACCCAAAACGCGGTATTCAATCTTTCCACGGGTGCAACGCTCACCCAGACGCCCCTGGACGGCGGCAGGTGGAAAATAACACTTACGGGCACGGTGGAGATGGGAGATCTTTCTCTTACGCTGGACGCCAAGATAACCACGGTCACCGTCAGCCTTTCCGAGGTGTTCTTCCCCGTGTCGTACCTGTACGACATCGCGGTGGGCGACGGAGTGCGGGAAACGGTGCTGACCACGCGCACGCAGTACAAGTTCCTCCCGGGCTCCACGATGACGGTCGCGAAGAATGCGGAGTGGATATCCTACGGCAACGTGATATTCTACACCGAGTTCAACGACTCTCTGACGGGGTTCGAAGAGTCTTCGCTGAAAGCGACATATCCCGCCGGCAAACCGGCGGCTACGCTTACCGCGGACGGCGGTACCGTCAGAGTTCTGAGCGGCAGCTTCGCCGCTTCCGCGATAATCGGCGGAGCCGAGGGCGGAAACGTATTCATCTCCTCCGGCACGGGGCTTACCGTGACCAGCGTGGAGGGGAATTCGGGCGAAACGAGCTCTGTTGAGGCTATATCGGTCGCGCTATCCGGTATAGGCGGCGAATTCGTGACCGCGTATACCGCGACGGTGACGACGTCGTTGGCGGGCGCGGGATCCGCCGCGGCGGCAGCGGGCGTAAATTACTCCTTTGACGGAACGAAATGGAATATAGTATAATAATAAAAACGTACGGCGCGCGTAACGGCGCGTGAGGTAAGGAGAGATATGGAACTTATCCTGGAGCAAAAACGCATCCCGGCAAAGACTCCGGCATGGCTCAAAAAGTTTTTCTATTCCGACGCATATATCGTCGTCCTTGCGGCGGCGGTATTCGCCGGGTGGTACACCAAAATACCTCTGGTGCCTTTTTTGCTGGGCTCTCTCCTTGCGATGACGGCGCTTATCACGTTGGACGACTTTATGCCGATGATGCCGGTGATATTGTTCGCGCCCTGTATTTTCGCGACGAAGGATCCCTCCGAATACTGGCTGCAGGCGCTCGGCTTCCTGCCGCTCGTGTTCGGGCTGATATTCCATTTCGTCTATTACCGCCCCGAACCCAAAAAAATGCGCATGATAGTGCCGCAGCTTCTGATAGCGGCGGCGATGCTTCTCGGGGGATTGGGGGTCATACCGCGCGAAAATTACCTCGGCACGCTCGCTTACAATATAATGCTCGGATTTTTGCCGCTCGCGTTCTATCTGTTGAACGGACTTTACTCCAAAAAGAACGAGTACGTCGGGTTCGGCAGATACTTTGCAAAAGTCTCGGTGTGGTACGGTATTCTTCTCGGCGCCGAGGTCGTCGCGACTTATATCATAAAGCAGCCCGCTTTAGACAAACTCGGCGCGGGTTTTGCCGTGGACCTCGGCTGGGGCATAGACAATAACGTCGCCACGATACTTCTTCTCGCCTCGCCGATGGCGTTCTACCTTGCGTCCGTCGACAAATACAAGGTATTCTATACCGTTCTCGGCATTTTGAATTTCGCGTTCACGATAATAACGTTCTCTCGCGGCGGGATACTGTTCGGCACCGCGGGCGCGATAATAACTGTGCTCATTGCCCTAAAGACCAATTTCGGCAAAGACCGCCTAAAAATATTCATACCCTGCGCCGTTGCCGTGGCGGCGGTCGCCGCCGTTTATATCGCCTTCATGGACGACATAAACGCGCATATCGTAAAACTCATCAACATCGACGACACCGGCGTATCCGGGCGCGACAAGCTGTTTGCGGAGGCTATCGACGCGTTCAGGTCGAATCCGTGGTTCGGCGTCGGGCTCGGCTTCGACGGCGAATACTACAATCAGCCCGTCGGCATGAACTTCTATTGGTTCCATTCCACGCTTTTCCAGATACTCGGCTGCACGGGCATAGTAGGGCTCATCGCCTACGGTATCTTCTATATCGTGCGCTACGGCATCGTCCTAAGGCGCATAGAAACGAACAAATTCGCGCTGTACGCGTTCATCGGGTTCATCTGCTTCGAGGCATACTCATTTATGGATACGGGCACGTTCATCCCTTACCCCATTATGGTGTACGCGATGCTCATGAACCAGATAGTCGAATTCACCAACGACGAGACAGCCGCTGCGAAAAAGCGCGCTAAAGCCGTATCGCCCTCGGTATAGACCCGGGCGGACAAATAAATTCCTTAATCGAAAAAACGCCCGAAAGGAAATTTCGGGCGTTTCGCGCGTTCGGTTTTCAGTTTCTTCCTCTTTTCCCCGTTGCGCGCACCAGCTCCTCCTGCGAAAGCGAGGAAAGGCGTTTGACTTCTCTTATGTTTAATTTCAGTTTCTCCGACACCATAGTGCCGTAACGCGGCTCAGTACGGTAAAACAGCGCCGCGGAGCGGTATTGTATGCGCTTTTCCGCCTTGCCGAGGGAGGCGGCGATGTTGTCCGTCAGACGCCCCCGCGCCGCTTCGTCCATCGCTAAAAATCTGTCGCGCGGCTGCACGAAGTCCACGTCCTTTATAGGCGGCGCTTCGCGCTTTACGGGCGCGGTCACCGTGGGCGGGACCTCGAATACGCGCCGGGAAAAGCGTACCTCTCCCATGCTGTTCGGGTAATAATTCACGGCGCCCGTAGGGTTGTCCGCCAGCGCGCCGTCGCGCTGGTAATTGAATACGGGCGAGCCCGGCGCGTTGACCTCCACGCGGTCGAAATTGACTCCGAGCCTGTAACGCTGCGTGTCGGAGTAGGCGAACATTCTTCCCACCAGCATCTTGTCGGGACTTGCGGACGTACCCGGCACCATGTTCCCCGGACAGAACGCCGCCTGTTCTATTTCGTTGAAAAAGTTTTCGGGATTTTTGTTCAGCGTCATCCTGCCTATCTCGATAAGCGGAAAATCCTCCTCGTACCACGTTTTCGTGGTGTCGAATGGGTCGAAACGGTATGTTTTCGCCTGTTCCGGAGTCATTATCTGGACGGCGACGCGCCACGACGGAAAATCGCCCGAGGCTATCGCGTTCCTTAGGTCCTCGCCCGCGAAATCGGGGTTTTCGCCGGCTATGCGCTCCGCCTCGGCGGGATCGATGTATTTCAGCCCCTGTTCCGATATAAAGTGGTATTTGACGAAAACATACTCGCCGCGCGCATTGTACCACGAGAAAGTGTCCGTGCCGAATCCGTCCATGAATCGGAAGCCGTAGGGGATGCCCTGATCGGAAAACAGCACCGTCACCTGGTTCAGGCTTTCCGGAGTCAGCGAGAAAAAGTCCCATTGCGCGTTATTGTCCGTCAGGTTCGTTACGGGGTTTTTCTTCTGCGAATGGATAAAATCGGGAAATTTCATCGGGTCGCGGATGAAAAATACCGGCGTATTGTTGCAAACGATGTCGTGTATGCCGTCCTCGGTGTAAAACCTGACGGCGAATCCGCGCGGATCTCGCACGGTGTCGGCGGACTCTCTGCCGCCCGCGACCGTGGAAAAGCGTACGAGCACCCTGAACTTTCTGCCCACTTTCGTAAAAAGGCGCGCGAGCGTAAATTCCGACATATCCCTTGTCGGCACGAATTCCCCGTGCGCTCCCCAGCCTTTGGCGTGAACTACTCGCTCCGGTATGCGCTCGCGGTTGAATGCGGCGAGCTTGTCGATAAGCACCGTGTCTCTCAGCAGGATATTGCCCTCCGCGTCGCTTAGGGATACCTGATCGCCGGATACGGGTTCCCCGAGTTTCTTTGTGAATATATTATCGTCTTTGTTCAATTCTACCTCCAGTCAACATAGTTTATTCATTCACGCGCGCCGTCGTTAAACAAATCGGCGGCTGCGATAAAAAAACAAATATTTTTTCAAAAGGGCGGGCAAAAAACGCCCGGGCGGGATATAATATTTAATATGAAAAAGGAAAAACAGATCTCTTTTGCGGCGGGCGTCGCGCTTATAGTGACGGGCATTTTGTTCGCGGCTCTGCAAAGCGGGTTCGTAAGCGTTCTTATGACCGTTGTCGGCGCTTTACTCATCGTCTACGGCATAGTGGCGTTTGTGAACAAGAACACTGTCACGGGAGCGATATCGGCGGTCGCGGGAATACTGGTCATCGTATGCGGCTGGCTCATAGTCGAAGTCGCGTTGATCGTCGCGGGCGCGGCGCTTATCGTCTACGGCGTATACGCCATCATAAAAACGGCGCCTTCGCTTAAAAGCGCTTCCGTCTCCCGCAAGGTCATGGCGCTTATAAGACCCGCTCTGCTCGTCGTCCTCGGCGTATTGCTTATCGCGGGCGGAGCGACGGTACTCGACGCCCTCTTCATCGTGATAGGCGTGATAGCGATAATTGCGGGTATCGCCCTCGTCGTGCCCGGTGCGAAGGAAGCCTTTTCAGCAATAGGCAAAAGCGTTTCCGAGGGCGCTGACGACGGGGAAACCCGGGAGGAAAAGGACGCCTCGAGCTCAGAAGCCGGCAATGCCGGAGCTTCGTCCGCCAACGAAAAGGGGGAAGCGAAAAAAGAATCTCACGATGACTCGGCTCAACAATAAACGATAAAGTCCGGCATTCCGCCGGACTTTTCTTTTCCGTTTTTCGGTTTACGCGTTTTTCTACACCGGCAGCGCCTTTTTTATGACGCCGCCTCCTATGCACACCCTCCCTTTGTACAACACGGCGTACTGCCCGGGAGTCACCGCGCGGACGGGGGAATCGAATATCACCTTTACTCCCTCCGGAGTCCTATACGCCGCGGCGGGCCGGAGCGGTTCGCGGTGGCGCGTTCTGACCTCGACGCGCTCCCCGTCCGTAATGCCGTCGGTGATGAAATTGAAGTTTTCCGTCTCCAGTCCCGACGCGTACAGTTCGGGGCATTCGCCTTGGTTGACGTACAGGATATTGCGCCTGACGTCCTTTGAGATAACGTAATAGGGCGCGTCGTTTTTGGCGCCTTTGACTCCGCCCAGCCCGAAACCTTTACGCTGTCCGATCGTATAAAAGAATACGCCGTCGTGTTCGCCTAAAACTCTGCCGTCGAGGTCGCGTATCTCGCCCTTTTTCATGGGTAGATACTGCGCCAGGAACTTCCTGAAATCGCGTTCGCCGATAAAACAAATGCCGGTACTGTCCTTTTTTTCGGCGCTGGCGAGCCCCGCTTCGGCGGCAATACGCCTGACCTCGCTTTTTTGATAGGGACATAGCGGGAAAATGACGTTCGACAGCTGCTCCCCGGATAGCTGATTCAGAAAATACGTCTGATCCTTATTTTCGTCCGCGGCGCGGATAAGATAAGTTTTGCCGCTCACGCGTTCGACCCCGGCGTAATGCCCGGTGGCAACGTATTCCGCGCCCACGCCGCGCGCGAAATCTCTGAACGGCCCGAATTTTATCTCGGAATTGCACAGCACGTCCGGATTCGGAGTGCGCCCCTTTGAGTATTCCTCTACGAAATGCGAAAATACCCTTTCGGCGTACTCCTTCGAAAAATCTATGGTGTAATAGGGGATGTCGAGTTTCGCCGCCACTCTGCGCACGAACTCGTAGTCTTCCTCGGCGGTGCATACGCCGTCCGGGGACTCCTCTTTCCAATTCCTCATAAACAGACCGACTACGTCGTACCCTTCGCGCTTCAATATGAGCGCGGCGACCGACGAATCGACTCCGCCGGACAGTCCGACGGCAACGCTTTTTTTCGGCATGGCTCGGTATCCTTTCGATTTTCGTTTCCCGTCCGGGGCGTTCCCGAGAGGCGCCTTATATATACCTTATAATATAGGCGCAGGCTCGGTTGTGGTCGGTTTCCGTTTCGGGTACAAGATATTGTTTTTCATGGGAGCCGATCCGCAAATTTCACCCGAAATTCGGCATTAGCGCTTGACAAAGGGGAATTATCATTATATTATGTAATTCCCCACTCGTCGAATGGCGTACCCGAAAGGACTTGAACCTTCGACCTTGAGAGTCGGAGTCTCACGCTCTATCCAACTGAGCTACGGGTACATATCACAGATAGTATACATCATCGGCGGCGTTTTAGCAAACGAAAAACGCGGGGAAGTTAACGCAATATGGTGTGCTCGAAAATTTGTTAAAATTGATGAAAAATCAGTTGACAAACAAATCGGAAAGCTATATCATATAAAAGCTGCCCGGTCGGCAGCGAGGGAACCTTGAAAGTTGAACAGATTGTTAAGAAGCGAGAAGGTGGAGGAAACCACCTGAAAAAAATCGAAAAAAACCGAAAGTCCGAGAGGACGGAAGTTAATTTTTTTGAGGAATTAATGCTTCTGTTTACGCTAGTAGACGGAA
>CALVJA010000019.1 GCA_944331875.1 uncultured Clostridia bacterium | reverse complement strand
GCACGATCCCACCTTGTAAAACAAAAGAGCGATAGAAACCTACCGCTCTTTTTTACTTTTCAGTTTATTAGGACTTCTATCGCCCTAAATTATCTATTCCCTGCGCATACAATTACGCTTTGCTCATATTTGTTCATAAATAAAGAAAGGACTTTGTGGCAGCAGATCGCCGCGAATTTTTCGATGATTTTCGGCGAAACTAGGACTGCGTGTATAACATACTCGCCGACGAAGTTTCGTCGAAAAGCGCGGAAAAGGCGCGCGATGTGCGGCTAGGCGTAATTGTATGCGCACGATCCCACCTTGTAAAACAAAAGAGCGATAGAAACCTACCGCTCTTTTTTACTTTTCAGTTTATTAGGACTTCAACTCTCCTAATTTTCTCTCACTTGCGCATACAATTACGCCTTCCCCGAGCAGCCCAGCACATACTGGATCTTGTGCTTGACCACTTCTTTTACGCGCTCGCGCGCGGGTCCCAAATATTGACGGGGATCGAAGTGGGAGGGATTATCGTGGAAGTACTTTCTGATGGTCGCGGTCACCGCCATTCTGAGGTCGGAGTCGATGTTTATCTTGCAGACCGCCATCTTCGCCGCTTCGCGGAGCATTTCCTCGGGCACGCCTTTTGCGCCGGGCATATTGCCGCCGTAGCGGTTGATCTCCTCGGCAAGGTACTGGGGAACGCTGGAAGCGCCGTGCAAAACGATGGGGAATCCGGGAAGACGTTTTCCCACTTCCTCCAGGATATCGAAGCGCAGTTTCGCCTCACCCTTGAACTTATACGCGCCGTGGCTGGTGCCGATGGCGATGGCGAGGGAGTCTACGCCCGTTTTCTGAACGAACTCCTGGACCTGATCGGGGTCGGTATAGCTGGAGTCCTCGGCGGAAACTTTTACGTCGTCCTCGACGCCTGCGAGTCTGCCGAGCTCCGCTTCGACGACGACGCCGTGGTCGTGCGCATATTCGACGACGTTTCTGGTGATCTTTATGTTATCGGAGAAAGCGTGGCTTGACGCGTCTATCATGACGGAGGTAAAGCCTTTATCCACGCAGTCCTTGCACAGTTCGAACGAATCGCCGTGATCGAGGTGAAGGCAGATGGGAAGACCGGAATCCTCCACCGCCGCTTCTACGAGTTTGGTGAGGTATGTGGGGTTAGCGTACTTTCTGGCGCCGGAGCTGACCTGAAGGATCAGCGGAGCGTTTTCTTCCTTAGCCGCCGCGACGATGCCCTGGATGATCTCCATGTTATTGACGTTGAACGCGCCGATGGCGTAGCCGCCCGCATACGCTTTTTCAAACATCTCTTTGCTGGTTACAAGTGGCATATGTATTCCTCCATAAGGATTTTTTTATATTATACAACCTTCTCGGTCGAAAGTAAATCGAAAACAGCGATTTCGGCTTGTTAAAATTATCGCCCGGCTGTATAATGAAAATATGCTGAAAGACGGCGAAGAGATATTCGATCTGCAATGCGACGGATTGAAAATAATCCAGCACCCCGCGGGTTACGCGTTCACCACGGACGCGGTGCTTCTCGCGAACTCCGTCCGCGCGTCGTCCGGGGACAATGTGCTGGAGCTCGGCGCGGGCTCCGGTGTGATATCGCTACTGATATCCAAAAAAACGCGCGCGAAACACATAACCGCTCTGGAGCTGCAGCCGCGGCTCGCGGACATGGCGCGCCGCTCCGTCGAGCTGAACTCTCTTAGCGGCAGGATAGACGTAGTCGAAGGGGATATCGCCGAAATACGGACGATGTTCACGAAAACTTTCGACGTCATCTGCACGAATCCGCCTTACGCCGTATTCACCGGCGACCCCGAGAGCGCGACTGAAACGGAGATTTGTAAATCGGAAGCCAGGATAACGCTCCCCGTCCTTATCGAAAACGCCGCACGCGCATTAAAATACGGCGGCAAGTTCTATATCATAATAAAGGCGGAACGTCTGACGGATCTAATATACAACATGCGCCTGAACCTTATCGAGCCGAAGGTCCTGACCCCGGTGCAGCCCACCGCGGAAAAGGACATAGACACCGTTATCGTTACGGGCATCAAAAACGGCAGAAGCGGAATAAAAGTGACTAAACCTCTCGTGATAAACGGCGCTGACGGCAACTACACCGAAGAGGTAAGGAGAATGTATTTCAATGACGGGAAAGCTATACGTAGTGGGAACGCCGATAGGCAACCTTAGGGACATCACCCTTAGGGCGCTGGATACGCTGAAAGCGGCGGACATCATCGCCTCCGAGGACACCAGGCACACCGCTATTTTGTTGAACGCCTACGGCATATCGAAACCGATGATAAGCTACTACCGCCCGAAGGAGCGGGAGACCGCGGCAAAACTCATCGCCGAATTGGAAGCGGGAAAAAACATCGCCCTCGTCACCGACGCGGGTATGCCCGCACTTTCCGACCCCGGCGCCGTCATCGTGGACGAATGCATAAAGCGCGGTATACCCGTCGAATCCGTTCCCGGTCCTTCCGCCGTGATAACCGCGTTTTCGGTCTCCGGAATAACGGAAACGGGATTCGTATTCCTCGGTTTTCTACCGGATAAGGCGGGCGAAAGAAAGCGCGCGATAGCGCGTATCCCATCTTTCGGAATGCCCGTTCAGATTTTCGTCGCACCGCACGACGCCGAAAAGATTCTTCGGGAACTCAGAAGCGAACCGGGTATCGGCAGGATAACTGTCGTAAAGGAGCTTACCAAACTTCACGAAACGCTCATCAGGATCCCCGAGGACATTCCCGCGGACATCGATTACCGCGGCGAATTCGTGATGATAGCGGAGCCGAAAAAAACCGCTTCCTCCTCCTCGGACGAAGCGCTCAAAGCGCTGGACGCGCTTATATCCCGCGGCGAGACCCCCTCCCGCGCCGTCAAAGAGATCGCCGAAGCCTACTCCGCCAACAAAAACGCTCTCTACAAATACCTTCTCGAAAAGAACAAATCATAATAAAAAAGCCCTTGCAAGACGCGACTTGCAAAGGCTTTCGGGAATTTATCACGCCTAACGCGATCGGAAAACTTTTCGCAATATAAACCTGATAAGCGTCAGACACAATATCAAAACGATAAAGATAACGCCGAAATACATTACAAATACCGCAAACGTAAGTATTCCCGCCGTCATCTCGTTCATTGCATCCATGCTTATCAACGCTACGATTATATCGATCGCGGCGAACAGGACAAGATACAAGACTATGCCGCTCAATGCGCCGTCCCAATCGGCTTTGCTTAGGGTCATGTGCAGGGCGATAAAACTTCCGATCAGCACAAATACCCACCACTGCCACATTGTAAAGCATTCGAAAAGCAGTCCGAACAAATCGCTCAATATATCGAAAAAGCCGCTGACGCCGCCCGACCAATTGACGGTCTCTACTTCGTGAACACATGCCGAGAATATGTCCGGCATCAGCAGGTAGAACAGCCCTGTCAGTATCAAAAATCCGACAAGCACCGGGGCGATCCCGATAAAGAAATTGCCGGCGCGCTGATAGACGTTCCGGGGATTATATGTATGATTGACATAACCCAGCACCCCGTCCGCCGAATTTATCTGAAACAGTTTGATCTCCTTGATCTTATGTCCGAAGATGAGGCACATCAACGCATGCGCCAATTCGTGGATGGGCGTCCCGATAAAACCCGTGATATAGCACACCAAGGTCGATCTGCTGCCCAAACCCGAGTAAAACATCTTGTTACACGCGGCGATCACCATTCCGAATACGCAAAACAGTCCGGCGGTGAGCGCCACGTGTAATAGATAAAAAGTTGCTACATTAAGGACATTGTCCATCTAACGGCACCGTTTCAATCAAGCCTGCACGGAGCTGTTAGTCCAGGTCCATTCCGTCCATGCGGAATTTACTTTATTCGCCGCACCGTTTGCGGAAGCACGCACTCTGATGGTTATATTGGCATATTGTCTGAAGTTTTCGATCATGAGCGAGAGCAGCCGATCCCCAAGCGGGTTAGCGGGAACGGCTCCGCGCCGCCGCGCTTTCGGTTTGGTTTTTCGTTTTATTCTTGTTGTCTTTTTCGTGGCGTGTGCTTGGCTGCGGCGCCCGAGCGCGAAGCGCGACAGCCGCACCACAAAGCCTAAAAGCCGCACTTGTCATAGACAAGCACACGCCATGGTGCCAAATTGCAACATAAATACACTAAAAGTTATCACATAAATACTCTTTAACTCACACCATCTCACCCGCAAAAAATGTATGGATATATTTTTGCATATAAATCAACAATTTCCGATTCTGCTTCCTTACCAATAAGAGCATACAAATATGGATTTCTGCTTTTGATTACTCCATATAGAAAAGACGGATCCCCCCACAATGGTCTTTCGACGTCGATCGCTTTGATAAGGGAATTCCCGCTGAAAACAAAATTCGCCATATTGCAATCGGTAAAAACAAACGACGGTTCCTTGACTTCGGGTAAAGTTTCAATATTACGGCAACAGGACTTGCGCTCATCTTCCGGCATATTCTCAGCCACGCTGTATAAGCACTCTTTCCACGATGAAAATTTTGCCCGCCCATCCTTATCCATCATTCCGAATTTCTTCCCCTTGGTACTTGTTGCATTCTGCATCAGGTGCAGCGCCTGTGTCAAGAATTTGTTTTCGCAATCTTTTTTATAATAAATCTTGCCATCCACTTTCTCTTCTTCCAAAACAACAAAGTCTTCCAAAAAATCCCCTTTGGAATAGACGTTATAAATTTTCACAACCGGAAAATGATAAAATAAAAGAAGTTCATGTGCTGCTTTTTCAATATAATATGATTCATCCGTTGCGGCATTGTTATAGATGTTTTTAGCAACTTTGATGACGCGCTTCCCTTTCTCAAAAATATAATGCTTCTCGCTGTAATTAAAGAATTGATATCCGGATTGCGTCAAATAATCATAATATGGTTCGCTTCTAGGATCGTTTGTCATTTCATATTCCCTTGATATATATCATTTTTACGAATAATACTCTCAAGTAGTGTACAATCCATATCATTGTCCTTCGCTTGCGCAACAATAGATGCTATGTCTTTCGGCAGACAACTCCCGCCATACCCTCTTTTATCCACATATACAAAAGTATGACTTGTGCCAATGCGTGGGTCTGCCGTCCAAATTTCGCGCACTTGATTATAGTCGGCTCCCAGAGACTTTGCTATGTCATACATCTCATTGCAAAAAGTCACTTTCATTGCCAGGAAAGCATTTTCCATATACTTTGCCATCTCTACATCTTTTGCATCGCTTTGATAAATGCGAACATTGGAATTGATAACACTTTGATAAGCATGGATTGCCAAATCAATTCCTCTTTTTGTTCCGCCGAATGCCAACCACTTTCTGTCATTCAGTTCGGCAAAAGGATGCGACACGGTCTCCCCATAATACTCAGGTTGAAATACGATTTCTTTCATGTATTTCTTGCACATCTCATCTGTAAATCCAACGTAAACTGTTGAGCGGAGCACAATCACTTTGCTCTCCACCCATCTGATTACCTCTTCTACCGCACTTGTATCACAATGCCCGTCCTGCATCTGTGGAGTGGGAACACAAACAAATACCGCATCACACAAATTGATTTCTGTTTGAGAGCCTAACCCCAAAAATTTATCATAGACAACAGCCTCTTTAAATAATTTATGCATTGCCTTCCCCACATGTCCATATCCGACAATTCCTATTTTCATTTTATTCCTCCCAGAATTGCTTGATTTTTTGATAGTCGTAATCAAATTCTTTCTGCCAATTTTGTTGCGTAAAATATTCACCCTCTTTTGAAACAGTATGGCTGTCGCTCCCCAGAGTCACTTTTAAGCCCCGCTTTTCTGCCTCAGAGAGCAAAAACTCCGGCAATCCTGCTTCCTGAATGACATTCGGATGGAATACTTCTATTCCGTCCAATCCATCCCCGCATAGCACATCACAAAATTGACCTATCTGATCTATATTTACTTTTTTATGGTTTTCCGCGCTGTTCGGATGCGCCCACACCACAATGCCGCCTGCTTGATGCACTACGTCGATAAACGTTTTTGCCTCCGTTTTATGTAGCGGAAATTTTGATTGCATCTCCTTTGAGTTCAAAAATCTCTTCGCATCCTTTTCATCTTGAAAATATTCTTGAACGCAAAGCTGCCTGCGCAATTCCTTCTTATCGCTGCAAACGGAAATTCTATATCCGCTTTGCATTAAAAACTCACTCATTGCCCGTATCCTGTCCCGATGCTTTTGTTTCTCGATTATGAGAAAATCGGCAAGCCGTTTATCATCCATTCTGAAACCATATCCCAAAAGATGAAGCACTAAATCATCTGCACCTGTAACATCTTTAAGAGAAACAGACATCTCGATACCGGAAACCAAGCGCATCCCCTTCTTATCACAAATTTCTTTTATTTGGTTCAATCCAGAAACCGTGTTGTGGTTGCAAAAAGCAACTGTTTCAACCCCTGCCCGCCGTGCACAATCGATCGCCTCCTCCGCCGTCTGCAAAGCACACGTCGAATAAGGCGCACAGTGTATGTGAAAATCAAAATCCATCATGCGTTCCCCCTGTATTTTATTCCGTAATGACGTCGTGTATAGAGGTCGATCTTTTCGTTTAGAAAAGCCATACATTCCTGCACAGAGGAGACGGCAAAGATCTTGTCATCCGAATCCGCATACCTTTCCCGCACATCCAACCGTCTTCCCGCAAGTTCGGCACTCCATCCATCCACATTATCGTAAGCAATAATGAGTCGAAATAAAGACCATGCCATCGCCATTTCCGAAAGCGTACCCGCACCGCCGCCGATTGCAATCACGGCATCGGCATTTGCTACAATCGTGTTGCGCATGACATCGAGCCCCGTCGGAATTACGATGTCCGCATAAGCGTTCGCCGTAGTAGTATCAAACGACGGAATAATCGCGATCGTATCGCCTTCGCGATAGTTTTTTGCAGCGTGCGCACCGGCAAACACCGCCTCCATCACTCCACCGAGTCCTCCCGATTGAACACGATAACCACATTCAACAAGTGCTTTGCCCGTTTCAAACGCTAGTTCATATTTTAAGCCTTCTTTTTCAATTTTACCGTCTCCGATCACCGCGATGATTTTTTTCATTGCCCCTCCTTTTTGCCTTTTCCAAAAGTTTTCTTTTGACATCTTCCTTGTACGCATTGCTGTATTTTCCCGTTCGCTCACTGTTTTGCAAGCTGGGTTCAAAATAATATAAAACTTCTTCAATAAATTCTCTTCGCTCCGCTTTCTGAACCATCGGCAACATAAATGCAAAATCCGTATTTACATCCACATATTTCCCGTCAATTTTCAGGTCGTTTTCTATATCGATGCAATCAAACAAATACCGTCTGAAACATTTCGGATGCAACCAAATATTATCTCCGCTTCTCTCCCAGACTCGATCAAACGAATACACGCGATAATGTTTTAACGGTTTATCCCAACGGATACAATTCCCGCAGGTGATCTCCGCCCCTTCGGAAAATTTTTTGACGATGATCTCCAAAGCCCGTTCATTGACCAAATAATCATCGTTATCGACATTGATGACGATCGCATCCTGATTGACCACCATGTTTTGCATAGCAAAGACAAAATTTTCCAACTCACCTACATTTGTATCGTTCCAGCAAGCCGCCACTCTTCCTGCGAAGTACGGATCCTTACGCAAGATCAACCGTGCATAATCGGCGCTCTCGTTTTCAGACGCATCGTCTACGTAGACGATAGAAAAGTCCTGAAACGTCTGTCTCTTCAAGCTGTCAAACAGCCGTTTAAGTTTTTCGCACGGCGTATTGTACCCACGGATATACAGAACAACATCCGCATCTGTCTTCTCCGCCCATTCTGCACGCATTCCCTGCAAATTGACCTGCCCTTCCTGTTTGTTGCAATAAAATCCGTTTTCAATCCGTTCTCTGACAACTGTTAAAAAGTTCGTTTCCGCCTTTTTTTGATTTTCAGGGTGAACAAACCACGCCTCGCAATCGGCAAAACGGACACTCTCATTTTCGAAAAGCACCTTATCTAAACTTCGATGCCAAGGAAGTTGCACCTGCCCCTGTATGACTTGGTTGGGAAGCGGCAAACGCATCTTCAATTTTTCAAGATCGAGAAAACACGTCCGCACCTCGGTCCGTGCGCCGTAGCCTATCGTCCCGGAAGCGGATCTTGCAATCCCGAACGATGCGGTCATTGCGCCCCTTTTCAATGTGTCGATTGCCTTTCGCACAGCATCCGAATGGATGGAATAGAGGATATCGCTGTCCGTCTGAAATACATATTTTGTCTGTATTTTTTCAAACGCAAACAGCGTCGCATACGTTCCTTGTCCGTTTGCTGAATGACCGTTTTTTGACTTTAAACCGAAGTATTTCTCGTATATTTTTTCCGTCTCGTCGCGACCTCCCTCTGCGAAAAGAATTTCATCGATCAAGCCGTTTTCTTTTGCCAGCAACAACTCTTCCTTGAGCATATCCTCATCGTCAAAATCATATCTTCTTGCCCGTTCTTCTGCCGCACTCAAATCGATTACCACAATTCTTCTTTCAAAACGCCCGAACTTCTCCAGCGAATTCACAATGTGGCAGATATTATTGTAAATCGAACGCCATTCCATCGGATTAGTTTTAATCAACAATGTACAATCCCGGTATTCCTTGACGTCCATCGTCTTTTTGCATGCAAAAATGAGGTGTTCTGAAATCGGCATAAGCGTATCTGCATCCACGCCGTCTCCTTCCGCAACCCGCTCAATTTGAAACCCATATCTTGAAAAAAGATTTTGGTAATACTCGATGGGGCGATGATACTCCTCCCGCACCGGCCTCCCGACCGTCGTTATCTTTTCAAATAGTTCAGACCGCTTGTATTCCCCCTTCAGACCGCTTTTGCGAAGCTCCGTATGCTGCACCGAGTTAAACAGCGGATTGCAGATACTGATCACGGCTTTCCCGTCGTGTTTCAACACCGCATTGATATCGCACATAATTTCCTGCGCCGTAGGATTTGACACGCAACATAAAACGAGATTGCAAGTGACCAGATCATATTTCTCTGTCTGCAATTTCGCGCGATGAGAAAGGATTTTTATTCCGGAAGCGGCGCGCGCCGTAACCGTCGCCATATCGATGTCGTAAACGCTGACATCGCAGTCTTCCGCGAGGATATTGGCGATCCTGCACTTGCCCGCTCCGTAGTCAAGCATCTTACATGGCTTCTCCGCCCTGATCAGCTCCAAAACTTTCTGATCGTGCAGATCTTCTTTATACCGCCTCTCAACCAACCGTCGGAACTGTTCATTTCCGTCATCTATGTACTTCGTTAAACCGTTATAAGAACGTTGAATAAGCTGTTTAAATTCCTCCTCACCTAAAAAAGGATAGCGCAACATCTCATAGACACGGACGATCGACTTGTTTTTGGACTGATTCGTCACGGGCAGAAAAGATTTTCCATAATCGATGAGTTTTACATGCCCGTCCACAACAACAAAATTGCTTTGTTTATAGTTATCGAAAGAAAATCCGTTTTCCTCGGCAAACCGAAGCAACTGCACAAAATCTCCGACACAGCCGCCTCTGTACGGAACTGACGGTTCGTACCGATAACGTATGACCGTCGTTTCCTGTAATTCATAAAAATCCAACGGATACAATTGATTGCATCTTTCAAATTTTTTCGAAATTTGTTTCAGAAATGATAAATTTTGGAGCGGCTTAAAAAAATATTTCAATACATGGACACCGTCCGCAAAAACGACACCTTCTCCGCCGTTGCCGAGAAGCCGCAAAGAAGTTTCAGAAAGACAAAAATATTCTTCCAAAACCTTTCGGATCGCTTCTTTATTCTGCATGCGGCGTTGCATATGCAGCTTTCTGCAAAGATCGTCATAGGCGCATACGATTTTTTCGGATTCAAGATACGGCTGTATTACTTTCAGATAGAAATGTAGCTCGGCTTCCGTAAAATATACAGAATATTTCTCATCCTTTATGATAGACAATAAGCCGCAAATCCTATAAAAACAGGCGACAAATTTGGTCAGACGCGACAGGAAAAACTGCATATAACAGCAGCAAAAATCCTCTTTTTTCGCATTAATCCCAACCGTTCCGACCGCCTTTGTAAATGAAGACCCGATCAAATCGAGCAAAAGTTTGTTTTTCTCCTTTTCAAAATCGAATGGCACGGAAGGTCTGTCGTGCAATGTAGCAAAAGGCGCGTTTACGATTTTATACCCGTCCTGCTTTGCTAGCCATGCCCAAAAATAATCGCTCCGTCTCCCTATTTTATCTCCTATCTGAATGGACCAGTTCGGCAACTCCAATATCTCTCTGTTAAAAACCAAAGTATTCCCGCCCCGACTGTCTGCTTCTCTGATTTCATCATCCTGCATGAACAACGGACGCGACTGAGCTTTCCCGCCGAACACATCATCCAACGTACAAATTTTTCCCCATGTTACAGGAGTTTCCAAATGCCTTGTTGTTGTATCTGACAAGTCATAATAATAATCCCGATACGAATCCAAAGTGCTTACGCCACGAAGTCCTGCTTTACCATACACATAGTCCACAAGCGAGGTGCGAAGTGTAGACAGGATCGGAAGAGGCGCATCCAGCGTATAGTTTCCCACAACGGCGTCGTACTCTCCGATATACTCTCCGATCACGGCATCAATATCCAAAGGCATTTCTTCAAATTGCTCCCCATCGTACACCATCTCTTTGAGCCGCATATCCTCATCTAAAATCCAGATCACATCCCCTTCCTTTGTACACTGATGAAGATATTTTTGTAAAATCGTGCGACTTATTGCAATGTCTTTAATAACCGGTTCGGAAACTTTTTCTTCCGTTACAAACTGATCAAATCCCCCCTTGCGGATTTTATGAAGAACGCGTTCCCTGTCAATAATCTCATAAAAATATCCGCTATTCTCTAAAACCTCCAAATAGGCATCCCGACTCTGTGTGAAATTGATAAAAATGACGATTTTTGTATTTTCTCGCTTCAACGCAGATAACTCTTTGAGCAATCTGAGCCCGAGCTTATATTCCGTCGCAATAAAACCTATTGTCAGATTTCCGTGATACCTTTCCTTCGCATACTGTACACCTGCTTTATTGAGTTTATTCGGAAAACGGCAAATGCTTTCCTTGTCGATCCCAAAAAGATTTTTCGCACGTGCGAAAAAAGCGTCCTTAACCTCATCGGACATATAGCAACTATATTTATAAAAAAACTTACGCAATCCCTCCGCTTTCTTTTCCTTCCCATTCGTAATCCTTTCGCGGGAATTAAAAGCATCAACTTTGACAAGATGTCTGTTCACGACCGTGTACGTTGCACCCAAAAGCATCATGCGTGTAAAAATGTCCCTGTCCGTTGTCGAACTCATGCTTTCATCAAAAAGCCCTGCTTTCAGAAGCGTGGACATTTTTACAAATGTATTGGAACCCTGCAAATGCGGATTACCGCGCAAAAAATTTTCCACACTCAATTCATGAGGAATGGTCAATGCTTGTTCTCCTTGTTCATTGCAATAGAGAATCCCGCTGACAACAAAATCTTCTCCGTTCAGAGCGTTTTCACACGCCGAAATATACTCTTCGTCCCAAATATCGTCATCGTCTAAAAAAGCCACATACGTTTGCTCGTAACCGGCAAATTCGAACAGGTCTTTTCCCAGTATATAATGGATTGCCGTGTTTAATGACCCCGCATAGTTGTGTGTGTACTTATCTTCCAAGAAGATTGCCGAAGCGTTTTCTGCAATGCTTCTTTCGTTTTCTTTCATCTCGTCTTCCGAATCGCTGACCACAATAATTTTATCCGGCCTTCTTCTTTGTGTTATTGCCGATTGAAGAGCTCTCTCAAAATATTCAATTCTGTTTTTAGTCGTAATAACGCCGATAATTTTCATGTCAACTGTTCTCCCGCAGAAATTTCTTTTGCAAACTCCGTATCTCCGTCGCAATAAAAACACGCCTTACTGTGTGCACCCCTGTATAAACGTAGCATTTCTGCCCTAAAATCTTTTTTATCGGAAGCAATATCTATTCCATCATAAAAATGACATCCTTGCTCTTCCATCATTGCCGCTCGGGAGCAAATATAAATTTTACCTCTGTATAAAGAAGTGCATCGCGTAATCGAACAACTTTCAAAACGATTTGTTGCGCGTTTTTTTATTTCTCCCATATTCTGCCATTTCTGTCCCTGCAAGAAAACATATTTTACACCGTGCGCTTCGAACATCTTTATCGTTTGTTCTGCTTTCACAGAAAAAATAGGATAGTCGCTGACCTGTACAACCACTTTGCTTTTTGCCAAGGTTTTCAAAACTTTTTCGGAAGGAACAATCGTCCCGTTCGTAGCAATGCGGATGGATTTGATTTTTTTTAAACCATCGGCATATCCGATTATATCGCAGAGTTCGGGGTGTAAAAACACCTCACCGCCGTGAATCTTCAATCTGTAAAGCCGATCAATTTGAGCAAGGAAAGTATCCAAATCTCGCTTGAAATCGACAAATGGCATATGCTTTCGCTTTTCGATATACGGAATCAAATTGGAACAATGCTTACATTTTAAGTTGCATTTGGTCGTTATAAAACATTCGATATACGGAACATCGAATCTCCTGCATATTTTTTGCCTAAATAACATAGAGATCCGTTGAAAGCAACTATCTTTGCCTTCGATTTTATGTTGATAATGTAAACATTCCTTATAAACATCCACCATTGTTCTCCCCTTGTAAAAATACCCTTTGGCAATACTTATCGCCAAAGGGTACATCATGCAAAATCTGACGATAAAAGTACATAAGCGATACAATCACCATATGCCGGAACATTGACGTAATGCACATCTTTGCCCCACTTAATATTTATCTATATTGATTATAAGATAATGCTAATTATTTGCCAACAGAAAGATATATCATTATTGAATTTAATTACTGTCCATAAAATTGTGTTACAGTCTTGATACGAGAGCGCCGGCGCTACGCGCCGCCGCGACAAGCACACGCCACTTCACAAAACTTGACTGAAATACGGAAAAGCGGAGTGATGACGGAAGCGGAGGCGCCCGCTGACCCGCTTGGGCGATCCTCCGCTTTAACCGTCACACATTTTCCGTTTTCTGTCCGTATTTGAACATTCGAAGTTCAGTCGCTATTCGTTGTCCGTATCCTTGTCCGCGCGGATCTCCAATGCCGGCTTATCGCTTGCATTCAACGGAGATATAACCGTTTGCCCAAGCTGTGTTTCAATGTCCTGGCGCGCATTCTTTGCCACTTTTCCGCCGCGGGTTTGGAAAACGTCTAGTTAAGACCCTCCGGGTATTAACGTCGCCGTTTTCCTTCCCCGCGACAAAAAATCCACAGCCGCCTTATGCCAAAATTTTTTCTTCACCGCCACGGGACTTCCTAATATTCTTGTGTCGTATTAAATCCCCCGAAAATCTACGGCTGCAGGCGTAGTATTTGCTTTTGTGTTTTAATTATTTGATTCCGATTTACCTTAACAATGGGCAGAGGTTCTCACGTACTAGTGTTTTCCACGATAGGAGAATACAGCCCACTGTGTATTTTGTCGCCACGTTGAGCGTGTTTGGCGGCAGATTGTCATAGCATGAACAACATTTCGCCTTCCCGTTTTGGTCTCCAAAACGGGGGCGTAGATTTCACACAAAGCCTTGAATAGCAGCTTGCTCGTATTAGTGTTTTCCTTTACACAGGTGTTTGGCGGCAGATTGTCGTAGATTTGCGAGCTATTTTTCGCAAAACGGGAGGGAAGTGTATACCATACTCGACCGACCCGCCCCAATATAAAAGCATATTAGGAAGTCAATACCGATGAGAACAAGTCGAATATGCTTCGGGAGCAATGATTTTCATTGCTCCCGAAGTGCCGGGCAGTTTTGAGGCGGCAGATACGTTCAAAGGCAAGCGGTGTCCCCGACGCTCGTACCCGCAGCGGTACGTGCTAGCGGGTCAACGCGTAGAATTTGGGCGTATCTGCCCCTCAAAACCATATGAGCACTTGTTTGAATCGGTATCAAGAAAAAGATGCGGCAAGATGTCGGTAAATTAGTTGCCGCACATATCACAAACCGCATAAAAGAAAAGTTCGTGCGGTGACGAACTTTCCTTTTTAGCGTATTGTTTATGCGGGCTAAACACCCCTACCGAACATTTGCGGCAACTAATTTACTTTTACTACCCAGCCGAACGGGTCGGGATATCTCCCGGTCTGTATCCCGGTGATTTTGTCGTAAAGGAATGCGGTGATCTTGCCCATCTCGAAGTTATTGATCGTCCAATCGACTCCGTCGATACCGAGAACGCCCACGGGGCTGATGACCGCGGCGGTGCCGGAGCCGAACGCCTCGTTCATATGCCCGTTTTTTATCGCGTTTCTGATGTCGTCGACGCTTATGCGGCATTCCTCTACGGGCATACCCTCGTGCTCGAGCACTCTTATGACGGAATCGCGCGTGATGCCGGGAAGGATGCTTCCCACCAGCGCGGGGGTCTTTACGACGCCGTCGAACACAAAGAACATATTCATCGCGCCCACTTCCTCGACGTATTTTTTCTCTTTTGCGTCAAGCCACAGCACCTGTTCGTAACCCTTTTTGTTGGCGATGTCGCCCGCGAGCAGGCTCGCTGCATAGTTACCCATGCATTTCGCTTCGCCCGTGCCGCCGAGAGGCGCTCTGACATACTCGTTCTCTATCATTATCTTCGTGGGCGTGAGACCCGATTCATAGTAACTGCCGACCGGCGACAGTATGATGAAGAAGCGGTACGTGTGTCCCGGGTGTACGCCGAGCATGGGGTCGATCGCTATCATCGTGGGACGGATATACAGCGCGGTCCCCGGTGCGGTGGGGATCCAGTCCTCGTCTATCAGGATGAGCTTTTTGAGGTTTTCGACGGTCTCCTCGACGTCGAGCGTGGGCATACAGAGCCTTTTCGCGGAACGGTTCATGCGCCTGAAGTTGTCGTAGGGGCGGAACATCGTTATCTTCCCTTCGTCGTTCTTGTACGCCTTGAGCCCCTCGAAAATGCCCTGGCCGTAGTGCAGAACGCAGGTCGAGGGATCGAGGCTGAAAGGTTGATACGGCATGATCTCGGGCTCCTGCCACTTGCCGTCGCGATAGTCCATTACGAGCATATGGTCGGTAAAGTATTTGCCGAATCCCAGCTTCGAATAATCGGGCTTTTCCTTCTTTTGCTTCGTCAAAGTGATTTTCATAATACTACCTCGTATATGTAAAGTATTTTGTTCCAATGTGTTTCAGTGCGCCCTCTTTCCCCTCGGTGATGTTCGTGACTCCGCTTTTGAACACATCGCATTGGCCTACGGGCACTGCCGCTTTCGCGGTTATGTTTTCGGCGTAGTTTACGTCGAAAACTTGCGCTTTGGAAGCCCTTATCACAGATCCGAGGAGCCTGAACTCGGGATATCCCAGGCTGAGCTCGTATATATCGGAAAGAGTGTACTTGACGCCGGGAACGCTTTCCGCCGCCATTGTCGCTGCTCTTGAGTACGCCTGTACCAACCCGCCCGCGCCGAGCTTTATGCCGCCGAAGTAGCGGGTCACGACGATGACGGTGTTGTACAGACCCTTCTTTTTCAAGACGTTCAATATCGGCTGTCCGCTCGTCCCCTGCGGCTCGCCGTCGTCGGAAAGACGAAAGGCGCCGGACTCGGGAGTCCCCGTCACCGCGAACGGGTGGTGCGTGGCGTCCGGAAATTCGGTTTTTATCCTTTTCACGAACTCCAGCCCCGCTTCCACGCTCTCTACGGGCGCTATGCGCGCGATAAAGCGGCTGCGGCTTATCTCGTATACCGCTTCGCCCTCTTTCGCCGCGCCGATATAGTCCATTATTTTACGGATATTTTAAGGTGCTGTTTTTTGCCCTTGTGCAGGATGAATCCGTTTTCCAGCATCTCGGCGGGGATCTCCGCGTCGAAAGAGGCGACCTTCGTATCGTTTAAGCGGATGCCGCCGCCCTCGATAAGGCGCTTCGCTTCGCCTTTGCTCTTCGCAAGCCCCAGCTCCACCAACGCGTCCGCCACTTTTACGGTGCCCGCGGAGATCGTCCCCTCGGGCATCTCGTCGCCCGAGCCGAACGCGCCCGCCGCCTGACGGCGCGCCGTATCCGCGTCCTCTTCGCCGTGAACTATTTTAGTCACCTCGTATGCGAGGCGCTCCTTCGCCGCGTTTATCTTGCCGTCGAAGTGCTTTACGCCGTTTTCGTCCGTGGTATAGCATGCGCACATTTTACGAATCTCGTCCATCGGCAGGAACGTCAGAAGCCCAAGACATTTTTCGACGTCGTTGTCGTCGATGTTGCGCCAATATTGATAGAAATCGTATGGCGGCGTCTTCTCCCTGTCCAGCCAGACGGCGCCGTTCATGGTCTTGCCCATTTTTTTGCCCTCGCTGGTCAGAAGCAGCGAGAACGTCATCGCGAAAGCGGGGGACTGTTCCTTGCGCCTGATGAGGTCTACGCCCGCGAGCATATTCGACCACTGGTCGTCGCCGCCGCATTGGAGCGTGACGCCGTATTTCCTGAACAGCACCAAAAAGTCGTACGCCTGCATGAGCATATAGTTGAACTCCAAAAAGCTCAAGCCCTTTTCCATCCTCGTTTTGAAGCACTCGGCGGTGAGCATGCGGTTGACGCTGAACATGGAGCCCACTTCGCGCAGAAAGTCTATATAATTCAGATCAAGAAGCCAGTCGCCGTTGTCGACCATTATCGCGCCGTTTTCGCCCTCGAAGCTGAAAAAGCGCGACATCTGCTTTTTGAAGCAGGCGACGTTATGGTCTATCGTTTCGCGCGTCATCATCGAGCGCATATCGGTTCTGCCGGAGGGGTCGCCTATCATACCCGTACCGCCGCCGAGCAGCACTATCGGCTTGTGTCCCGCGCGCTGCATATGCGCCATCGCCATCATCGCCAAAAAATGCCCCACGTGCAGGCTGTCCGCCGTCGGGTCGAACCCCACGTAAAAAGATACGCTCTCCCTGCCGAGAAGCTCGTAGAGCTCGTCGCCGTATACGGTCTGTTTGATGAATCCGCGTTCGGTAAGCGTGTCGAATACGTTTTTTGCCATGAAAAAAATCACTCCTTAGGTACTTTTATAAGAGTTTAACACCATTTATATTATTTCGCAAGCCTTTTAATAAAGTTTACGGCCCTTTTCGGGAGTACGCGCCTTATGCGCGCAAACGTTCGTTGAACGAACGGAGCCTGAGGTCCTTCTCCGTCGCCGCTATCGCCGTCCAGCAGCCTATAAACAACGCGAAAGCCGCCGCCGCGACGACGACGAGCCAAACAGGAAACGGCGTAAGCGCAAAGTATTTCCCGATGATGGAGCCGAGCGACGGCACCAAAAGGTTTATGCCGTAGCCTATGATGAATCCCGTCACCGCGCCGGCGCCGCCGGTGACGAGTCCTTCGCCGAGCGAGAAACGCATATGGTCTCCCGAGGTCATTCCCGCGACGCGGTACAATACGAACTCGTTCCTCCTGTCGTATCCGGTCACGGCGGATATGTTTACGATACCTATCACCGCGACGACGTAAACGAGTATCTGCAAAAGGATAAGGAGCGAGCCCACGCCTTCCAACGACGACGAGGCGGCGTAAGCCCATTCGTCGAACTCCAATACGAACGCGAGCGGTATGTTCATCGATTCGATCTCGTCTCTTAACGCCACGAAAACTTCCGTTTCGTCCGCGCCCGGCGCCACGTCTATAAGGTATGTGCAGGACTGACGTATAGGCTCTATCACCGAATACCTGACGTAACCTATCCTGTCGTACTCGGTGACCGTCTCGTCTATGCCGACGACGGTGAACGTCTCCGTGCGGTGGGCGTAGTCGCGGTCCGCGGGGGTGACGGTAAGAGCGTCCCCTATCTCAAGCCCCAGCCTGAGCGCCATGTCGCGGGACAGCACTATCGGGTTTAAGGTATTCGTCCACCTGTCCCATATTCCCTCGTCTTCGGTAACTATGCAGTGCATGAGCGTTTCCCTGTCGAGAACGCCGTACGCCGTCCATTCGTCGGAATCGGAGCCGGGCAGATAATAATCGAAGTAGTTGTACCGCCCCGACCACTCCACGCCGTGGACGGAATCCACCGCGCCGTCCACTTCCTCTGCGGAATAGTCGCCGAAATCCCTGCCGACATTCAAAACGATGTCGCCGCTGTAACGGCTCTCGAACGGTACTATCGCGGAACGCACAAGTCCAACGACCTCGACAACGAGGAAGGAAAACGCTATTACTACCGACACAAGCGTCGTGACCGTGGTCATCGCGGAATTTCTGGTGACGCCGGCACCCGCTAGCGCGAACGCGCCGCCCCGCTTGTTGTTCAAGGTCAGACGGGCAAACAGCTTCATTATGTACGGCGACGCGGAGTACGCGAAAAACGCCGCCGAAGCGAGAAGCGCCAAGGCGGATACGACGAGCCCTATCCCGTCGGTAAACACATATGCCACGGTAGATGCCGCGACCGGCACAAGGCTAAGCCAGACAAGATAAGGTCTCGGCTTTTTCCTGAACTTGAACGAGTCCGAGGTAAGCTCTCTGACAGTTTTTTTACTTACCGATATTACGGGTCCCAAAGTTGCCAAAACGGTCACCGCAACCGAAATCAAGAATGAGCAGATATATTTCCATACCTCGTAGGTCACCGCGTCGTAAACTCCCGGGAGCAGCACTCTGGTCGCGAGCGCCATCGCGAATCTTCCGACGACAAGTCCTGTCGCGCCGCCGATGACCGCATAGAACAACACCTCGGCATACATCAGCGCCGCCACCTGCGAGGGCGTCGCGCCCGCCGCCTTGAAAACTATCATTTCGCTCATGCGGTTTCTGGAGATGATAAGGTAGGACGTAAATAGTATAAGCGACATCGTCACTATCAAAAACGCGAGCCCTACCGCGAGAAGCATGGTATTGTTGCGGACGATGCCCTCGACCTCGGCGGCGTTGTTCCCTTCGGTCACCGTTATCGCGGGGAACGCTTCCTCGAAAAAGGGGAGATATTCGTCGTACAAAGCGGGATCGGAAAACGTGACGTACGCCGCCGTGACCATCCCCATATTGCCGACGGCAGAAAAATCGACAAGCATATTGACGTCTGCGGCGGACGAGAAAATACCCTCGTTGACCGCTATATACATTATGAGTATCCCCGTATAGCTTTCGTATTGCGGAAGATATATCTCCACGACGTCGCCGGGGTTTATGCCGTTTTCCGCGGCGAAACGCGCGCCTATGACGGCATGGGAATATGCGCTTATCTTCTCGAGATACGCGCTGTTAGAGCCCGCGTCCTCCTCGGTGAACACGTCGGTATATCTTATCGGGTGCCTGTCGAGGTAGTCGGACATATCCGTCGCTTCTATCAGTACGGTCTTCGACCGCGTTTCCGTTTTCAGAACGCTCGAGGTCTTGTAAAAATAGCTGACGTCCGTCACCGCGCCGTCCGGTATGGCGGCGATTACACCTGCGGCGCGCGCCAGCGAAAACGTCGTGTTCGTGGCAAAATTGGAGCCTATCAGCATATCCGCGCCCTGCGCCACGCGGTCGTATTCCGCCATATTGACGTTATAGAACACGTCCGACATCGAAAACGATATAAATATCATAGCGGTAACGACGGCTATCGTTATAACGATGACCGTCATCTGCCCCTTCGATGAGCCCGCGCTGCGGACGATATGCCTTAAAAACGCCTTCATCCGATATCGTCCGTCGGCATGCCGTCCGCTTCTTCATGTTCCGGGGAATCGGGAATATCATCGTTTATTTCCGATCCGTCTTCGGAAGCGCCCTCTTCGCGGAGCGCCTCGGCTTCGTCACAGCCGCCTGAAGCGGTAGTTTCTTCGCCCTCTTCCGCCTCGACCTTAGCCAGCGACACCGCGCCGTCTTTTATCGTTATGATGACGTTGCCGAACCCCGCGTTGTAGTCGGAGTGGGTGACCTGCACTATCGTTGCGCCCATTTCGGTATTTATACGTTTCAGAAGTTTCATTATCTCCAGGCTCGACGCACTGTCCAGATTCCCCGTCGGCTCGTCCAAAAGTATGACGGACGGGTCGAATATCAGTCCTCTCGCTATCGCGACGCGCTGCTGCTCGCCGCCCGACATCGCCGAAGGGAGTTTCCCCCTGCATTCCGCTATCCCGAGGTATTCCATAAGCTCCGCCGCCTTTTCGCGGTGCGCCTCGGAAACTCTGCCGGAAAGCATTATCGGCAAAAGTACGTTCTCCTCCGCCGTGAGATATGGAGCGAGGTTGAAAAATTGGAACACGAATCCTATTTCCGTGCGCCTCAGGATCGCAAGCTCCTTTTCGGTAGCGGACGATATTTCTCTGCCCCCGAGATACACTTTTCCCGACGTAGGCTTGTCGATACCGCCGAGTATCGTCAAAAGCGTGGATTTGCCGGAGCCGGACGAGCCCACTATCGAGACAAAGTCCCCGCGGTTTATCTCCAGACTCACGTCGTTCAACACGCGCTGGGCGCCGAATTCTTTTATGATGTTTTCCGCTCTGAGTACCGCTTCCATGTTTACGGGCTATCCTCCTAATTCCCCGAATAATCTATATTCGCTATCGCGTCGTCGATGAGTTCGTACACCGCGTTCGAAATTACGCCGTATACGAACGCGTCGGCGCCGACGGAAAGCTTGCCGGAGGCGTACAGCTCCTCGGCAAACGCCGCATATTCCGCGATCAAAGCCCTGTCACCCGAGGAAAGCGAGGAAATACCGTCGGTATCCGTTACGGACGCGAACCGCTCCGCGATCTCCCGCGCGCCGTCGAACAGCCGCTTAAGTTCTTCTGCCGTCACACACTCTCCCGCGGTATCGTCAAGGAGCGCCATGCGCTCGAAAACGACGGCGAACGCATCGGCGGCCGCCGCCGAGTCGGAAAGTAGACCCGAAGCGTATCCCGCGTCGAGCCCTGCGGAAAAACTCTTCGCCGCCAGCACCGTGAACAGATCGCGGTTAAGGCTCTTCGCCTCGTCCGTCTCAGCCGCGGAGGAATAATACAGCGCGTCGAAAAGCGGCGTATCCGTCGATAAAAGCGCCTCGGTAAGCGCCGTCAGCGCGAATCCGGCGACGTTGTCCGTCGCTTTCAAGATATTATTCAGCTCGTCGATGTCGGCAAGCTCTTCGGCGCTCACGCCTTCGCTTTCCAGCATCTCCTTCAATTCGCCGCTGAGCTCGGTCCCTACCAGTCTGAAAGTGCGCAATATCGTTTCCGCGCCCACTTCGTCGGTAACGTTTTTCAAAACGGCTCCCAACTCATACGCCAACGCCGCCATGGCGCGCGCTTCTATAAGGCTCGCACCGGAAGAGGAGAACGACGTCAATCCTTCGACAAGCGCGCCCGCCGAAACGACGATGTTCTGGAAGCGCGTTCTTCCCAGCGCGTCCATTACTTCTCTGCCCGCCGCGTCCTGCGATATGTATATGAGCTCGTAAATAAGTCTCGCGCTCTCCTCCTCGGTAAGCATTGTCGAGGAAACGAAATCCGCATACGCCGCGGCGAAATCGATCTCCGCCAGCCTTTCGGTCATCGTACCTGCGGAGGCATAATAGATGTCGTAATTTTTTTCGACGACCTCGGCGCCGCATTCGGCGCACTTTCCGTCGGATATCTCTTCGCGGCGAAGCAGCCTGTCGCACGCGGGACAGTACATCGCAGTGGCGGATCCCTCGCCGTCGGGGCTCTCTTTGAGCTCGATGAAAAACAATAAAATGTTCTGCCAGCCGCTCATTATCGCATCGAACGGCGCGTCCGCGAGCGTTTGACCGAGCCCCGTAAGCTTTTCGGCGGGTATCCCCGCGTTGGCGTACAGCGATATGAACGGCTCGGAGACCGAGGACGAATCGTTTATGTATATTATCGGTCCGTCGACGTCGTAATCGTAGCTCGGGTCGGAAACGAATGTCAAAACGACCGCGGTCAACGCCTTTTCCAGGAAGCTGCTCATATGGCCCTTGAACTCGTTTTCCGCTTCCAGCGAATACCTGACCGGTCCGTCGTACGAAAAAGCCGCGCCGTTTATGCCGCCTATCGCCCCGTCGTCGGGCGGGATGGAAAGCGCTATCGTCGCCGCTATGAGCGCCGCGACGACGATGACGGCGGCTGAGATCAGGAGTTTTCCGGACAGACTCTTTCGTTTCATACATCGGCATTATATCATACCCGCGCGAAGTTTTACAATAGCGGACGTGTGTTCGTATTGTGAACGCGCGCGCGTTTTTATCGAAACTTTCCTTTTTTTGTTGCGGCGCGGGGCGTGTTTGTGCTACTATTGTGGGAGTAATAAATAAAATCGAGGAAATTGAACATGCCCGAAAAATACGATTTCAGATCGGTTGAAAAAAAATGGCAGGATTATTGGTACTCCGAACGCGTTTTCGAGGTCACCGAGGACAAATCGAAGCCCAAATTTTATGCGCTCATCGAATTCCCGTACCCCTCCGGCGCGGGACTCCACGTGGGACACATACGCGCCTTTTCGTCAATGGAGGTCATCTCCCGCAAAAAAAGGCTGGAGGGATACAACGTACTCTTCCCGATAGGCTACGACGCTTTCGGACTGCCCACCGAAAACTACGCGATGGCTACCAAGCAGCATCCTCGTAAAGTCACCGACGAGAATATCGCCAAATTCTCCGAACAGCTGATGGAAGTGGGTTACTCCTTCGACTGGTCGCGCGTGGTAGATACCACCGATCCCGGCTATTACAAGTGGACTCAATGGATATTCATACAGCTTTTCAAGCACGGGCTTGCTTACAAGGCGACTACCAGCGTCAACTTCTGTCCTAAATGCAAAGTCGTTCTCGCCAACGAGGAAAGCCAGGGCGGGATATGCGACCGCTGCGGTTCCGAAGTCGAACAACGCGAAAAGGACGTATGGTTTTTGAGGATCAGAAACTATGCCGAGAGGCTTTTGAAAAACCTGGATAAGCTCAACTATCCCGAGAGGATCAAAACGGAGCAGCAGAACTGGATAGGCAGAAGCGAGGGCGCGGACGTCACCTTTACCGTTAGGTTCGACGGCGGCGAATATCCCCTCGTCGTCTACACCACCCGCCCCGACACCATCTTCGGCGCGACGTTTTTGGTCGTGAGTCCGGAACATCCCCTATTGAAAGATCATTTCGACGCCGTCTTGAACAAAGCGGAGATCGAGGACTATCAGCAGAAAGCGCGCCTCAAAAAAGAGTTCGACCGCGTTCAGGTCAACAAGGACAAGACCGGCATAAAAGTGGAAGGTATGGTTGCCGTTAACCCGATAACGGGAGCCGAAATCCCCGTTTTCACCGCGGACTACGTCATGATGGACTATGGCACCGGCGCGATAATGGCGGTACCGGCGCACGATAAACGCGACTGGGATTTTGCCAAAAAGTTCTCGCTGCCGATAATCGAAGTCATCAAATCGGACGTCGACGTACAGGTGGAGCCGTACTGCGCCAAAGAGGGCTCCGGCGTCATGGTGAACTCCGGCTTTTTGAACGGGCTGAAGGTCAAACCCGCCATAAAGAAGATGATAGAATACATGGAACAAACCGGCGTCGGCAAAGCCAAAGTTGATTACAAGATGAAGGACTGGGCTTTCAACCGCCAGCGCTATTGGGGCGAGCCTATACCGATAATCCACTGTCCGCACTGCGGTCAGGTGCCCGTTCCCGACGAGGAACTGCCGCTGCGCCTTCCCGACCTTAAGGACTTCACCCCCACCGACGACGGCACTTCGCCCCTTTCGAAATGCACCGACTGGGTCAACACCGTCTGTCCCGTCTGCGGCTCTCCCGCAAAACGCGAAACGGACACCATGCCGCAATGGGCGGGCTCGAGCTGGTACTTCCTCAGGTACGAATCGCCGCACGACGGCGCGCACGTCGTCGATCCCGAGGCGAACAAATATTGGGGACAGGTCGATTGGTACAACGGCGGCATGGAGCATGTGACAAGGCACCTTATATATTCGCGCTTCTGGAATCAGTTCCTCTATGATATCGGCGTAGTCAAGGACGAAGAGCCATATATCAGGCGCTCCGCGCAGGGACTTATCCTCGGCTCCGACGGCGAAAAAATGTCTAAATCGCGCGGCAACGTGGTAAACCCCGACGACGTCGTCAAACAATACGGCGCCGACGTCCTGAGATTGTTCATCATGTTCATCGGCGACTACGAAAAGCCCGCACCCTGGTCCGAGGAAGGCATCAAAGGCTGCAACCGCTTCCGCCAAAGGTTCTGGGGACTTCTCGATATGATCTCCGACAAGGCGGATACTTCCGACTTAAACCTCGACTCGCTCGTCAAACAGGTCGGCGACGACTACGAAAATTGCAAGTTCAACACCGCTATCGCGAAGCTGATGACGGCGCTGAACACCGTCTATGCGCGCGGCAGTCTGACGAAAAAGGAATTCGATACCCTTTGTATACTTCTCTACCCCGTCGCACCGCACATAACCTCGGAGATGTACTCAAGGGTGCACGGCGGCGCAAAAATAGACAAGACCTCCTGGCCTAAATACGATCCCAAGCGCCTTGTCGAAGACGCGGTGGAGATCCCCGTCCAGGTCATGGGCAAACTGCGCGGCAGGATAACTATCCCCACCGGCTCCGACGAAGCTCAAGCCCTCTCCGCGGCAAAGGAAGCGGGACTTATCGACGGCGACATCGCAAAGGTCATCTACGTCAAGGACAAAATAATAAACGTAGTCCTGAAGAGATAGATTTGTGGCGGCTCAAGTCGATTTTCGACTCCGTAGGGCGCGTCTTTTCCGCCATATTCTTAAAAGCCCCGCTCGGCAATACCGCAAGAGTATTGACTTCGGGGGCTTTTTGCGATATGACAAAAAATCTTTCGCCCTACGGAGCAGAAAATCGACTTTCACCGCCACTGAATGCTTATCATACATTAACGAAAAATCTCCTGCCGCAAAACGCTAAAATTTCCGCTTCACCGCCACGGGACCGCTTATCATGCGCTACAGTAAAAGATTATTAGAAAGTATAGTGTCGGTGAAGAAAAAATTTTGGCATAAGGCGGCTGTGGATTTTTTGTCGCGGCGAAGGAAAACGGCGACGTTAATACCCGGAGGGTCTTAACTAGACGTTTTCCGAAGTCGCGGCGGAAAAGACGCGCCGCATTGTGTTAAAATTTATGATGAGCCGACACAAAAACGACGATGTGCCCCAATCTTACGCTTCCCGGCGCCTTTTTCGCCGAAAGAAATTCCTTTATTGCTTGGTTGAATTTCTTTCGGCGATGCACCGCTGAAGCGCGGTGTAATTAATCGATTTAATCAATATTAGTCTATTGTGTCGGCTTTTTCACTTCTTATCGGCGGCATGTTCTAAGATCCATTTCAACAATTCTTCGTATCCGTATTCTCCAGCAGCGCTCTTTAATATCACGTCAATAAGTTCATTTTGCGAGTAATATATCGCTATACCGTTAAGCTCCAATAATAATAACATTATATGGGCGGCAATGCGCTTATTGCCGTCTATGAAAGGATGATTTTTTATAAGCCCTATTGCAAGCCGCGCCGTCTTTTCAGGAACGGTTTTGAAAAGGTCTTCGGAATCGAAAGTTTGAAATGCGGAGTTCAGAGCCGAATCTAATAGCCCTTCATCGCGTATTCCGTTTAGTCCGCCGAACACTTCGATCAACATGGCGTGGAGCGCGATGACCTGTTCTTTCGATAAAACTATCATTTTGCAAGTTCCTTGTATGCTTTGCAGTTTTTATCGATCAATTTCTCCGAAATGTTAAAAACATTTTCATCATTTGCGATTCTGTCTACGTTTCGTCTTATTTCAAACGGGATGCGCTGTTCGCGTACGGCTTGCTTTGCGAACATATTAATGGCGGCACTCATCGTAAACCCGAGATCGTTAAACAACTCGTCCGCCTGCTCTTTTAATTTTTCATCCATTCGGATCGTTACGTTTACATTCGCCATTTTTTCACCTCTTTAATTTATAATTTCATTCTTGCTTTTCATAATAATTTTATTACATATTATGTGCATTGTCAATACATTGTACATAATTTCAATCTTTTTTCAAATATTTATTGATCTATAAATTTTGTTTATTTACAGCTAAGAATCGAAGGATATTTGCATATACAAACGTTTTCTTTTAGTATAACATATAGTCCACTGTGTATTTTGTAGCTCCAAACAGTTCATCATGGTGTTTCAAAATAATGTTAGAAATCATACTCCCGCCGCGCTCGCGCGGTGCATCGCCGAAAGAAATTCGCCAAGCAACAAAGGAATTTCTTTCGGCGAAAAAGGCGCCGGGAAGCGTAAGACCGAGGCGCAAGTACAACTTGATGTTAATTTTATAGTTTCGTGTTGCTTTGATAGCTTTACTTCGACGAAACTTCATAAGCGCCTCGAGCCAAAAGGTTCCGACGGCGCCGCAACGGGAGGGAAGTGTATACCATACTCGACCGATCCGCCCACATAGTGGGTCGTAGATTTCGAGCAAAAGAGCCAAAATATCGCCCCGAGTGCCGGTAAAATAATTGCCCGTCCTATATATCCGCACAAAAAAGAGTCTGTCAAGCGAACAGACTCCTTTTCGTTTTTAGTATGTTGGTTTCTCGGAAAGATTGCCTTACTTTCAGTATTTCGGGCAATTATTTTAATTCAGAGAAGTATTTAATGGTCCTGACCATCTGGCTGGTGTAGGAGTTCTCGTTGTCATACCAGCTGACGACCTGTACCAGCGAGGTGTCGCCCATATCGATGACCTTGGTCTGGGTGGCGTCGAAGATGGAGCCGTAGGTGCTGCCGATGATGTCGCTGGAGACGATCTCGTCCTCGTTGTAGGCATAGGACTCGTTCGCGGCAGCCTTCATCGCGGCGTTGATGCCCTCTTTTGTGACGGAACCTTCGACAACGGCGTCAAGGATCGTGGTGGAGCCGGTGGGAGTGGGAACTCTCTGAGCGCCGCCGATAAGTTTGCCGCTGAGCTCGGGGATGACAAGACCTATAGCCTTCGCCGCGCCGGTGCTGTTCGGAACGATGTTGAGAGCGCAAGCTCTGCTGCGGCGCAGGTCGCCCTTTCTTTGCGGTCCGTCGAGCGGCATCTGGTCGCCGGTATAGGCGTGAACGGTGGTCATGATGCCCGATTTGACGGGAGCATAGTCGTTCAGAGCCTTAGCCATGGGCGCCAGGCAGTTGGTGGTGCAGGAAGCGGCGGAAATGATGGTGTCCGTAGCTTTCAGCGAGGTGTGGTTGACGTTATAGACGATGGTGGGAAGATCGTTTCCCGCGGGAGCGGAGATAACGACTTTCCTGGCGCCGGCGTCGATATGCGCCTGAGCCTTCGCCTTGGAAGTGTAGAAACCGGTGCACTCCAGAACAACGTCGACTTTCAGCTCCGCCCAGGGAAGCTCGGCTGCCTTGGGTTTCGCGTAAATGGTTATCTCTTTGCCGTCCACGATGATGGCGCCGTCCTTTTTGACGGAACCGTCTTCGTTGAGTTCGGCTTCACGATAGGTAACGCTGTGGGAATTCGCATAGTTGCCTTGAGTAGAATCGTACTTCAGAAGATGGGCAAGCATTTTGGGGCTGGTGAGGTCGTTGATAGCGACGACGTCGTATCCCGCCGCGCCGAACATCTGCCTGAACGCCAGACGGCCGATCCTGCCGAAACCGTTGATTGCCACTCTTACGTTTTGTGCCATATAAGTTAAACCTCCATGGAGTAGTTTATTTCCAGATAATATTTTAATATTTCCGTGGAGATTTGGCAACTGATTTACGCTAATTTCGGTAAAATACGTTTTTTTGTGGCGGCTCAAGCCGATTGCGGCGCTATAGCGGGACTATGCGCCGTTTACGCCCCTGTTTTGTCTCCAAACAGGGGTCGTAGATTTCGGGAAAAAGAACCCGAAAGGCGCGGTAAAGCGGTGGTGTTGATTTCTTTGCCGAAACTATACCTCACCTTATGAAAAAAGGCTCATTCGTACGAATGAACCCTTTTTCACTACTTTGCTTATAAGTTCCTTTCAAAGCATTAAATTATCATCTTTTCGGCAAAGAAATCAACGACTCTTCCCAGCAAGGGAGCGGCTCCAGGCCTAGAAGCTCCGCCACGGTCGCGGCGACGTTCGCAAGCCCTATCTTGCCTTCGGGTTTGAGTTCTTTGACGCAGGAATTATAGATGATGAACGGTACCGGGTTCAAAGAATGCGCCGTACGCGGGACGAGTTCGCCCTTTTTGTTTTTCTCGAGCATCTGATCCGCGTTGCCGTGGTCGGCGGTGATAACCAGGATCGCTCCCGTTTCATCGATGACGGGGAGTATCCTCTGCAATGCCAAATCTACCGCTTCCACGCCTATGACCGTTGCGTCCATATTGCCGGTGTGCCCGACCATATCGCCGTTGGGGTAGTTGAGACGCACGAAACCGTACTCTTTGGAGCGTATCACCTCGATGACCCTGTCGGTGATCTCTGCGGACTTCATCCACGGACGCTCGTCGAAGGACACGCGGTCGGAGGGTATCTCCTCGTACGTTTCCAGCGTTTCGCTGAATTTTTCGGAGCGGTTGCCGTTCCAGAAATATGTGACGTGTCCGTATTTTTGAGTTTCGCTAACGGCATATTGCTTGACGCCGTGGTTGACCAAAAACTCGCCTAGAGTATTTTTTATGCAGGGCGGTTCCACCAAAAACAGTCTCGGGATCTTCAGATCTCCGTCGTATTGCAGCATTCCCGCAAACGTCACGTCGGGCATCCTGCCGCGGTCAAATGCGTCGAACGAGGGAGAATCGAACGCTTCGCTTATCTCTATCGCCCTGTCGCCGCGGAAGTTGAACAGTATGACCGCGTCGCCGTCCTCGATAGTGCCTACGGGTTTACCGTCCTCGGATATCACGAAAGCGGGGAGATCCTGATCGATGATCCCTTCGTTTTCGGCGCGGTAAGTTTCTATCGCCTTACGCGCGGAAGAGAAGGCTCTCCCGTTGCCGTGCACATGCGTTTCCCAGCCCGCTTTGACCATGTCCCAATTGGCTTTGTAGCGGTCCATGGTGATCTTCATTCTGCCGCCGCCGGAAGCGATCCTGCCGTCGAAAGAGTCGGAGTTGAGCTCTTTTAGTTTCGCCTCGAGCATATCCACATATATAAGAGCGCTTGTCGCGGGCACATCCCTGCCGTCCAAAAGGATATGTATCCTCGCGCGCTTCACGCCCTCTTTTTTCGCTTCCTCGAGCATACTCAACAGGTGCGATATGTTGGAATGCACGTTGCCGTCCGACAAAAGCCCGATAAAATGGAGCGTGCCGCCTTTCAATGTGCGTGCGGCGAGCGCTTCCCACGCTTTCGAGCGGTATATAGCGCCCGACGCTATCGATTCGTTGACGAGCTTGGCGCCCTGCGAATATATCTGTCCGCACCCGAGCGCGTTGTGACCCACTTCGGAGTTGCCCATGTCCTCGTCGGACGGCAGCCCTACCGCTTCGCCGTGCGCTCTGAGATATGTATGCGGGCACTCCTTCAGCAGCTTATCGAGAGCGGGAGTGCGCGCTTCGCCTACGGCGTCGCCTATCCCGTTTGCGGATCTGCCGACGCCGTCCATTACGATCAAAACGACTTGTTTATCGCTCATATGATACCGATATATCAGTAGTTGACGACTTTGGCGAAGTCCTCCGCTTTCAGCGAAGCGCCGCCGATGAGTCCGCCGTCGATCTCGGGCATCGCCATGAGCTCGGAGGCGTTTTTAGCGTTCATGGAGCCGCCGTATTGGATGCGCATAGCCTTTGCCGCCGTTCTGTCATAGAGCTTTCTGAGCGCCTTGCGGATGACGCGGATGGTGTCGTTCGCCTCCAAAGGAGTGGCGGTCTTGCCGGTGCCGATAGCCCATACGGGTTCGTAAGCGATGACGATGCTCTTCAGATCGCGCTTTTCGATTCCCTCGAGCGCGCCGCACAATTGCCTGGTCACGACGTCCTTCGTCTGACCCGCTTCGCGCTCGGCGAGCGTTTCGCCGATGCACACTATCGCTTTGAGTCCCGCGCCGAGAGCCGCTTTCAGCCTGGCGTTTACCGATTCGTCGGTCTCGCCGAAATACTGCCTGCGCTCGCTGTGTCCGATGATGACGTAGCGCACTTTGAGTTCCTTCAGCATATCCGCGGATATTTCACCCGTAAACGCGCCTTTGGGAGCCCAATGCACGTTTTGCGCGCCGAGTTTGATTTTCGTGCCGCGCAGAGCTTTGCGCGCGGTGTCTATCGAGGTGAAGGGTACGCAAACGACCACTTCGCACTTCGCGTCGGCGACCAGGGGAGCCATCTCCTCGATGAGCTTTTTGGTCTCGGCGTTGTTCATGTTCATTTTCCAGTTGCCGGCTATAATGGGTCTTTTCATTTTGATTTCTCCTTTATGAAAGCACTGCTAGGTGCGGTTTATTTGTTATCGAGGCAGGCGACTCCGGGGAGTTCCAGTCCTTCCAAAAATTCGAGCGAAGCGCCGCCGCCGGTGGAGATATGCGTCATCTTGTCGGCATATCCGAGCTGTTTGACCGCCGCCGCGGAATCTCCGCCGCCGATGATGGTCGTCGCGTCGGTGTTCGCAAGAGCTTCGGCGACAGCCATCGTGCCCTTCGCGAGTACAGGGTTTTCGAATACGCCCATCGGCCCGTTCCATATGACGGTTTTGGCGTCTTTGACCGCTTTGGCATATATTTCACGGGTCTTTTCGCCGATATCGAGTCCCATCATGTCGTCGGGGATGGAATCGGAGGGGACGCTCTCGACCTCTATCGCGGAATCGATGGGATCGGGGAACGCTTTCGCCACGACGGTATCGACGGGGAGAAGCATTTCCACTTTTTTGTCCGCCGCCTTTTCGATAAGCTCCGCGGCAAGCTCCACTTTGTCAATCTCGCAAAGGCTCGTGCCCACGCCGTAGCCCTTCGCCTTGAAGAACGTATACGCCATCGCGCCGCCGATGATGAGCGTATCCACCTTGTCGAGAAGGTTGTTGATGACGCCTATCTTGTCGGAAACTTTCGCGCCGCCGAGTATGGCGACGAAGGGGCGCACGGGGTGCTCCAACGCTCCGCCCATGACCTCGAGCTCCTTTTCGATAAGGAAGCCCGCGACCGCAGCTTCGCACAGTCCGTACTGCGCTATACCCGCCGTCGAAGCGTGGGCGCGGTGCGCGGTGCCGAAAGCGTCGTTGACGTATATATCGCAGAATTTTGCGAGCGCGCGGCAGAAGCCCTCGTCGTTTTTGGTCTCTTCGGAATGGAAGCGCAGATTTTCAAGAAGCACTACATCGCCGTCCTTCATATTCGCGACCGCCTTTTGCGCCTCGGGTCCGATGACGTCCGCGGCAAAGGTCACTTTACCGCCAAGAAGCTCGTTGAGACGGGCGGCGACGGGACGGAGAGAGCATTTTTTTAGGGTCATGGCGACAAGCTCTTCGCGAGACTTGCTCTCGTCCTCGGGTTTGATCTTTTTGATGGTGTCGTTGAAAATATTATACGGTCTTCCGAGATGCGAGCAAAGTATCACTTTCGCGCCGTGCTCCATCAGGTATTTTATGGTGGGCAAAGCGCCGTTGATACGGTTTTCGTCGGTGATGACGCCGTTTTTCATCGGAACGTTCAAATCGACGCGCACCAGGCATTTTTTGCCTTTTACGTCTACGTCTTTTATTGTTTTCTTGTTCATATGCAACTCCTTATATTAGGGATTTTATCTGAAAAGATTATATCACCTATGCGCGGCGAGAGCAATAGTTTTTCAATAGTTTTCCCCTAAATTTTCGGGAAAATACATATTATTTGCAAAACGCGCGGGATACCCGGGAAGAGTCGGTCACGCCACCGTATCCCCCCGGAGCATATCCGCCGCCGCGAAGATATCCTCTTTCGATTTTGCGGCGAAAGCTTTGAGTTTTACCGCCTTTCCGCCGCGCGCGCCCTTTGCGTAGGCGGCGATGTGTTTTTTCATCATATCCACGGCGACGCCGTCCGGATACACATTGGAAAGCATGTCGAAATGTTCTTTTATGAGAGCCGGGATATCCGGCGAAACGCGCTCTCCGCTTAGCTCGCGGAATATATAAGGTCTTCCGATAGCGCCCCTTGCGACTGCGAACCCGTCCGCGCCGGTGACATAGGCTGTCTCGAAAAGGGAGGCTCTGTCGACAATGTCGCCGTTCGCGAAAACGGGTATCGAAACGGCGTTTTTGGTTTCCCGTATCCCGATAAGATCGACTTTTCCGGAATAATACTCCTCCCGCGTCCTGCCGTGCACGGTGACCGCCTTGGCGCCCGCTTCTTCGGCGGCACGGGCAGCGAGCGGAGAAACGAGTTCGCCTAAACGGAACCCGAGGCGCATTTTCGCGGTGACGGGTCTCGGCGCCGCCGCTTCTACGGCTGCCGCCACGACTTCTTTCAGACGCGGTATGTCTTTCAAAAGCGCGCTGCCGTCGCCGTTTGAAACTATCTTCGGCACGGGGCATCCGAAATTGAGGTCTATGAGATCGAACTTTTGAAGCTGCTCGTGCTTCACCGCGCGGTAAATGAATTCGGGCTCGGAGCCGAACAGCTGCACGCACTTTATCGGTTCGAAGTCGGACGTCGCCAAAAGCGCCTCGGTATGCGCCGAACCGTACACCAATCCTTTTGCGGATATCATCTCGGTAAACGCAAGAGCGGCGCCGAAGCGGTACGCGAGCGCGCGCATTCCTATATCGGTATAGCCCGCTATGGCGGGCATTATGATATTGCCGCTAAGCTCCAGGGGTCCTATCTTCATCCCGTTACTTTTTTAGACTCCCGATAAAATTTTTCCATGACGTCGATGTTCTCGGCTTTCAATTCGAGACCCGCTTCCCGCATCTTCTGCTCGACGTACATAAAACGGCGTATAAAGCGCGCGGTAGTGCCGTTCAGCGCGACTTCGGGGTCTATGCCCGCCATACGCAGTACGTTCACCGCCGCGAACAATATGTCGCCGCCCTCTTTTTCGCGCTCCGCGCCCGAGGCGCGCTCGAATTCACCGAGCTCTTCGCGCACCTTTTCCATGGCTCCGCCGACGTCCGCGAAATCGAATCCCGTCTTTTTTATTATCTTCTGCACTTTGTGCGCGCGCATGAGCGCTCCGAAAGTCACGGGGACGGAGTCTATCTTGTCCTTAAGCGAGGTATACCCTTTTTCCACCGCCTTCGCCGCTTCCCAGTTTTTGAGCGCTTCGTCGGGATCCGCCGCTTTTTTGTCGCCGAAAATGTGGGTGTGCCGGAAAATCAGTTTGACGCACAGCGCGTTCACGATGTCGTCGGGAGAGAACAAACCTTCGTCCTCCGCTATCGCCGCGTGGAAAAGCCCTTGGAGCATGACGTCGCCGCTCTCCTCTTCCGTTTTAGCCTTGTCCTTCATATCCACCGCTTCGGCGAGTTCGTACGCTTCCTCTATCGCGTTTGAGCGTATGCTCTCGTGCGTCTGCGCCCTGTCCCACGGACAGCCGTCCGGGTCGCGGAGCCTGCGGATTATCTCCACAAGGTCGCCGAAGGTGTATTTATCCCTTTTAACGAACGGCGCGCCGAAAATTTTTATCGTTTTAGTGCCCTCGTGGACTTCCTCGAGCCGCGTTTTAACGCCGTCCGCCTCGCATTCGGCATTTTTGCCGTAAACGCGGAGCGCCTTTTTAATGACCGCGCCGAAATTTTCCGCGGTGACCTCCGCTATGACATTGTCCGCGTTCAGCTCGAAAGAGTTAAATTCCCTTTTCACGAATTCGTCCGCAATAAAATATGTATACGATCTCATATTGCCTCCGGGAGCTAATCGCTCCGCTTTATTCCGAGTTTTTCGTTCAGTATCAATATCTTCCCGCCCATGGGAAGGCTGAGCATTTCGCGCCTCGTGAACACGGGAAGCAGCAGTATAAGCGCTATATATACCGCGCCCGCCGCGGCGGAGATACCGAGCACCGCCCATTTGCCTAATCCCGCGCCCGCGACGAGCGCCGCAGGCAGAAGTATTATAGCACCCGCAAGCAGCATAACGCCACTTTTTTTGAGTACTTCGACGTTTTTGCCCGTCAGGTTGAACACGGAAACCAGATTCGTCGCCGCCGCAGTCAGATACGCCGCGAAATTCGCCCACATCACCCCTTCTATCCCTATCAAAAACATGAGCGGTATGCCGAGTCCCACCTTGACCGCGCCGGCAAGCGCCAGGTTTTTTACGGGCGAAGAGGTATTCCCCAGCCCCTGCAGGACCGAAACGCTTATCTGCGTTATCGTCAGCGTCAGGACATTCAGGGCGCCTATTCTCAAAAGCCGCGAGCCAAGCGCCGTTTCCGCCGCGGAAAGCGCGGGATATATCGCCGCCAACACCTCGCCGGGTACTGCGGCGAACAGCGCAGCGAACGGTATTCCCAGCGCGAACGCCGTTTTCAGCGACGTCGAAAGTTTAAGGCGTATACTGTCAATATCTCTAAGCATCCTGCTGCCAGCCATATGCGGCGCCACAGCCACTCCTACGCCTATCGCAAGCGACACCGGAAGATTGATGAGCGTTCCGACGGGAGCGGAAAAGACTCCGTATGCCGCGGTCGCCTCCGCCGCAGTCATAGTCCGCGACAATATGTTCACGACCGTGAACGAATCCAGAAACTGCGTCAGCGGGAATATCATACCGCCCGCGCCTATCGGTACGGAGATACGGAGTATCTCTTTGTAAAGCTCCCTTGCCTCTTTTACGGGCGGAACGGACAAGCCGTCTTTTTCTTTCAGGACGAATCTTAAAATCAATATCAAAAACGTTGCGCCCTCCCCGACCGTGACCCCGATGAGAGCGCCCGCAACGGCGTATTCCGTACCTTCGGGAAGCAATATCCACGCAAACAGCAACCCGAAAACCAATTTTCCGATCGCCTCCGTTACCTGTGAAAGCGCGGTCGGGAACATATTGCGTCTGCCTTGGAAGTAGCCTTTCAGCACCGCTATCCCGCTTACGAACAAAACGGACGGTGCGATCGCATAGTAACCTTTACTTGCCTCGGGCGCGCCCTGCAGCGACGCGACAAAACCGCCGAGAAGTATAAGCGCCACCGAGACTGCGGCGCCGGTAGCGAGCATAACTACCAGCGCTCCGACCGTAAGGCGCTTACCTTTTGCGGGATCGCCGCCCGCGGTATAGGACGCGACCAGCACCGATATCGCCATGGGTACCGCGCCGCCCGACACCGACAATATGAGCGCGTACACCGGGTATACCGTCTGGTATATCCCCATGCCCTCGGCGCCGACGAGGTTCGTCAGCGGTATCCGGTACAGCGCACCGAGCGCTTTCGCCGCGACGGTCGCGATCATTATTATCCCCGCTCCGCCGATAAAGGAGCGCTTCTTATCGCCGGTCAAATCCGTTTCGAGATAAAGTCCGCGGCGGTTTCCGCGGTCTTTTTCGCCACATCGGACGCGTTCGCCCCGAAAATCATCACGGCGCCGAGCACCGAGCCGCCGTTCACGACGGGACACGCGACCCCTTCCGCAACCGTCCTCGGCTTCGAGAAAAGAATACTAAGCTCTTTTTCGGAAACGGGAAAACACTTGCGCGCGCTCAAAAGCTCGTCCGCTCCCGCACCGAGCGCGTCGCCCACTCTCGCGGGCGCGTTTTTCCCCGCCGCCGCCAGAACGCGGTCGTTATCCGTTATCAAAGCCGTCAACCCCGTCGTCGTATAAATGCTCCTGACGTAATCCGCTTTGAAATCCGCAAGTTCGTCTATCGCGGAATACTTCCTCAATACCAATTCGGAGTCATCGGTGGTCAATACCTCCAGCTCCTCCCCTTCGCGTATCCTGAGCGTGCGCCTTAATTCCTTCGGTATCACAACGCGCCCCAGCTCGTCCATCCTTCTTACGATTCCCGTTGAACGCATATTTTCTCCTTTCGAATGTATAATGTGCAAGCACGATAGTTTTATGATTTTTTCGCGGCGTATAGCGCCGTGAAAAAGCCATTGTAAAAATAATATGAATATGGTAAAATAGTTATATAATACCCACGGAGGGCGTATGCAGATCACTTTTCTGGGCGCGGCGCGCGAAGTAACGGGGTCGTGCTATCTGTTGGAAACGGGCGGCAAACGCATCATGATAGACTGCGGTATGGAACAGGGTCCCGATCTTTACGAGAACCAGACCCTGAACGTCTCCCCCGCTTCCGTAGACGCGATACTTTTGACGCACGCGCACATAGACCATTCCGGGAAACTCCCGCTGATGTACAAAAACGGCTACCGCAACCGTATATATATGACGCGCGCGTCGCGGGATCTGTGTAAAATAATGCTGATGGACTCCGCGCATATTCAGGAGCAGGAAGCAAAGTGGCGCAACAAAAAAGCCAAACGCTCCTCGACTCAGCCGCCGTATACGCCGCTTTACGATTCCATTGACGCGGAGAACACGTTGAAGCTTATCCGCGCGCTCGATTACGACTGCGCTTTCGACGTATGCGAAGGGGTGCGGGCGCGTTTCATAGACGCGGGGCACCTGTTGGGTTCCGCTTATATCGAGCTTACGCTGACGGAAAACGGAGAACGGCGCGTCGTAGTGTTTTCGGGGGACATCGGAAACGAAAACAAGCCGATAATCCGCAACCCGTCCGTACTGACGAACGCGGATTATGTCGTAATGGAATCTACGTACGGCGATCGTACGCACGGCGACGACCCCGATTACGTGACGAAGCTGTCCGAGATAATCTCCGCGACGTTTGCGCGCGGCGGCAACGTCGTCATACCCACGTTCGCGGTGGGCAGAATGCAGGAGATGCTGTATTTTCTGCGCGAGATAAAAAACAGGCGCCTGGTGAGCGACTTCCCCTCTTTTAGGGTATACGTGGATTCGCCGCTTGCGATAGAAGCGACGGGGATATATTCGAAAAACGTCGCCTCTTTATGCGACGACGAGACCGCCTCGCTCATAGAAAAAGGCATAAATCCCATATCATTCCAGGACATGGTGTTGTCGGTCAGTGCCGAAGATTCCAAAAAAATAAACGCGGAGCGCACTCCGAAGGTCATATTGAGCGCCTCGGGGATGTGCGAAGCGGGCAGGATACGCCACCACTTGAAACACAATCTGTGGCGTCCGGAATCCACCGTCGTGTTCGTCGGCTACCAGGTCGCGGGCACGCTCGGCAGAACGCTTCTGGACGGCGCGAAAGCGGTCAAACTTTTCGGTGAGACGGTACAGGTACGGGCGAAGATAGTCGAACTTCCCGGCACCAGCTCGCACGCCGACCGCGAGGCGCTTTTGAAGTGGGCGATGAACTTCAAGCCGAAACCGACGAGGATCTTCGTCACGCACGGCGAGGATTCCGTGGCGGCGTCGTTTGCGGATCTATTGTTCCGCGAGGGCGGCATACGCGCGGTGGCGCCCTATCCGGGCGGCGTGTACGACCTTGTCACGGACGAGTGCCTGGACAGAGGCAACACTAAACCGCTGAAAGCGACACGCCCCGTGCGGCAAAGAAACGTCTCCGCGGCGTATCAAAGCGTTCTGGACGCTGTGAACGAACTCCAGATAGCGGTCGCGTCGTCGGAGGGGTTGTCGAACAGGATACTTCGCGACATTGCCGCAGATATTCGAAAAACATTGAAAAAATTCTGAAAAGGAGTATTATATGGCGCTTCTTCAAATTATCGAATGGACAGGCTCCGGCGACGATACCGTCGTCTACCGCTATTCCGCCAGGCAAAACGCTATAGAGCGCGGCTCCAGACTCGTCGTCAGAGAGGGTCAGGCGGCAGTATTCTGCGACAAAGGAAAACTGGCGGACGTGTTCGGACCTGGGACTTATACGCTTGACGCCAGGACGGTACCGGTACTCACGCGCCTCATGGCATGGCGGTTCGCGTTCGAGACGCCCTATAAATCGGACGTCTACTTCGTGTCCACCAGAATGTTTACGGGTCTCAAGTGGGGCACCGCCTCCCCCGTCATCATCCGCGACAAGGACTTCGGCGCTGTCAGGGTGCGCGCGTACGGAACGTACGCCGTCCGCGTCACCGATCCCTATCGCTTTTTGACGGCGCTGACGGGCGCGAACAATTCAATGAAGACGTCGGATATTACCGACTACATAAGGAGCATCCTCGTCATGGGACTCGCGGACGCGATGGGCGAAAGCGGTATACCCGTCATCGATATGTCCGCGAACCTTATGGAACTCGGCGGCGCGGTCAGGACAAACCTCGAGGGGATAATGAGCGAGATGGGCGTGGAGCTGGCCGCCTTCGTATTCGAGTCGGTGTCGCTTCCGAAGGAACTCGAAAAGGTCTTGGACGAAAACGCGCGCCTCAATATGCTCGGGAAAAACGCGGATACCTACAGAAAACTTGCCGAGGCGGACGCCATACGAGAGGCGGCGGGACGCGATTCCGCAATGGGCGGCGCTATCGGCGCAATGATGGGTTTGGGGCTCGGAAAAGATATATTCGGGGAGTCCAAAACGGAAAAAGCCGTCACATGCCCCGAATGCGGAAAGGAAGTCGCCGCAAAGAGTAAATTCTGCCCCGAATGCGGCGCGGCGATAAACGGGAAACGCCGCTGTCCCGCGTGCGGCGAGGAGCTTGAGAGTAACGCTAAGTTCTGCCCCGAATGCGGAAAGAAGTTGAGGTAAGATATGGACAGGACATCGCTCATAATTTTGTTGTTTTCGATAGCTTTGGCGCTGCTCGCCACGGGGCTTATCCTGGTATCGGTCGCCTATTACAAGCTGAAAAAAGCCAAAAAGGCGCAGGAGCAAGGCGTTGAGGAGGTGCGTATAAAGGGCGGGGTGCGTTACTCCGCGGACGACGCGGCGTTCAGAAACGGCGAGGAAAACGTGCGCCTGAGCGTAAAAGACGTAGTGCTTGAAAAGGGAAAAATTTATATCGTCGAAAAAGGCGGCGAGATAATGCCCGGCGTATACACGGCGCTAAAGTCGACCGACGCGGTGGACGAATTCAAACTCAGAGTCGCGGGATACGTGCGCTCCTACCGACACGGCGACAAAGTCATACTCCACGAAGGGGACGAGATTGAGGCGACGTCTACGGATGTGATCCTAGGGTAGAGTTTTCCTTTGAAGCCGATTCTCGGCTTCAAAGGAAAAGTGAAATAATTCCGCAAGCGGAATTGTGAAATAATACGACCCCGCAGGGTCGTATTGTGATATAAATTGAAACTTTGCGAGCAAAGTTTCAATTTGTGAAATAAAATCCGCTAGATGCTTTATCTGTATGCCCCATTCAAATAATACATCTTTCACACTCTTGCTAAATGTTGCGGATTTTGTTGCGGTCATTAAATTGAAAAGCGATATACTGACTATAAATTTTAATTCCCGTATCTTTTCGGTCCTTTTCCGCAAACGCAAAGGCGACATACATCGTATGCCGCCTTTGCGTTTGCGAAAAATCACCCGAAAATCTACGGCTGTAGGCGTAGTATCGGCTTTTGTGTTTTATTTGCTCATCATAGAGTCTTCTCCGTATGGAGTGTTCTGTTCACTATGTTTTTTTCTTTCATAAAAAACACTATTACAAGCGAAAAGGAAAACAAACTTTGAACTGCCCAAGCCATGTAATCGGAGGGGGTTACGCTCACGCTTCACCCCCGGCGAATAAGTGCTCCGCTTTAGCTCCGCGCGCCTCCCCCGTTGAAATGGCTTGGGGATATGCTGTTAAAAGAATAATATACTTTGTGCATTACGGGAAAGGGAAAAGCTATACGCAAAATCGAAGTTATACACATATTTTCACGCTAAACACTAGAAAAGACTTTTGATTAAAGCCGACATCCAACAGCAAATACAAAGGCGCTACTTTATTATAAATTTCATACCTGTTAAGTCCCCATACCACCACATGGGGTGGGTGGGCGGGAATTCAATCTAATGACCGATTTGTCATAGCCATGAATAGTAGTGCGCCCATACAAGCGCTTTCCCTTACACGGGTGTTTTGTTCACTGTGTATTTTATCGCCGTGGAAAGCATACTTGGCACCGATTTGCTATAGC
>CALVJA010000018.1 GCA_944331875.1 uncultured Clostridia bacterium | reverse complement strand
ATGTATACGGATATGACGGAGGGCGATTTCGGTTCGCTTTGCGAATTTCTCCGCTCCAAAGTCAACCCCGCCGCGTTCAGGATGAAGGACTCCAGGAGAAGAAACAAACAGTTCCCTTACGGGAGATAGGAGATATATGAACAGCATTCAGGAAGTATCGGAAAGGATCAAGGATCTCAGAAATTTCAACGACTACACCGTCGAGGAGTTCGCCAAAAAATTGGGACTCACGCCCGACGAATACGCCGAATACGAATCGGGCGAAAAGGACATACCGATAGGGCTGTTGTACAACATTGCCACGGTTTTGGAAGTGGACGCAAGCTATGTGCTGCTCGGGAAATCCTCCACGCAGCGCGTCGCGACTCCCGTATACAACGGGCACGGCGTCGAGATAGAACGTTACGCGGGTTATTCTTTCGTATCGCTCAACGCCGATTTCGTGGACAGGCAGCTGGAGCCGATGATAGTCACCATAGCCGAGGGCGTCACCCCCGAGCTCGTCAGGCACACCGGTCAGGAATTCAACTACGTTCTGGAGGGCGCCCTCCGTGTCATCGTAGGAGAAAGGGAATATTACCTCAGAGCGGGCGACAGCCTTTATTTCGACGCCACTATCCCGCACGCGCAGGTGGCGATGTCGAAGTCTGCTAAATTCATTACCGTCATTCAAAAGTAACCTTTATCATATATAGGAGGAGGCATATATATGAATAGATCGGAATTTTTGTTCTGGGTCGTGGACGTTCTGTTCCACATTCCGCAAAACTACGTCCGCGTCAAAGGGATTAGTTGCGTCAAGGATATCGTTTACGACGATAAGTATCCCGATGACTGCACTATGGATATCTATTTCAAGGAAAACGCGCCGAAGCCGATGCCCGTCATAGTCAATATCCACGGCGGCGGTTTCGTTAAGGGCGACAAAAAGCACCGTATATCGATTGCGCACATGTACGCCGCGCGCGGCTGGTTCGTAGTCAATATAAACTACAGATTGAGCCCCGCGTATCCCTTCCCCGCGTCGACCGACGATACGCTCAGTGCGATAAACTATCTGAAGACGCTTCGTGAAAAATACGACATAAATTTGGACAAGGTGGTGCTCACCGGCGATTCCGCGGGCGCGTTTTTGGCGGCGAGCGCGGAGTCGGTCATCACGAACCCCGATCTCAGGGAGCGTCTCGGCGTGACGGAGTGCGATATAAAGCCCGCCGGACTCGCGCTTTTCTGCGGTCCGTACGATCTGGTCGCGGCTATGAAGACGAAACTTCCTTTCGGCATACTCAAAAGCATCGCCGAGAGCTTTACCGGGATGAAGCTCGACAAGACTCTTTCCAATATATCCGAATATAAATACTTAAACGACATAAGCCCGATATCCTATGTCAATTCCGAGTGGCCGCCCACGGTCCTCAGCATGTCGAAAAAGGACTTTTTCTGCAAAGGTCACGGCGAATTGATGTACGATAAGCTGAAAGCGGCGGGAGTCAAAGTCGAGGAGCATCACTCGGTCAAGGGCTTCGACAACCACTGCTACCACTTCAACTATTGGCGCAAAGCCTCCAAGGAGGCGCTGTCGATGGTATTCGGTTTCCTGGACGGGCTGTACGCGCTTGAGCCGGAAACGGCATTAGGAACGGACGCGGCGGCAGCGGACGGGAGCGTATCCGCCGAGGAGGAAAGCGCCGAATAGTTTTATATGCGTAAACTGAAATACACCCACACTTTGGGCGCGTGTTTTGCCGCCTATACCGTACAGGCTATAGTCAACATATTCGCGCCCCTTTTGTTTGTCAGGTTCGGAACCGAATACGGAATACCTTTGGGAAAGATAACGGCTTTAGTCGCCGTCAATTTCGCGGTACAGCTCACGGTCGACCTGACGGGCGTGTTTTTCGCGGACAAAATAGGATACAGGCGGCTCGCCGTAACGGCGCACGTATTCGCGGCGGCGGGGCTTATAATGCTCGGCACTTTGCCGGATATCGTCGACCCGTTCACGGGTATCGTTGCTTCGGTGGCTGTATACGCGCTCGGCGGCGGGACTTTGGAGGTCATCGTAAGCCCCATAACGGAAGCGTGCCCCACGAAAAACAAAGACAGGGTGATGGCTTTGATGCATTCCTCGTATTGCTGGGGCTCGGTGCTGATAATAGGACTTTCCGTATTGTATTTTACCCTTTTCGGCATAGAAAATTGGAGATATCTTGCGCTTATCTGGGCGGCGCTGCCCGTTGCGAACGGCATATTTTTTATGTTCGTGCCGATGTATCCGCTGATAAAAGAGGGCGAAACGGGACTTAAACTGAGCGAGCTCATGAAAAGCGGCTGCTTTTGGATATTCGTCGTGATGATGTTCGCGACGGGCGCCTCGGAGCAGGGGATAAGCCAATGGGCGTCGTCGTTTGCCGAGAGCGGGCTCGGGGTCTCCAAGACCGTAGGCGACCTGGTGGGCCCGATGGCGTTTGCCGTTTTGATGGGCACGTCGCGCGTGCTGTACGCGCGTTTCGGAAGCCCCGAAAAACTGACCTATATGCTTGCGGGCTCCGCGGCAATATCGTTTGCGGCATACCTCGCGGCGGCGCTCTCCTCCGAGCCCGTAGTCGCGCTTATCGGCACCGCCGCGGCGGGCTTCGGCACGGGCATTTTATGGCCGGGAACGTTTTCTCTCGGTTCCGCTACGATAAAACGCGGCGGCACGGCAATGTTTGCGCTGTTCGCGCTTGCGGGAGACCTCGGTTGTATGGCGGGTCCCACCGTCATCGGCGCGGTCGCCGACGCCGCAAACGGCAGCCTCGCGTACGGGCTCGGTATAGGCGCGCTGTTCCCCGCGCTCATGTTGCTGGCGACTGTCGTATTGACGATCGCCGGAAAGAAAAAGCGCGGGTCCGGTGACGATATGCCGGGCGCGGATCTTCTTACATAAAAAGCGTTTCGGGGATATCCGAAACGCTTTTTATGTATCCTGTATTCGATTTTTATTTGGATCTCTCCTTTTCCGGAGAAGCTATTTCCCCGCCAAAAAATCTTCGATCTTATCCAGCGCGCACTTTATTTTGTCTACCGAATACGCATACGATATGCGCACGAAATCTCTGCCCGAGGCGCCGAACGCGGAACCGGGTACGACGGCGACTTTTTTGGTATACAGCAGTTTTTCCGCGAAGTGCTCCCCGGTCATACCGGTGGAGGCGACGGACGGGAATGCGTAGAACGCGCCGCGCGGCTCGAAACATTTCAGCCCCATGTCGTTCAAGCGGTTCACCAGGTATATCCTGCGCTCGTTGTACTGCTTGCGCATTTCTTTTACTTCGGCGTAATCGTTGCGGAAACTGTGTTCCAGCGCTTCCAGCGCCGCATACTGTCCCGCGGTCGGCGCGCACATTATCGCGTATTGATGTATCTTGCGCATGACGGAGAGGATATCCTGCGGCGCCGCGGCGTAGCCTATACGCCAACCCGTCATCGCAAACGCTTTGCTGAAACCGTTTATGAGTATCGTGCGCTCCCACATTCCGGGAAGAGATGCGATCGACGTGTGCTCCTCCTCGCCGTATGTAAGCTCCGAATATATCTCGTCCGAAATGACGACGAGGTCGTGTTTAATTATGATAGGCGCTATCTGTTCGAGGTATTTTTTCTCCATTATCGCGCCCGTCGGATTGTTGGGATAGGGGAGTATCAGCGCCTTCGTGCGCGGCGTTATCTTCTCTTCCAGCTCCTCCGGGGTCAGCTTGAACATATTTTCCGCACGCGTGTCTATGGCGACCGCCAGCCCCCCGGCAAGCTCTACGCAGGGCGCGTAGGAAACGTAAGAGGGTGAGGGCACCAAAACTTCGTCGCCGGGGTCGATCAAGGCGCGCAGTGCAAGATCTATCGCTTCGGAAGCTCCGACCGTTATCAGCACTTCGTTTATCGGATCGTAATCGATTTTGACCGATTCGTGCAGATAGCACGTCACCGCCATCCTCAGCTCCTTCAATCCGGAATTCGAGGTGTATTGCGTTTTGCCGTCTGCGATGCTTTTTATCCCCGCCGCTCCGAAGGGCTGCGGCGTGATGAAATCGGGCTCCCCGACTCCCAGCGAGATGCAATCATCCATCTCCGCCGCGATATCGAAAAACTTCCTTATACCCGAAGGCGGTATGCGCTGCGCGTTTTTGCTCAAAGTCTTTGAATAATCCATTGCGAAAACCTCTCCTTTATTTTTATTTTACCACACCCGCCAGGCAATATCAAGACTTGCTGCGGCGTATGCCGCAGCAAGGTGAAATAATTCCGCAAGCGGAATTATTTCGCTTTTTTATGCGGCGGCATTGTCGCCGCGAAAAAAAATTGCTTTTCTCATCCGCATGTTATATAATCTATATATCATATATTCGGTTTTAGGAGGGCAATGTATGGCAAGGCACAGGGAAGGAAAAAAACGCTCGGGTTGCGGCGGATGTCTTTTGAAGATATTCATCGCGATCGTCGTTATAGCGATATTGCTGGTCGTCGCGGCGGTCGTCATCGTAAACCTGACCCCCGATCAGCTAGGTATCGCCGACATCGACATCAACGGCACGACTTTGAGGGAAATGGGACTTGCGGATACGAAGATAAAGGAAATTATCCGTTTTGCGACCGACGTGATGAATGCAAATTCCTCGGATATAGTCACCAACCCCTATAACGCGCAGACGGAGCAGTTCACCGCAGACAACAATCTGTCCGCGTCCGTATCCGTCACGCCCGGCGAGGGCGGATATAACTACACCGATATCCTGACGGACAAGGTACTGTATGACGGCAACTATCTGTACGAATACCGCGACACGACGCTGGCGTATCTGTTCCAGCAAATGCTCGACGAAGCGAATTCCGGGAACGCGGACATTTCCAACGACGCCCTCGATTTTCTGAACAGGATAAACGGCAGGGTCGAGGAAGTCAGCATAAACGCCGCGGGGCTCGGGTACGAACTGAGGCTTGTCGTCTCCATAGATCTCGGCAGCTATAAGACCGCTATTGAATCCCGGCTTCCCTTCAGGATAGTGCGCATACCGGAAAGGGTGTATATAGTAAGCTATTCCGACATCACCGCAAACTCCGAGGGAGAACTTGTGCTGGCAGGCAGGAGCATCCGTATCAACGATATCGAATCGGTCGTTGCCGACGCGATATTTGCCGTGATAAGCGCCGACGCCGCCGAAAATATCGAGGGCGGCGAAGAACTTACCGGACAGGAAGCCGTGAGCCGCGCCATAGGCGACGGGTTCGCCGCGGTCATCGCTAACCTAGGGAGAGTGGGTACGGCAGACTGCATCGAGGAGACCCGTCTCGTTACCGGCAACGTCATTCTCGGCGCTTCGGGTATATCGTCGCACGCGTTAACGGTTATAACATACACGGCGGATGATGTCGCCGATACCGCGGTTTCGGGTTCCGAAGCCGCATAAAAGGAATCCTTAACAGGGATACATATGAAAAAAATCGGTATTTTGGTTGCAATGGGATCGGAGTGGGCTCCCCTGGAAAGCATGGCTGAAACGCTGACCGAGACAGAGGTCTTCGGCAAGCGCGTTTTTACCGGTTCCATGGCGGGACGCCCCTTTGCGGCATGTATTTCAGGCATAGGCAAGGTCGCGGCGGCGATAGGGGTCATGGCGCTTTACCGCGCGTTCTATCCCGACGTCATATTGAACGCGGGCGTTGCCGGAGGGCTCGGGGTGACGCCCCGGGGGAGCGCCGTCGTCGCGGGGGATGTCTGGCAGCACGATTTCGACACCACCGCCGCGGGCGACGAGCCGGGACTGTATGTAGGTCGGACGGATGACGCGCTTTCGGAGAGGCTCCTTGCCGTTACCGGCGGAGTTCGGGGCGGGGTCGCCACGGGGGATATATTCGTCGCCGATCCCGTACGCGCCGCATATATACGCGACAAATTCGGAGCGGCGGTATGCGAGATGGAGGCTGCTGCCGCCATGGAGGCGGCTCGAGCCCTGGGTATCCCGTTTGCTGCGGTAAAATACGTCAGCGACGGCGCAAACGAGAGCGCCGGCAGCGATTTCGGCGCCAATACCGGGTCGCTCGCGGAATGCTTGGCGCGCGATATATACGCGTTTATGTCGTCGGAAAAGGGCGGGCGCGGCTGAACGAAAAACATTTGAAGCGCAATAATTAATGTAAACGCCGCCGTTCGGGGCATTCCCGGACGGCGGTTTTTCGCGTTTCGGACTTTAATAGGACGTTCCCGCAGGAAAATTTTGCCTTTTGCGCCCGCCGAAATTCGCTGTTGACATCTTCTCCGTTATAGGATATAATGGTAGTACAAAAAATATCCATTAAAATTGGAGGTCAAAAAAATGAAAAGGAAATCAATAGTCGTATTGTTGGTACTGCTGTTGGTGGGCATCCTTGCGTTTACGGCGTTCGCCTGCAACAAGCCGGATCCGGAACCGACGCCGGAACCGCCGCCGACGCCGACGCCGCCGGAAGAGACGGTCAACTATCTGTCCGACGCGATCAACGATCTCGTTGCGGGCGGGGATAACCTTATCAGGGTCATCAACGACATCGACGACGAAGCTTACATAGGCGCGGATATCTCGTTGGCACTCGTGATGGGCGAGGGTGATGATCAGTTCACGCTCGATCTTGCGCTGTCGCTGAAGGCGAGCCTCAGCACCGCGACTGCGAACCGGAACTGGGCGCTTGTCGAGATCGACGTAAACGACGACAACGTCGCGTTGTTCGCGGAGGCGACCGATGCCGATTCCGAGATAGTATACCTCGGACAGAGCCTGACCGGCGAGAACTACACCTGGTCGAAATTCAGCCAGATCGACGTTGACGATCACGCCGCCGACAGCGGCATCGTTGAGGGCATCCTGACCGGTGCAAACCACGGACTCATCGCCCGCGTGTTCACCGCTATCCAGGATATCAAGGCAATGGAGATCCAGGTTAAGGCAGCCGACGAAGAAAAAGGTACTCCCGCCGTAGTGGAAAAGTTTGAGGATCTGGCGGAAGACGGACTGCTCGACACTTTCGCGGGCAGCTATTTGAGCCTTGTCACGGTTGTTGCGGATCTGCTTCCCACGACCATGTCCGAAGCGGGCGGAGTCACCACCTACGAGGCAACTCTCGATTTGGCGGCGGTCGGCAGCGTTGTTCCGGATCTGCTCGGCGCCATCAAGGTGTTTGCTCCCACTTTCGACTTGAGCGCATATGAGAGCATAATCGACTTTATCGGACCGATCGTTCTCGGACTCAGCTACGACCAGCTGACCGGTGCTCCGGGAGCCACTATACCCGATAATATGGAATTCCCGACCCTCAGGCTGACGGTCCAGACCGCCAACGATATGCTCCGCGGCATAGGGATACATTACGATTACGACGTAGCGTTGGGCGGATCGGATCCCCAGTACGTTTCGCTGGATCTTAACATCTCCAACATCGAGCTTTCCGCTTCCGCGAGAGACGTTGACAGACCCTCCGGCGTGGAGAATGCCGAGGAATTTGCCGCGCACATCGCTCTTGACGCCGCCGTACCCGCACTTAACGGCGCGGCTGCGGACGCTATAGTGGATCTGTATGTCAAACCCGGCGTGCAGGTAGGTTTTGATGAGGACGGTTTCGTCGCCATCGACTTTACCGGTCTCGAGGGCTACGCGACTTTGAGGGCGAACAGAGACAACACTCCCATTAATGAAGCTATGATAGCGCAATACAATGAGGAACTCGGCGGATTCGTCATCGACCTCAAACCCGTGTTCGATCTTGTCGGCACGACCAGCATCAACGGAACGTATGACTTCTTCATCCCGTTCGACGCGCAGGAGAAATTCGACGCTTGGATCGATTCTAAAAAACCCGCCCCCCCTGCCGGAGGTGAAGGCGGGGAAGCAGCGACCCTTGAGGTCAACAGGACTTCCGCCGCGAATATCGACGCTATCATCGACACCATCTTCGAGCTCGTCAATGCAGAAAATCCGAACATACTGAATGCGGTAATGGAGCTCCTGCCCGATGCGATCGGCGTTCTGAATTCGCTCGAAGGGATATTCGAAAACACCCAGATCTTTGATATCGTTGAGGGCGACACTTCTGCCAGCGTCACCATTAGTCTTGCAGACTTGATGGCGGAGCTCCTTGCTTCCGACGGACTTATCGGCGGACTTACCTCCGAGCATGTCAAGTTCGATCTTTACACCGGCACAGGCAATGAAAAGGGCTCTTATAGCCTCGCCCAGATCCTGGCCGGAGACGACGTTCTCGACCATATCGTGACTTTCGTCAACTCCCTCATCTATGAGAGCGAGATCGACAAGACTATCAGAGCGGCATACGATGCTGAAATTGAGGCGGCAGCAGCGGCCTGGAAGCTTGAAAATTCGCAGCAAGAAGGAGAGGATGAAAAAGCATACGAAGAGCGCGCTCTCGCTGCAGCTGTGAAAGCCGTAGGAGCATATGACGCGTATGCTAAAGACGAAACGAATTATAACGAAGCAGTGACGGCCTACGGCACCTATGAAGACTTTATCAAGAGAACCGACAGCGCAGAAGGCGTTTTGCCTGTGACCAGAGACGAAGTCCTCGCGTGGGGCGAAAAGTTCGGTATCGACCTCGATAGCAACGCGAACCTGTATGAAGTCATCGGCGAAATAGTCATCGAAGCTTCCTACAAGGCCGGCATCAAAGTCAGCCTCGATGTAGCCGGTATTGAATTCGGTATCACCGCCGATATCGGCTGGACCGATCCCGATACCGATATGACGAAACCCGCAGAGGTCTCCGGAACGGTTGACACCGTCGGCTACTCCAATAACACCGGAAAAGACGAAGGCAGACTGCTGTTCAACACGCTGAAAGAACTTGCCAATGCGGCGCTGTTCGACACCTCCGCAGGTGACGACAGGGGCGAGCTGGTCATCGTTGACGTACCCGGACTCCCCGTTGTTGAGGAAGAACCCGCCGCTTAATAAGCGACAGTATCACAAAAAAAAGAGCGCATAACGCGCTCTTTTTTTTGTATGTGGCGGCTCAAGCCAAAAATCGGCTTGAGCCGCCACATACAAGTAAACATACAAGTAAACATACAAGTAAACATACAAGTATTGACTTTGTCGGCGCGGTTGTGGTATAAAAATATCGATCAACATATTCGGAGAATCGAAAATGGAAAAGTATATTCCGCCGTACGACATAACGGACAAAATGTTGGCAATAACATCGGAAATAACCGAAATTCTCGGGAGGATCGGCAATGTAGGTAAACTGCAGCCTGTGCCGCGCTTGCGCCGTGTGAACAGGCTGAGATCGGTGCAGGCAACGCTCGCAATCGAAAGCAATACCTTGTCACTCAAACAGGTGACGGATGTTATCGACGGAAAACGCGTTCTCGGACCCGAGGAAGATATCATCGCCGTTAAAAACGCCTTTGCGGCATATAAATTGTTCCCGGTTTTGGATCCGTTTTCCGTGGCGGATCTGAAGAGGGCGCAGGGCGTCATGATGCGCGGTTTGACTGCCGACGCGGGGGAATTTCGCTTGTCCGACGTAGGTGTGTTCGATGAAAAAGGAACGGTCATCCATGTGGCGCCCTCGCACACGATGGTGAACGGCTTGACGGAACGCTTGTTCGACTGGGTAAAAAACTCCCAAACGCATATGTTGATACGCTCTAGCGTTTTCCACTATGAATTTGAGTTTATCCATCCATTCAGCGACGGAAACGGCAGAACGGGGAGATTGTGGCAAAGCGTGCTGCTTGCAAGTTGGAAACCGGTTTTCGAATGGATCCCGATCGAAAGTATGATAAAAGAAGATCAAGCGGAATATTACCGCTCTATACGCGTTTCAACGGAGAACGGAAACTCTAATGCTTTTATAACATTTATGCTCGTCGCTATCAAAAACAGCGTGGAGAGCCTGGAAAAAGACTTAAAAGGGCATCTTGAAAATCTATCGGCGGGCGTAGAATCGTTGATGGCGGTCATCGAAACGTACCCGCTGTCGGCTCGGGAACTAATGCAAAAACTCGGTCTCAAGTCCCGCGCCTCATTCAGAATACACTACCTTACCCCCGCCCTGGAAGCTGGCCTAATCGCCATGACCGATCCCCAAAACCCCACCAGTCCTACGCAAAGATATTATAAAGTGTAGTCGAAGTATGGGTATCCGAAGTGCTATTAAGGGAACCCTGAAAGGTGAAATAATTCCGCGAAGCGGAATTGTGAAATAATGCGCCCGAAGGTAGGAAGTAGAGCCGTAACGGGCGCATTGTGAAATAAATCGGCATAATATATTTTTATTTTAATATCTTCTTTCCGAAATGCCGATTTGTGAAATAAAATCCGCTAAGATTTTATAGAATGCTCAATCAAAAAATACATCTTCCACACCCTTGCCATATATTGCGGATTTTGTTGCGGTCATTAGATTGATAAACCATAAAACAACTATTCTCTTTAATACCCATATCTTTTCGGTCCTTTTGCGTGAACAAGATGTCGACATACGTCGTATGCCGCCATCTTGTTCACGCAAAATCACCCGAAAATCTACGGCTGTAGGCGTGGTATTTGGTTTTGTGTTTTCTTTGCTTATCATCTCCGTATGGAGTGTTCTGTTCAATGTGAATTTTTTCATATAAATCACTATTACAGGCGAGAAGGAAAACAAACTTTGAACTGCCCAAGCCATGTAATCGGAGGGGGTTCCGCTTGCGCTACACCCCCGGCGATAGGATGCTTCGCGCGCCTCCCCCGTTGGAATGGCTTGGGAATATGCTGTTAAAGGAATAATATGCCTTGTGCATTACGGGAAAGGGGAAAAACTGTACGAGTAAATCAAAGTTATCCACATTATTCCCGCTAAACACTAGAAAAGGGTTTTGCCTTAGGGTAACAACAAAAGTAGATATTTTGTCGACAAGAAAAACGTGTATAGCGCCGATTTGCCTCAGCCATGAAAAGCGGTTCGACCGTACTAGTGTCCGCTTCGAATGAGGTGTTCGGCGGCAGATTTGCTTTAGCCATGAACAGCGGTTTGCTCATATTAGTGTTTTCATGATAAACGAATTCAGTTTACTGTGTATATTGTTGCCAAGAAGAACGAGTATAGCGCCGAATTGCCTTAGCCATGAATAGCAGTTTGTTCATATTAGTGTTTCCCCTTACACAGGTGTTCGGCGCCGATTTGCAGACTATTTTGCGTTGTATCGCACGAAACGCGGGCGGCGCTATAGCGGGACTATGCGCCGCTCGCGCCCCGTTTTGGGCTCCAAAACGGGGTGATATTAAAGGCTTTAAGTAATTTCGTGCGATACGGCGGAAAAGAGGCGCAAAGCGGTGGTATTGATTGATTTCTTTGCCGAATCAGGTCTCACCTTATGAAAAAAGCGCATTCGGTCGAATGCACTATTTTTCATTACTTTGCTTATAGGTTCCTTTCAAACTTTTGATTTACATCTTTTCGGCAAAGAAATCAATTTACTGTGTATTTTGGCGCCATGAACAGCATACTCGGCGCCGATTTGCCTCAGCCATGAAAAGCGGTTCGACCGTGCCAGTGTCCGCTTCGAATGAGGTGTTCGGCGGCAGATTTGCTTTAGCCATACTAGTGTTTACTATGAAAAAAGAATACAGCCCACTATGTATTTTATCGCCAAGAAGAGCGTGTATAGCGCCGATTTGCCGTGGATTTCGAGGCTATTTTTTTCGAAACAAGGACAGCGCGTATAGCATACGCGCCGACGCTGCCCCCGTTTGGTCTCCAAAGCGGGGGTCGAAGATTTCGGAAAAAAGAGCCCGAAAGACGCGGTAAAGTGGTGGTATTGATCGATTGCCGAAGATCAAAAAATCCTTGTGAAGAAAAGTTGATAGGTACGGATACACTAGTAAATACTTTTTGTAAATCGGTGAATTGACCGCTTGCCTCATATTATTCGGCAATCGATCAATTAATAAAACGTAAAAGGGTGTTGACATGGTGGGGAGGATTATTTATTATATATTTGCGCGTAATATATCGCGCGGAAAAGATCTCGAGTAATTTTTCGCGGATATACGGGCGCGTTATACATGTATATTGTGCGGCAAAGGCTCCGTCGGGCGTATCCCGCCGGGGCGGAAAGGGGTATATTCCCCGCGGCATGGCTCTAGCCATGTTCTTAAGTCGTTGCGTAAAAAATTTTATTTTATTTTTTACGCGCGCGCAAATAAAATTAAATACGCGCACGTTCGGTTCGCGCGGACGGCGCGGGCGCTTCGCGAAGGGGCGCACGGAGGCACAATGAAAAGACACCTCGTCAAAATCTTGATCTTAGCGCTTGCGGCGGTATTGCTGGCGGCGATACTTATCGCCTGCGATCCCGTCGAAACGCCGTATTCCGATCCGTTCCCCATCGTGGAAGGTCCGGAAAACGAGAACTACAAGGACCATACGACGAAAGAACAGGCTATTGACAGGGCTGTCGATTCGATGGAGAATCTTTTGAGGCATCTGGATTCCGAGGAAGCGGGCGATACCGGCTATTTCGTTGGCGCGAACATGACGATAAACACCGAAAACGGCTCCGCATTCCGTTTAAATCTTCAAGCCAATCTGTATACATACCCCTACGAGATAAAGGACGAGAACGGCAACGTCATCCTGGATCCCGACACGGGGCTGCCGCTGGTGGACGAAGAGGCGCTGGCGATACATAACGACATCATCCGTTATTCGGACATGATCCTGGAGTGGTACGACGGTTCGACGAACGAAATGCTCATAGGCTTTTATTTCGACGGCATCAACCCCAACTCCGTAGACGACGGAAACGATCTGTATCTGAATCTGCAGGGCTCGAAGCGTATTTTCCGCGACTTCGGAAACTCGGTGCTGTACCAGCAGATCATCAGGCTCATCACCAACTTCAATCTGGAAACGCTTATCGGCTCCGCTTCCGACGACGGCACGGCGGACAGCTCGTTCCAGTCATTGAGAGACGCGCTGAACATGGCGGTCGACAACAACTACAAGCAGACGATAAACGGCAGCGAGACCTCGATATTTTTCGACGCGGTCAACCTCGGCACCTTAACGGGCGATATAACCTCGTACATGCAGAGTATATTTTCCCCGTTCGAGGACAAGCTCGACCCGCTCTCCAACAAGTATCTCGGATTTTTGATCTCCACCCTCGGCAACACGTCTTTCACGTCGATGTCGAGCGACATGGAGTTCAGGATGGAGCCCAACGAAAACCTCGATAACCTCGACATCATGTCGGCGTTGGTCCTGGACGTGTCGGGCGGCTCCGAGGTATCCCGCACCGACCCCGTTCTCGGCACCGTGCGCGAATCGGTGCCGTACACCGCGCATATCGAGGCGAACTATTCGGTGAGGATATCTTCGAATATCACATTCGACAAACTCGGCTATACCGAATACGATTACGGTAATTACGAATACACCGGAGACATGTATATACCGATGCTCGACCTGCAGCTGGACGTTCTGCTCAGGACCGACATCAACGAGGTGGACAACTCGATAAACCAGGTGTTCATGACCTGCCGCGACCTCGCGACGGACGACCTGATGATAGGTCTGTACTACGTCAACGAGCTGACATACGTTGACGTCGAGGGCATTCAGGACCTGTACGGCGGCGTGCAGATAGAGGATCTGGGTCTGCCGAAAGCGTACCGCGGCGGATTCGACCTTGCGGACACGATGGCGTGGCTTTTCGACCTCATCGACGAGTATATCGTCATCGCGGTGGACAACATCCTGTACGGTCAGAGCAGTTCCTCCGACGACGGGGATTCGCTGTTTGCGGAGATAACCTCGGTCATAATCGACAATATGGAAGCCACGATGCGCGACGAATCCGACCCGTCCAGCAGGGCGACCGAGCAGATCCGCATCGATTTCGAGATGATCCGCACGATATTGTCGCTGACCAGCGAGACGGGCACCGAGTATACGACGGAGCAGCTGATATTGCTCATCAACAACCAGTTCAACATCGACATCGAAGCGATAGCCTCGATAATGGGCGTAAGCATCGAGGAGCTCATCGAAACGACATATTTTTATCTGACGTACGACGTCGACTACTACTCTATCCGCGTGGAAGTGTATTCCACCGCCGAGATGACCGACGAAGAGGTGGAGGAGCAGGGTCCCAACCTTATCATGCGCCTCGACCTGTATCCGCAGCACATCGGCGAATACGTCAGGATAGTTTTCCCCGATTTTTCGGACTTCAAGCCCTTCCAGGAGGTCATGACCTATTCCGGTTACATGGAGGGACAGTTCATCTTCGCCGCGACGGAGGAAGTGGATCTATCTCAGCTTCTCGGTTCGTTTATGGGCGACGAGTCGGGGCTGAATACGCCGTTCATCCTGCCGGAGGCGGCGGATATCTATTTCACGCTGTATTATGACCAATACATTAGGGAGCAGAACCTCGAGAACGGACGTTGGACGAGGCGTTCGAGAAGCGCATTCTCGCTGTACCTGTACATGGTCGTGGGCGACGTGGTCACGCCGCTCGCGCACGTTTACGCCAACGACGTAAGCCTGAATACCGCCGACCCCGTCGAGGAACTCGGATATATATGGCTCCAATACGACTGCATAGAGGGGATGCCGCGCTTCAAGGTGCGCGAGGATCATTTCATACGCGGTTTCTATGCGTATATGGGCTACGATTTCGATGCGGAGGAGGACGACGACGTCGTTTTGGGTCTTACCGACATCGTTTCGGCGCTGATGGAAGACTCGTGGGCGACCTTCGAACCCGACGTCATCCGTATCACCACCTCGAACCAGACGATAAAGGACTTCTTCAGAGTCGACGAACTCATCGGCACCATCTCGGTGCAGATAGGCTTCAGACAGCGCGTCAGGAACATCGACCAGCTCGAGGTCACGTTCGCGATGTATACCGTCGGCAACCTCGCCGATATGGAAGGAGACAGCGTATACAACATACGCCTCCACGACACCGTCGAGGTGTATTTCGATTTCGGCAACCGCGTCGTTACAAAGGACTTCTACTTCCTGTACGACGAGGATTCCATCGCCGTCACCAACGACCGCGTGTACTATATGCCCGCGATGAAGAATCTGTTCATGGGCGTTTCCAGGGATTACCACGTCCATATATTGACGGAAATGGGAAGGCAGGAGATAAATTCCCTCGTATCCGACTCGTATACATGGGAGCCGCTGGAACCGGTGCCGGATCACGTCGCCGCCTATTACGGCGCGAACAACCTGACCTACGATTACCCCGCGGACTTCAATCTGCACGCCGTGTACGACATACCGACGGGGTATTATACGGTGCTCAGCGACGAGGGGTACGAAGTGGTGTACGACCTCGAAAACGATCTGTACGTCATAGGGCTCGGCTCCAACGCCGGCTATGCGAGGGTATGGGACGAATTGAACTCCGACGTCCCGTATTATTACAAAGAATACCAAAATTCCGCACGCGTCAGCCTGATGTACGATTTCGGTATGCGCGAACCGGGCTGGTATATCGTCACCCAGACCGGCTACGACGACCTGAATATACTCTATAACGCGGACGGCAACTATTACGTCGTCGAGACGGCGGAGCTGAGGCAGCGTCTCCTCGACGAAAACTTCGGTCAGTACGAAGTCGAAGTGCGCGTCCCGAACGAGGAGACTTCCGATCCCACAGACTACATAACCGAAACGCAGCTCGTGCCCGCCACGATATATACCTTCACGACGGAAGCGTACGGGCAGACGTTCTACTTCGATCCGGCGGCGGATACGTACGTCAGGGCGTTCGTCGAGGAGATAACGGACGAGAACGGCACCGTCACGAGCCGCTCCGTATACCGCGCCGTGTATAACATGGCGGAAAATTACATCTATGCGGGCGCGAACGTTACGGGCGCGGAGCGGAATTACCTGTACGGTCTGTTCGGCAACCGAGTGCTGTACACGCTGGATTGGAACGCCGAACCCTACGTCGGAGTTAACTGGACGGCGGCGGAAAGCGCGGATACCGCTTTTGCCGATTACACTTACGGCGAGGTCGATTGGAACGACGATATCTTCTCCTCGCTCACCTGGACCGATATGACCTGGGACGACATAACGATAAACGGCGGTATCTTCGTCGTGTACGTCGTGATAGGCGACGGTATGATGGCGACATACCGCGAAAACGTCAGGGTCAAGATATTGAACCGCGAGATAGATACCGACCGCTACGTCAATATAAATACCGAAGACGGCAGAGTAGTGGCTCCGGTCGCGGATTACATAGAGGTCGATCCATATCTGTACCTGATGTACCGCGCCTATTACGAAAACACGCTGAGAGCGAACATGACTCCGTCGGAGCTTGCCGCGGGCTTTGCGGCGTGGTATTTCGAGCACTATGAAGTGCGCTTCGAGTTCACCGAGATATACGCCTCCACCGTTCCCGAAGAGGACACCCCCGACGAGGTCGGTTCGTTCACATGGAACTTCGACTATATCGACGGCAACGAGATTTATACCGAAAGCAACATCGACAACCGCCACACCGGCGTACAGGCGGGCAGCGACTCGTTCGCGCCCGAATACACATATGTGTACACCGTGTTCCATAACCAGGTGATCGCGATAGGGATAGAGATCCTTCCCAGGGAATTCGTCGCGGTCTACGTCCCCGGCGAGGAGGCGTTGAACACCTATACCGTCGACGCTTTGGAACCCGATACCTATACCCTTCCCACCGATCTCGTCTATATATTCCGCGAGATGACGGTCGACGGCACCTACCTGTATTACGTGTTCGATCCCACCGATTACGAATACGCTTGTGTGGGCGAGGGCGCGGAACAGGTGTATATCGACCAAAGAGCCGAGATAACGGCGCTTTTGTCGGACTACCTCGGTGAAACGGTCGCGGAGGAAAGCGTCAATTCGCTGTTCGTGACATTGTCCGACGAGGGTACCGATTTCACCGCCGATCCGCTCGGAGCGTTTTCCTCGCTCGGAGTGTACGGCGCGCCTTGGATAATACAATGGACCAATCCCGTGGCGGACAGGGTATTCCTTGTCGGTAATGACGGCAATCCGTTTGCGGGATACGACGGCAACGTGACCAATTCCTATATAGGGTTCGCGAATTACTTCGATCCCGACAGGAACTGGTACCACACCGTGCGCGGCGATAACGGCACGGTCGTTACGGAATGGTTCAGGACCGAAACGGCGACCATCGCCGTACTTGTCCCCGACAAGACGGTGGGAGGGCGCGACTATGAGGCGAACACCACGACTATCACGGGAAGCACGGTAGGGAACACGGCAACGACGGAACAGGTCATGAACGTCGTCCCCGCCGGCGGAACGTGGGACGATAGGGGCGTATACAATGTCGATCCCTACGATATGTCCACATGGGTGCTTTCGCCCGATATCACCGTATACTTCGACGATACGGACGAGGACGGTAACCCCGCATACGACCCGAGGAACTACTCCGTCATATGGACGTATAACGGCGAAAGCCATATGAACGGCGTCGACCTCACCGAAGCGGTACGCTCAGCCAATGGAAGCGCCAAGTATAAGGATTTCACCGTCACCGCCACTATAGGCTCCGGCGAGCAGACCATGACGATAACCCTCCTCGTGCAGCTGATGTCCGCGTATATGGACAATATAGTCTTCTCCGCGAACGGAAACGCGATGACGAACGAAACGGCGGCGCCCTCCGCTCCGTACGGGGACGGACACATGGTCGAAAGTCAAACTGCGGAGTACGACGGCGCGGGCTTCCAGCTGAGAGACTACACCTACTACGTCGATACATACGACAGGTTCCCCGTGCCCGATTCCGTGACGGTAACGTTCTCCGACGGAAGCGTGAGGAGCTATCCCGTCGAATGGGCGGACCACGCTCCCTGGGCGCCCGGTACGGTTGGCGAGAGCGCGACGGACAACGAGATAACGGTAACAAGCGCGATAGGCGACGGCATAGATTCCGTCATCACGCTCATGCACCGCGTCGAGGCGAAACAGATCTTTGAAATGACTATTGCTCCCGCGGACGAAGCTTTGCAGTCTGCCGGCGTCGAGTTCACCGTGAACACAACGGATAAGACCATATCGGTCAATATCCCGAACGGCAGAGTGTATTTAATACGCGATCCCGAGCTCGCGGACGGCGACGACATAGGCGTTATCGGAGTGTACGGCGCGGACGGAGAGCTCGCCGCGATATATCATCCGTACGATTTCTTCGCGGCGCTGTTCGGAAATATCGAGTTGTCCTTTACGGATACGACGAAGCCGTACATCTTCGTGACCGACGCGGTAACGAGCGCCGAGGCATACATAATGTCGACTTTGGATACCCAAAAGATAGCTTCCGAGTCCGGACAGAGACTTGACATATATATCGGCCAGGGCATGGGAGCCGACGACTATACCGTCACGCTCGCGATCGGGTACAGGAATGACTCCGACCGCTACTCGATAGAGTTTTCCGACGAACAGTTCACCGATTTCGAGGGAACGGCGGCGTGGAGCGACTCGCTCAACGCGGTAGTCATGGATATCACGGTGGAAGCGTATACCGACGCAAACGAACCCGCATACCCCGCGGGTTACGATATCGCAGCCATGCTGCCGTCGTTCTGGCTAAGGCGCGGCAATTCCGATAACGCCGCCGAAAACTCCGCGACCCTTTACGGCGGCGCCGGAGCGGCTCTCCCCGCCGTGTGGTACGTCGAGGCGCCCGCGGCATACGGCGGCAATACCGACTATGCCGATTACTTCTGGGGCGACGAATTTACCGCAGACGGCTATACCCGCATGTACGGATTCGAGCGCTACGACGCGGTATCCGTGCTGCCGTGGGAGGATTTCGCGATGGGCGGCAGGATATGGCTCACCGCTATGCTTTCGGACGGCTCCAGGATATATGTGTCGGTCAACGTGCCTATGAGGGATATAGGCAGGGACTTCCACTCCGTTTCCGGCGACACTTCGCGCCTGACGATAATAAACGGCGCGGTCACTATCGACGACTACTACGCCTACTATCCGCTTGCGCAGAACCTGACGGTGAACAACCTGCCCACGCGCATAGCGATAGGCGCAAATTACGGCGACGACACGCTGATCAGAACGAATATCTCCTGGAGGATGCTCGTTTCCGGCAGCGACATAGCCGCCATAACATATAACGGAACGGGTGGCGAAATACCGTTTGCCACAGCCATGGTGATGGGCAGGGAGATAACTCTGTATCTGGACGTGCTGCCCGCCGTGGTCAACCGCGTCTCGCTGGAGACCGCGAACGTCTCCGCGGACAGGCACTTCACCTCGCATTGGAGGGACGCGGACGATAATAGTATAACGATAGACATCGACCCGTATGTGCAGACGGGATACGGCGGTGTGTTCTCGATGCCCACCTCGTCGTACTCGCTCACACTGTGGTACGGTACGGAGAGCGACGCGGAGCCCAGAAGGTTTGCTTATCCGCTGACCCTCGGTACGGGCGCGTACTCCGGCACGAACAGCTACGCATATACTTACGACGGCGAGGGCGACGCTTCGTTCACGATGACTTTGGCGGACGGACAGGTAGTGAACGTAAACGTCAACTTCCTGGACAAGACTGTGACCGGGATCATAGCCTCGAACGATCATGACGGCATGGACGACATGCGCCTTACGATCGACCCGTACACCGAGGACATTACGGTACACCCGAACGTAACGCTGGCGTTTAGTGAGGGCGTGGACATCGAATATACGTTCACCTGGACATATTTGGGGGCGAATATCCCGACTGCGGCCGACCCCGGCACGACGACGGTAGAGCTTACCGACGCGCCATTCGAGGTGATGTACGACACGTATCAAAGGCTGTTCCTCGGAAACGACGCGGGACACTTCCTGTTCGAGAGCAGTATAGATCTCGGCGGCATAGCGGCGCAGGAGATCGCATACGAGGTCAGAATACTCGACATGCTGCTCGAGCGCTACTGGATAGCCGAGGGACAGAATTTGGACCGCTACGAAAACCGTACCTCGCCGAACGCGAGCTACGTCTATTCCGATCCGTTCACGGGAAGGGCAAGCAACCTGTACGGCACGGTAACGGGACTTACCGCGGCGGACACGCTGTACGAAGAATTGAACATTGTGTGGAACTTCGCCGATGCCGATATCACCGCGGAGGGTACGCTTGCAAACGACGGCGGATATATGCTGGTGTCCGGATACGTATACAACGCCTCGCGCGGCCAGCCCGTATATATTAAGGTATATATCGAGCCCTGGACGTTCGAAGCGATACGCCGCCCCGTAGGCAGCGACTATCAGATAATGACGGGCGAATCTCTGCGCTTCGTCATATCGTCGATAACGGGTCTTTCCGCGACCGACCACTTCGAAGTCGCTTTTGCGGTAACGCGTATAAGCGTCGACCCATTTACGGGAGCATTGAGCGGCGGACAACGCTCCGAGAACCTGCGCATACCCTTCGTCGCCGAGGGCATAGATCCCGCGACGGTGACGTATAACGGAACGAACGCGGACTTCGGAGAAACGCTCGACCCCACGCACGGATATATACTTTACTTCAACGACGAGGCGGTCGCGGAAGCGGAGAGGAACGGCACTTCCACGGGCGAGTATTATCTCGGCAACAACGCGGGAAGGGAAAACATCGTGACGTGCATCGACGCGCGCTACGAATACGAACGTCCCGCTATAACGCAGATAGACCTGGGATACGGCTTCGGCACGCAGAACAACGCGATATATGTCGTGAACCCGTTGGATCCCGCTTTCGGCGATACGAACGGCATGAGCGTCGGCGCGATAGGAACGTATAACTCCGACTATGAGCGACTGCTGACGGGATCTGCGGAAGAGGGCGGCGCAGGATTTACCGCAACGCTCGAATGGATAGGTACGTCGATACCCGCGGCGTATCTCGGCGGCGGAGTCGTCAGAGACTGGAATGTCAGGATAACGCTGACGAACGCGGCGGATCCCGGCTTCAGTTACTCCGAGGAGTTCGCGATAATGATGGTGTTTTTGGATATGTCGCCGCTGGACTATATAAGCGGTGACGCCGGGAACATACTCATCAGCAACGTGAGGAGCGTATATAACGAGTCCTCCTACCTCGGCGAGTACAACCCGTATGCGGACGTATATATGCGCGATCTGGTCGGGAACACCGTGGATTCATCCGGCAAAAACGTGCTGGAAACGGCGGTGGACGCGCTGGGCGTGGGCGACAAGCGTATATCCTATAACGTCAACGCGTGGGATACGAGGGTGTATACCTCGGGCGGCGTGAGCACACGCTATTCGACCTCGGTCACGATATTCGATACACGGTACAACACCAATATCGTAGAGCGCCGCTGGAGCGTGAACGGATACAGGATAGAGGACTTCGACCTTACCTACGACCTGATGATAAGCGATTCGGAAAACGAGGGTGCGGTGACGAAAACCGAACTTCTGATACTCAATCCGCTCGATCCGGGAAACTATAGCGTAAATATCGCAAACGTGACGGGCAACAATCTCGACTCGGTCACGGGAGCGACATACGAGCTCGTGTGGTGGGACGCGGAAAACCAGGGCGCGTTCACCGCGAACGGCGCGTGGCTCGGCGGAGCGTTGATAGACGACTGGACGGCGCGCGTAATCATGAGGGACGCCTCGGGCGAGATAGTATATATCGAAACGGTGACGATAGCGGTCGCGTTTATGGACGTACTGCCGTCAAGCGTATATGTGGACGGCAGCGCGCAGGGCGCGCCGGCGGCGCCGCCGAGGACGACATACGCCGCGGATACGTACGGAACGGATACGAAAAATAATCCGTACGGCAGCTACTACACCGCGGTCGCTTCGGACAACTCCACCACGCTGTACACGATGCTGACTCAAGCCGCAAACTCCACCGACGTGCTGATGGGAAATAAAGCGTACTACTATGCGATAACGTGGGGCTCGGACGGAAGAAGCTCGTCCGTCACCGTTTACGAGGGTACGAACCCGGACGGCAAGTCGATAGGCACATACTATACGAACGTATTCGTCCGACTGTAAACAAGACAAACTGCGGGGCTCGGGGCTCCGGGAGGTTACGATGAAAACAAAACTTAAACGATTGCTGCTGGTGCTTTTGGCGGGGATAATGATCTTCGCGGCGCTGGCGTGTACCGATAATACCGGTACCGGGGAGGACCCCGGCGGATCGGGCGGCGGCGATGTCGTAGGGCCCGGTAATGCCGGTACCGGGGAGAATCCCGGCGGTTCGGGCGGCGGCGATATCGTAGGGCCCGGTAATGCCGGTACCGGGGAGAATCCCGGCGGTTCGGGCGGCGGCGATATCACGGCGCCGGAGACCATAAACAAAAGCATTGTTTTTGCGGATATTCGTAACGCGCTCGTAAACGCCGGCGCGGAGCTCGGCTCCGTCACGGAAGGGGGCACTCGCAGCGTAACCTCGGAGTACTCCTTAATCGCCAACGGCGTAAACGTCACCGTGACGTATGCGGCAAATTACGATACCGAGCGCAGGGAAGATTCCGAGATAATGCTCCATATCTTCGACTACACGAACCAGCGGAGCGTGGTGTTCGTATATTACGACGGCAGAGATCTGTATTACGACATAGGCGGGGAGCGGGCGCGTTACATATCGTTCGGCGCGGGCAGCTCGTTCGACTTTTTCTACGACCTTATCACTTCGTTCGATATAGACGACGTACTGTATTCGGAGGACTTCGCCGCCAATATAGAATCGCTGTCTACGTTTGCCGAATCCGCGAACATCACCAGACTGCAGCTGGACGAGACCCGAGAGACCGTCAATATCAGGGATATCAACCTGGACAGACTGCGCGGCACCGTGAACGATTTTATAACCGCCAACATCCACGACCTTGTGGGCGACAAACTGGACGCGCTGTCTTCCGCCTTCCTCGGTTTCGATATAAGCGACATAGGCAGGCTGCAGATAGGCTTGTTCACCGCTACCGAGTTTCTGACGGTCCTGGAGCGGCAGGGCGAGAACTACTTGAACCGCAGCTTCCGGATGGTCTTCGAAGGTACGCAGAACAACAATATCGACGAATATTATTTCTCCGTTGACTACGCCGCCGAAAACGAAGCGGTAGAGATAGATATACCGCGCGATTTAGATCCCGGGCTTCGCCCTGAGGACTACTACGACTCCGAAACGCAGGGCGAAAGCTATATGACGGGTACGCTGGAGCTGCCGTTCATAGACGCCGAATTCGACGTCGAACTCAGATCGCACATCGACACGCTGGACAACTCCTTAAACCGCATACGCTTCGACGTGTTCCTGGAGCATATGTACCGCGACGAAAACAACGAGATACAGACGCGCCGCGAACAGATGATGAGCGTGTATTTCCTGGACGGAAACCTGTATATCGACGCGGAAAATCTGATAAACACATATTTCGGCGGTCTGTCCGAGTCGGGCGGCTTTGCCGATTTCGGGGCGCTGGGACTTCCCAAAGTGAAAATAGAGGGATTGGATCTGTCGGGCGAGATCAATTCGCTCCTGCAGACGGTCGTCGCGATGGTATCCGATTCGCTTGACGGTATATTCTCCTCTTCCGATACCGGGACGGATACCCCTGCCGAGGAGGGCATAGACTGGACCACTGTGTTTTCCAAGATAGAGTCCGAAGGCAGCGTTTTCCGCGTGAGGGTCGATTCCGAGTTTTTGGAAGCTGTCATGGGCGAGTCCGTGACGTCCTTAATCGGCGGCATTGCGGAAGATATGGGGATAAACTCCGAAATAATCGAAAAAATAGCGGAAATGGGGCTGTTCGAGGAGCTTTCGATGCTTATCGAGTACGACACCGCGGCGGGTGAACTCACCTTGACCGTGTACGCCGCCGATTCCGTGGTGATGAGCCTTACGCTGACGCTGACCGAAGCGGGAGAGGGCGACGTCGACTCCGACGGAGCTCTGATAATAGAGTTCCCGACCGCGAGCGAACTTTTGGAATTCGACGCCCCCGTCGTTCCCGAGATATTCAGGGCGGACTTTACCGCGACCGTGTCCACTCAGAGCGCGGGCGGCAGCGACATATCCGCGTTTTTGGGGCTCTTCGTGGGCGACCCGACCGGCGCAAACACACCGTATACTCTTTCCACCGCCGAAACCGTCACTTTATCGGGTTCGGTATGGGACGAGGGCGGCGAGGTCTATGTGGATATAGCCGTTTTACTCGGCAGCGTTCCTTACGGCAGGATCAGGATGACCGCGGCGGATCCCGACTGGGCTTATGTCGATAATTACTCGCTCGGGGTCGGATACCGCCTGTCGCGTTCGTCAGTGGTGGACAACTGCTCGTCGATTACGGGTGAGGAAGTAAGCTACGATTCCGTGATTGAGGTGCTTTACGAGATACTGGGCGCGTCGCGCGTTTCCGTAGAGACGGATCACCTGGCGTTCGCGTTCATGACGAGCGCCTCCGACGATTCCGCGCTTTCGGAGTTTTTGGGTATAGACTCATTGTCCGGCAACGCGGCGCTTTCCTTCGGTTTCGACTCCCCGGTCTACACCGATTTGAATGCAAACGATTATCCGATACCCGAAGTCAGCGTTATAGATCCCGAAACGGGCGATCTCGTGACCGCGGTCGAATGGGAAAGCATTTACGAGGCGGTGTGGTACACCACTGCTTCCGTCAGGATCGGCGGGACGGAGATCAGGATGACGTTGAACTACACCGACGAATCCACCACCCTTGTGACGGGCGTGTACGAGTACCGCCCGAGGGCGGCACTCATGGGCTCCAACGCGGGCTACACGCTGTACTTTACCGACACCGTCAACGGCACGAGCGTTGTGGACAGGCTGAACCGCGACATAGCGGTGGATCCGTACAACATGGTGATAGACCCCTCCGCCGAAACGCCATTCCCGGCAACGGTCTCGGTGGTCTACGATTCCGGTAACGTCGGCGCGCTCCCGTACACGCTGGAGTACAGGGACGGCACGCCGTTCGAATACAACAACTTAAACATTTCGAACGTGATGGGCGGACTCGCGGTCAACACATATGTGCTGGTGCTCGGCAAGGGCTCCATCGCCGAAAGGAGTTTCGAGATAAATCTTCAGATACTCGGCAGGGTCATATACGTTGAAACTCCCGCCGACGGCTCTCCGGCATATTACGGAAATATCCCGATAGTCGCGCGTGTGACGATAGATCCTTACGAATACTCGCAGGCGCCTAACGTCGATCCGATACGTTACCGCGAGGACGACCCCGCTACCGCCACGGACGAATCCGGGGCGCTCGCCTTGACCTTCTACGGCGTTCAGGGCGGGGCGAACCAGACGATATACGTCGAGGATTTCGATTGGAACTTCGATACCGCAAACATCAATTACTCCGGCGGCACCTATTACGTTACCGGAAAATACCAGACTCTCGATATCGCGCTTGAAGTGACGGTCGAGGCGAAGATAGTCGACTATATCCAAATAAACGACGAACTCAGGAACCGGTACACCGTGGACGTTCTGGTGAGCCGCACCTACGATATCCCCAGCGCTACCGACGAATACAACGAGGTCAGGATCTACTTCACTACGGGACACTACCGCATACTCGGCAGCGAGTCGAATTATCCGTACGCCGTTCCGGACGACGTCTATTTCGACGGTTTCTACGAGGGGATACTGAGCTGGAATTACCCCGAGGCGACATTTACTCCCGTTTCGGGAACGCCGAATCCGTTGAACTACGGCTATGCCAACGTCACGACGGCGAATTTCGGCGACAGCTTCGCGGGAGAGCAAAGCGTTTCGCTCACGGTGCTGTGCCCCGAAAGGACCATAGGCTCTCGCTCCGGCGGCTTCGTGCAGGCGGTGACCGAGGTCAGGTACGACTCGGACGGCAACATCGCCGGCACGTTGACCTCGGGCGTCAGCGTTTCGCTCGCCGCATTCGGCGAGGACGGCGATACCGCCTCCGATATGTTCTACTTCGATCCGTACAGCACGCTTTTGTCGAACACCAGGCTCCCCGACGTCGTTTACGTCGACGTCGAATACCGCGGCGTCGTGCAGAGGATAGGTTATCCGATAACCTGGATAGCAGAGGGGAACATAATAGACGGCGAGGGGAATATTCTGAACAAATTCTCCGACGAGACGATACTCAGGGTAAGCGGCTACATCGGCGACAACCCCGCGGAAAGGGAAACGCTCACGATGCTTATCCTGAACCGCTCCGGTGCATACGAATCGCTCTCGTTCGAGGGCGGGATGTCCGACAGCATAGAGGTCAGATATTACGATATAAACAATAACCTCGTGGACGCGGACTACGACGAGATAGCCTACGTCAGATATTACCTCACCGGCCTCAATCCGTACGACAAACTCGTCGGTACGGACGAGGACGGAAACGCGGTCTACAGGCTTCCCTCCGCGGTAACGCTGCATTTTGCGGCGAGCTCGGGGTTGAGCGACGCGACCTATGCGACGGATTGGTACTTCCTGAGGACGACTTCGTCCGCAAACTATACCGGCATATCCGCCGAGGATTTCGTCTGTTCCGCCGCGGGCGGCGAATTCGTGTTCGCAACGGAAACGGCGGGCTCCGGCGAGATACTGTCGCAGACGATAGAGCTCTACGTCGTGTTCGACTCCGTGACCCCCGTCGCGAACCTGATATTCGGCATAACGGGCTCGTATTCCTACTCCGAATCCGCCTCAGGCATTCCGTATCAGTCCATAGATACCTACTCCGCGGAAAGCCCCGATATCCTCCTGGCAGTCGAGGAGGGGCTCGGGCTCGTCGAGATAGGCTTCAGGAATGCGGACGGCTCGATGTCCAGAAGCTTTGTTTCCGCCGATTGGGCGGACGGCATACTTTCGGCGTTCGCGGAGGCGCTCCAAAGCCCCTACGGGAGCGTTGCGGAGGGTAATCCCGGCTCGTATACCGCCTTCCTCACCGCGGAAAACCTGTTCGCGCTGACCGCGACGATAGAGGCGGGCACTCCGCTCGAAACTACGTTCACGATGCATTTCGACATCGGCGCGAAACGCCTGACGGCGATAGCGTTCAACAATTTCGACCCGACCGTAGCCGATATGACCCTTGCAAACGATTCGGGCGCGGTAAATATCGGCGACAATATGTATATCGTTACGGTGGAGAGGATAAACGCGCTCAGGACGACGGCGCTCGCGACTCCGTCGCAGTACGCCGAATATCTCCTGTCCAACATCCAGCTCACCGTGAACGGCGACCCGATAATCGTTTCTGGCGGTCTGGAGTACGAGCTTGTCGACGATTTCGACAGGATAGCATACGGCATCATCGCTTCCTCCGGGACGACCGATACCACCGTCACCATAGACGTCACCGTCCCGAAACTGCAGCCCGGAAGCTGTATGCAGGCGCTGACCCTGAGGTTCGTGTTCACGCGCGAGACCGTGACCACCGATTCCGTGTCCGTCACGGAATACGTCGAGACGTTCGCCGAAAACGGCACGCTTTTGTATGAAACCGACAGGGGATATGTGATACCCGAAGAATACACCGTGAACTATACCTCTTCCGGCGCCGTGACGTATACGGGGCTGGTGTGGTATGCGGCAAACTACGTCGAGGACGGCGACGCGGTGATAGAGGCGGGACAGCGCGTCGATTCGATAGACCGCGCCTTCCTGAAGTTCACGAATATGCGTTCGTTCACGCTGTATACCGTACTTCCCAACGAAACGCGGATCGAGCGCCGCATCCTGTTCAGACCCAAGGATATCGGCGGGACCGCGTACGCCGCGGAGGCGGAGGGCGGATTTGCGGTATCCTCGGGCGTGATAACCGTAACGAACGTCTACGATATCCTGGGTATGCTGGACGATTTCGAGGCGTATCTGCCGACGTCCATAAGACCCTATAACACAACATACTATACGAGCGATTACCAAATAACCTTTACGCTGTTCGACGGCTGGACTCCGTCCGCGGCATTCGACGACGGCTCCGGTTCGTTCGATCCCGCGCGCCTCAGGGCGGCGATGACAGCGAAAGGCTACGAGTCCGACGACCCGATAGCCACCGCCCGAATACAGGGCTACAACGGCGAATTCCAGACGATAGAATTGTATCTCGTCGTGGCGCCGCTATTGAACGGCACGATATCCTTCGACGGCTACGACGTGACGGACAACTCCTTCCCGTTCGATCCGTACGGATCCACTGCCAATAACGGGATATTCGTGCTGCCCGGTACTATAACCGTCACATTCGACGGCGGCGTGTCGCACACCTTCGCGGCGGGCGAATTTACCTACGCCATGGACGGCGCGGTCATAGACAGAGTGCTTTACAACAATTCCGCGTTTGTAGTGGGCGGCAAGGAGTACTCCTCGGATACGCTTCCGATAACGGTGACGCTCACGGACGGAACCGTGATAACGCTTTCGGCGTCGTTCATCGACAGAAGCGAGTTTGTCGGGATCTCGTATCCCAATACTTCGAATGGAGGTGCCCAAAACGCGTATATTGCGGATACTTATTATATCGATCCGTACGACAGACAGACGTTTACGCTGCCCCTCGAGGCGCGCTTTACGTTCGCGACAGGCACTTTGGACCGCGCGGTGAGCTGGACTATCCCGGCGGGATACGAAGGCGCGTTCGTTCTCGGCGGAAATGCCGTAACGTATACGGGTGCGGAATACGCGGGCGCAAGTTTTGCGTTCGAGGCGACTCTCCCCGGCTACCACTCCGGCACTAAGTATGCGGGCGAGGATATAGGCTTTACGATGAACGTCGTTGTTCTGAACCGCACCGCGAGCGCGGCAGAGAGCGTCTTCATATTAGACGATCCGTTCACGGCGATCGTGAGCGACTTAAATTCCGCGCTCCACGACTTCTACGACCTCTCTTCAGACGAAACATATGAGGCATACGTCAAGGCGGGACTCACGCCCGTAACACCCGATATATTGTGGCTTAAGTCCGACGGCACGGCGCTCGCGGACGACGATCTCACGCCTTTCGGCGGATTCGGTTACGAGCTTACGGGTTCCGTGGGTTACGGCTCGGGAGCGGAACGCACCGCGGGACAGACGATAGCGGGTTCGGTATCCGCTCCCGCGATGACCTTCGTTACGATAGGCACGATGGTCGGTACGAGATTCGAGGCGCTGAGAGACAATATATTCGAATTCAATCCGTATACTCTCGAGTGCGCCGAGGACGTGTATTACGTCGAGTTCCTTGTGGGAGGAACGCGCTCTATATATGTCGAGTTCTATCCCGACGGCGGTACGGCGGCGGAGGCGGGCGACGTCCGCGCCGCGATAGGCTGGGATCCCGCATGGGACACTTCCGATCCGGACGGCAACCGCACATACTCCGTCAAATTGTATAACGAATACAAACAAAACGCATATTACACTGCCGGCGCCAGGTCGGACGGTTATACCACGCCTTCGGTATACCGCTATGTGACGAAACAGGTAGGGATAGACTGGGTGGACTTCGGGTACGGTTTCGGGATAAGCGGCGAAGCCGAGCTGGTCATAGATCCGTTGAATCCTTATATCCCGCTGACGGCGACCGCGAGAGGAAACATCACCGGCAGCGGCAATCAGGATCCCGAGAATGCGGAAAACATCGGCGAGGTCAACATCGAATGGAACTCCGATTCCGGCTACAGCATATACGATCTGCCGATAACGGGCGAGGTCGAACGCACCGTCAGATGTACAGTTACGCCTGTGTCTTCGAATACGGGGATAGCCTCCGCGAACTTCGTCGTCAGAGTAAGTTACCTCGACCGTACTCCTGAGAGGATACTTACCTCCGAAAACAATTACTCCTCGTCGCCGCTGGAGAACGGGTTCTATACGCTGATGAACGTCGGAACGGGCTCGTCGGGCAGGAATTACCGATTCACCCTGGATCCCACGAATACTTCGGTATTCACCGAGGACGAAAGCCGTTTCAACGCCTATTACACGCCGTCTAGCGGCACTATGACCGCTTCGAAATACATTCTGCCCGCAACGCTCAGGATAATGTTTGCAAACGATTATCCCGTGGGCAGCGTTTTGGAGACCGCGTCCGCGAGACTCGGAGGCGAGTTCGTAGAACTTATCGACATCGACTGGACTATCTCGAGGGACATCACTTTGGTGGGAACGGCGACTTCGGGCGGCGCGATCACCGCGGAGCCCAGACGTTTCGCGATCCGTTACCAGAACGCCGAGGGCGAATGGACGACGACCGAAACTTACGACTACTTTGCGGACGACGCGGTGCTTCTCGATCTATATGAATTGCTGCTGTCCACTACGGAAAGGCAGGTGCACCACACCGATATTTCCGAACAGTATTCGGACGGCGGCATATATTATCAACGCGCGACCGATCACTATATCGATCCGTACAACATCGAATTCCCCTCCGAAATAACCATCTATTTCGGAAACGCGGACGACCTCGGACGCACCTTCACGGACGTTGTATGGACGTATGACGAAGCGTTCCTGGAGCGCCCCGACGTCGTGACCGGCGTCGACCAGAACGGCGACCCCGTCGATCAGGTATTGAGGTACGTTGCGGCGAGCATGCCCGTATACGGCACCACGCTCACCGTGCGCTTCCCGGTCAGGCAGAGGAACATAGACACCACTATCGTCACTCCCGACGGGGAGACCACCACGATCCCGCTTGTCGGCGGCACGCTGTATGTTCTCAGGGGCATACCGCTTATCGATCAGCTTCCCGACAGGCTCTATTACCAGTTCGAGGTGGACGGAGAGATCGAAATAGCCTCCGTGCCGCTTGCTTTCGACTCCAACAGCATCGGTAACTACAATACCGATATCGTCGGAAACACATACACCATAAGCGGCTCGCTGGGCATCGATCCCGGCAACATCACGTTTACCGTGATAGTAGTGGATCCCATGCTGTACACCGTGGAATCGGGAGCGACCGGCGGGATGGCGTATTATTATAACGGCTCCTTCCTGCACAGTGCGCTGAGTATCGGCGTCAACAGGGCGGGACAGTATGTTCCGGGTCCCGAGGAAACGATGCTGCCCGAGCGCGTCGTCGTGGACGATTCGGGTACATATTGGGATATCGAAAGCATTGTGTACGTTTTGGACGATCCCTCCTCGCCGTACGCGGTCGTTACGGCAAGTTACGAATTCATCTCGCTGAACGACTCCGACAGAGTGTTCGGCGACGAGTCCGGCGGCAGACGGATGAGGATATCGTTCAATGTCCCGGTCATCACCTACGACTATACCGCGATAGAGGATACCGAGCCCGGGCTCACGAACGGCGAAGGATCGGTAACGTTCGAATTGGGTACCGTAATAACGCCGTATGATATGCCGCTTGCGTCAAATATCGGCATTATACCGCTTTGGTCGTTCGAGGGCGTGAACACCAACCGCGCAGGCGAATATGTCGCAAGGTATTCCTATAAAAACGCATACGGTTCCACTTTGACCGGCGAGATCACCGTCGTCGTTTCAAAACGCGCCATCACGGCGGACGACGTCGCATGGGTGACGGTGGACGGCGTGAATTTCCTGGACAGGGTCTACACCGGCAGCGTGCTGGACGTCACGGAGTATCTCGTGTTCAGCGATAACTTCCTCCGCGAGGACGGTTCCTACGGCGCGCTCGAGGGATATACCGTGGAATACAGTATCGACGACGGCAGATCCTGGCAGAGCGAACAGCCTACTCAGGTCAGGCTCGACGGCAACCCGCTCTACCGCGTCAGGATCATCATAAACGATTCCGACGATTACAACTATACCGGTTCTCTCGAATACCGCCTGACGATCGAAAGAAGCACCATAGACGTTGACAGGATATACTTCTATACCGAAGAGGGCGCGTTGACGGACAACATCGCGGAGTACGTTTACAACGGTTCCGAGCGAATACCTTCGATAGGCGGTCTCCCGGAGGGTGCGGAGATAGTTCGCGAATACGCCGTATACAACGCCGCCGCGGGTGAAAATCAGAATTATCAGCCCACGGTGCGCCCCGTAAACGCGGGTACGTATGCGATGCGCGTGTCGTTTGCCGAAGACCAGAGGAACTTCATCCTCAGCGAGAACAGGACCTACTTCATGATCATCAATATCGCGCCCGCGTCCATCGCTCCGGATTCCGTCGAGATAGCCACCAGGCTTGAATACAACGGCGCATACCGCGACGCAGAGGTCTCGGGTCTTCCCGACGGAGTGACGGTGTCGTTTGCATATCGACTGAACGGTCAGCGCGTCGACAGAATGTTCGAAGCGGGCACTTATACCGTCGACGTGACGGTGACGGGAAATAACTATGCGACGCTCAAACTCACCGAAAGGCAGGTTACGGTTTACGCGCGGAGCGTCATCGTCGATATAGGCACCGTTAGCTCGGAATACCTTGACGAGATCCTGCCGTATGCGTCCGGGATAAGAGTGTTGTACGACCTCGGCAACGGCGAATACGAAGCGGGACTTGTCGGCAGGGAGCTTCAGCAGGTGACCGGCGTACCGTCCGGCGCCGAGGTAGGATATGTCGGCGTAAACTTCCTGAGCATTTTCCCGGGCAGCGGCGTTATGCCCGAAGCGGGAGAGCTGACGTCACTGCATATGGTCGGAAGCTATCCGATGAACTTCGTATCCGACATAAGTACGCTCAGCTCCAATTACACCTTCACCGTCGTTCAGGGCAGCTACGATATAGTGGCTTCCGCCGACGGCGCCGTCGTCATCGACAATGCGGAGCAATTGAACGCAAGACTCGAATCGCTGCGCGACGGAGATACCGCCAGGTGGTACCTGAGAGAGGGAAGCTACGGAGATGTCACCATCAACGTCAACGCTTCCGTTTCGATAATCGGTTCGTATCGATTCACCGCGGACGGAGACACCGAAATAGCCGTGCGTATCGACTCCGTCAATATTTTGAGAGGTTCCGTGCTTTTGGATATACTTTCCTTCGAAGCGACGCCTAACAGCGCTTCCGTGACCGCGGCGGCGGGTACGGGACTAAGCGTTAGCCGCTCCGAATTCATCGGCTCCGGAACGGAGCATATGGCGACCGCGATACGCGCCGGCAGCGGCTTCACCGGCGCCGTCACGGTGACGGAAACGAGGATATCCGGTTATTCCAACGGCGTTTACATGGAAACGGGTTCCGCGGTAGTGACCGATTCGGTATTCGATTTCAACAACGTCGCGGTCAACGTTCTGAGCGGAACGGTCACGCTGAACGGAAATACCTTCGCTAACATGACGGAAAGGGCGGTCTACATAGGGCTTTCCGACGCAGTGAACCCCGTTATCGCCGATAACGTGTTCCTCAGCAACGTTGTGGCAGTCGAGAGCTTCGTCCCGCTGCGCAACGACATAGAGGCACAAAACACCTTTACCCAAAACGCCACGGCGATAATCATCCGCTGAGCGTAGATACACAAAAGCCGAAGGCTGAAAAGCACCCCGAAAGTCGGACAATAAGGAAAAACTTTCGGGGTGCACCGATCGAATCATTTTAAGATACGCGCCGACGCTGCCCCCGTTTGGTCTCCAAAACGGGGGTTAATTTCGTGCGATACGGCGGAACAATACAGCATTTTATAAGTGTTTTCCGTGGAAGAAGAATACAGCCCACTGTGTATTTTATCGCATTGGAAAGCATACCCGGAACAGATTTGCTTCAGCCATGAATGGCAGTTCGCCCATAATAGTATTTTCTATGAATGAAGAATACAGTTTACTGTATATTTTGGCACAATGAAGAACGTGTTTAGTTCACTATGTATTTTGGCGCAATGAAGAACGTGTTTAGTTCACTATGTATTTTGGCGCCACGAGCAGCATACTCGGCACAGATTTGCTTCAGCCATGAATGGCAGTTCGCCCATAATAGTGTTTTCTATGAAAGAAGAATAAAGCATACTGTGTATTTTATCGCCACGAAGAACGTGTATAGCGCCGATTTGCCGTGGATTTCGAGGCTATTTTTTTTCGAAACAAGGACAGCGCGTATAGCATACGCGCCGACGCTGCCCCCGTTTGGTCTCCAAAGCGGGGTGATATTAAAGGCTTCAAGTAATTTCGTGCGATACGGCGGAAAAAGTATTCCTCGTATAAGTGTTTGCTTCTAAAAACGAATACAGCCCACTGTGTACTTTGTCGCCACGAGCAGCATACTCGGCGGCAGATTGCCGTAGATTTTTGGGCTATTTTGTTCGAAACACAGGCGGCGCTATAGCGGGACTATGCGCCGTTTGTGCCTCTGTTTGGTCTCCAAACAGAGGGTTTACTTTCGGGCAAAAGAGTCAAAAAGATGCGGCAAGATGTCGGTAAATTGATTTCTTTGCCGAATCAGATCTCACCTTATGAAAAAAGCGCATTCGGTCGAATGCACCATTTTTCATTACTCTGCTTTTAAGTTCCTTTCAAAGCAATTCACTTATCTCTTTTCGGCAAAGAAATCATTTTACTTGAAATCAAGGATTTCTTGCTTTATAATGTATAAGGCGTTTTGCGCCAATAACGCGAAGAGGTAGACATGAAATACGACGTTGTAATAGTGGGAGGCGGTATCGGCGGACTTATGGCGGCATATCGCCTCAAAAAATCGGAGCCCAAGCTGAAAGTACTGGTAATCGACAGGGGCAGATCGCTTAAAAACCGCAAATGCCCGCTTGCCAACCACCTCGTGAACGAATGCATACGCTGCAAGCAGTGCGCGATCATGGAGGGGATAGGCGGCGCGGGAGCGTTTTCCGACGGCAAATTCAACATCACGACCGAATACGGCGGCTGGCTGCAGGATTATATCGGTAACGCCGAAACTATGCGCTATATAGGCGAAGTTTCCGATATTCTGGACGAATTCGGCGCTACGAAAAAGGAATATCATCCGTCCGACGAGATAAAACTCAAGTGCTTGCAGCACGACCTGTACCTGTTGCAGGCGCGCGTTAAACATCTCGGCACCGACGGCAACTTCAAGGTCATGTCTAATCTGATGGACTATCTCGCTACCGCCACGGACGTCATGACCGAGGACGCGGTCATAGACGTGGATCTGAAGGAAAACGTCGTTATCACCGAAAAAAACGAGCGTATATCCTATAAAAACCTGATCCTTGCCATCGGGAGGAGCGGTTCCGAGTGGTTCGGCGACTGGTGCAAGCGAAACGATCTGAAAGTGGTCAACAACCAGGTCGATATCGGCGTCAGGGTGGAGCTTCCGAGGATCATCTGGGAGGATATTTCCCAAAAGATATACGAACCGAAGATACTGTACCGCACCAAGGACCACGGCGACTGCACCAGGACGTTCTGTTTCAATTCCGGCGGCGAGGTCGTCATCGAAAACAACGACGGGATGCTCACCGTCAACGGTCACGCGAATTCCGATCCCGCGTTAAAAACGGAAAATTCGAACTTTGCGATACTGTCGACTACGCGTTTCACGCAGCCCTTCAACGAGCCCATCGCATATGCCAAACACATCTGTAAGCTGGCGAACATGATAGCGGGCGGCGGCGTGATAGTGCAGCGCTTCGGCGATCTCGTCAACGGCAGACGTACCAACAGCCACCGGTTGTCGCAGTCCAGGACGCGTCCCACGCTTGACGCGGTCGCGGGCGACCTCGGGCTTTGCATACCGAAACGCCAGCTCGACAACATCATCGATACGATTTACGCGCTCGACAAGATAGCGCCGGGAACGGCAAACTACGACACGCTTTTGTACGGCGTGGAGGCGAAGTTCTATTCCATAAAACCCGACTTTATCGACGGCGACTTCCGCATCACGGAAAACGTGTACGCCATAGGCGACGGCGCGGGTATAACGAGGGGACTGGCGCAGGCGGGCGCCAACGGGCTGTATGTGGCGAACGCCATAATCAGACATTCAAAACAATAATATCGAGGAACTACTTATGATAATACGCGGAGTATATATTATAAAAGGCGGCGCCGTTGGCGCCGAACCGCAAGATATAATAGTCGAAAACGGCGTTATCGCCGATATCGTTCCGTCCGTCTCGGCGAGCGGCGAAAAACTTTACGCGGCGGCGGGATACATCGACGAACACACCCACGGCGGTTACGGTCACGATTATTTCGAGGCGACTCAGGAAGCGGTCGACGCCGTATCTAAGTTTCATTTAGACCATGGCACGACCTCGTTCGTCGCCACCGCAGTCGCAACGAAACTTGAGGATCTGGATATCCAAATCGCCAATATCAGGAAACTGAAAAACAATTTTGCGGATACTATAGGGCTGCATATGGAGGGCCCGTTCATATCGGTCAAGAAAAAGGGCGCGCAGCCGGAGGAGAATATCAAATCGGTATTCGAGGACTCGGACGCAGAATTTTTCAGAAAAAACAGAGACCTTATAAAAATAGTCACTCTATGTCCCCATGTCGAGAATGCCGCTGCGCTCGTGAAGCTTCTGACTTCGCTCGGTATCAAAGCGCACGCGGGGCACGACGATTCCGTGGAGCCCGAAATTATGCGCACAGTAGCGGAGGGGCTCGACGGCGCTACGCATTTGTACTGCGCTTCCTCGGGGCTAGGGAGAAGAAAAGGGGATCTTACGAAATACCTTGGGCTCAACGAAACGGCGCTTATTTGCGATAAGCTGAAAGCGGAGGTGATTGCGGACGACATACATATCCCCGGCTCGCTGTTCAAGCTGATCTTGAAAAACAAGGGCTACCGCAATATCATGCTGGTGTCCGATTCGCTCTCCGCAGCGGGGAAACCTGCGGGATACTACAAACTCGGAGTGGATATCGACATTTACAACAACGGCAGAGTGGCGCTTTTGAAGGACCTGTCGGCGCTTGCGGGAAGCATTACTCCCGTATCCGAAATGGTCAGGATAGCGGTAGGCTACGGCGTTCCGCTGGCAGAGGCGGTGTATATGGGCAACGAATCGCCCGCAAACCACCTTGGGCTTACCGACAGGGGCATTTTGGACGTCGGAAAACGCGCGGATATATGCATACTCGGCGCGGACGCGTGCGTAAAGGAAGTTTACCTAAGGGGCGAGCGCGTCGTGGGATAAAACGGCGCAGCCGAACATTTATCGGAAAACACCATGCTTCGATAAAAACAAAAATATAAACGGCGACTGCCGCGCGTGATATATCCGCGCGGCTATTGTTTCATTTCGTAGGATATTACGACGGAGCCGGGTCCGAGATGCACGCCGATGATGGGGGAGAGAAGCATCGTTTTGATATTCGCAGACGGGAACGCCGCGCGAATGCGCGAAGCAAGCAGCTCTGCGGTGCGTTCGTTGTCGGCATGGGTTATGTATACGGGGGAGGAGGTGTCGGGCTCGAAGCGCTCGCGGAATTTACCCGCGATGAACTGCACCGCCTTCATCTCGCCCATGCATTTATAAAATACCTCGAGCTTGCCTTCGCCGGTTATCTGTATTATCGGTTTTATATTCAGGAAACTGCCGATGGCGGCGCTTGTAGCGCTTATCCTGCCTCCGCGCTTCAGATGGGTGAGATCTTCGACGAACGCCATCATGTGAACGCGTTTTCGGAACGCTTCGATGTCCAGGACATTTTCTTCGGCGGACATGCCTTTTTCCTTGTTCGCTATCATCCTTTCCAGCATTATGCCCATACCGCCTGTGCCGGAAAGGGAATCCACAGAATAAAGTACGGTATCCCGAAATTCGTTTTTGAATTGTTCAGACAACTCTGTGGTCGAAGCGAAGGCAGGGGACATCCCCGAGGAAAAACTAAGGTATATGACGTCGCCTTCCGCCATTGCGGGGCGGAACGTGGTTTCGTAGACGAACGGAGAGATGCGCGACGTTTTAAGCGTTTTACCGCTGCGCATTTCCGCATACACGCTTTTTATTTCATCGTCCGATTCGGTTTCCGCGAAGAACCTTTCGTCGTCGCCTACGGTCATGGACATAGGTATCATTCTGACGGCGCCGCTATTTATATAAGCCGCGTCCAGGTCCCCCGTGGTTTCCGTAAAAATCGTATAGTCTTTCATGCGCATTCCTTTTTATTCCGTTCGTAACGAAAATACTTTATAAGACATTATACCACAACAATAACTTTCGTATTTTGTCGCTTTTGTAAATATGCCAAAACCCGACATTTTTATAAAATATGTTGTTTTGACAACGACATCAGCGCTGTCTTTTTCAGCGCCGCGTACGCCGTTTATGCAAAGAAGCGGAACAAAGGACATGGAACTCACTCCCGCAGCCTGGAAAACACGTCCGATAGTATTTCCGCGATAACGGTAACGTCCTCTTTGCAGCCGCCGTTGACCCACTTGTCAATCACTGCATAAAAGCCTGTCAGGATAAATTCGTACAGATAATCGAGCTCGCTCGAGTCATAAGTCCCGTTTGCGGAAAACGCGGGCATGAAAAGTTCGCTTTTCAGCAATTGCCTGCCGCCTTTGAAAGTGAAGAATTTATGATTTTTTGAAATGACGGAATACAGGAGCTTATATCGCATGATGAATCCCAGAAATTCCGAAAGCAGCGTTTTATCGGTGAAAAAGCGCACCGAATTCGAATATGCCGACGTTTCATCCTCGAAATATCCTTTTGCGCGCATTTCTTTGAAAAACAGTTCCACGATCTCGCGCTGTATCTGTTCGGCAAGCTCGTGGGTGTTCGCGTAATGCGCATAGAAAGTGGAGCGGTTTACCCCGGCAATTCGGCACAGCGCGGTAACGCTTATGTCCGAAAAATCTTTTCTGCTAAGAAGTCGGATAAATGCGTTGTGGATCTTCCGGTCGGTATTGTAATATTTTCTTTCGTGCCTGTCCATTATCGCGTTTCCTTTTTATTATTTTACCATGACTCAAGCGCGGCGTCCGTAAATTTTTGAATTTGATTGCCGGGAGAGAAAAATAAAACAGTAAAAAATTTCGGTTCTACGCCGAACAATAAATTGGTAAAGAAATAGATCGGCAATCAAATTCAACGACTGTCGGGGCGCCTTTGCGTCCCTTTTCCGCGAAACTTCGTTTTTTGTGGCGGCATTCGCCGCCACAAAAAATAGTTTGCAAAATATTCATATATATGATAGAATATTTTGCAATGCGGAGGCTTATCGAAGCGGTCATAACGAGGCGGTCTTGAAATGCGTTTGAAATCAAGCGGTCAAAAAGTGCCATCGTTTCTACAACGAAAACGGAACTTCGGCAGATTTGCTCCGCAAGCGGTTGATTTTACCCTGTATCTTGTGGTAAAATATCTGTTGTCAAAGCGGTCGATTTGCAAGTCAGTTTTCTACAAACCTTTTGCGAACGCCGTAAATTCTACAAACTTTTCTACAAATTGCAAATCAAGCGGTCAAAACTTGTAGAAACGCAAAACTGAATAAAAAATTGCCGATTTTTCGGCAATTTTAACACGGAAAGTTGGCCGAGTGGTCGATGGCACATGTCTTGAAAACATGAGATGTGAGAGCATCCGGGGGTTCGAATCCCTCACTTTCCGCCATAAGAAATAAGAGGTCTGATTAGTCAGCCCTCTTATTTGCTTATTGCAACATTTCATTTATCTCATCTACATTTTCTAAAAAATCCCGTCGACACAAAAGTTTAGGGTGTGCCACATCATCAACAGGCAACTTTCCCATATCAATTATATAACAATCATCAAATGTTTGCCCTGCTTTTGCAATTCTTTCCAAACAATTTATTGAAAAAATCATGCTCTGCGGATAACGATTTGTATTTCTAATTTTATCGCACATTACTGAAAAACATCTAATCAAGTTTTCTTCCGTCATATCCAAATTGGGAAAATCAAATATTATAGGCATTACAATACTTTCATCGTTTTTGCTTTCTAGTAAAGCAAAAAATCTTGATATAGCTATTCTAGGAATTTCACTACCACTTAATGAACACGCATCATACAAATTTATCTCGGAAATATTTATCCCTTGTTTGTCTACATTTGTTATATCTAGTAAATTTGAAAATGCATTTCTATATTTTAAATCTGCAGACTTTTTTCTTTCAGAATAAGTTTTTACTTTATTTGTTAAACCTTTTAATACCTTTTCATAAGCATCGATTTGCAATTGGGTTTCAGCAAAGTTATTCTTTGCTGTTTGTAATTCTTCATTCCAAACTATAATAGCTCTTGTTACTTTTAAATTCTGCCTAACTTCTTCGATCCCTAAAATTTCACTATGCAGTGCATCCAATTTAGGCTTGATTTGAGTAAGTTTACGTTCAATTATTAAAAGATCAGCTTTAAGTTCAGCTATTTCACTATTTATATCGCTTTCCGCCATTCCAAGTGTTAACGCTGAAGAAATAAAATCAGTAATATCAGACTTACAGACAGGGCATCTGATTTCTTCTTCATTTAAAAGCTTTACAGAATAAATTTCATTATCAGTTAAAGTTTTATTTAATAATTTTATCTTGTGCTTTTTATCGGCTTTCTGTTTCAACAATAAATAGTATTCTTGATTTTTTTCAGCATATTTTTTATATATTGAAATATCTAATTCCAAATCTACATCGCTATCAGTGATTTTTACATTTTTATGTTCTTTTAATTTTTCTTCCAAATATTGAATTTCTAATAACTGTTTTTCTTTATTTTTCTTTAATTGCTCTAATTCCAGTTTTATTTTTGTAAGTTGTTGTATAACATCTGAATAATTATTATCTAATGCCCCAACATGATAATAAAGAGCGTCATGCAAATCGGCTTTTGAATACATCGCTAAATCTTCAAATATTGTACGATCGCTATCAGAATTAGTTTGAGCAAGAAAATATGGCAATAGATATAAAGATGGAATTGCAGTAGAATATGTATCAGCATTCTTATCTTTAATTTTAATCGTTAACCCTAAAAGTTCGTATAACTTATCGGAATAACCATATTTTTGAATTGGGTAGAAAAACTTCTCTTTTCCTGTCTTAATGGTGTAAGTATCTCTATAACGTATTATAATGATTTCTTTGTTCTCATTTTGAATCGTTAACTTAGTAAAAATATCTTCTAAATTCCATTTATCACTAAATTTAACTTTCGCTCCAAAACTGTATAACAACATAAGAGATAGTGAAGTTTTGCCGACACTATTTTCTTTGGATGTTATTATGTTAACTCCTTTTTCAAAACGAATTTTTCTTGCAGTTTTTGCTTTTTTATCAACTATCAAAAGTTCTTTATATAGAATACTCATTTAATATGGCTCCTCAGTCATAAATAACTATAATAGTTAGCAATTGAATTACCGCAAGACTATAATATGGAATTTTTTTGACGCAGTTAATAGCAACTTGTCTTGCAATTTCATCTAAGGAATCAAGGCTCTCCGTTAAAAGTTTATATTCACTTTCAACAATGCTTTTAGCTTCTAAAAATACTTTATCTTCTAAGTTTGCTTTATATGATAAAAACTGCGGGTATTCTTCTTTAATTTTCAAGTACTCTTGTGGCGAAAAAATTATAGAAGCGTGTTGGAGTATTTCTATTTTTGATAATCTTTGATTTTCTGTAGCTCGATCTATTATTGTTTTAACAGTATGTGTAGGTATACCCTTTAAAGCTATAGCATCTTCTAAATCAATCGTATCATTTTGGTATCGATTCCTGCGTTGTTTATCTATAAGTAGTTTTAAAGTATTAAAAACAATTTGTGGATTAATGCAATGTTTTTCGTCGCTTAGATATTGAGAAATAATATTATGCGTTTTACCTATTAGAGTCTCGCTATATCTATCCTGTTTATCAGAAAAAGGAAGTGCGGATTTAATATAAATTAATTTCCCTACATAGTCGGATACTTCACCGTTAAAAGCAGGATCTTTTCTCAAGTAAGTTGTAACATTGTCTTTTAATTTTGCTAATTCTGTATCCGTTAAAGTATCTTGGAATCGAAAATTTTCAAATGTCTCTGTCGAATGGCCTTTTAAGTTTGTATTGCAAATTATATTTAAAGAATTTGCTTTAGAGTCAAAATAAATATCAGTTAAAATTATTTTACCTAATACATTATCTTCCCAAAGAGAATCTTTAGTATATAAACCAGAATTTTTTGTCTTAACTTGAAAAATTTCAACCCTTTCTTTTTCTGTACCTAAATTGTGTAATATCGCAAAATCTTCAAGAGTTTCAATCAATATAATGGCATCATCATTAAAAAAAGTTAACAAATAATCTAATGCAACCGCCATTTGATAATCAAATTTTCTGCCAGCATCGGTTCCTGCTTGTTCTCTAATTTTTATCTTCATTTTATCATACCTTTTTTTAATTATAGCATAACAATTAAATAAAATCAAGTCCCCTACAAGATATTGGTTTTACTTTTACATCTCCATATCCTTTGACTTTTCGCGGCGCTTTTGCAGACGTTCCTGAAAGTCGAGATATTCAAAATATTCGTCGAGCGTTTCCAAACCGAGCCGCGACATTTCTTCTTTTGCTTTTTTGAATATAGATAAATCGTCGGCGTTATCAGGCGTTGTATCCTGCAATTCCTCGGCTGCCTCGTTTTCCTCAACGGGTTCGTCGTCCTCATCCAACACTTCAAAAGTCTGCAAATGATTTTCATTTGCAGACTTTTCTATTTCCGCTGTCGAAAATATTTTCTGCATAGTCTCTATCGTATCGGGCGCAGTTTGCCTTTTAAGCGACGCATTTCCCGCGAGAATGTCCGAAAGTGTATCGGCAATGCCGAGCTTTGACGAGAAATTCAAGTGGCTGTAAATGTCCGCCGTGGTGGAGAACGTACTGTGTCCGAGCCACTCTTGCACCGCCTTCATGCTGACACCGCTTGCGATCAGGATACTTGCGCAGCTATGCCGCAATTCGTGAAAACGAATGACGGGAAGATTGTTCCGCACAAGAAATGATTTGAAGTGCGTCGTCAGAGTGTCAGGGCGGATAAGTTTACCCACTTCATCCACGCAAACATAATCTCGATACTGCCGATTATAGTATTGCCCGTATTTTTCGGCGCGCTCTTGCTGCTCTCTTTTCAAATTAAGCAGAAAATCTTTTACGGCGGGCAATAGCGGCAAAGTGCGCATACTCGATTGATTTTTCATTTTATCTTTCGTAACCAAAACTCTTTTTCCGTCAACTTCGCATTGTACTACTGCATGGTCGAGTGTTATCGTATCATTTTCAAAATTGATCGCGCTCCAACGCAAACCGCATACTTCGCTTCTCCGCAGGCCGTATATGGCGGTCAGCTTATAAATGTATTCGTAAGGATCGCCTTGCAATTTCTGAAAGAGCGTCAGCATTTGTTCTGCCGTATAAAATTTAGCTTTGAACTTCGGGGACTTTGGCCGCTCCACTTTATCGGCGGGGTTGGTCAGGATATAATCGCTCCGATATGCTACTTCCAAAGCTCTGTGCAAAACGGTATGGCAATGATGAGCCTCTTGTACGCTTTTTCCGTTCTGCTGCATATAGGT
>CALVJA010000017.1 GCA_944331875.1 uncultured Clostridia bacterium | reverse complement strand
TTACACGGGTGTTTTGTTCACTGTGTATTTTATCGCCGTGGAAAGCATACTTGGCACCGATTTGCTATAGCCATGAACAGCAGTTCGCCCATACAAGTGTTTTCCCTTACACGGGTGTTTTGTTCACTGTGTATTTTATCGCCGTGGAAAGCATACTTGGCACCGATTTGCTATAGCCATGAATAGTAGTTCGCCCATACAAGTGTTTTCCCTTACACAGGTGTTTGACGCCGATTTGCAGACTATTTTAGCGCATTCGCGCCAGGTTTGCAGTCGCAAACTAACGTCGTATCGCACGAAACGCGGGCGGCGCTATAGCGGGACTATGCGCCGTCCGCGCCCCGTTTTGGTCTCCAAAACGGGGTGATATTAAAGGCTTTAAGTAATTTCGTGCGATACGGCGGAATAATACAGCGTTTTATAAGTGTTTTCCGTGAAAGGAGAATACAGCCCACTGTGTATTTTGTCGCCACGTTGAGCGTGTATAGCGCCGATTTGCCGTGAGTTTCGGAGCTATTTTTTTCGAAACGAGGACAGCGCGTATAGCATACGCGCCGACGCTGCCCCCGTTTGGTCTCCAAAGCGGGGGGCGAAGATTTCGGAAAAAAGAGCCCGAAAGACGCGGTAAAGCGGTGGTATTGATCGATTGCCGACTAATTTAATCCTTGTGAAAAAAAGTTTATAGGTGCGGATACACCGGGACATACTTTTTGAAAGTGGGAAAATTGACCGCTTGCCTCATTGCATTCGGCAATCGATCAATTTACCCTAGTACCGCAGTAAGGGCATCTGGGGTCGGTCGGGGTATAGGTGAACTTCGCCCCGCAGGCGGCGCATTCCGCGGATTCCACTCTCGTTAAAATATCCGTATTGAAGTTCGCGAGGATATTGTCGCCGTTTCTTTTGAAACCGACAAGATATTGACGTTTGAAGCACACATCGAGTTTGGCGCGCACGAAACGCGGTTTCTGCCCTGTCTGTTCCGCTATTTCGTCCACCGTGTACAGGTGCTCGTTCGTGACTGCCTGAACTATCCTCTCCAGCCCTTTGGTGACGACATACCCCGAAGTCCACGCGATCGGGCAGCCGTAAAATCCTGCCGCGAGGAACGCTATCCCCACGCCCCACACCGCGGGTATCCCGAAACCGAGCCCCACGCCGAGCATCACGCCGCCTACGGGCAGTGCGAATGTGAACGCAAGCGCCAGTGCGAGCTGTTTTTTCAGATCCTTTTTAAGCCTTTCCATATACCGATTATACAATGTTTCAAGCAGTCGGTCAATACCGAAAAACGGGAGCGAACGCGCTCCCGTTGTAGTTCGGACCAATGGAAAATATTATTCTTGTTCCGGAGAAGTTTCCGCTGCGGGCTCGGCTGCGGGCGCTTCCGCTTCGGTAGCTTCTACGGCAGATTCCGTTTTTTCGGCGGATGCGGCGGCTGCCTTAGGAGCAGCGCCCCTGGAGGCAGCGATCTTCTTTATCGTGTTCAAAATAACGATAAAGCCTTTTTCGAAAGTCTCCTCGTCGAGCCTTTCGGTCGTGTCGTTGTGGGTGTGGTAGTAATCGGATATCGTAGGTACCTGCGCCGCAAAAGTGACGGTACGCACTCCCGCGCGGCAGAACGGCGTGGAATCGCAGCCGCCCACGGGGTTGACGATCTCGTTTATCTTCTCGCCGGTCTCGCCTATCGATTCTTTGAGCATATCGATGAGGCCCCTGTCGAATTTAGTACCCTGCCAGGGGTCGCCCTTGACTGCGGCGAAATATCCGGGATCCGAGATCGAGTCGACGTTCAACACATACATATTATCCTTGTCGAACTCGTCCTTGTGCCTGTCTACGTAAGCGAAAGAGCCCTTGAGTCCCGCTTCCTCCGCCGCAAAGCAGATATTGACGAGTTTCATGCCCTCGGGCATCTCTTCGGGGTGATCCTTGAAGTATTTCAGCACCATCATATTGAGCCCTATACCGCTCAGGTTGTCCATGGCGCCGGGGCTCGCGACGGTCTTGTCCTGGGTAAGAAAGTGACTGACGAAGAAGAACCCGGGGATCGTGGCGACGGGCAGCACATAGAGCACTATCGAAGCGGTAGACGGATCGGACAGCACTCCGAAGCCGTTCAGGACCGACAAAAGGCTCATCACTATCATCGCCACCGCACTCACGATACCGTAAGCGGTTTTGATTATAGCGGTCTTCGGGTTTATCGCGGCGAGCTTCCAACACCAGCTGGAGTCGTAGTGCGCCCCGAGATAGACGGTGTAATCGGTCTTGCCGGAAGCGGGCTCCAACTCGGTTATGATGTTTTCCGCACGTTCCTTTTTGAAACAGAAATCCCACACGCCGGTATAGCGTACTATCTGCGTGAACACGAACACCAAAATACCTATGTATCCCAGCATCGCGAGTATCGGCGCGCCGATATAATACAGCACAAGGCATAGCATCGCCACCCAGCCGAGTTTGTTGATGGCGCCGATACTCGCCTCGGGCGCGAAAGTAAAGCTCTCCGTTTTCGCTTTGAGCCCCGCCCTTTCGGATATCTCGTCGACGATTTTTTTGCACGCCGCCTTTTCCTCGTCCGAACCGGGTAGCCGGGCGCCGCCCGCTTCGATCGTTTTGACGAAATCCATTGCTTCGTCTGCGTATTTTCTGTACATATTGACCTCCTCGCTTAACGCGGTTTTAATCTTTGGGGAGTCCGTGGTTGAGCCTGAAATTCTCCTCCACGAGAATATTTATCTTTGCCGAATATTTGACCTCTTTGAAGTAGAAGCGGTTGACGCGCCTGTTCAGAGTCAAGTCTATCGCTTCGTAGTTTTTGTGGACTATCGCGAACTGGTTCGCAAGCGGTATTTCTATTATGACGTCCTCGCCCGTATCGTAGCGTTTTCCCCGGAAACCCATTTTTTCGCGCGTCATGTAAAATTCGCCTTCGCCCCTGTCCACATAGGTGTTCGTGTCGTCGTTTTCCGCCCACACGACGGGGTGCGATACCTTGAAATCGGGAGACAGAAGCTCGTTCCTCGCCGCCTCGCGCTCGTATTCGTACCACAGGTCTATCCTCGGATACGTCACGGAATCCCCTTCAGGGGTAAACGTGCCGTACTCGTCGTAGCGCACTTTATTGCCGCACGCCTCGCATTCGACGTGGTGGGCAGTGGATATCATTTCATATTCTTTTCCGCATTTCGGACACTTATAAAGTATGTAATGGAGCCCTAAAGCAGGCTTTCTGCTGCGATAACGCAGATGGTTCTCCTGTTGGAAAACGTTGTCGTTGAATGTAAATTTCTCCTTCAAGACCTCGTATATCTCGTTTGCCCCGAGCGTTTTCAGCTCCTCTTTCGTAAACAAAAGCTCCGACTTGTTCCTGACAAGCCCGCGCTTGAAACCCGAATACCACCTGGGTTTTGCGGAGTAACCGCCTAAGTTGTGCATGAACACCACGTCGGCGCCGATGAGTTTTAATAGCTTCGGCAGGCTCTCCGGCAGGTAATGCAGGTTTTTGCCGTCAAGCGTGAATTTACCCTCGGGGAAAAGCGCCAAGGACAATCCCGCGTCCACCGCGCGCTTCATCGTGCGTATGGACCCGAGATCCATCTCGAACTGGTTTATGGGTATCAGCCCCGCCGCTTTTTTGATGGGTTTTATTTTATTCCATGTGAACACGTCCCTGCCGCACACGATATTCAACGGGACGGGAAACATGCTTATTTCCATCATCGCCACGTCCATCACGCAGGTATGCGTGCCGAGAACGACGAAAGGCCCCTTTCTTTCCTTTATCCGCGGGTCGCGCTCGAAGCGCGACTTGATGAGTATTTTCGACAAAAGCGCCGCCAGCGGCACCAATGTCCAATACAAAAATCCCTTAGGTTTGGACGGGACGAACTGTTCCGCCTTTTCGGCGGGCGCCTGTTTTTCCTCTGATCTTCGGGTCATTTCAAGTTCTCCGGGTTGAGGCATTCGAGCTCCGGGAGCACGAACCTGCCGTCTTTTCTGATGAGCACGTCGTCAAAATATATCTCTCCGCCGCCGTATTCCGGGGTCTGTATGAGCACCAGATCCCAATGCACCGCGGAAACGTTGCCGTTATACGCGTCGTCATAGCACGAGCCCGGAGTGAAGTGGATGGAGCCGGATATCTTCTCGTCGAAAAGTATGTCGCCCATAGCTTTCGTAACGAAAGGATTGACGCCTATCGCGAACTCGCCGACGTATCTCGCGCCGGGATCGGTATCGAAGATGCGGTTTGCCGCCTCGGTGTCGGAAGCGGTCGCGTTTATTATCTTGCCGTCCTTGAATTCGAGGCGTACGTCCTTGAACTCGATGCCGTTCTCGACGGAGGGGGTGTTATAGTGGATATATCCGTTGACGGAATCCCTGACCGGCGCCGAGTATATCTCGCCGTCGGGGATATTCCTGAGCCCCGCGCATTTTTCGGAGCCTATACCCTTTATGCTGAAGGTAAGATCGGTGTCCTTTGCGGTGATACGCACTTTGTCGGTCCTGTCCATAAGCGCTTTCAGCGCGTCCATCGCCCTGTCCATCTTGGCGTAATCGAGCGTGCACACGTCGAAATAGAAGTCTTCGAACTCCGCGGTGGACATCCTGGCCTGTTCCGCCATGCCCTCGGTGGGGTAGCGCAATACGACCCATTTGGTTTTGTTGACTCTGAGCTCGTGGTGCACGGGGTGGGAATAGAGCCTGTCGTAGATCCCAGTCTGTTCGCCGCCGACGTCGCTCAGTTCGTAGCAGTTATTGCCGCCGCGAATCCCGATATACGCGTCCATTTCGCCCATTCTGAGGGAATCGTAGCGCGCCATCGTGCGCGCGAGCTCCTCCGTCATCCCGCGGCGCACCGCGCGCGTCACGCGCATATCCTCTATCGATACGAACGGGTACGCTTTTACGCGGTAGACCTCTTCGACAATGGCCTCGACGAGCATATGATCTATGCCGCGCGCCTCGATAAGTATCTTCTCGCCCTCTTTCAGGGCGCAGGAGTAATTGACCAAAATTTTCGCAAGTTTCGTTATTCTGGGATCGCGCATTATTTTTTCTTCCTTTCCCGCTTTACGGGGTAAACGAGATTTTCCTTCTTGGGGTCGATGATGACGTTGTAGTACATCGTCGCGTCGATCCTGGCGGCGTCAAGGTCCATGTCGAGGCAGTTGCCGCATTGCTTGGGGTTGGCGCCGGGGATCTCCCCGTCGAAATCGGATATGTAATCGAATGCGCGCTCGATGAGCGGAAGGATATCTTTGGAAACGAGATCCCCCGACATCATGACGTAAAAACCGGTACGGCAGCCCATCGGACCCACGTACAATACCTTGTTGCCCCACAGGGAGTCGCCCCTCAGGTAATCCGCCAGAAGGTGCTCCAAGGCGTGGACGGAGCCGGTGGTCATCGGTTCCTCGTGGTACGGACGTTTCATTCTGAGATCGAACGTCGTGATGACCAGACCCGTATCCATTATGTCCTTTCTGGACACGAATAAACCGCATTTGAGCTTTGTATGGTCTATGTTGAAACTAGAAACGTTGGAATTTTCCTGCATGTCGCCCTCGCGCGCATTAATTTTTATTGATAAATAATTATACACTATACGCGCACGTTAGGCAAGCGATTTTACGCCCCGTCCGTCTTCGCCCCCGCGCGCCGCTTTTTCGCGGGAGCGTCCGGGATGACCGATTCCGAAAAATCGGCGATGGCTTTTACGAAAGGCAGCAATATAAGCGTTGTGACCAGATTGAACGCGACGTGGAAATACGCGACCAGCGCCGCCACTCCGAAAAAGGAAAGCGCCTCGGTCACTCGCTCGCCGAACGCGACGACGAACGGCAAAAAGATCACAAGCCCTATCATATTGAACGCGAAATGGATGAGAGCCGTTCTCTTCATGTTCGCCGTACCGCCCATCGCCGCGAGCATAGCGGTGGCGCAGGAACCGACGTTCGAACCCATGATGACGTAAAAAGTGCCCGTCACCGGCATTATCCCGAGCTCTGCAAGCGTCAGGACAATCCCCGTCACCGCGGACGAGGACTGTATGACCGACGTGAACACCACGCCTATCATTATCAATAAAAACGGGGACCCGATATGCGTAAAAAGGGAGACGAAAGCCTCAGAACTTTTGAGCGCCAGCGCGTTTTCCCTGATGACGTCGAGTCCGATGAATATCAGCCCCAGTCCTGCTATTATCCACCCCGCCGTTTTGACTTTTTCGCGCTTTGCAGCCATGAATATCATGGCGCCCGCGAATGCGCTGAACGCAAATATCTCCGATATCGGCAGCGAATTAAAGGATATTATGAGCGCCGTCACGGTAGTGCCGATATTCGCGCCCATTATTATGCAGGTCGCCTGAAACAGACTTACGATACCGGCGTTTACGAGCCCTAAAAGTATGACGGTCGTTGCGGACGAAGATTGTAAAACGGCAGCGCTTCCGACCCCTACGCCTACGGCGGCGAGCTTGTTGTTGCCGAGTTTTCTGAAAAGCTCCTCTATCCTGCCGCCGGCTATCCCCGTGAGAGAGGTCGATACCAGTTTCATCCCCACCAAAAAAGCGCCTATGCCCGAAAAAAGGCGCAGAACATATGCCGTCATACATCTAAGATATGTTTCTGATCCGCAAATAATGTTTCCGTATTGACCGCGGAGGAGCTGCGTGATATAATAATTCCGAAAAAAGGTGGCATTCCACCATTTTTCGGAATTTGAGGCGGAGATAATATTTTTTATTCGCTTCGCTGTTTTAATTTTTCATTAATTCATATAGAAAGCGCGCCCGCGAGGGCGCGCTTTCTGTCGTATGCGGATATCAATCAGTTGCTTCCACGGATGATGTAATACGCCGGGTAGAGTCTGATGTCGTAGTTGTATGTATCGTCGTACAACACTTCGTATTGGAGCTGCTCGTCCACATACCAGCCTGCGAACTTCGCAAAGTAGGTGTTGGATCCGACCGTGAACGTAAATCCGTATCCCTGATACGCCGTGCTCCAGTTGTTAGAGCTCGCCCCTTGGTCCGTGTAGCTCGGAACGTTGATCGGTTCCTCGCGGTTGATGACGTCGCCGTTGTAATTATACAGCAGCGTTCCGATCTCCTCGTCGGTCATTATCGTCTCGACGGTGACGGAACTTCCGCTCGCGTCGTAGTCGGAGTCGTTGAGGCTCGCGTTGAAGAACGCGTCCTCGGAGGCAGAGCCATTGTAACCGCTGAATTGTACCCAGTTGAGCCTTGCCAGAGTGACCTCGATCTGCCCGTACATATACCTCAAGGGTTTCTCATGCTCATTCAAAAGCCTCGAAAGCGCCCAATCCGTATCATATGTTTCTTCACAATTTGCATGGGTTCCGTCTACAGGGCAAGGGTCCAAACTGCTTACACCGCAACTCATCTCTTTCCTAATCAGAGTGTCCTCGAAGTATTTGTCGACCTGAATGTTATTCACGGGCGTGTAATTTTTGTAGTCCTGCTCCAGCGTGGTGGCGATATTGCTTCTGACGCCGTCCCAGCTCGCATTTGCGGCGGTGTCGATCTCCTTGCTTACGGCCGTGTAGCTGTAGTTGCGCATCAGGTTCTGATATTCTGCGTATCCCCTGCCCTCGGTTTCAATAAGAGACGCATAAGCCTCCGCCTGCTCCGGGGTCATGACATATTCGCCGGTCGAATCATTGGTGTATATCTCCAGCGCCTCTATCATTCTGGCGATGTCGATGTTATAGATGACCTCGTTTTTCTTATTCTGCTGTACACTTCTGACGGAGTCGGCGGAATACGATCTTATCTCATAGCGGAGCGCAGCCGTCAGATCGTCATCGGATATGGTGGTATGGGTCAGCACATAGTTTTGGCTGTTCAGGAGCTCTATTTCGTACTCGACCTTATAGTAGCGCTGTTCCGGTGTGGGGTTTTGCTGCTGCTCGTCGGTCAGTCCGTTCCACTGTCTGCTGACAAGGTTCATCCTGAGCGTATTGTCGTCGCTGCCGGAGTATTCGTAGTTGACGTCGCCGATCTTCAGGGTGGCGTCGAGACCGGTATTGAGACCCTGCTGCATCTCGCTGGAATAGGTTATCGTGTTACTGCCTTTGCCGGTACCGGTGCCCTGATTGAAATAGCTGATGCCGCGGTTGAACCGGTCCGCTCTGCCGCCCACGTAGATCTCGGCGTCGACGTCCTCCTGGATCGCCTGGAACTCGAGCTGCGACTGATAGTAGGCGGTAAGGCAATTCGTGGTATAGCGGTAAGCCTCGGCGTATTGGCGCCTGTCCAAATCGCGGTATGCGAGCGCGTGTGCCTCTTCTGCTTTGGAGAAATAGCTCTCGTGGCTGAGTTTCAGGAAATACTCGTATTCGGTCAACGTTTCGCCGCGGAATTCCACGGTCACGGAGTCGTCGAACACGTTGTAATCGCGTTGTTTGAACTGATAATGATACCCGAACAGCGTCATCGCCGAGGTCTTGTCGCCCGACTTGTAGTAGGCGTTCATCTCGGTGAATTCCCTGAAGGCGATGAGATAGCTCAAGGAATCGTAATCGTACATCTCATTGCGCATATAAACTACGAATTCCTCGTAATTTCTGCCGTAGAGCGGGTATTTGCCGTCATCGGATATGATCAGTTCGGAGGCGCCGATATGCTTTTTGTACGCTTTCATCATAACGGTCTCGATGACCTCGACGGCATATTCGCCCATCGCTATCGCGGTCCTCGCGAAATCGTCCACTTCGGAGCCGAATATCTTGAATATCTCGCCGTAGATCTTGCGGTTTTTGAGGTTTATGGCGTCGGAGACTTCCTCGGAGTTCGCGAATTCGCCGTTCGCGGCGATCTCGGACTCCGTCCAGTCGTTATACATCTCCTCCAGCTCCTCGAGCTGCGCGTAATCGTCGATCGCCGAGGACGTGCCTATCTCGAAAGTAAATCCGTGGTAATCTTCGCGGTCGGCGTCTTTGCGGCTGATGTATTCGACCATAAGGTTTGTGTGCGCCCTGTCGACGCCTGCGGCGGCGAGCTTATCGATGACCGCGGCGGGAGTGGAATAGCAGAATATGCGCTCCACGGTGTTTGCGGAAGCGGAATCCTCCCAATACCATGCGTCGCTGTCGTCCTGCGCCAGATAGCCGTAAGGATGCTGCCTCTCGCCGTCAACGATGGCGGCGAAGGAATAATATTTGTCGTTATCCCACGTTTCGTCCGCGAGAAGCCAATAGCCGCGCTCCTCGTCCTGCTTTTCGCCGAGGTCGGCTATCCATGCCTCCCTGTCCGCCGCGGAGTAATTCTGCACGGGGACGTTTATGTATGCCGCCTGACCGTAGTCCACCATGTCCGGAAGCTTCGCCACGATCTCCGTACTGGACGGCGGAGTTTTCTGGTCATCGCGAGGCTTCTTGCAGGCGACGACGGCTATCATAACTATCGAAGCTATCAGCACCAGTCCCATGATCTTGAAAAATTTGCGCTTCATGTAATTATCTCCTTTTGCCGATCAAGGTCTTTTTATTAATCATATACCCGGGCGTACGTGCGCCCGTATACATTATATCACACCCCGACGATTTTGTCACTATCTTCTTCCAATACCGCGCGGTAATTTTCAATGACCGCGGCGGGAACGCGTATTTCGGAAACGTCGTCGAACGCCCCGTCAGCCGCCGTAATTGCGGATATGACCGCGGGATCGGCAGCGGTGAACTCGAGCGTAAAGCCCGCTTGAACACCCGCGAACGCTTGGGCGCCGATAGATGTGACGGATGCGGAAAGCGTTACACTCATAAGCGACGTGCAGCCAGCGAACGCTTGGGCGGGTATATCGGTCACGGCGGAGGAACTCATATCCACAACGGTGACGGTCGTATTGCCCCTGAACGCGTCGGCGGCGATCCCCGCTATGTTCGACATAAGGTACACTTCGCCGTCAGAGCCGACATACCTTAAAAGCACATTCGCCGCCAGCACTATGCCCGTAAGGGACTCCGCCGCCTCGACCCGGGCGTCTAACCACGCCGTGCCGTCGAAGGCGCCCGCGCCTATTGCGGTCACGGTAGGCGGAACGTTAACGTCGGTAACGCCCGACCAACCGTTTATGAATCCCGATGTCACCGCGGTCATGCCGTAAGGTACGATGACCGACGTTATGTTATCCAGAGTGCCGCCGCCGATAAGATCGGAAAGCGTTCTGTCGCCGTTCAGAGTGACGGATGTGATCCCGTAGGTCGACAGTAAAAGCTTTAGTTCCGAGGGAGACACCATTATAGACGCGGGCAGCCGTATGCCGGTTATGCCGCCCGTTCCCGTCATGCCGTCCAAAGCGCCGTCCACGATGCCCCTTATATCGGCACCCAATTCGTACGTTCCGGAATACGGGACCGTCTTTTTATACAATATGTACCCTGCCGTAGCGTTGCCTATCGTCGCGTCGGAGGAGGTATGCCCGTTAAGCCATGCCGTACCGTCGAAGGCGCCCCTGCCGATATGATCGATAGTGCCGAGGCCTGCGAGATTGCCTAGATCCGAAAGGTTCGAGCAGCCGTTAAATGCGTTTTCGCCTATCGATTCCAAAAGGCTGCCGGACGCACTCGAAGCGACCGATATCGAGGTAAGATAGGTGTTCCCCGCGAACGCGCCCGCCGCGATGACCCTGACGTCGAACGGGACGGTATAGTGGCTGTCCGTTCCCGAATAGCGGACTAGTATCTTCCCGGACGAGCTGGAGTTTACGATGAGCGCGCCGTCGGTCGCCGTTATCCCGGTGCCCTCGAATGCGGTAGAGGCTATCTCCGTGACGGTTTCGGGTATCGATATCGTCGTCAGATATTGGTTATATGCGAAAGCGTATTCGAGTATCGTCTCCGCCCTGCTGCCCGCTTCGAAGTTTATCGTGGTTATCGAAAGTCCCAGGCTCGAATATGTATACTCGCCGCTGCCGATGACCTCCACCGCGGCAAACGCCGCCGTATTTACGACTATGGCGTCCGCAGGTATCGTGACGATGTTGCCGCTCGAACCCGTTGCCTTGTAACGGTAATACAATACGCCGCCGAGTATGACATGGCTTTGACCGTATGCGTTCGAGGCGTAGTTCGAGTACCAAAGCGTGTTCTCCAGCGAATTCACGCCGACTTTCCGTATCGTATCGGGGAAAGTGACGCGCGTTATATGGTCCCAGCCCGCCAGGAGTTCGTCCGCCGTTTCCTCGGTACCGTATTCGATCTCAATATCGGTTACCCCGGCTATAACGCCCTGATTGCCGTTCAGGAGCTCGTTCAGGGTAACGGCGCCGTTATATACGATGCGCGGTATGTTGTGCGCGTCGATGACGGAGCGAAGCACACCGGCGTCCAGTGCGCGCGTGCCGCCCGCAGATACTCCGGTTATCCTCAGTTCCGTTATGTCCCCGAGGTTTCCGAGCGAAGCCTGCGTAACGGAATCGGAGTAGCTGAGTCCGATCTCGCTGACCGCAAAACCGAATACGTTGTTGCCGAGCGAGCCTACGGCGGTAAGCGTCGTGGCGCCGCTCGTCGACGTGACGGCTAGCGTTTCGGGTACGTCCGCCGACGTCGCTTCGCCGATATATGCGCCCTCTTCGTCCGTCATATATACTCTGTACATATATAGTACGCCGCCGCCGGACAACATGTAATGCGCGCGCGTTACGACGCCGCCCTCGGAGGACATCGCTACATCCATGTCATATACGTTTCCGTATTGTATGACCTGAGCGCCGGACTGCCACGCGGAATATTCGTCATTTCCGCTGTACAAAACGGTAAGCGTGTTCGATAAGCCGTTAAGCGCCGTGCCGTCGGTGAGATCGGGAGCAGTCAGCCTGTCCGGAAGCACCAGCCTCACGAGTCTTTCGGCGCCGTTGAACGCGTCGGCGCTTATTTCGGTGACGGTATCGGGGATATACACCGTTTCCGCATTTGTCCCCGCGAATGCGTAACCGTTTATCGACGTGATCGTTCTGTCCGCGGCGGAACCGAGGTCTACGACAGGTTCCGCGCTCCTGACTTCGATGAGCATCCCGCCTATGAACACGAAATCGGAAGCGTCGGAAAGCATCCAACCCGTGTTCCTGAATGCGGCGGAGCCTATCGAAACGCCCCGCAATGCCGTTTCCGCTTCCTCGGAATCGAGAGCGACCCTGCCGCCGTCCTCGCCGAGGACGAATATTTCGGTCACCGAAGCTGCGTTCTCCAAAAACGACGCGGGAACGGATGTCGCGCCCGAAACGTCTATGGTCACACTCCGAAGATTTGCGGGAAGCGCCGCCCCGGAAGTCTGTCCCAATACTCCGGCAACCGTCATCGGAGTGTTGATGACGAGCTCTACGCCGCCCGAAGTGTCCGATATTAGCGAATAGATCAGGTTATCCGCGCCCGTACCGCTTCTGATGCTGCCGGCGGGATCCTCCGTGCCGCCCTCGTTGACGGTAAGCGTCAGCGTTTCGAGCGACGTGAGTCCGCCGAACGGATGGGAACCTATCGGTATCAAAGACGTCGCCATATCCGCCCGCAGCGTACCGCGCGTGAAGGCGTAATCGCCTATGCGCTGCACGGTCTGGCTGTTTATCGTGCGCGGAACGACGACAGTCTCGACGTCGTCGCCGTAATATTTCAAAACGGACATCTGGTTGGAATAAAACGCGTATACCCAGCCCGATCCTTCGTCCAGTCCCACAACGGTCACTTGTTTGACGTCGGACGCGCCCGCGACTGTAGATGCAGCGTAGATGGTAAGCGCGCCGGAATCGTACAAAGTGCCCGAGAACGCGTTCGCCGAAATCTCCGCGCCGCCCGAAATGATGAGCACAGCGAATTTGGAGGAATTATAGAATGCGTTCGCGCCTATATCCGCGCCCGATCCCATGAGGAACACGCTCTCCAGGTTCACCGCGTTTGCAAACGCATATTCGCCTATCGTCCCGAGTCCCTCGGGCAATATCGCCTGACGTATATACGAGTTATATTCAAACGCGTTCGGGGAAACCGCTATGGTGTTTTCGGGCACCCGAACTACGGAAGCCGTGCCGGAGTACGCGTACAGTATGCCCGCGCCGAGCATCGTGAATCCGTCGTCGTCCACATAATCGTCCACCCACGGTACGCCGTCGAATGTGCCGTCGCCTATGGCGCTGACGCTCCCGGGCAATCCCGAAACGTATCCCGACGTATCATAAGCGTACACCGCGCCAAGCGACGTGCAGCCCGAGAACGCGCCGGTCGATATCGAAACGAGATCGGTATCGGAATTAAAGTACACCGCACTCAGTCCCGCGGCGCCGCTGAAAGCGTTCGCGCCTATCGAAACGACGTGTTCGCCTATATACGCCTCCGTTATGAAAGTCTGATCCGCGAACATATATTCGGGCAGAGTCATGTCCGTCGTACCGTACACGTTCACGACGGTTATCTTCGATGGCAGCGCGCCGCCGAAAATATTCTCCGCCGTTATGTCGGGGTCGACAAGCGTCAGGCTGTACAGGCTGTCGGACGCGGTGTACGCATAGGACAGCGCCTCGCCGGACACGGTGTATCCGGTACGGCGGATCAACGTAAGGTTTTCAAGAGAAACGGCGGAGCCGAATGCGTTCGGATCGACGGATATGTCGCTGTTGAACGAAACGCTCGTTATTATCCCCGAGAACACGTTTGCTCCGAGCCCATGAACGGTATATACCGCTCCGCCGTTTTCGGAAGTCACGGTCTCCGGCACGGAGACGTCTGTTTCGTTTTCGTCTTCGCCGCCCAGGTATTGCAGCAGTACGACCCTGTCCGTCGTGGAAGTATCGAATTCGTATGCCCATCTGCCGCCCGAAGCGTCGACGGCGACATTATATATCGATAATACCCTCTCCGAAGCGGCAAGCTCCGACCAGCCGCTGCCCGAAGAATAACGCTCGACGTCGGGAACGTATGTTCTGAACGCGAGATAGGACGCCGCCGCGGAGACGAACACTTCCGTACCGAGCACGGCGGGTTCGGCGCGCTCGAATACCGCAAACATCAGTGCGTTCGTATCGGCAAACGCCATGTTCCCCAGCCTTTGCAGGGAGGACGGGAAGTATAAGCGTCTGACAGACGCCGCGCCCATGAAAGCGCCCTCGCGTATCTCGGTCAGGGTGGACGGGAAGGAAACGTTGTCCACCGAGGATATATCTCCGGAGGCGTTTTGCACCTTTAGGGAAGCAAGCCTTAAATATACGCATCCCGCGAACGCATAGCTGCCTATCACGGAGATCTCCGTGCCTTCGCGGAACACTATCTCCGTCAGGAACTCCGAGTCGCGGAAGCAGTTGTCCGGTATCGTCGTTACGCGCTGCGGTATCGTTATAGAGGTGATATCTGTGTTCTCGAAAGCGCCGGGACCGAAAGACACTATCGTATCGGGCAGCGTTACGCTGGTCACGTTCTTGTCCGCGAACGCTTCGGTACCTATCTGCGTGACCGGCACGTTATTATAATAGTTTGCGACCGTAACTTCGGTTTCCTCTCCCGTGTAACCCGTCACATACGCTTCCGTACCGTTTTCGTTCAGCATATATTGAATGCCGTCCGTACCCGCCGTAACGGACTCCCAAGCGGCATAAAGCGTCAGGTCGTCCGTCACCGGCTCGGAAAAATCGTAGCGCGAAACGAGAGATGGGTCGGTATACCAAGCCAGGAACACCATATTTTCCCATGCCGCGGACGGCGCCGCCAAAGTATCGTTGTGCGTGACCGTTACGGACGGGATCTCGTAGCCGGTGATGTTCGTAACGAACGTTACGGTATAGCTCGACGCCGCGGTAACGGCATAGAATACGGCGTTATCCCCGAGTTCGTAGAACGCGCCGGCTACCGCAAGGTCTCCCGTGCCGCCGGACAATATGCCCTCCGCGTACCAGCCCGAGGCGGGATCGAACGAAACGGGTACGGCGTGCTCCCGCCACGCGCCCGTGCGCAGATAGCCCGCCAGAGTTTCGCCGTCCGCGTCTATCAGGTAGTTTCCGTCATCGGTAACGATGAGGTAACATCCCGTGGCTTCGTCCTCGCCGTCTGCGCCCGGCAGATACCATGCGCCGAGCTCGGGATCGTAATATATGCGGGTCCCCGCCGCGCCCTGTCTCCAACCCAAAAAGTCGACGCCCTCTTCGCTAGGCACCGCGACAAACTCGTGATAATCGGATATCGAGGTAAACGCGACCACCGTGCCGTACGTGTGCGTTACGGGCGACGCCAGCGAATCTCCGTTCATATCCCATTGCGGATATTCTATGTTGCCTTCGCCGATAAACTGCAGCGAATAACTGTTTATTGTGAATATCGGTATAAACGTAATGTCCCTGTCGACCGAGGACGAAGTCGCGCCCTCGGGATACACCGTCCAGCGGCCCGAGAACGTGTAGCCTTCGCGCACAGGCTCTCCCGCAGACGGCGGCAGGCTGACGGAGCTTCTGAAATCCGCCTCCGCGCTGTGAAGCGTTATCGTCCCGCCTTCGTCCGCATACCACGTTACGGTAAAGCGGTTCAGACTGCACTCCGCCGTTATCACGGTATCCGAGGTTATCGACGCGTTTATCGCGTTCGGGTCGCGCCACTGAAAATCCGAATCCCCCGACGACGTCCAGCCGCCGTAGGTCACTATTAGCCCCGCAACACGCTCGTCCGTCTTGGCGGGAAGCGCGAATCCGGTGTCGGTATCGCGAATGGTAGCGCCGTGCGCCACGCGTATTTCAAGCGGCTCGCCCGATCCGGAAGCATCGTATACCGGGTAACTCCACACCGTCACGCCGGAAGAGTTGACGAAGTCTATGGTGAAAGTGACGCTGTATGTATTTATCGTATAGACGACGATCAGCGTCAGATCGTCGGTGAGCTGGCTGCCGAATTCATATTCCCTGTCCGTCGGACGGTTGTCTTCGTCCGCCACATACCACGATCCCGTGTGTCCTTCTGAAACGGGGATGTCCGGAGCCATGTCCGCTGTAAGCGACGCGCCCGCGTCCAGGCTGAGATCGGAGCCCTCTATGCCGCCGCCTTCCGCGTCGAGGAATATGACGGAAAACTGCATTACCCACCCCGCATAAAGCCTGAGCACCACCGCGTCGGGCGCGAAGTCGAAGTCTTCCGCGGAAGCGATAACTCCGTGCTCCGCCAAGGTCTCGGCAGTGAGGACTACAGAATCCGCCCATTCCGTCACGCCGTCCCGTGCGGTGAGCCAGCCGTCGAAACGGTACCCCTGACGCCTGTCGGGCGTTATGAGCCCGACGACGTCGCCGTAGATCACGGTGACGTCGGTGTATGCGGCGTCCGTATCGTCCGCAAAGAAGCGCACGGTATACGCGTTAGCCGTATATGTGGGATAAATATTTATCGACGCGGTGACGGGGGTGTTTTCGAAATCATAGTCCCATCCCGCAAACGTATACCCCGTCCGCGAGGGAGTGACGGAGGCGGGCGAAGCGTAGTCCATGTAAGCCACGCGCTGAATCTCCGCAACGGTAACGCGGTCGTATTCGTAGAATGTAACGTTATAGACGATTTTTTCGTAATCCGCGAACAGCGAAATGTCCGCGGTTATCGCGGTCAGTCCCGACTGAGTGGCGGCGTCTCCGTTCACGAAATACCATGCGCCCGTATATCCGGTGAGCGCGGGAACTTCGCCCAAGGGGTCCGAACCGCCTGAAGGGACGCTTGATACGGAATAAAGCCGGTATTCCCTGCCGTTATGCTCTGTCGTCACCGTCCCGTCCTCGGGCGGGAACAGCTCTGAGGGAACGTATCTGGAGACCGTGTACAGCTTCGTCCATCCGGCATACAGCGACATATCGCGCGTGACGAGCCCGTTGGTGAAATCCCAGCGCGTGACGGCGCCGGTCTGGGTGAACCACCCGTCGAAACGGTAACCTTCGAGCGAGGGATCCTCGGGAGCGGTGCGTATAGGCGTGTTGTACGTCACTTCCGCCGCTTCGCCGTATTCGGCGCCGAAGTTTTCGCCCGCGTAATCGTCGGGATAATTCCAATAGTACGTTACCGTATATCTTGCCGCCGCGAACTGCGCCTCGGCGATAATATCCGACGTCACGTTCCTGAGAGACGCTTCGTTGGACCATGTCCCCGTGAAAACGCTGTTGCCGACGGTATCGGGCACCGCGTCCGTTATCGCGGCTATAGCCGCCGCTTCCTCTTCCCAAAGGTTCGTGCCGTACTCAACGCCCTCGAATACCCGGAGCGTGTTCAGCGTCCTGCCGTCCGCGTCACGGTAGCAGAACGTTACGTCGAAAGTCTGACGCGTATATACGGCATACACGGTGACGTCCGTGTTGATGTTGGCGAAAACGCTCCTGGACCACGCCGCGTCGTACCCGTCGCGGGACGGGACCGCGGGAATGTCGGATAGAGTGCCCCCCGCCTCGACTTCGCGCGAAGTGACCAAAGTCACGCCGTCGTCGGAGTAAAAGTATATAGTATAAAGGCGCGCCCAACGGGCATACAGCATGATATCGCCGGTGATACGCGCGGTCTGGAAATTGAATTGATTATTATAAGTTCTCTCGGTATACCAACCCATGAAACGGTAGCCGTCGCGCGTCGGAGCGGGCTCGGGTTCCGAAGCGTAACCGTATTCGACGATGTTCTGCGGCTCGACCTCGGTGCCGCCCATCGAGTCGAACGTGACGTCGTAACGCGTCGTGCCCACTTCCTCGGTGACTACGCTGATGTCGTACGACGTAGCAACGCCGCGGTACTCCAATACCACCGACAGCCTGTCCGTCGGCACGGCTGTCGAGAAATTCAAAATGACGAGATCCTGTCTGACGTCCGTGGCGTACACCTCGTAGACTTCGCCGTCAGTGCGCGTGACGGCCAGGACGATGCCCGTGATGTCGAGATCCTCGCCTACTATGTACCTGGTTTTGTATTCTCCGGAATTTTCGGAGATCGCCACGGAGGCTATCTCCACCGCGGGAGAACATGCGGCGACAGTCGCCGCAATCCCCAGCGCCATCAGTATCAGAAGTATTATCGCGCACTTTTTTTTCATAGACATCGGGATCCGTTTTGTTTTATTTAATTCGCGCGCCCGCGAATCATACACATCTATTATAACAAAAGGTGCGGTCATTGCAAGGGCGAACGGCGTTTTTTACTATAAATTTATTATTATATAAAGGCGGCAGGCGCGGCGGCATCGCCGCCGACGTCCTCGCGATTTTACCCCGAAAAAACGCGAAAAAGCTCTTTTTCGGGCGCCGAACGCCGACGGCGGACAAAAATTCGAGCGAATTGCTTGTCAATCGCAGCGCTATTTGATAAAATCTAGGCGTATGCGTTCGGACGAAATGAAACAACTGCATATATCCTGTTTCCCCGGGGACGAAGAATACGCGGAATACTTTTTCAGCCGTCGTTTCGATCCTTCGCACGCTTACTTTGCGTTCGAAGGGGAAAAGCTCGCCGCCGCGGCGTACGCCAGGATCATCGAATTGGAGATAGGCGAACGGGTCATAGAAGTACCGTTCATCACCGGTGTCGCGACCGCGCCGCGTTTCAGGATGCGCGGCTTTGCGCGGAACGTGCTGTCCCGAGCGGAGGACGCCCTCCGAGAAGAAGGGTATCCTTTCATGATGCTCCATCCGTTCAACCACGATTTTTATAAAAAGCTCGGCTGGGTCACGATAAACGAGCTCGGCGGTTTTTATCCTAAGCCCTGCGGCTCCCCGACAAAGCGCGCGGTAGCGCTTAACGCGGATATGTGGGCGGATACGTACCGGGTGTATTCGGAGTGGGCAAAGCGCACTCCGGCGCATATTTTCCGCTCCGCCGAGGCGCAGCGCGAACACATCGAAATGTTTTTGAAATACTGCGGTACGGGATACCTTATCATCGATAACGGTTCCCCTATCGCATATGTTTTGATAGAAGAAGGAGAGGTCGTCGAGGCGATGAGCGCTACGGACGACGCCTATGACGGGATAGCGGAGCTCGCGGGAAAACGGATACCCCTTTTCACCTTAGGCGGCAGGGAATATTCGATGGCGAAGCTATTGGATCTAAAGGCTCTAATACGACTTCTCCCCATGAGGGGAGTTACATTGAACGCACGCTTCGGGTACAGCGGTAAGACGTATGAATTGAAAGTTGACGACGGCACGCTTTCGGCACTTACGGAAGCCTCGGGAGACGCTTACGAAGCGACCCCCGCCGAAATGCTGAGAACTGCCCTTGGACACGGAAAAGAGTACCCCTTTTCACCAATAGGATCTCTTTTCCCGGAATACGTTCCGAACGTGTTCGAAAGATATTGAATCGGAGTATTGATTATGGCAAAAGGTGTAGATAATCTGAAGCAAAGACGCACGTTATGGATCATTGTCGCTGTAATAGTGTGTATAACGCTCGTCGCGGCGGCGGTGCTGTTCGCGCTGAACTACGTGGATTCCGGCGTCGATCCGGAATCGGGCTTCAAGGCGAAAAACGTCATATTGATGATAGGCGACGGTATGGGCTTCGAGCACATAGCGGCGGGCAATATTTATTCTGCGGCACGGCTGCAGATGGAGCGTTTCGCCGTTTCCGGCGAGGTGATGACGAGAAGTCTGACGCCAGGGGCGACGGATTCCGCGGCGGCGGCGACCGCAATGGCTACCGGCGTAAAAACGTATAACGGCAGGATCGCGTACAAAGACGGAAAGGCGCTCGAAACCATAGCGGAAATGGCTATGGACGAAGGGAAAAAGGTCGGCGTCGTCGCTACGAAGGCTGTCACGGACGCCACTCCCGCGGCATTTTTGACGCACGCGAAGTCCCGTAACGACGCCGAGTCGATAGCCTCGCAGCTGGTCGCTTCGCCCGTGGACGTATTGTTCGGCTTGACCGACGAGTACATGACGGCAATGTACGACGATATAGCTACCGACAACCGCGCGCTTTGCACCTCTTTTCAATCCATCGCGGACGCCGTACAGGACAGCGAAGTCGACAAAATATTCGGACTTTTAGAAGACGGCGACATCCAGAACTACGGCGCGAATACCTTGGCGCAGCTGACCAGAAACGCTTTGTCGAAGCTTTCCTCGGTATCGGACGACGGGTTCTTGCTGGTAGTCGAGGGCTCCAAGATCGACACCGCCTCCCACGATAACGACATGGCGGCGATGCTCGGGGAATTACAGGCTTTCAACGCCGCTATCTCCGCATGCAAAGAGTGGGCGGACATGAACGGCGAGACCGTTGTCATCGTCACCGCCGACCACGAAACGGGCGGACTGAAAGTGCCCGAATTCGCCTCGTCCGCCGATGCGTACGACGCCCTTCTCGATTACGACAACTCGAACGGCTGGTTCACCAGAACGTCGCACTCCTCCGCAAACGTCGGTTATTATATCCACGCGACTTCGTCCGAGGCGATAATGAGGAGCGTCGAGCTTACCGACCGGACGGGTGTGACGGTCACGGACGCGGACGGCAATGCGGTGATGACCGAGGTATTGGACAAATATCAGGAGATCGATTACAATACTTTGATGGATATACCTTCCGAAATAGACAATACGGACATATTCGAATTGATAAGGCAATGGTTGCTTACGGAATAAATAAGGAAATATATATGGACAACAAACAGGATAAGCTGATGAACATCACGGTCGGCGATATGCTGAACAATATCGCCAAAAAGTACCCCACGAAACTCGCTGTCAAGTACATCGAGGTCAATTACACACGTACCTATTACGAGTTCAACAAGGAAGTGGACAAATACGCGAAGGGTCTTCTCGGAATGGGCATACAGAAAGGCGATCACGTCGCTATTTGGGCGACGAACTATCCCGAATGGCTGATACTGTTTTTCGCCACCGCGAGGATCGGCGCCGTGCTGGTCACGGTGAACACCAACTACAAGGAAGCGGAACTGGAGTATCTGTTGTCGAACTCCGATTCCAAGGCGCTGTTCATCTGCGACGGCATAAAGGACATCGACTGCGAGAAAATAATATACCAGGTCTGCCCCGAGCTCAAAACTTCCAAACCTGGCGAACTGCACAACGAGCGTCTGCCCTTTTTGAGATACGTCGTATCGCTGGACAACTGGTACGACGGAATGTACAACTGGTCGCAGATCCCCTATTTCGGCGTTTTGATCAGCAACGAGGAGTACAATGCGGTCAAACACTCCGTCGAGCCCGACGAAGTAGTCAACATGCAATACACCTCGGGTACGACGGGCTTCCCCAAGGGAGTCATGCTCACCCATAACAACATCGTCAACAACGGCAAAGCCATAGGCGACTGCATGAAGTTCACCGCAAAGGACAAACTCTGCATTCCGGTACCCTTTTTCCACTGTTTCGGTATGGTTCTCGCGATAATGGCGGCGGTCACGCACGGCGCCTCCATGGTACCGCTGCTGTGGTACACGCCGATGAAAGTGATGCACGCCGTCGAATACGAAAAGTGCACCGCGGTACACGGCGTACCCACGATGTTCATAAGGGTACTCGAACACCGCGACTTCTCCAAATACGACTTTTCCAGCCTGCGTACGGGCATAATGGCGGGTTCCCCCTGCCCCGTAAAGGTCATGCGCGACGTCATAGACAAGATGCATATGCCCGAGATCACCATCACCTACGGACAGACCGAAGCGAGCCCCGCCTGCACGATGACCACCGTCGACGATTCTTTGGAGATACGGGTCAACACCGTCGGCAGAGAGCTCCCGTTCATGGAAACCAAGATAGTCGATCCCGACACCGGCGAGGATCTTCCCGACGGCACCCCCGGCGAATTCGTCGTCAGGGGCTACAACGTGATGAAGGGCTATTACAAGATGCCCGAAGCCACCGCCGCAGCCATCGACAAGGACGGCTGGCTGCACACCGGCGACCTCGCCATACGCGACGGCGACGGATATTACAAGATCACCGGCAGGATCAAGGACATGATAATCCGCGGCGGCGAGAACATCTTCCCCAAAGAGATCGAGGACTTCATCTACACCCATCCCGACGTCGTGGACGTGCAGATAGTCGCGGTCCCCTCCGAAAAATACGGCGAGGAAGCGTATGCGTTCGTCATCAAACGCGCGGGGAGCACCGTCACCGAAAAGGACATCCAGACTTACGTCGCCAACAACATGGCGCGCCACAAAGTGCCCTCCTATGTCGAGTTCATCGATCAGATGCCGATGACCGCTTCGGGCAAAATACAAAAATTCGTGCTGCGCGACATGGCTAAGGCAAAGCTGAACCGCGAATCTTCCTTCGTGTTCAAAGACGAATGAGCTTTTTTCGGCGGCGAATGCCGCCGAAAAAACGTGAAATAATTTTGCTTCGCAAAATTATTTCACGTTTTTTGTGGCAGCTTAACTGCCACAAAAAACTACGCTTCCACGCCCGAACGTCACCGTAAATTCTATTTTGTCGGGGCGGGTGAGGTTGCGTTCGCCGTATACCGCGGCGGAAAGAGTGCCGGGATCCGGATCGGTCACGGCTAGGATATTGCCGTTGATCTCCGTCGTGTAGCCGTTGAAGCGGTAAAACTCCGCCCACTCCTCTATATCGCCCTCGGCGGGATACGATACGTTTTCCCGAAGGTCGGGTATGACGAATTCGGCAAAGCTTTCGGACTCCCCCGCTTCGATATCCGTCAAGTGCCACGGCGCCATTATGAAAGCGTTCCCGAGCCACATTCCCATATTGTATGCGGTATAGTGATATACGTTACCGCTGTAGTTCGTATAGGTCAAAGTGCCGTCGTCGGCGCGCACCGGGATATGCCGAGTGGCGTTCTCCGTAACTTGATAGCACATTATCACCGCATTGGCGTTTAGGTTTGTATCCGTCATCAATATCCTGTCGCCGTACATCTCGTAAGACACGCCCTCATCCGCCGCGGCGGAAAGTATATCATATAATTCGGACGGCGCTTCCGTGCGCTCGAAATCATAGCTCCGCTTTTCGCCAGTTTTCAATAACTGTGTGGAGATGCTTTGAACGTGCAGATACAAATTGTCGCCGCGCATCGACGTAACGTAAACGTACTCGGGCGTGTTATAATAATGACTCGGCAGCACCCGGCTAGGACATCCCGTCAACATTGTGAGCGTGAATATCGATAAAATAACGATAAATATAATTTCCGGCGTCCTTTTCTTCATGATAAGCCCCGAATATCTTTGATATCTATATGTTATCCTAAATTAATTATTCTGTCAAGATTTTTTTGTGTCGGCTCATCAAAAATTTTGACACAATGCGGCGCGTCTTTTCCGCCGCGACTTCGAAAAACGTCTAGTTAAGACTCTACGAGTATTATCGTCGACGTTTTCCTTCCCCGCAACAAAAAATCCACTGCCGCCTTATGCCAAAATTTTTTCTTCACCGACACTATACTTCCTAATAAGCTATAAATTTCAATCTAACGACCGCAACAAAATCCGCGGGCAAAAGCATGAGTGGATAAGATGTATTATTTGATTGAACATTCTCTAATACACTTAGCGGGTTTTATTTCACAAATTGAAACTTTGCCCGCGAAGTTTCAATTTATTTCACAATGCGACCTGACGGGTCGCATTATATCACAATTCCGCCCTGCGGAATTATTTCACTTTTTGCGGCGACATTAGCCGCCGCAAAAAATCATTGTGTTATAGTATATGAAAAATCGGTGAGACTGACTGTAAGCGTATACCTCCCGCGGCGGAGGGTCAGTTTGCCCTTTGCTGCGGAAACGGAAAAATCGTCGGTGAAATCCCGGTGTATGCCGCCGAGGTATCTGTAGTGCGCCAGAAGCTCCTCGTCCTCGAAGCCTTCGGCGAAGGGACGGCGGTTTATCGGGTCTTCGTAGCCCTGCATCCCTATTTCGTCGCCGTAATATATCGTGGGGAGCCCCGGGAGAAAGTACTGAAGCGCCGAGGCGGCTTTCAATTTGTGTTTCGCGCGCGAATATTCGTCCTTGCCCATGCGGTACAGAAGTCTTTCCGATTTAGACCTGAGATTGTGGTCGTCTCCGAGCGCCGTGACGATCCTGACGGTGTCGTGCGTCCCTAGAAGCGACATGGACTGCATCAGCGCGTCCCGGGGATAATTTTCGGCGATATTCATCACCGCATTCACGAAAGCCGTGGCGTTCCTGTCCTTGAAAAGGTTCAATATCGCGGTTCGGAAAGGGTAGTTCATCGTGCCGTCCAGTTCGTCGCCGAACAGATATCTGCGCTTTTCGCCGTAACTTATCTTCGTGCTCGCGTCTTCCCACACCTCGCCTATAAGGGCGATATCGCCCATCGATTTTACCTTTTCGCGTATTTTTTCGATAAACGGCGTCGAAAGTTCGTCCGCGACGTCCAGCCGCCAGCCTTTGACGCCCATGGACGTCCACTTTTCGATAACGCCGCCGTCGCCCGCGATAAATCGCTGGAAAGACTCGGAGTCCCTTCTGACCGTCGGGACGACCGTCACGCCCCACCAGCAGTCGTACTTGTCGGGATACTCGGTAAACGTGTACCATTCGTAATAAGGGCTTTCCTTCGATTGGTACGCGCCGAGCCCGGGGTAATGCCCGAATTTGTTGAAATAAATGCTGTCAGCGCCTGTATGGTTGAATACGCCGTCCAAAATTATGCCGATATCCGCCTTTTCCGCCTCTTTCACCAGCTCCACGAACTCCTTTTCGGTACCGAACAGCGGGTCTATCTTCATATAATCGGCGGTGTCGTAGCGGTGGTTGGAGTGGCTCTCGAACACCGGCGAAAGATATATCGCGCCCACGCCGAGCGACTTCAGATAATCGAGCTTGGATATTATCCCCTTTATGTTGCCGCCGTAAAAGTCGTTTGCACGGTATACGCCGTCGGGGTCGAAGATCGTAAGTTCATCGCCCCAGATTTTGAATCTGCCGTATGCGGGGCGCTTCCCGTCCTCGACGCGCTTGAAACGGTCCGGAAAAATATGATAGATTATCCTGCCCTTCAGCCAGTCCGCAGTCCTGAAATTACTGTCGTATACCGTCAGCTGCCATTCTTTGAGCCATTCGCCGATGACGGCTTTGCCGTCGTCGGACGCTCTTCCCGCGTACAGCGTTTCGCCGCCTCGATAAAGCTCGAAGCGGTAATAATATATGCCCGGGGTCTTCAACGAAAACTCCGCGCGGAAAGTCCTGTAGCCCGCGTCCTCGCCTAAGTCGTAAAGCTCTATCCTGCCGTCGCCGGCGCCGCGGTAGATGAGCGCGGAGCCGGTGACCGAAAGCGACGCCGAGACGGGAAAAACGATGGTTATCGTCTCGCCCGAGGCAGCGGCGCCGAACGGCTTTTTGAAGCGCGAGTCGCGCGAATCGAATTTCAGCATTATTCGGTTCGGGTACCCTATTTGACCTTTTTGAGGCGCCAAATACGCTGTGCGTATTCCTCAACGCTCCTGTCCGCGGCAAAGAATCCGGAACGCGCGATGTTGTTCAGGCTCATCTTTTCGAAACGGTAGCGGTCACGGTACGCCTCGTTCACTTTGCCCTGCGCCTCGACGTATGAGGAAAAGTCCGCCAGCACCATATACGGGTCTGCGCCGCCGCCCCTTCCCACGGTAAGGGAGTCGGCGATCTCCGAAAACGAAGTGCCCGCTATCCCCTTACGGAGAAGGTCGATGATGGCTTTTATCCTGTGGTCGCCGTTATAGTATGCGGTGGGATTGTAATGCGTTTTCAGCTTTTCCACTTCCTCCGTCAGCAGTCCGAAGATGAAAATATTCTCGTCGCCCACCCTTTCGTGTATCTCGACGTTCGCTCCGTCCATCGTACCTATGGTGACAGCGCCGTTTATCATGAATTTCATGTTGCCGGTGCCGGAGGCTTCCTTGCCCGCCGTCGATATCTGTTCGGAGATCTCGCTCGCCGGCATTATGATCTCCGCAAGGCTCACGCGGTAGTTTTCCAGGAACACCACCTTCAACTTCCCGTTCACCGCGGGATCGTCGTTGACCATCTTCCCGATCATATATATCAGGCGGATGATGAGTTTCGCCATATAGTAGGAGCTCGCCGCCTTGGCGCCGAATATGAACGTCCTCGGTTCGATATCCAAAGAGGGGTTGGCTTTCAACTCGTTATAAAGGTGCAGTATGTGCAATGCGTTCAGAAGCTGACGTTTGTATTCGTGCAGACGTTTGACCTGCACGTCGAATATCGAAGCGGGATCGACGATTACCCCTGTCGTATTCTTGATATACGCCGCGAGACGCTCTTTGTTTTTCAATTTTATCTCGAAAAGTTTGTCCAGAACGCTCTTATTCCCCTGGTACGGGAGCAGTTTTTCGAGTTCGTCCGCGTTTTTGATAAATTTATCGCCGATGAGCTCTTTGATAAACTTCGCGAGCAGCGGATTTGCTTCGCACAGCCACCTGCGGTGCGTGATGCCGTTGGTGACGTTGGTGAATTTTTCGGGCGCCACCTTATAATAATCCGCGAAAACATCGTTTTTCAATATGTCGCTGTGTAGCGCGGACACGCCGTTGACGGTGTGCGAAGCGACAAGGCACAGGTTCGCCATGCGGATCTCGGAATCGGAAAGTATCGCGTTTTTGCTGATCCGCTGCCAGTCCCCGGGGAATACGTTCCAAAGATCGGCGCAGTAACGCTGGTTTATCTCCTTTATTATTTGATAAATACGCGGCAAAAGCGTCCGGAACAGGTTTTGCGGCCAGCGTTCCAAAGCCTCCTGCATGACGGTGTGGTTGGTGTAGCTGATGACCTCGGTGACCGTCTTCCACGCCGCGTCCCAGCCCCAGCCGTAGTCATCGAGGAGTATGCGCATGAGCTCCGGAATGCACAGCGTGGGGTGCGTATCGTTTATGTGGATGGCTATCTTCTCGGACAGATTCGTCAGATCCTTGTTGTATTTCAAGTGCTTCGCGAGTATCGATTGTATCGACGCGGATACGAAAAAGTACTGTTGTTTGAGCCTTAGCGATTTACCCTCTATATGGTTGTCGGCGGGATAGAGTACTTTCGATATCGCCTCCGCCATCGCCTGCGCCTCGACAGCCTTTACGTACTCGCCGCGCGAGAACATGTTCATATCCAGTTCCTCAGGCGATTTCGCGCTCCACAGCCTGAGTACGTTGACCGCGTCCGAGCCGTATCCCGATATATTCATGTCGTACGGCACCGCCAAAATGGTGGTGTGCCCTTTCTGCTCGCAGATGAGCCTGCCGTTTTCCCAATGTTCGTCTATCCTGCCGCCGAATTTGACCTCGAACACCTCGTCGCGCTTGTTGAGCCACACGTCGCCCTCGGTCAGCCAGTTGTCGGGCATTTCCATCTGCCAGCCGTCCACTATCTTTTGCTCGAAAATGCCGTAATCGTAACGTATGCTGAAACCGCCTGCGGGGTAGCCGAGCGAGGTCAGCGAATCCAGATACGCCGCGGCGAGCCTGCCGAGACCGCCGTTTCCGAGTCCCGCGTCCGGCTCTATCGTCATCAGTTTGTCTATGTCGAAACCGAGTTCCTTTACCGCCGCCGTCGCCGTGTTCAGAAGCCCTATATTATACAGATGGTTCTTGAGCGACCTGCCCAGCAGAAATTCCATCGACATATAGTAGACCTGTTTGTATCCGCCCGAACGCACTTTGTTTTTGTATTCGAGCCGTTTTTCCGTAAGTATGTCTTTGACCACCGTGCAAACGGCGCGGTATGCCATGTTGTCAGTTGCCTCGTCCGCTCTGACACCGAAGTTTTTCGCGAGCGTCAGCTCGACGAGGCGCTTAAAATCCGATTTGTTGATGCCTGCCATTGATCCTCCGATTATTGTTAAAGGACCGCGGCGCCGCCGCGCCGCCGCCCCGAATTATATTCCTTTATACAATTTAAGATAGTCGTCCGCCGATTTGTTCCAAGAAAAATCGGCGCTCATCGCGTTCTTGACGACGCCCTTTACCCACTTGTCGCGGTCGAGGAAAAGATCCGCCGCGCGCTGCACCGCGCCCAGCATGTCGTGCGCGTTGTATGTTTTGAAAGTAAACCCGAGCCCCTTCCCGGTCGTGGGATCGAACGCGGGAACGGTGTCTTTCAGCCCGCCCGTTTCCCTGACGACGGGGACCGAGCCGTAACGCATCGCTATCATCTGCGACAGTCCGCACGGTTCGTATTTCGAGGGCATCAGGAACATATCCGACCCAGCGTATATCTTGCTGGCGATGTCGCCGGAGAAGTATATCGCGGTCGCGAGTTTTGTCGGGAACTGCTTGCCGATCTCCCTTAATGCATTCTCGTATTTCCAATCTCCGGTACCCAAAATGACCATTTGGATATCCATAGAGAGTATTTCGCGTATCACGTTCAATACAAGGTCTATGCCCTTCTGGGGTGTTAAGCGCGTCACCATCCCGATAAGCGGGCGGTCGGATACGGGAAGCCCCAGTAGCTCCTGCAGCCCGTGTTTGTTCTCCGCTTTTTTGGAAAAAGTGCGATAGTCGTAGTTTACGAAAAGCGCGGGATCCGTCTTCGGGTCGTACAACGCGGTGTCTATGCCGTTGACTATGCCGCTGAGTTTGAAACTCCTGGCGTTCAGAATGCCGTCCAGCCCGTATGCAAAATACGGATCCAATATCTCCCTAGAATACGTCGGGGACACGGTGACGACGCGGTCCGCCGCCTCGACGCCCGCTTTCAGCATATTGGCGTCGCCCTTGTACTCCGCGACCGAATAAAACTCGCGCGGTATGCCGAAGACGTTGTCGATGACGTACTTGTCCATCCTGCCCTGGAATTCGATGTTGTGGATGGTCATGACGGTCTTCATCGTCTTGTACCCGTCCACCAGCCTGTAAAAACAGTTCAGGTAAAGCGGCGCGAGCCCCGTCTGCCAGTCGTTACATTGCAAAACGTCGGGATAGAAGCCGGTGACCTGCATCGTTTCCAGAACCGCCTTCGAGAAAAACGCGAATCTTTCGCCGTCGTCGAAGTGCCCGTAGATGCCGTTACGTTTGAAATAGTATTCGTTGTCGATGAAATAGTAGTCGACGTCGTTTACGCGGCTCATGAACACGCCCGCATACTGTCTGCGCCAGCCCAGGAACACCGTGGTGTTGCCTATGTATTTAAGGCTGTTGCGGTATTCCGGATTCATGTCGGAATATAGCGGCAGAACTACCGCCGTTTCCACTCCGTTTTTTTTGAGAGCCGCCGGCAGCGCGCCTATCACGTCGCCCAGTCCGCCCGTTCTGATGAACGGCGAAGCCTCCGATGCCGCAAATAAAACTTTCATGTTGCCTCCTTCAGCCCTTGATCAGACTATCTTGTTTTTGACGATGACGATGGGATATGTGTCGGAGCCGGATATCTGCCTGCCCGCGCCTATCACCACCTGCTTGTCGGTTATCGTATAGTATATTTTGCCGCCGCGCATCACGATGCCGTTTTCCATTATGATGCTGTTGCGCACGACGGCGCCCTCTTCTATTTTGACGTTACGGAACAGGATGCTGTTTTCGACGGTGCCGTTTATGACGCAGCCGTCCGCGATGAGGCTGTTGGAAACTTTCGCGCCGGTGAGGTACATCGTGGGCACGGAGTCCTTGACCTTGGTGTATATTTTGCGGTAGCTGCCGAACAGTTCCTCCCTGACCGCGGTGTCCAGCACTTTCATGCTCTCGTTATAGTATGTCTTCACGTCGTCTATTATAGCCGCGTATCCGTCCACTTCGTGCGCATAAAACCTGCCGCCCGCGACCTCTTTGAAAAGTATGTCCTTTTCGAAATCGACATATCCTCTGGCATATGACTGCTCCACTTTGGCAATAAGGTAATCCTTTTTCGCTATGTAGATATTCAGAGACACCAGTCTTTCCCTGTCCGACGGGATCTCGAGGGCGCTCAGATCCGTTATCTTGTCCGAGGCGTCCTTTTCGATTATGACGCGTTTGGAGCTGTTTACCGAGGCCTTGTGGCAAAGCATCGTCAGATCGGCGTCGCGCTCTATGTGCTCGTCCAATATGTCGTCGAGCATTATGTTCGCGGCGACGTTGCAGTTGGCGATGCACACATAGTCCTCGGGCGCTTTTTTCAGATAATCGAGCACGGTATACAGCGCCTCGATCTTACCTTTGTAGACCTCCCGCGAGGTGTTCAGCACAAAGGGCGGGAATACCGCTATACCGCTGTTTTTGCGGTTCAAGTCCCAGTCCCTGCCCATCCGGATGTGATCCATCAGCGACGAATAGTTGTTTCTGGTGATGATGCCTATCCTGGTAACTCCGGAATTGACCAGCGACGACAGCGCGAAATCGATAAGCCTGTACCTTCCCGCGAACGGCAGCGACGCGGTCGTGCGGTGTATGGTCAGTTCGTTCAGCTTCGATTCGTTTGCAGACGCAAAAAGTATGCCTACCATTTTAGTGTTCATTCTATTTGCCCTCCTCCGTGGTCATTTCTCCGGCAGCCACGACACTTCCCGCGCGTATCACCGACTCGGGCGCGACTACCGCTATCTTCCATTCGCCGTTTACCGCCGCGGTCTGCTTTTTACCGACTCTCGCTCCCTCGGATACGACGGCTTCCCAACCGATTATCGCGTGTTCCACCACGGCTCCCGCTTTTATGATCGCCTCCGGCATCACTATGGAATCGTGTATCACGGTACCTCGTTCGATATGCGCGCCGCGGAATATGATGGAATTGACTATCTCGCCGTCCACTTCGCATCCTTCGGTCACGACCGAATTCGATATCGACGCGTGTTCGCCGACGTAATGCGGCGGCTCCGCCATGTTCCTGGCGTATATCTTCCAGTCGGGATCGTCCAGATCTATGCCGGAACCGGGGTTCAAAACGTCCATATTGGCTTCCCAAAGCGACGATATCGTGCCGACGTCCTTCCAATATCCCTTGAAGTCGTAGGTATACATCTTCTCGCCCGCTTTCAACATATTCGGGATGATGTTTTTACCGAAGTCGTTGTGGGAATTTTTGTCCTGCTCGTCCGCGATGAGGTATTCCTTGAGCTTCGCCCAGGTGAAAATGTATATACCCATGCTCGCCTTCGTGGATTTGGGGTGTTTCGGCTTTTCCTCGAATTCGTAGATCTGACCGTCCTCTTTCGCGTTCATTATACCGAATCGCGACGCTTCCTCTATCGGAACGTTCAACACCGCTATCGTGCAGGCGGCGCCCTTTTCGATGTGGTGGCTGAGCATTTCCGAATAGTCCATCTTGTAGATATGGTCGCCGGAAAGTATCAAAACGTAATCGGCGTCGTAGCGGTCCACGAAATCGATGTTCTGATATATCGCGTTCGCCGTTCCCTTGTACCATTCGCCCGATTTTGCCTTTTGATAAGGCGGAAGCACGAAAGCGCCTCCCTCCAGCCTGTCCAGGTCCCACGGCTGCCCGTTTCCTATGTACTGGTTCAGGTCGAACGGCTGGTACTGCGTCAGGATGCCGATCGTGTCGATACCCGAATTTATCGTGTTGGAAAGGGTAAAATCGATGATCCTGTACTTGCCGCCGAAGGGTACGGCGGGTTTTGCGACCTTTTGGGTCAGGACTCCGAGCCTTGTGCCCTGTCCTCCCGCCAGGAGCATTGCCACGCATTCCTTCTTTACTCGCATTGGACTGTCCTCCTTTTATGTGTCTATGTGTGTGGGGTCGGTATCAGCCGCCCTATATTTCCAGATACAGCGCCGTGTTCCCCTCGAGGTCGAGGGTGAGGCTTTGTTTGAACCCGTGCGAGGGTTTGAGACGGGTGCGGTAGCTTTTTTTCGCCGCCGATTCGCCGCCGAATTCCTTCGCGTTGCTGTCGATGACGACGTGATACGTCCCCTTGTCGGGAACGCCGAAGTTGTAACCTTTTCTGGTCACCGACGAAAAGTTTATTATGGCGACTACGCGTTTTCCGTTTTTTGCCTCGCGGTAGAACGCCACGACGTTTTGGACGTTGTCGTCCACGACTATCCACTTGAATCCGTCGTATGTCGAATCCAATTCGTACAGCGCAGTCGTTTTTTTGTAGTATTCGTTCAGTTTACGCACGAAATCGTGAACGCCCCGGTGCGACTCGTAGTCCAACAAAAACCAATCCAGCGGGCGCTCGAAATTCCATTCGATGAACTGCGCTATCTCGTTGCCCATGAAGTTGAGCTTTTTGCCGGGGTGCGCGTACTGATAGGCGTAAAGCGCTTTCAAAGCCGCGAATTTCGCCTTGTAATCGCCGGGGAGCTTGGAAAGCATGGAACACTTTCCGTGCACCACTTCGTCGTGCGAGAACGGGAGTATATAATTTTCGCTGAACGCATAGGATATCCCGAACGTCAGTTTGTTGTGGTTGCCTTTACGGAAGAACGGGTCGGTCTTGATATAGTCGAGGATGTCGTTCATCCAGCCCATGTTCCACTTGAAGTTGAAACCGAGTCCGCCCATCGACGGCGGCATCGTGACCATCGGGAACGCCGTGGATTCCTCCGCCACCGTGAAAGCGCGCGGGAAACGCGTCAGCACCGTTTTGTTCATCTCCTGCAAAAACGATATCGCCTCGAGATTATAATTTCCGCCGTATTTGTTGGGGCGCCATTCGCCGCCGCGGCGGTCGTAATCCAGGTACAGCATACTCGCCACAGCGTCGAGCCTCAGCCCGTCGATGTGGTAATATTCGATCCAATACACCGCGCAGGAGATAAGAAACGACCTGACGGCGCCCTTGCCGTAATCGAACACCATCGTGCCCCACGTTTTGTGCTCCGCTTTCAGCGGATCGTCGTATTCGTACGCCGCGGAGCCGTCGAAACGGCACAGACCGAATTCGTCCTTCGGGAAGTGCGACAGCACCAGGTCCAAAATGACCCCTATTCCCTCCGCATGGAAACGATCCACGAGGTACATAAAATCGTGCGGGGTCCCGAAGCGCGACGTCGGCGCATAGAAATCCCCGACCTGGTACCCCCAGCTCATCTCCAGCGGATGTTCCGTCACCGGCATGAGCTCTACGTGGGTGTAGCCCATGTCCTTCACATACCCCACCAGCCTGTCCGCGAGATCGCGGTACGACAGCGGATTTCCGTCCTCGTGCCTGGACCACGAGCCCAGATGAACTTCGTATATGTTCATCGGCTCTTCGGCGCGGTTTTTGCCGTTTTGGGCTTCCAGATACGCGCTGTCGGTCCACTTAAATCCCTCTATGTCGAACAGCTTCGAAGCGTTGCCCGGGGGTGTTTCGGTGTGCGGACAATACGGATCGGCTTTCAAGTGTATCTCTCCGTCCGCGCCCGCCACGCTGAACTTATATATATCGTAGGTGTTCAGTCCGCCGACCGAAGTTTCCCATATGCCGCCGCCTATCGGGCGCATCGGGTCGGCGGCTCTGTCCCAGCCGTTGAAGTTTCCGACGACGGACACGCTCCTCGCGTTCGGCGCCCATACTCTGAAACGCCATACGCCGTCGCCCGTAGGAGTGGGGCGCATCAGCCTGAATGCGTCCGAATTCGTGCCCTCGTTAAAAAGATAAACGGGGTAATCGAGTTCGTTTGCCGGTCTGACTTTTTTCGTTTTTTTCTCGGTCATATGTTCTCCGTTTGAAAATCGTATATTTCGAGTCCCTTCTCCGAGGCGATTAGGGAAAGTCTTTCGTAGTTTGTGCGGTGCTCCTCGGGATCCAATGTGTAACCGATATATCCCGCGCCCGAACCCGTCATAACGACGCGGTCGTAGCCGGCTAAAGTCAGCGCGCGCCTTCCCTCGAGTATCTCCGGCGTTATCGAAACTGCCGCCGCCTCCAACGCGTTGAAGGGCACGAGATCCTCGAAAAACGCTTCCGTACTGCCGCCGGCGCCGCCCGTAACGTCGTACGCGGCGAACACTTTTTCGGACTCCGACCGAGTGGGATACGAGCAGAACGCGACGTAAATTTTTTGCTTGAGCTCCGCCTTTTCGACGACGTCTCCCGTGCCCGAAACGAGCGCCGTCAAGCAGTCGGAAGCCTGGAACGCTGAGTCCGCGCCCGAGGCGCCGAGCGCCTCCCCCGCTTCGCCGCCCAAAAGATACGCCGCGCCGACGGCGGCGGCAGCCGCCGCGGCGCTCGATGCGCCGAGCCCCTTTCCCGAGGGGATGTTCCTCTTGACTTTTGCCCGGAAGCGCCGCTCCGAGTTAAGCACTCTTCTGACCGCTTCCATCGCGCGTATGACGTTGTCGCGTTCGTAAACGGCTCCGTCGGAATACTCGACTTGGTCGTCCTCGGCAAACTCTACCCGGACCTCGTCGTACAGCGGAACGCGCGTCAATACGCTTTCCAGGGTATGAAGCCCGTTTTTTGTCCCCGTGATATTCAATGTCAGGTTTATTTTAGCCCAACCTCTGCAAACCGTGCGAATGCGCTCGCCTTCCATGTTTCAATTATATAATAAAAAAAAATATAAATCAATACGCCCCGCCCATTTTTTGTCAACAAAAAAAGTCCGCCCGAAGGCGGACCCGAATGAAACGCAAAGTTCACATTCTGTAGAACAGTATTCTCGCGCCCGCTTCCAGCGGTTCCTCGAGCGCGGGGTTCATGGCTCTCAGCTCGTCTTCGTCGGAATTCAACGCCTTCGCGACGTCGAAAAGGCTTTCCCCTTCGCCCGCCACATATAAGCTGATGACGAGTTCGTCGTCCGGGGTTTTATCCCGAGTTTCCTTGGCGGAGGCAAGATATCTGACCTCGCGGACCGTTTCCGAATAAACGACAGCTTCGATCTCCCCGGATATCTCCAGACTGCCTCCCTGCCTGAGTCTTGCCGAGTAGTCCTCTACCGACGCGGTGACGGATACGTTGTAGGGACAGGCCGTGTCGAGCGAGGTCTCCGTTCTGAAAGGCACTTCGACGAAATTTCTGACGGCTCTTCCATCGCCGTCCTCCGATATGACTTCGGCGCCGACCACTCCCTCTATCACCAGCGGATCGCCGCCCGTCACCCCGAGAGCGCATATCGCGGGTGCGCCCAACGATACGATGCTCATGGCGGCGCCGTCCGTTTCCGCGCTACCGAAAAACTTTATCTTCTCGGAAACCGAACAGACATCGTCCGTGACCTCCGCCCGGGCGTATTCCGTTTCTATTTCCTTATTTTTGCTGTACGCGTCCGATATCACCTCCGCGCGGTCGCAATTGACGTAGTACCCGCCGACGACTACCGCCGCTTCCGCTTTCAATTCGGTTTTGCCGTCCACTTCCGAGGCTACGACCGATTCGTTTATCTGTACGGGGACGGGGAAGACCTTGGACGCTTCCGTGACGCCCGGCGTCAGAAGCTCCTCGTCAAACGGGATCCTGAGAACGGCGCCCGACAATTTTCCGCCGCTGATATATCTGACATAGGTATATAAGATGCCGCTTATACGCGTTATATCTGTTGCCGAGGATACATTATTGAATTTGACGCGGGACTCTGTGAACACTATCTCGTCTACCGCTTCACGCGCCGTCTCGCTGCCTTCGGCGATAAACTCGCCGTTTATCGGACCCGCGGATATCACGCCGAAGCTCTCACGCTTTACGCACAAATTTTCGGCAGCATCCGCGTTTTCGAATCCAATGGTATCTATAGCTACTCCCGACACCTCCAACATCACTCTTATACGCAGTTTTTTTGTGCCGACGAATTCGGTGGAAACCACTCCCGCCGAACATATCACACGGCTTGACTCGCTCAAAAACGGCGCGGTGAGTTTGACCTGTCGGACCGAAACGTCCTTTGCCGAGGTCATACCGTCCTCGTTCAGATATATCGCCGCATGATCCAAAGACACGGCGACGTCCGCCGCGCCCGCCGACGGCGTTACGGAGTCCACGCGCGCTTTAGCCTGAACGGAGATCACCTCCTCGGCTCCCCTCAATTCCATTTCGGAATCGACATAGAGCTGGACGGGCTGAAGTTTTTTTACGGTATCACATTTGACGTACATTCGATGACCCCCTGGGTTTGGTTATACCCTAACATATTCGGGCGGATACGAATATATGCCTGAAATTGAGCGCTATCTGTTTTTTCCCGGAGTCGATCTTAAAAACAATACGTTTTTGGACAATACGTCCGCATAGCTGAAACTGGAAAGTCCGCCGTCCGCGAGGCGAACGGTGAACACGTTCGGGTAGGTAGCTTCTATCTCCCCCTCCAAACGCTCTATTTTGTTTCTGCCCCTGTTCACTTTTACGATGAGGGGATAGCCCTTTAACTTATTCAGTCTGTCGATGGCGGACGCCGTGTCGCCGAGATTTAAATTACTTCTCATACCGCGATTATTGCCGCGCCGCCGAAAATTATACTGCTCCGATATTGCGACGCGAGGGCGCGTATCGACGCGCCCCCAAACCGTAACGGAAATACTAGGCTGAAAAGATAACTCGTCAGTAGAGTGATATTTTGCTTCGCAAAGTGATATTCTGCTTCGCAGAGTGATATTTCTTCCTTTGGAAGAAGTTAAGGTAACTTTCAGCCCTTCGGGGCTGAAAATATAACTTTGCCCCACCGGGGCAAAATCTCACGCACGGAACGTGCATATCACTTTGACCCGCAGGGTCAAAATATCACTTAAACATTAGAGTTATATTTTGCTTCGCAAAGTGATATTCTGCTTCGCAGAGTGATATTTGACTTCATCAAGTGATATTTCTTCCTGCGGAAGAAGTTGAGGTAACTTTCAGCCCATTGGGCTGAAAATAAAACATTGACCCATATAATCAAAATATTACGCAAGGAACATGCATAATACTTTGACATATAGGTCAAAATATCATTCATCACTAAAGCTGATTTTTTTATTTATCGTTCGGCGAAAGTTTTACTTCGACTTCGGAACCCTGTATACTTAACTTCGCCTCCGCCTCGGGCTCGTCTACTTCGCCCATGCGGCTTGCAAGGATATCGGAAGCTATTCTGTCGCGATACTCTCCGATAGCTTCGGCGGCGAATTCGTCGGCGCTGTGGATATAAGCGCATATCCTTTGCTCGACCGCAAACCCCGCGTCCTTTCTCATGACCTGTATGAGCCTTATAAGCTCGCGGACGAATCCCTCCTTGGCAAGGTCGGAGTCCATCGAAACATCGAGCGCCAAAGTGATGTCGCCGTCTGCGGAAACGATGAAATTATCTTTCGGACGGAAATGCCTGTCCAGCATATCGGCGCCGAGACCTTTGAAATCTCCGACGTCGAAACTGCCGTTTTCGAGCATTCGGGAAACCGCCAGGTGCCCTTCGGTATCCAAAGCGTCGACAATTCCTTTCAACCGCTGCGCCTCGCCCTTCAGTCTCGCACCCGCGACTCTGAAGTTTACCGTAAAGTACACGTCGTTATACAGCGACTCGTCCGAGGTAAATGTCAACTCCTTTATATTCAATTCGTCCTTTATGACGTCGGTGAGAGGCGCCGCGCTCTTTACGACAGCCTCGGGCGCTGTGACGTACAGGTTCCTGAGCGGCTGTTTGACTTTTATCTGCGCTTCGTTCCTCATGCGCTGCGCCAGCGTGATGATGCGCCTTGCGACCTCGGTCTCATCCAGCACCTTTTTGTCCTCGGGGATATCCATGGGCACGGGGTAATCGCTCAGGTGCACCGATTCGGGCGCGCCGGGTTCTATCTCGCGCACGGTGTTTTGATAAATATAATCGGTCAGGAACGGCGTGATCGGCGCCATTATGCCGAGGGTCGATTTTATCGCAAAATACAGCGATGCGTACGCGTTCATCTGATCCGCCCTGTCGGTGGATTTCCAGAACCTTTTGCGGTTTATGCGGATATACCAGTTGGAAACGTCGTCGACGAACACTTCGAACTCCTTGACGAGCGCGGGGTGACGGAACTCGTTCATCGCGCCCTTGGCGAAGCGTATGAATTCGTTGGTCCTTTGCAGGAGCCACTTGTCGGAATGCTTCAGCGACTTGTAATCGATCTTGTACGAAGCGATATCGGGGTCATCGATGGAGGCGTACAGGTTGAAGAACACGTATATGTTCCAGAAACCCAAAAGTTTCCTTCTCGCCTCGTCGGCAAGCGAGTATCCGAAACGCACGTCGGAGGCGATGGGATTGGACATGAACAGGTATCTGACCGTATCCGCGCCCATCTTCTCGGCAGCCTCGTCGAAACGGATCATATACCCCGTCTTCGAAAACTTTCCGCCGTCCTCTTTTATAACGCTCGAATGCGCCACGACCTGTTTGTACGGCGCCTTTCCCGTAAGCGTCACGGACATGAACAAGAGAGAATAGAACCACAGTCTTATCTGCTCCTTCATCTCGATGACGAGGTCGGAGGGGAAGTTATTGTTGAAATATTCCCTGTCCTCGAAATATTTTTTCGTCGAGAACGGCGTTATGCCCGCGTCCAGCCAGCAGTCGCCTACCTCCGGTATCCTTTCGGTGAGCTCGCCGCATTTTTCGCAATGTATCTTTATCGTATCTATATAAGGCTTATGCAGGTGAGGCACGCCCTCGAGGGAATGATGCTCGCTGCGCTCCAGAAGCTCTTCCTTGCTTCCGATGACGGTGACGTGTCCGCACTTTTTGCAGACATAGAACGGTAGCGGCAGTCCGTAGAAACGCTTGCGGCTTATGTTCCAGTCGCCCATGTTGTTCAGCCAGTCCAGCATCCTCTTTCCCGCATATTCGGGTTCCCATTTTACGGTTTTCGCCGCCTCTATCATCAGCGGACGGATCTCGGACGTGTCGATGTTCCACTCGTCCACCAGCTTGAACACGACCGGAGTCTTGCACCGCCAGCAGTGCGGATAGGAGTGCTTGTACATTTCAGTTTTGTACAGCTTGCCCTGTTTTTCCAGCGCCTTGACGACGTCCTCCACGAGCTCTGTGGTCTTCTGACCGGTGAATATGCCGAAGCCGTCGGTGATGACGCCCTCGTCGTCTATCGGGCATATCGCGGGAATGGAGTGTTTTTTACCCAGTTCGAAGTCCTCCGCGCCGCAACCCGGGGCGATATGGACGACTCCCGTACCCTCCGTCGCGTCAACGTCCTCCCACGGGTATATCTTGTGCGCGAATCCCTGCACTTCGAATTCGGGGAAACAGGTCTCGTATTCTTTGCCGACGAGCTCGGCGCCCTTGAACGGTTCTCCGACTTCTTCTATATCGCCCTTCAGCTTGCCGAGAGCGTTTTTGCCGACGATGAGCGCACAATCATCCGATTTGACCTTGACTCTGACATAATCTATTTCGGGATTTACCGCGAGCGCGGCGTTCGCGGTAAGCGTCCACGGGGTAGTCGTCCAAAGCACTATTTTGTCGGTCGTTCCCTTTATCGGCAGCTTCGCGAATATCGAAAGATGCTCCGTTTCCGAATAAGAGCCGCTCATTTCGTGATCGGACAGGCTGGTCCCGCAGCGCGGGCACCACGGCATCGGGCGGTGCGATCTTTTGATCCAGCCGCGCTCCGCGCATACCTTCAGAAAATGCCATATCGACGTGATGTTTAGGTCGGTATTGGTGAAATAGCTGTGATCCCAGTCCATCCACTGTCCGAGGCGTTTGGATTGCTCGGTGATGATGCCCGCAAACTTTTTGACGCGCTCCATGCACTTTTCGGTGAATTTATCGATGCCGTAGCGCACGATATCGGATTTGACTTCGATGCCTAGATCTTTTTCGGTCTCGACCTCGACCCAAAGCCCCTGGGAGTCGAAGCCGTTTTGGTACTGGCACGATTTTCCGAGCATGGCGTTGTAGCGGATATACATATCCTTCATCGTCCTGCCCCACGCATGGTGGATGCCCATGGGGTTATTGGCGGTTATCGGACCGTCCAGGAAACGGAAACGCTCGCCGTTTTTGTTCTTTTCGACGAGCTTATCGAAGCAGGCGTTCTTTTCCCAGAACTCGAGCATTTCTTTTTCGATCTGTACAAAATCTCTTTTTGCGTTTTCCTTTTTCATGCCACCTATATTAACATAAATTTCACGCGCCCGCAAGTAAAGAAATATATAAAAATACATTATATAAACGTGCCGAGCGCGCAAATTCCGGAAATTTTCTTCCTGCCGTTTTGCCGCCGCGGCGCCGAGTTTACCCGCGCGCGCCCCGTTGTTGACAAACCGCGTCCGAAACTATAAAATATATCCATGAAAAAACGTTTCCGAACGCTTATCCTGTACCTCGCGGTACTTATCGCTTCGGCGGCGTTGTTACTTGTCGCGGCCGCGTGCGCAAACGGCGAAGGCGACCTCGGCGCGGATGACGGACATGAGACCCCCTGCGAGCACGATTTCGTGCCCGCGGAGAGCGATTCAAACCGCCTTCCCACCTACACGTCGGAGGGGCGCCAATATGTGGTGTGCTCCAAGTGCGGCTATTCGCGGCTGGAGATAGTGCCCCCGCTCGAATACCAAACGGGTGACAACGCGCCCGATTTCGCCCCCGTACTCCGCGAATATTCGGGGATAAGCGACGGGACGACCATATCGGAATTTACCGAAAAATACCTCCCCGCGGGCTGGGCTTTTATCGCGGAAGCGGAAGACGACGTGCTTTCGAGCGGCGAATACACGCTGGTGTTTACGTCCGCCTCTGAAGGATATTACCCCTACGAAACCACAGTAACTATCACAATAAGGAGCGAGGAATGAAACTTCCGAAAGACAACGTCATCGTCATTACCGGAGCCACGAGCGGCATAGGGGAAAAGCTCAGGCGCCTTTATACCGAGGCGGGAAACACCGTGATAAATCTTTCGCGTCATGCGCCGGATTCCCCTTTCGATTACGCCGTAGACATATCCGACCGCGCCGCGGTAGAGGCGGCGGCGGAGGATATCGGCAAAAGATTCGGTAAAGTCGACATTCTGATAAACAACGCAGGATACGGACAATCGGGTCCCCTAGAGCATATTCCGGTTACCGAAATCGAAAAAATCACGAACGTAAACTTTCTGGGCGCCGTGTGGCTGACGAGGGCTATACTACCCTATATGTCCTCCGGCGCGAAGATAGGCTATGTGTGTTCGGTGGGAAGCATCATCCCGATGCCCTACCGCACGATGTACGCCGCGACAAAAGCGGCGCTCGGCGCGCTCGCATTCGGTATGCGGCTGGAACTCGAGCCCGTAGGCATTCAAGTGAGCGCGCTTTACGTCGCCGCGGTCAAAACCGATTTTGCGAAACACCGCACCAAAATTACGGTGGACTCCGGCAGATACTCCGGGTCCGTCGCCGGTGCGGACAAATTCATAGACGAGACGGGCGGCAAATCGGCGACGGGAAAACTTACGCCGGATGCGGCGGCGCGGAAAATGGCGCGCGCGTTAAGCCGCAAATGCTTGAAAGCGGAAAAACTCATCGCCACGGCGCCGTATTATCTACTGTACCCTCTCGCGAAATTCATGCCGGGGCTGAGCCTTTATATCATAGGTAAAGTTTTCGGTTCAAATTAAAGCGAAAAAGCCGGCGCTATCTAGTGCCGGCTTTATTTTTTTTAAGTGCCCGGAAACGGCGTTCAGCGTTTCGCGGCGGTATCTTTTTCCTTCGCCTCTTTTTCGGCGGCGATCTCCTTTTCGAGGTACTCGCCGAGCGCGGTCGTCTGTTCCTCCAGATATACCGTTATGCGCTCCGCTTCCTGTTTCAAAGGCGCCTCGGGATCGAAAACGGTGGGTTCGCCCATGACTACGCGTCTGGTCTTCGCGTCGCAGTACGAGGGATAAAATTTAAGGCATTTTCCCGTTTCCTTGTACCAATAATATGCCGAATACGCGAATCCTCTTTGGAATTTTTTGATGTATTTATTCAATGGCGTGTCTTTGGTCTCGGGGTTTATCATCACCTTGCAGCCGTCGGCGAGCGAATTTACCGTCGCGGCATACGTCTCCTTTACGCGCATATCGTGCCACGCGGGGATCGTCTGGTAGCTCCTGAAATACAGATTTATTATCGGCATGACGACATAAGCGAGAGGCATCAGAAAACCGTACTTCGTTATCTTCGCGAGCACGGTCCTGAAATGATCTATGCCGTTTTTGTATGTGTTCAATTTCGCGTTCGTCCAGAAATTGAGTTTGTCGCCGTAATACAGTTCGAAAGCGAACGGCGCCTGGAGAGCGGTATGGTTGCAAACGATTATGCAGGGCTCCGACGGTTTGTCCGCAAGAAATTCGAAACTCGCCTTTTTGGAAAACAGACCGACGATCTTGTTGAAACAGGTGGCGAACTTTCCGTATTTCCTTTTATTGAAGTTTAATTTAGCCATTTTACCCGTCCGAATGTTTATTGCGGATATTATACCACAAACGGCGCGGCGCCGAACGGCCGCTAACTTTCGCGGATGCGTCTCCTTTTCCTTCCCGCCGCCGGGGTGTTACGCGCCCGTCACGAGCCCGAGGAGTTTTTGAAAAATCCCTCCGCGTACGCCGCTATACCCGGAACTATGTCCGCGATATCGACGCCTGCGGTGTTTATCATGAGGTTGTATCCGCGTCTGTCGCCCCAGCGTATCGGCGCGAACGTATCGTGCGTCCTTCTGCGCCCCGAATCGATCTGGCGGCATTTTCTGAGTATCTGCCTGTCCGTTGCGTCCGGGTGCAGCTCGCCCCTCTCGCGGCAGCGCGCTATTTTGTGCGCCGCGTCGGAATACACGAAAATTTTCAGCGGATCCTTCTTTTCTAATATAATATCGCCCATACGACCTACAATAACGCAGTCGCGTTTTTCGCTCAACGCGGATATGACCTTGTGCTGCGCCGCCAGGACGTCTATCGCGGGCTGATTCACCGTGAAGCCGAAGCTTCTGCCGTAGTGGAAATTGAAGCTGACTTCGCCGTCGGAAACTTTGTCTATAAACCCGGCGTCGTAGTCGGTGTGCCTGACGATCTCGTTGATTATCTCGGAATCGTAATACTGGAACCCCAGGGTTTCGGCGAGCCTTTTGCCGAGCTCTCTGCCGCCGCTTGCAAACTCTCTCGATACGGTGATTATACGCATGGTTTCCTCCTTCGTTTTTATATTTATAGCATATCTCCCGCATAAAAAATTGTCAATGCCCATTTTTCGGCGCGGAGGGAAAATAAGGAGTGCGGTACCTTGCCGATTTTTTTGCCGCGCCCCTTCGAAATTAGGCGCAACGCTTGTATTTTAGAAAAAACGATTGTATAATAACAATAAATAATTTGTTCAAACGGAGGTTGGTTTATGGCAAAAAGCAAAGCAAGGACCGTCAATACCCGCAGCGAATCCGTAATGGCTGCGTTGGCGCTGGTCATTTTGGGAACCATTCTCGTCGCGGAAAGGTCGATGTCGGTCGTCAGACTCGCTCTGATCGTTTTCGGCGCGGCGCTGCTGACTCTAGGCGTATTGGAGCTTATCAATGCAATAGCCGACAAACAGTCCTACATCGTCGCAATATGCGAGATAGTCGTCGGCGTTTTATTGATAATCCTCGCCGCCCTGCTTTCGCAATACGCCGTACTGATACTCGGTATCGCCCTCATACTCTATGCGGTTTTCTTCCTGATAATCAACTGGAGCGCGCTTACGGGCGGCAAGGTAACCCTCAGGAAAGTGATAATAGGTCTTATGATCCTATTCTCATTGGTGGCGGGCATACTCCTCATAGTAGCCTACGCCGCGAGCGTCGGTTCCGAGATATATATCGCCGCCGGTGCGTTCTGCCTGGGCGCGGGCGCGATGGTGATATTCAAAAAAGCCGTCACCGCGATAAACTCGAGAAACTAGAACCCTTTCCTAAACAGAAGAAGCGGACTTCGGTCCGCTTTTTTTGCGGCTCGGTGCGTCGCAAAATGTACTTTCATGTGTCGGTAATGTTCGTATCAACCGGACGGGAGATTATCAATTTAATGGTGTTTCAATATTTTGTACCGTCATGGCGCAAGGATGGCATAACGGAATGATAAGCACTAATATTGAGCTTAACTATGACGGAGAAGGTCAGTACTCGTTTCAGTTAAGCAAAGAAAGCTCATCTAGTAAATTTGATTTGACAAGCAGTTATTGTGTCATTAGCGTTTATGGCGCAAAAGGAACAGTACACATATACAAATAATAGTTCACGACTTTTGTTTCGGTCATTAGATTGAAAAACCATAAAACAACTATTCTCCTTGATCCCCGTATCTTTTCGGTTCTTTTCCTTTTTGTGTCGGCTCATCAAAAATTTTGACATAATGCGGCGCGTCTTTTCCGCCGCGGGTTTGGAAAACGTCTAGTTAAGACCCTACGGGTATTAACGTCGCCGTTTTCCTTCCCCGCGACAAAAAATCCACAGCCGCCTTATGCCAAAATTTTTTCTTCACCGCCACGGGACTTCCTAATATTCTTTTGTCGCATTAAATCACCCGAAAATCTACGGCTGTGGACGTAGTATAGGCTTTCTTGTTTGATTTTTTCATTAAAGAGTCTCCTACGCATGATGCTTTCCGTTCACTGTGTATTTTTCCTTCATGAAGAATACTTTTACAAGCGAAAATGAAAACAAACTTTGAACTGCCCAAGCCATGTAATCGGAGGGGGTTTAAGCATTCGCTCCACCCCCGGCGATAGAATGCTTCGCTTTAGCTTCGCGCGCCTCCCCCGTTGAAATGGCTTGGGAATATGCTATTAAAGGAACAATGTGCTTTGGGCATTACGGGAAATGGAAAAGCTATGTGCGAAACCGAAGTTATCCACATATTCATCCACTAAACACTAAAAAAGACTTTCGATTCAAGGCACAACAAACAGCAAACACAAAAGCGCTACTACCATATAAAGCAAAGAACGACCATGTCCCTATACATTCATATGGGGCGGGACTTCAATCTAAAGACCGCATACATACAAACACCGCGCTTGCGCGGTGACTCGCCGAAAGAAATTCAACCAAGTACTAAAGGAATTTCTTTCGGCGAAAAAGGCGCCGGGAAGCGTAAGATTGAGGTGCAAGCGCTATTTGATGTTAATTTTATAGTTTCGTGTCTCTTTAACTGCTTTACTTCGATGAAACCTTATAAGCACCTCGAGCCAAAAGGTTCCGACGGCGCCGAGGGCGGGTGGGACTTCAATCTAAAGACCGCATTGCAACCGCCATGAACAGCAGTCCGTCTGTACTAGTGTTTTCCGTGAAAGGAGAATACAGTCTACTGTGTATCTTGTCGCCATGTTGAGCGTGTTTAGTTCACTATGTATCTTGTCGCCATGAATAACGTGTATGGCACCGATTTGCCGTGGATTTCGGAGCTATTTTGCGCGAAACGGCGAGGGAAGTGTATAGCATACTCGACCGAGCCGCCCCTGTTTGGTCTCCAAACAGGGGTCGGAGATTTCACGCAAAAGAGCCCGAAAGACGCGGTAAAGCGGTGGTATTGATTTCTTTGCCGAAATAATATCTCACCTTATGAAAAAAAGTTCATTCGAACGAATGAACTCCTTTTCATTACTAGGCTTATAGGTTCCTCTCAGGCTTTTTCTTCACCTCTTTTCGGCAAAGAAATCAATCCCCAAGTCAAACAGATTGTTAAGAAGCGAGAATTTAGGCACTCGGCATGATCCGTTAGTGCGACTTGCGTATGCAAGCCTCGACTTAGGTCGCAGTTTCCTGCTCCTTAAAAAGGAGGTGATCCAGCC
>CALVJA010000016.1 GCA_944331875.1 uncultured Clostridia bacterium | reverse complement strand
CTGACCTCTGTGAACTTTGTCGTTAATTCCATGTACAACTAATATCCGAAAATGTTCATCGAATACCATATTCAATGTACGTTCTTTTTCTATATTATAACAGAACACACAAGAAATAGCAATATAATTGGGCATTTTTCATATGAGTTGTTTCCTTAAATGTTCATGGACGGGATATTTCATGAGCTTTCCCGTCTAAAAATGTTCATTGAATATGGTAATTCATGTACATCCCTTCGATTTATTGTAGGAGTTTTCCGAGCCTGTTCATCATATCCGCCTTATGCTCCATGAGCGAGTGGGCATAGCGGTTCAGGGTCACGGTCGGGTTTTTGTGACCCAATATCTCCGAAAGCGTTTTTACGTCCATGCCGCACTCCAAAGCGCGGGTGGCGAAGGTGTGGCGCAGGGAATGGAAGCCTTTGTGGGGTATCTCCAATTTTTTGAGCAACAACTCGAACGTCCTTTGATAGGAGCGCACGAACACGGGCTTTGTGCCGTCCGCGACGAGGTATTCGCATGAGGAACGCTTTTTCCACGCTTTGAGTAGCGGTAGTATTTGTTTCGGGAGCGGGATAACGCGCCGCGAGCAGGCGGTTTTGGGGCTGTCGATGATACGGGTGCGCCCTTGTCCGCCGCCGTAGTCGTAGCAGCTTTTCGACACGGACATTACGCCTTTTACTAGGTCGATATCGCGCCATGTGAGCGCCAGCAATTCCCCTATCCGCAAACCGCTGTACAAGCACAGCAATATCCCGTACAGTTTATCTTTTTTACCGCTAAGGACGGCGCGTTCTATTTTCTTTTGCTCGGCAACAGAAAAGCACTCCACGCGCTTTTCGCTGAGTTTCGGGCGTTTCAGCCTTATCGCCGCGACGCCGCTTACGAGCCCCGTTTCCTCCGCCGTTCGTAAAGATGCTTGCAAAACGCTGATAACGCAATTGACGGAGTTTGCGGAAAGTCCCTCGCCCGTTTTCATGTTGCCGTTTTCCGACAAACCGGTGATGAAGCGTTGCAATTTAAGCGCCGTCATCGCGCCCAACTCCGCGCCGCCGAGCGCCGCGCACAAGCGGCGGAAAGCGATGAACGAGTATCTATCGTAGGTCCTTGTCTTCACCGCGGGGCGGACGTAATCTTGAAGCCATATCCCGAGCCATTCGTCGTATTTCATTTGCATTTTCTCCTTTGAGATTATTCGGAGTAAATTATAAACGAACCTTGTTGGTGGGGAAACGGGACGATTTGACATCCGGAGAATATATCGTATAATTTTAATGTACCGCGCGGGAAGGCGCGAAGCCAAGGAGACGATATGAAAAAGATAAAGTATTTATTGATATTTATACTGATTGCCGCATTCGCGCTTTCGGCGGCGGGGTGCGTGGAGGAGCCGGAGCCCGATCCAGACCTATATGATATCGAGTTCAGCTTCACCGGGGAGACCACCCCTATCGGATGGCTTCAAAAGTACGGGCGCTCCGAGCAATCGGGCGGCGATTACGATATGACCCTTTCCGCAGTAGTCGAAAAATACCTTCCGCAAACGGATTGGAGCATGACCTATACGGACTGGCAGACGGAGCTCAAAAAAATAGGAAAGGAATCCCTTATCGCAAACGACATCTATGATTTTACGAGTGCGGAGGCTCTTCGGGAGTATCTGGACGCGCATACCGCGGGATTGTTTCGGGAACTCGCCGGCGTGACGTTCGCGTTCGACAGCAAAGACTCCGTCTTCCCCATGACGATATCCGTACCGGGAAAAGAGGATATCGTATACAATATCCGCAACCTGGCGGGCGATTATTTCGTGTCGTACGGCGAGGGGCTCGCCGAGGCGCAGCTGAATATCAATTTCATTTATTACGCCACGTCGGAATGGCTGTTCGATTTTTCGGTGCCCTATTCCGTCCTCGGCGCGGGGAATGCGGAGACTCAGTCGTATTCCTGTCCGCTGACGTTCCGGCTGAAAGACTCCGCGAACGCCACCCTGTGCAGCATAAGCGTGCGCCCGAGCTGCAGATACACGAATACGGACGAACAATAAAACGCCGGGGCGCTAATTTGCGCCCCTCGCAATATCCCCGGATATCCCCAATTCCCGCTCCCGTTTTTTAAGGATGCGCGGGAGCATGATGAAAAAGGTCGAGGCGGTGGTGATACCGGCTATTATATCGGCTATCCCCTCGCTGTAGTACACTCCGCCCGCACCCATGAATATAGGCAGGATGAAGCACAATGGTATCAGCAATATTATCTTCCTGAGCGTCGCCAAAAAGATCGATATACCCGCCTGTCCCAACGCGACGAAAACGTTTTGAAGCGTCATTTGCGCAAAGAAGAACACCGTACCCATCATGAATACGGGGGTATAGCGTTTGACAAGCTCCATGACCGCGTCGTCCGCGCTGAAGATATATCCGTAGACTTCGGGGGCAAACAGCGACACAAGCCATACCGTGACGGAAACTGAAAGCGCTATGAGGCTCACCAAACGCACCGCGTCTTTTATCCGCTTTGAGTTCCCCGCGCCGAGATTATAACTTACGAGCGGCTGGACGCCGTTGCCCAAACCGTTCAGCGGCATACATATCATTTGATTCGCGCTGAGCATTATCGTAAGAGCCGCGGTATATGCGGCGTTTCCCGAGGTGTATTTGTTCAGATTGACATTGAAAACTATCTGTATCGCGGATTCCGTTATCGCCATGATGAACGGCGACAGACCCAAAAGCAATATGCGCCCCGCCACCCGCGGGAGGCGGCGAAGTCCGCGGAAACGGAAGGAAAATTCCGATTTTTTCCCGATAAAAAACACGACCACCCATATTGCGGAAACGGCTTGCGATATGACCGTAGCGACGGCGGCTCCGCCCACGCCCATATCGAAGGTGAATATGAACAAAGGATCGAGCGCTATGTTCAAAGCGGCGCCTATCAGCACCGTAAACATCGAGGTGAGGCTGTGACCCTGCGCTGTGATAAATGGATTGAGCCCAAGCGTCAGCAAAACGAACGGCGTTCCCAGCGCGTAAACGAACAAATAATCGCTAGCGTACTCGAAACTCGACTCGGGAGCTCCGAACAACACCAAAAGTCTGTCGCCCAGACAAGTGCCGACGACGGTCAGCACCGCGGAAAATAACAAAAGTAATATAAACCCCGTGTTGAACACCGCTTCCGCCTCGTCGCGCCTGTTCTCGCCGAGGTACATGCTCGCGAGCGGCGCGCCGCCCATTCCGACAAGGTTCCCGAACGCGCTTAACAGGAGCGTTATCGGCAAAACGACTCCGAGCCCCGCCAACGCGTCGGTCCCCGCGCCGGGTATGGCGCCTACGTACATCCTGTCGACAAGATTGTATAATAAATTGATAAATTGCGCTATGACCGCGGGGAAGGCAAGTTTCAGAACAAGTTTGCCTACTTTCTCGGTCCCGAGCGCCGAAGCCGTCTGTTTCATTTGAACCGATTATATTACTTTGTCACAGTCAAGTCAACGATTACCCCGCCGCACGGCTTTTTTGCCGAGTTATTTACCGCGTATTACGATCTCCGCATTCGGAGGATATACCGAGTCGGGGGTAAGTATCGCTTCTCCTATCCCGTCAGACACTATCTTCCCCGAGCGCGGGTTTTTGACGGATATTATCCCGCCCTTTATGTCGGCTTCGACGTCGGAGTATTCGAACGCGAGATCGGCGTTTTCCGTCGTGCAATCCACGAGCTTCAGGTTTTTGCAATAACACAGCGGCTGCGTGCCGATAATACGGCAGTTTATGAGGGTCAGCCCGTCCGAGTACCAGCCGAGATACTCGCCCTTCACCACCGAGTTTCTGACCGTGACGTTTTCCGCATGCCAGAACGCGTCCTTCGTGTCCAACGCCGAGTCCTCTATCACAAGGTTTTTGACGTATTGAAAAGAGTATTTCCCGCTGAACTTAACGTCTTTCAACGTGATGTCGCTGCTTTCGAAAAAGGCGTACTTGCCGGCGATATCGGAGCCGCGGACGGCGATATCCCTCGAACGCCACATGAATTCGTCGGATACGACTTCGGAGTTATTTATTGAAACGCCGCGGCACTCCCTGATCGCTTTTATCCCGTTTAATTTCGAGCGCGAAACGCGCACGTTTTCGTCGTACCACATCGCGGCGCGGCTGCCCGCAGTAAATTCGCATTCATCGAGTTCAAGGTTCCGTACATGCCAATACGGATACCTTAAATCCATATAACAATTCTTTGCAATAATATCTTTGCTTTCCTTCAGCGCGGACTCGCCGTCCTCTATGCCCTCGAAACGGCAGTTTATCAAAGTAAGCCCTTCCGAGTGATACAGCGCGCGTTCCGCGGAAAAACATTTATCCGAGATCACCTTTTCCATACGCTCTCCTAAGTACTACAGCGATTTTAATACCGTGCGCAGGCGGAAGTCAAATACATATTTTCTATGTTCATTCATACTCTGACGGTATATCTTGTCCCCGAACGCGCTCCGGACCTATTTTTTATTTCGTACGCGCAAAGCCGCATAAGGTGATATAATATATGCGGATCAATAATTTCGGAGGTAATTTTATGGAAGGTTTCGAAGACCTGAGGATCGTGGACAACTTTTATCAGACGTCGTCGTTTTTCCCGATGCCGACGATTTTGATAGGCACCGTGAGCGAATCGGGAGAAACTAACCTGGGCTCCTACTCGCTGTGTTTCCCGTACTATATCGCCGGGAAAGACTATTACGCGATGCTTCTGGAGTGCCGCAACTCCTCGAACACCTGTCAGAATATTTTGAGGACGAAAAAATGCTCCTTAAACTTCATCCCCGATTCGAAGAAGTTTTTCCGCGAGGCGGTTCGCCTCGGGTTCCCCGGCGATACCACGGAACAGAAGATGAAGGATTGCATCTTCAACCTGATACCGAGTCCGCTGGGTGAAGGCAGACCCAAACTTGTCGACGAGGCTTTCCAAGTGTTCGAGTGCACCTGGGACGACACTCTGGAGGACGCGTATCAGGATAAGCCGGGATCTCTCGAGGGTTATGAACCGCCCTACAGAAACTTCAACGGCATTACCAGCAAGTTCGGCGCGCACTTTATTCTGAAAGTGGACAAGATACGCATGAAGAAAAAGTACTACGACGCCATCATAAACGGCGTGAAAGCCTCCGCTTTCCCCGCCGTTCCGGTGGATTACGGCTACCGCGATTCGACGAATTTCTGGATGTCCAGATTCCGCCGCCCCTTCCCCGAGAAGATACAGGCTAAAGAAGGCGACGTGTCCAGCGTTATCTATGCCGCAAAACGCATAGATCCCGACGTCGTGTTTACCGACGAAGCGTGCGCGCGCCTGACGAAAATACCCAGGGTATTCCTAAAAGCGGCTCTCACGCAGATGGTCGAGATCGCAAAATCCGAAGGCATCAGCGTCATAGACCCCGACGCCCTCAATATTATTAATGACAAAAGAAGGAGCGAGAAGAAAATGAAGAAGTAGTTTATTTGTGGCGGCAGATACGTTCAAAGGCAAGCGATGTCCCCGACGCTCGTACCCGCAGTGGTACGTGCTAGTGGGTCAGCGCGTAGAATTTGGGCGTATCTGCCCCTCAAAACCATATGAGCACTTGTTTGAAGAGGTATAAAGAAAAAGATGCGGCAAGATGGCGGGTAAATTGATTTCTTTGCCGAATCAGGTCTCACCTTATGAAAAAAGTTCATTCGGACGAATGAACCCTTTTTCATTACTTTGCTTGTTAGTTTCTTTCAAAGCGTGAATTTATCATCTTTTCGGCAAAGAAATCAATTTTTGTTCTTCCTTTCCTCGACCATCTTCACGAACCATTCCACCATGTTGGGATCGGTGTGCGAGAAAAAGGACGATTCGGCGCGGTCCATAGCGGCTATCCTCTCCATATCCTCGTCGGAAAGCGTGAAATCGAACACGTCGAAGTTTTCCGCCATTCTTTCCTTTCTGATCGATTTAGGTATCACTACGACGTCGCGCTGCAGGTTCCACCTGAGCATGACCTGGGCGGTCGTTTTACCGTACTTTTTGCCTATCTCCTGCAAAACGGGATCGGTGAACAGTCCCCCTCTGCCTTCGCCGAATGGCGCCCACGCCTCGTGAACGACGCCGTACTTTTTCATCCACTCATGCGCGCTCTTCTGCTGGTTGTACGGATGGGTCTCCACCTGGTTCACCATCGGCTTCAGCCTCGAAAACGAACAGATATCCACGAGCCTGTCGGGAGAGAAGTTGGACACGCCTATCGCGCGCAGTTTGCCCTCCGCATACATCTCCTCCAGCGCGCGCCACGCGCCGTAATAGTCCGAAAAAGGCTGATGCAGCAGCACGAGATCGATATAGTCTACACCAAGTTTTCTCATCGACTCCGATACCGACTTTCTGCACTCCTCGTAGCCGTAGTGCTCTATCCATACTTTGGTGGTGATAAACAACTCCCCGCGCGGGATGCCGGAAGCCTTTATCGCCGCGCCCACTTCCTCTTCGTTGAAGTAGGACTGAGCCGTGTCGATGTGGCGGTAGCCTACCGATAATGCGTCCGAAACGCATCTAAGGCAATCATCGCGGCTCACCTGATACACGCCGTACCCGAGTTTGGGCATTTTTACTCCGTTGGATAATGTAATGTATTCCATAATTCAGACCTCCTTTTGGGTTCGAACGTATTATAAAACCAACCGGAGCGAAAGGGAATCTCCGATTAGTTCAAGGTTTGAACTTTAAGTAAATGCCGGCTTCCGCTAAAACTATTTCCCGGCGGAAAGCTCCTCGACGAGGTCGATAAATCTTTTGACTATCCCGGTAGGCGACGGCGAATGCAATACTCCGAACGGTATCGTGTCCGTCCAATCCGCGGGCACTTGTTTTAGCATGGGATGTATGTCTTCCCAGCCCTCCACCGTGATTATAGGTATATTATCGGCAACGGCGTGGTTGTATGCGGAGATATTGAACATATCGAAGTCCTCGGTCATCGCGCCCGCCGCCTCGAGTCTTAAGCGGAGCGCGTCTATGAATCTGTTCCAGCCGCGGCGGATAAACATTACCCGAATGCCCTTCAGATCCCCCGGCGCTATCCGCTCCGCCGCCGCCATGGGGTGGGTCACCGGCACCGCGAGGAGCAGCCTTTTGTCCGCAAGATGCGCTGCCATGCATTGGCGTTCTTTCAAAAAACGCTCGTCATACAGTCCCGCCACGATATCTATGTGCTGACCGAGGTTTTTCAATATCTCCACGGAGTTTACCGGGTTGTTGTCAAAAGGGATGAGTTCGATCTTAAGGTCCGGCATCCTCAATACTATCTGCGACCACAACTCCAGAACGAATCTCGCCGGAGTCATCACCGATGTGCCTATCCTTATCGAACGCCGTTTTTCGCCCTCGTCTATCGCCCGCGCCTTTTCCATGGCGCGCCCGATGTATTCTACTATGTACCTGGAGTCGGACAGAAAACTTTCGCCCGCTTTTGTAAGATTCAGTCCGCGGTTCGTGCGCTCGAACAAATTCACGCCGAGCTTTCCTTCCAAGGCGTTTATCTGCTTCATCACCGCGGTGGGGGTCAAAAACATCGCCTCGGCGGCTTTAGAAAAACTGCCTGTCTCGGCAACGCGTATGAATGTTTCCAATCTTTCGTCCGTCATGCTGCCTCCGCTTATACTTTCAGTATAACACAAAAACGCGGAGCGAAACTACAATATCATATATTATATAAAAAAGCGGGGCTTCCCCGCGAAAAACGGCGCATACACGCGCGGCGCCCGGGGCGGTCACTTTTCCGAAAAGTAAACGTAATGCGGCATTTCCTTACCGCGGTATATCTTGATAGTGACGCCCAGGCGGCGCATCCCGAGGCGCCGAGCGACCGCGACGGAATTAAAGTTATTCGTGCGGATGAACGCATATACGGAATCGAAACCGAAGCGTCCGAAAGCGGCTTCCCTTGCCGCCGAGGCGGCTTCCGTCGCGTATCCATTGCCCCAATAGTTTTTATTCAGGATATATCCTATCTCCGGGACATCGCCGCCGAGATAAGGCTGCATCGTCACGCCGCACTGCCCTATCATTTTGGCGCTTCCCTTCAAAAATACGCCCCACGCGCCGAAACCGTATTTTGCGTAGCGGGTGCGCTGTTTATTCAGCCACGCCCTCGCGTCCTCCTCGGTAAACGCGTGCTCCCACGCGTACATCACATCGGGGTCGGACAGGAATTCGTACAGATCGTCGAAATTTTCCCCGGACATCTCCTTCAATACGAGCCTTTCCGTATATATTTTTATGCCGTTCCCTTCCGGGATTATTTTAGTTCCCATCCGTTCTCCGCGATTTGCGCCACCCGTTCCGCCGCGGAGACGATATCTTTGTTTTTCACCTCTACGTCGGCAAACGCTTCGTAAACGGCGGCGCGCTCCGCATACAGTTTCTCCGCGCCCAGCGCGGCGCTCAAGGGCCGCCCCTCGGAACTTAAGTCGTTAAGATCCCGCTTTATGTACACCGCCACGCCGTTTCGTTTCAGCGCCAAGCGGTTTTTCTCCGACAATACGGCGCCGCCGCCCGTCGCTATCACGGCGCCGGACGATGCGGAAACTTCCGCTATTATTTTCGATTCGAGTTCTCTGAACGCCGCCTCTCCGGACTCGGCGAATATCTCGGGTATACTTTTACCGGCGGCTTTTTCCACTTCGGCGTCTGTATCTATGAAAGTTCTTCCGCACATCTTAGCGACCATGGCGCCGATACTCGTTTTACCCGAGCCGGGCATACCGATGAGCACGATATCGGACTTTGCGGCGCGTATCTTCTTTTCCAAAATTCGGGATACCGTCTCCGGGGTTTCGGTATCCGTATACAGATTATATGAAAGTCTTCCCTGTTCCACAAGCATATACAGACCGTTCGCCGATGGAATGCCCGCCTTTTTCGCCTCGGACACCAGGACGGTCTCCATCGGGTTATACACCGCGTCGAATACGCCCTTGAGCCGCGGAAAAGCGGAGAGCGCGACGGGCGAGGACAATATGTCGGGGTACATCCCGACGGGAGTCGCGTTTATTATGATCTCCACGGGGTATGAAGCAATGTTTTTATAGTTTATCTCTCCCGTTCTGGAAACAATCAGGATCTCGCGGGCGCCCGCTTTTTCTAGGACGTATTTTGCGGTTTTCGCGGTGCCTCCGCTGCCGCCGAGCACCGCCGCCACCTTGCCGCGGGGATCTATGCCCGCGCGTTTCATGGCGCCCGTCATGCCGCCGACGTCGGTATTGTATCCGTACAATCTGCCGCCGCGGTTTACAACCGTATTGACGGCGCCCACCGCCCTCGCTTCCTCGGATATCTCATCCAAAAGGGTCATGACGGTCTGTTTATACGGAATGGTCACGTTGAATCCCGCGTAGTTTTTTTCCGCTGCGAAACGCTTTACGTCCTCCTCGGTATCGAGCTCCTTTACCTTGTAATCGAGCCCGAGCGGGATATAAATATCGGGGCTCCAGGTGTGCGGAAGCTTCCTGCCGATGACGTAATAGTCGCCCTTCAATTTCGCCTGCAGTTTTTTCGAGGCGGCGAACACCGCCGTCATTATACCGGGGATATATTCTTTCGCGATGAGCGGCGCTTTATCCGTAAGGCGCTCTATGATGCTTGCCTCCCTCCCGGGGTCGTTTAACGGAAAGCCGCTGCTTTTTTTGTACAAGCCCACCTCTTTGACCGTTTCCGTCCTCTCCGCAAGCAGGCGCACGAGTTCGTCGTCTATCGAGTCGAGCCTTTTTCTGAGTTCCTTGATATCCCGCATCATTCCTCCGTAAGTTTCAGGACGGCTATCGCCGCCGCCGCTTCCACCGCCGCCGCCGCGCGCGGCACTATGCACGCGTCGTGCCTGCCCCTTAGGGCGAGTTCGACGTTTTCATGTGTGGACAGATCGACGCTTTTTTGGGGCTTCGATATCGACGGCGTAGGTCTTAGCGTTGCCCTGAACACGACGGGCATACCGTTCGATATCCCGCCGTTTATGCCTCCCGAATTGTTCGTTTCGGTCACCACTTTTCCGTTTTCATAACGGAATGGGTCGTTCGCCGCACTTCCGTGCATATCCGCAAAAGCTGTCCCCGATCCGAACTCGACGGCCTTTACCGCGGGCACGCCGAAAACTTCGTACGAAACGGCGCTTTCGATACCCGAGGTATAAAAGTCGCCTACTCCCACGCCGAGCCCCGTTATAACGCATTCCACGGCGCCGCCGACGGAATCGCCCGCGGCGCGCGCGGCGGCGATAAGTTCGAGCATCTTTTCGCCCTCCGATATCGCGTAAGGCGCTTCTTTGTCCGCGGCGATCTCCTCCGGGGTCGCGCCGTCATAGTAGCCTTTGCCGCGCACGCCGCCGATATTCACGACGTATGCGTTTATCTCGATCCCCTTTTTACGGAGTATCCCCTTGGCGATACCGCCCGCAATGCACAAAGGCGCCGTCAGGCGTCCCGAAAATCTGCCGCCTCCCGGTGTTATGCGGTCGAGTCCGTCCTTGACGAAAGAGACGTAATCGGCATGCGAGGGGCGGGGAATGAAAGCGGGATAATCGGAGCTCACCGTATCGGTGTTCCGAATGCGCGCGTCGATCGCTGCGCCCGTTGCGAGCCCGTCTTCCACTCCCGATATAAATTCGTATCTGTCCGCTTCTATCCTTGGCGTGGACCACGGAGCTTTGACCGCTTTGCGGCGCTTCAGAAGCATATCGATGTCGTAGGTCGATATCGGCGTTCCTTTTTCGATCCCCGATATCCTTACTCCTATCGCTTCCGCGTGGCTCGCGCCGTACAAAGATACCTCTATTTTACCCATTCGGCTTTTACTCCTATTCCGTTCAGCATATCGAAAAAGCCCTCGTACGATTTGGACACGCACTCCGCGCCTTTTATCGTGACCGCGCCGCTGCCGCCCGCTGCCAAGACCGCCGCCGCCATCGCTATCCTGTGGTCGCCCTTCGCGTCGACGACGCCGCCCGTAGGCAGGGAGCCGCGGATATGTATCGCCTTTCCGTCGTATCCCGCTTCGACGCCTACGGATCTCAGCATTTCGACGACCGCCGTTATGCGGTCGCTTTCCTTCAGCTTCAATCTCTCCGTGCCCGTTATCACCGTCTCCCCCTCGGCATACGCCGCTACCGCCGCCATTACGGGAACGATATCGGGGGACATATCCGCGTCGAAGCGGAGGGCTCCGAGCGGCTCATGGGATACGCTCAATACGTCGTTATCCATTATAACACGCGCGCCCGCCTCTTTCAACAGTCTTACCAGCACGCTGTCGGGCTGGACGGAGGGGTATTTGAGCCCATGTATACGAACGGATCCCGCCACGGCGCCGAGAGCGGCGGGAAACGCCGCGCCCGACCAGTCGCCTTCCGCTTTTATTTCGCGGGGCTTAAGGCAAAATCCGTTTTCGACGACGAAACCGTTGTCGCTTTTTTTGACCCCCACGCCGTATTCCGCGAGAACGCCTACCGTCATATCCGCATACCCCGCGGAAGGGAGCGCGCCGTATACCTTCACCTCGCCGCCGCCCATGTACGCCAGCGCCGCCAGCAGTCCGCTTATATGCTGCGAACTTTTCGGCGCGCGCACCTCGAACACGTTCGTTTTATATCTTCCCGATACAGTCACGGGAAGCGCGTCGGAGTCCGCCTCTGCGCCCGCCGCGCGCATGAGGGCGATGACGTCGCCAATGGGTCTTAAGGGAAGTCTGCCGCGCCCTACAAACGTCGCTTTAGTACCGATAGCGGGTATCACGGGAAGCAGCATCCTAAGGGTCGTACCCGATTCGCCCGCGTCGAGTATGCCGGGAGTGAAACGCTCCGGCGGCGTTACTTGTATCCCGTTTCCGTCCCGCTCTATCCCGGCGCCGAGGGCGGTGAGGCACCTCGCGGTCGCCGCGATATCGTCGCCGTTCGGGTCCCCCGTTATGCGCAAAGGGTTACCCGACAGCGCCGATATTATCATCAGCCTGTGTATGTGCGATTTCGACGACGGCGGCGATATTTCGCCCGAAACGCGGGCGGGACAGACGATGACGTCGCTCATTTTATCGAATCCCTCCTGACCTTTTCGGCGAGCTCTTTCAAGTCGTTTCCCTTTTCGAGCATACGATAAAGACCGTCGGCGTTGCCCGCCTTCAATGCCTCGGCAAAAGCCGTGAGGCGCTCTATCATATCCGTGATACACGGCAAAAGATCGTCGCTGTTTTCGATGAAAAGCTCCGTCCACATGGCGGGGTTCAGTTTTGCGACCCTGGTCATATCCCTGAAACTGCCCGCCGAGAAACCGAAGTAATTTTCGGCGACGGGGTTTTGCATATACGCGCTCGACACCACGTGCGCGAGCTGCGAAGTGTATGCGATTATCCTGTCGTGCTCCGCGGCGGACGCCATCGTTATACCGCGGCAGACCGCCTCGGTAAACAGAGCCTTTATCTTTTCCGCCGCCGCGATATCCGCCGCCACGGGGGTTATGATGATATACGCGTTTTCGAAAAGCGAAGCGGTGGAATGCGATATACCGCTGTATTCCCTTCCCGCCATCGGGTGTACGCCGACAAAGGATATATCGGGGTATTTTTCGCCGAGCTCCGTCATGTGTTTTACGATACCGCGCTTGACTCCGGCGGTATCCGCGACGACCGCGCCCGGTTTCAGGTTGGGGACGACTTTGTCCATCATATCCATAGCCGCCGCGGGGCAGAGGGCGAAAAACACGATATCCGCGTCCGCGGGGGCATACGGGTCGAAACGCGAATCTATGGCGCCGAGGAGCTCCGCTTTCACCATCACCTCGTCGGATATGTCGTATCCCGCGACGGTGTGCGGAGTATTTTTCTTGAATTGTCTGGCGAGTGAAGCGCCTATGAGCCCCATACCTATGACGGCTATTTTCATTTGTCTCTTTCCTTATTGACAAGCGGCAGCATGACGTCTATCGCTTTGACGACGTCGTCGAACTGTTCGGGTCTCAACGACTGCGCTCCGTCGCACAGTGCGTGCGGCGGGTCGTTGTGCACCTCGATGATAAGCCCGTCCGCGCCCGCGCCGACGGCGGCAAGCGACATCGGCTTCACCAGGCGGCTGAGCCCCGAAGCGTGGCTCGGGTCCACGATAACGGGAAGGTGCGTTTTCTCCTTCAATATCGGTATCGCCGACAGATCCAAAGTGTTCCTGGTGTACGGCTCGAACGTCCTTATTCCCCTTTCGCAAAGCACGATGTTCATGTTCCCTTCGCTCATGATGTATTCCGCGGACATCAGCCACTCTTCGATGGTGTTCGCAAGCCCCCTTTTCAGGAGCACCGGCTTATTCAGCTTTCCGACCGCTTTCAGAAGGTCGAAGTTCTGCATATTCCTAGCGCCTATCTGGATCATGTCCACGTCCTCGAATGCGTCGATATATTTTTCGCTCATTATCTCGGTGACTATCGGAAGCCCCGTGACTTCGCGCGCTTTTTTCAATATCTCGAGTCCTTTCAAGCCGAGCCCCTGGAAGGCGTAAGGGGACGTTCTCGGTTTGAACGCGCCGCCGCGCAGCATCGACGCGCCCGACGCTTTCACCGCCTCGGCGATACCTATGACCTGCGCTTCCGTCTCCACCGAGCACGGTCCCGCAATCATTTGGAAGTGCTTTCCGCCGAACTTCACGCCCTTGACGTCTATTATGCTGTCCTCGGGGTGGAATTTACGGTTCGCGTTTTTGTACGGTTCCTGGATCCTGGTCACCGCCTCGACGATGTCCAGGGAACGGATAAGGTCTATATCCACTTTCGACGTGTCGCCCACAAGCCCTATGACGGTGGACTTTTCGCCCTCGGACATGTGCACGTCAAGCCCTAGATCCTTTATCCATTTTGTCAATCTTTTGACCTGTACCGGGTTGCTGCCGGGTTTTATCGTTACTATCATATTTTTGCCTTCCTTTTTAATTTTTTCTATAAAAAAACCGCTTCTTGCGAGGCGGTTTATTCTCCGTTATATACCACTAAACCTCCACGCCGAACTAAGCCACTCCGTAGCTAAAGTAAAAGTAATAGGCGTAGGTAAAGAGGTTTCCTTTTTTCATGCCACAAGTATAACGCCGCGATATACGCTTTGTCAATGATTTTTTGTCAAATTCCTCCGCGCTATATCGTTTGTACCGATTCCCCTGCATGGAAAGAGCCCGTTCGTTTGAACGGGCTTTTACGAAGTTATGTATTATTCAAAGAATTCCGAATATCTCGAGATCGGATCAAGCATCACGGTATTCCGATGTGATTTAATGTTTATTTCCACAACATAAGCGGGCTGTTCGGATTTTGGTCTATCGTAACCCCGTCAACCTCGATCGGGACATCGTTCGGCACAACTGCTATCTGCGGTAAAGACAGTTGTATCCTTACGGCTATATATCCGTTGTATGTTCCGCAATAATCCGCCACTTCCAAGTCCTTTGCCGATATGGTAACGCCCATATCGGCGCAATACTCTGCCGTCGTCTCCCTGATCTTTTCAACGGTCGCCTCGTCGATATTTTCAGGATCTTTTCGGATAGGGATATAATCGGTATCGATATACCCGTCCTCTGCAGAGTATTCCCTCCCGCCGTGGTAGTAATACGCCATGCTCCGTATGTCTTCCGCGGTAACAAAACCCTGCTCGAACGCATATTCCGGCGTATATAATGTGCCGTCGTTTACGTTTTCCGCGGGGACTTCGTTTTCGGCGTTTTCCGGGACTTCGTTTTGACATGCGGAAAGCAATAAAACTATCGATATCAAACAAATGACGATCGAGAAGAATTTTCGCAACATATGCGCCTCCTTTGCTCTATCTGCCTTTAATTAGGAGGCGGGAAGAAGTTTTGTCCAAAAAAACAAAAAATTTATTGCAGCAAAATGAACAGCTTCAAAATGCCCAGCATGATATCTGCGGATCCCGTATCGAAAGAAATTAAAAAAGTATATCCGTCTAAATCAAAACGGGCTCGTCCCTGTCTGTCCGAGGGCTCGTATGAATAATTGACAAGCGTATTGTTTACCAGAGCATTTCCTTCTAAATTCTCATAACCGACGTAGCGACCCGAAACGACCTCCGCGTCATCGGTCAAAAGAAGCGCAAAAGTTATATGCGATCCGTCCGAAAGGGTATAGCTTTCCTCTATAGACACCGCTGAGTCGTCCGACATAATAATCAGACATTCGCCGCGTTCCACGGTGTCGGAGCCGCCGCCCGCAACGCTGCCGCCATTCGCTATCTCGTCAAGCGTAGTTATCGGTATATCGTTGTCGGAAAAATACTCTCCCAGCGAAGGATATTCCAGCGTTGTATATTCAATGTCTATATTGTCACGAGGCAATAAGACGGCAAGCGGAACAGCGATCGCCAAACAAATCACCACGATAACGCACGCTGCAATAACATATTTTAATTTATTGTTTTTGCGGCGCGGGAAATCTTTTTCCATCTCCTCTTTGACCGCATCCGCGACCGCGCGGGAAGGAGCCGTATCGCTTTCCAACGATCTGATTATCCGCTTTTCCGTTTCCTTATTACTCATTATTATCCTCTTTCAACAATTTTTCCAGTTTTTTCAGCGCCGCCTTGATATCATATTGAATTGTGGATCTCGGTTTATGTAAAAGCGCCGCGATCTCCCTTACCGTCAACCCCTCCCAATATTTATGATATAGTATCTCGTTTTCATATTTACTTAATCTAAGCAACGCTTCTTTCAGGGCAATATCCGATGTAAACGAGGATAACGACGTCTCGCAACCTACCGAATTCTCCAAGCTATCCAAAGGAATATACCTTTCATATTTTCCGTTGTATTTATACGCCTTACGCCTGATTATCGTATATATCCAATTCAGTCCGTTGAATTTGGGATCGAAACTTCTTATACTTCCCCTATATAATTCCAAAAGTGTCTCGCTCAACAGATCGTCGGCATAGTCGGGATCAAATAAGTATTTTTTCGCCATATTCAAAAATAACGTGCCGAATTCCCGCACCAAAGAGTCGACCGCGTCTTGATCGCCCTTTTTCATTCTGTGCAATAATTCGTTTACCCGTTTAACTCTGGCGTCCATACTTAACGGAATAATTAATTAATCTTGCCGATATATTTTTAATATAAGATCCCGTTACGACTTTTTTACTTCTTCTTCCGAATCATCATGATTTTCTAAAATAACATACAGTGACTTCATTGTAGCTTGATATTTTGGCTTAAAATACGATGTATTGCTTGGATGGCTATCGAAATGAATAGAAATTTTATAATGGTCAAAGACCGAACCTCTTTTCTCAAGCCAATATCCATATGTAACATCCAAACTTATATTGTTTTCCCAATTGTTATCATATATCCAAAAGTTTACATTACAGCTATCCTTGATAGTACTGCCGCCCAAGTCGTCATCTGTCAAGTACACACCCGTCTCTTTATCTTTAACGCGGACTTCAATATAAGTTTTTTCTTTAGGTAACATAATTGTGTCACCGCTTTTAACTACTTCACCGGTATTAGGGTTAATCAGTTCAAGCTCGACTTCTCTGTAATATTGTGTTTCATCATCGCTTTCCTTAAAGCATGAAGTCAAACCGAAAAGAGCTGTGACCGCAACGACGATCACCAATAATGACAATATGATCCTTTTCTTCATCTCTGTCCTCCTTCCTATATAATATGTAGGGACTTTACCGCCGATTTCAGCGCGCTAACATACCCTCGCAAGACTATTATATTATAAACTAACTATTTTGGCAATAGGGTTTATTTCGCTATATATAAATCAATTGCTTTTCAACCGGAAAAACAACGTAAAAGCCCGTTCGTTTGAACGGGCTTTTACGAAGTCATGTATTATTCAAAGAATTCCGAGTATCTCGAGATCAGATCGAGTATCATGTCCTCGGTAAGGATACCCTTTCCGATCGCGACCTTCAGGTGCGCGCCGCCGAATGCATTGAATATCAACTCGGGCACTTCCGCTATCTCTTCCGTGAACTCTTCGTATGTATACACACCGTATTCCGCTATGTCCTCCGCGTAGGCTTCTTCGTCTATCTTCATTGTGTCGGGATCAACTTCGAAGATATTTATGAGCCCCGTCGTCGCTCCCGGCATAGACAGCATTCCGTTTACATAGTAACATAAATGTCCGTATGTCACCGGGCTCCACGCCGTGGTGTACTCCGTGCTTATACTCACGCCGACAAGCTCTACCGCGGTGTACGTCATGTTGCCGTTTGCGTCCACGGTTTGTTTGTTGAACTTATCCCCTATGTACTTCGCCGCGTCCGCTCTGAGGAAGACGTATTCGTTGAGATCGACATTCCAGAATCCGTGTTCGTCTATGACTTCCACTTCGGTGCCGTCGGCAAAGGTCAGCGTTATGACCTCGTACGCATTAATCGGGTCGGAATCGATGAACAATATGGGCGCTGCGGAGAAAGTGCCGTTGAACATATCCCACACCAAAAGCATTTCATCCCCCGTCAATTCCTCTACCGCCTTTTGCGTCCCGTCCGCCAAGGTTATCAGCGTTCCGGGAGTGACGCAGGATTTTTCATTCCATTTTGCGTACAAAACCCCGTTCGGCGCGTCTAATATCGACATATATTGCGTACCCGAAAAATCGGATGTCGTGTACCATCCGCCGAAAGTATAGCTTGATCTATAAGGAGAATTTATTGTGCTTGTCGCGTTAGATGGATTTCCTATCGCTTTAGCCACGGATACTACATAACCCGATTCTAAGGTGCAGCCCCAAACAACCGGTCTATTTGACGGGTTCCAATTAGAAGCCCATCCGCCGGGTTTGCCGGCTTGCACTGTATAAATAGTTAAATCAGAACAATTTGCAAATGCGTTTCCGCATATCGTGGTTGTCGCGGCAGGCATAGTGATACTTTCAAGAATATTACATGCATTAAACGCATCATATCCTATATATGTGAGGTTTTGTGGCAATGACAAATTTGTCATACTGCTGCAACCGCTAAAAGCAGAATTTTCTATCCTTGTTAATGCACCATTTTGACTTATGCCAATCAAATTTAATGCATAACAATTTAGGAAGGCATTATGTCCTATATATGCTATGTCTTCAGGGATGGTAACGAGCTGCAGACTACTACAATTTGCAAATGCGGAATTTCCGATTCCCGTTGCGTTTGTACTGATGATTATAGATGACAGGCTATAACAATTTTCAAATGTGTTTGCGCCTATTGTTGTAACGTTTGATGGCATTATTAACGTTTTTAGACTTCCGCAATTTCTAAAAGCAGAGTTGCCTAAACTAGTTAGCTGATTTTCCCCCCTAAATTTAACGGAACTTATGTATGAACAATTTTCAAAAGCATTTGCCCCGATGCTTTCTATATTATCAGAAATTGATACCATAGAAATATTCCCTTGATTGGCAAAAGCGGCGTTTCCTATCTCGGTAACTTCTCTGCCTTTGACCGTATCGGGTATATATAGGAAGCCATAGAACGGATATTTTAAACTGTCTATTCTGATTTCGTCATTCGACAAATCTGTAGTATTATACATGATTTCCGTTAATGCATTTAGAGCATTGAGCCGTCCTTGCGCTACACATAACGTGCTCAACGCCGATTCATAATCTGCCCCGTCAATAATAGCGGTTTTTATATTAACAGCTTTTTGTGCTAAAGACAAATTATTAAGTGTACTATTATAATATGACATCATCAACGCCGCCGTACCCGATACAAACGGCGCAGCCATCGATGTGCCGCTCCAGTATGCATATCCTGTGCTATCAATCGACGTTGGAACAGTGCTTAATATGTTGGTTCCCGGAGCAAAGATACTGACCATCTCTTTACCATAGTTAGAAGAAGTGCTTTTTTCTCCAGATTTAGTTATATTTCCAACGGAAATAACTCTATTATTAGTATAAGAAAAGTTCCCTGGAATAAAACCTATTGAATCATTATTTGCATCATCATTGCCAGCACTACATACAAAAAGACCATCATAATAGCTAAGCGCAACCATTAATGCTACATTTGAATCATTTCCACCTGCACTACAATTTATAATATCTACTTCATTAGCAGTAGCCCATATAACAGCCCTAATCATTGCATCATTATCTAGTGCCCAATCATTATATCTATCACTCCACACAGAAGCTTGTAATGGAACTAATTCTACATCCCACGCAACGCCTGCTACACCGTTTGCATTTTCACCCGTCGCCCCAATAATTCCGGCGACATGGGTACCGTGTCCGGTGGGATCCGGTCTTAGAGGTCCAGGCGATCCGTTTATCATATTGGTAAAGTCGCCGCCATCGCTGGAAATATTACCCGCCAAATCAGGATGACTGTCTAGTCCTGTATCAAGTACACCGACTCTAATGGTACTGCTTCCTGTTGTTAAATCCCACGCCTGTTCTGCCTGTATCCCTTTTGTTCCATGTAACCCCCATTGCTCAGGATACAAATGTTCTCCTTCTTCCGGCTCATTAGCTGAAATTGGCTCTTTGTCTATTTCAACATAATAATTGGGTTCTGCGCTGAGTACGCCTTCTATTTTAATAATTTCTTCTATCGTATTGAGAACATTTTCTTTTGATGATTCCATTAGTTCAATTTCTAATATTTGTCTAAAGTTAACGCTGTTAAAATTAGCAATATTAGGCGAATTATCGTTTATATAAGTCAAATCTTTAATTGATTTAATTGCTACATTATTAAAGAAATCTTTGCTATGTATCTTATTAACTGCACTAATAGCTTTATCTAAAGTAACAATTAAACTACTATCATCAAAGTTTTCCGATAATGATATATCTTTGCTAATAATTTTATTTTCATATTGAATACTATCTTCATTGCCATAAGCTTTCGCTTTGTCTTCATAGTAAAAAATCCTCCCAAATAAACTGTTTATTTTTCCTTCCACACCATATAAAACGGATCGCTGTATATAAATTCTACATCTGCGATTATTTCATGTTTTTCTTCGGTAGTGTAAAACGTCCTGTTGTCGGTGATACTGATTACTACGGCGCCGTTATATGTGCCGCGATAGCTTTTTATCCTTATTTCATCGAGCTTTATACCCGGATACCTTTTTTCTCCGTTTGGTTTGACCGCCGAACGCATGGAAATAAGCATATCTTCTCTTATCGCCATCGCCGTATCCTCGTCAAGCGCTTCGTCCGAGGAATAATTTTTTATTGCAAGTATGTCATCCGTAGTCAACAGCCCCTCATTATACGCTTCTCCCAATCCGTAAAATTCGCCTTTCGGCTCTTCGGGCACGCTTTCTTCATCGCCGCATCCGAATAATAACGCCGCCCCCAATATACATGAAAGACATAATAGTAAAATTTTCTTTAATTTCATACTTACCTCCTTTTAAGTCGACATTATAGTTAATAATCAAATGCATTATTCCTTATTTATTCCATCTCAGTCCTCCTTTCTATATAATATGTAGGGACTTTGCCTCCGATTTCAGCGCGCTAACATACCCTCGCAAGACTATTATATTACACGCTAACTATTTGGGCAATACCAAATTGCAAAAAAATTAAACCATTTGTAAAACAATTTTAATCTTATTTAATAATATAAATTATAAAGTTAAATATGTCGTATTTTGTCGATTTATTCTTTTGTGGCGGCTCAAGCCGATTTTCGACTCCGTAGGGCGAATCTTTTCCGCCCTATCCTTAAAAGCCCCGCTCGGCAATACCGCAAGAGTATTGACTTCGGGGGCTTTTTGCGATATGACAAAAAATCTTTCGCCCTACGGAGCCGAAAATCGACTTTCACCGCCACGGGGCTGCTTATCAAGGCTTTTTCAAAAATATGTTAGAAAATATAAATACACCGCGCTCGCGCGGTGACTCGCCGAAAGAAATTCAATCAAGTATTAAAGGAATTCCTTTCGGCGAAAAAGGCGCCGGGAAGCGTAAGATTGGGGCACATCGTCGATTTTATGTTTATTTATTAGTGGAGTGTCGCGTTATTAGTCAATACTTCGTTAAAATCATTTAAGTGCCACAAGCCAAAAGCTTCCAACGGCGCCGCAGGGGGAGGGAAGTGTATAGCATACTCGACCGATCCGCCTCCGTAGGAGGTCGTAGATTTTGCGCAAAAAGAGCCGCAAAAAGCCTTTATTTTGAATGGAGAATACAGCCACTGTGTATTTTGTCGCCATGATAAGCATACGTAGCGCCGATTTGCAGACTATTTTAGCGCATTCGCGCCAGGTTTGCAGTCGCAAACTAACGTCGTATCGCACGAAAAAAAAACGCGGGCGGCGCTATAGCGGGACTATGCGCCGTTCGCGCCCCGTTTTGGTCTCCAAACGGGGGGAGTTTTCACACAAAGCCATGAACAGCAGTCCGCTTTTATTAGTGTTTTCCCTTAAATAGGTGTTTGGCGGCAGATTGCCGTAGATTTGCGAGCTATTTTTCGCAAAACGGGAGGGAAGTGTATAGCATACTCGACCGATCCGCCTCCAACGGAGGTCGTAGATTTTGCGGAAAAGAGCCGCAAAGATGCGGCAAGATGGCGGGTAAATTGATTTTTTTGCCGAATTCGATTTCACCTTATGAAAAAAAGTTCATTCAAACGAATGAACCCTTTTTCATTTATCGGCTTATTAGTTCCTTTCAAACTCTTAATTTACATCTTTTTCGGCAAAGAAATCAATTTACCAACGATTGTACATTTTTTCGGCAAAAGCATACATGTCTTTTACTTCGACTACGCTGCCGTCGTCAAGGACTGCTCTACCAGACCACAGCCCGTGCACCTGGTGGCAGCTGAACTTCAATATGCCAAGGTTAATGGGATTCGCGTTGTCGTAGAACGGTTTCATCGTCATATCGAATCGGGAGTCCTCGGATATGAAGTGCCACGGCTCCATCCAGCGCCCGTCCGGCTCGCGTTCCAGCGTGACCGCGCCTATTTTATGCGCTTTGCCGTCCAAAAAGAGCATGGTTTCGGTGGCGTTCGATTCGTCCCCTATGCCCCAAGTGAGCTCGAAGCCGAACAGCTTGCCGTTCTCGAGTCGGGTCGAGCCGTTCGCCCATATCCAATAATTGGAATAAGGCCAACAGCCGCGCCCCCAGTCCAGCACAGCGAATGCGGTATCGCGCCCGAACTCCCATACCGTTTCGCCGTCGTAGACGACCTTGCCCTTGGCGGGCATACAATTTATCTTGTCGGTATAGAAAAATCTGCCTTTGGTCTTGAACGGGAAGACCGCGGTTATCGATTCGCCGTCGCCCTCCTGCACCGCGGAGAAGTAGATCTCGAGGTGTTTGTCGCGGTATCTGACGCGCCTTTTTTCGCCGTCGTAGTCGATGACCAAATGCGCGCCGCCCTTATTGAATTCGAAGTGGTGCGGTTTGACGGAATTCGCGGGCGGCACGAAGCGGTGCACCGTAAAGGGGCATATGCCCGCTCCCGACAACTTTTTGCCCGTTTCCATGTCGATATAAGTCGCCGTCGCGGCGGAACCCAAGGCGATATTGGCAAAATTGACCTGGATCATCTTTTTGCCGTCGGAAACCTGATAAAAGTCCCACTCTTTCATCCTGAGTTTGTTCGCCGCCGCGTCGCGGTTGTAGATGAATATGTTCTTTTTCGCGTATCCCGGCCTCAACGGCTCGCCCTCGGCGTTCAGAAGCTCGACCGGTTCGGTGATCTCGATTTGTTTGTTCATATTGACCTCCGCCGCCCGACGGCGGCAACAAAGCTTTTACAGACTAAAAAACTGCCGTCGTAGTTTACTCTCAGCCCATATCCGCCTGCCTCCCAATGAAGTCTTTTATCTCGGAAAACAGTTTCCCGTTGTCCCTGACGTATCCGGAATGGCCCTCTCCCGGTATTATCTTTAACTCGGAGCCTTTTATGAGCGAATGGAGCCTCTCGGTATGCTCGCGCCGCACCAGATCCCTTTCCCCCGCAAGTATCAATACCGGTACGTCTATCTTTTCGAGATCTTTTTCCTCGAATACCGGTTCTTCGAGCATCAGTCTTATCCGCTCCGATCGAAACAGGAAATATTGCATTTTGAACAGGCGCACCGCGCTCTTTTTCAACCCGTCGGGCGCAAAATTTGCGCCGCACAGCACCGCCCGCGATATCGTGCCGGGGTACTTTACCATAACTTTCAACGCCGTGATTCCGCCGTCGGAAAAACCCACAACGACGGGAGCGCGAAGCCCCGTTTTTTCGATAAACTCTTTTAAGTCGTCCGCAAAATAGTCGTAGCTAAGCGGCGCGTAAGTGCTTTTACCGTGCCCGCGCGTATCGGGACAAAACGCCTTGTACCGTTCGGGGAGATATTTCGGGATATTGCTAAAAATTTTAGAGCTTTCACCGTTCCCGTGTAAAAACAACACGGGAATGTCCCCGTCGCCGTATACCTCGGCGTTGACGCTGACATATCTCAGATCCGCTCTCATATGTCAAGTTTAACATATCATGCCACCCATTTCAATAGGAATTGATTTCTTTGCCGAGAAGATGTGAATTAATTGCTTTGAAAGGAACTTACAAGCAAAGTGATGAAAAAGGGTGCATTCGTTCGAATGTGCCTTTTTTCATAAGGTGAGACCTGATTCGGCAAAGAAATCAATTCACCACCGCTTTACCGCGTCTTTCGGGCTCTTTATTCCGAAATCTTCGACCCCCGCTTTGGAGACCAAACGGGGGCAGCGTCGGCGCGTATGTTATACGCGCTGTCCTTGTTTCGAAAAAAATAGCTCCGAAATCCACGGCAAATCGGCGCCAAGTATGCTTACCATGGCGACAAAATACACAGTGGACTGTAGTCTCCTTTAAGGGCAAACACTTATAATGCCGTATTGTTCCGCCGTATAGCACGAAATTACTTAAAGCCTTTAATATCACCCCGTTTCGGAGACCAAAACGGGGCGCGAACGGCGCATAGTCCACTATAGCGCCGCCCGCGTTTCGTGCGATACAACGCAAAATAGTCTACAAATCGGCGCTACGTATGCTTATCGTGGCGACAAAATACAGAGTGGACTGCATTCTTCTTTCATGCAAGTCACTAATTCAAGCAAACTGCTGTTCATGGCTAAAGCAAATCGGCGCCAAGTATGCTTACCATGGCGACAAAATACACAGTGGACTGTAGTCTCCTTTAAGGGCAAACACATATACGGGTCTTTTCCCCCGCCGTATCGCACTTTTATACCTCTTCAAACAAGTGCTCATATGGTTTTGAGGATGAGATACGCCCAAATACTACGCGTTGACCCACTAGCACGTACCGCTGCGGGTACGAGCGTCGCGGACACCGCTTGCCTTTGAACGTATCTGCCGCCTCAAAACTCCAGGGCACTTCGGAAACAATGAGAGTATCATTGTTCCCGAAGCATATTCGACTTGTTCTCATCGGTATTGACTTCCTAATATGCTTTTATTTAATTGAGGCACAAACGGCGCATAGTCCCGCTATAGCGCCGCCCGCGTTTCGTGCTATACAACGCAAAATAGTCTGCAAATCGGCGCTAAACACGTTCTTCAATGCGCCAAAATACACAGTAAATTGATCGATTGCCGAATGAAATGAGGCAAGCGGACAATTCATAACATACTAACAACTAATATAAAGATCCGTTCTTTGAACGGACATAGTAAATTGATCGATTGCGAATGAAATGAGGCAAGCGGACAATTCATAACATACCAATAACTAATATAAAGATCCGTTCTTTGAACGGACTTTTCTTTTATTAGGAAGCACAGTGTCGGTGAAGCTAAAATTTTGCTGTGATACGGTGATGGATCTCGGATACAGACGAAGAAAGGCGGTGCCGCTAATACCCGGAGGGTCTTAGCAAACCGCTTTTCAATGTATGTATTCGTGAGACGCGCCGTAGCATAGTAAAATTTTAGCTGAGCCGACACGAAAAAGGCGGCAGTGGATTTTTTGTTGCGGGGAAGGAAAACGGCGACGTTAATACACGGAGCGTCTTAACTAGACGTTTTCCAAACCCGCGGCGGAAAAGACGCGCCGCATTGTGTCAAAATTTTTGATGAGCCGACACAAAAAGCCGATTTATTTCACAATACGACCCCGCGGGGTCGTATTATTTCACAATTTTGCTTGCAAAATTATTTCACGTGTTTTTGTGGCGACGTTGTCGCCGCAAAAACACATAATTGATTTTACCGTAGCGGTAATGTATAATTAAGATAGCGCATCGCGCGAATAAATTTTTCGGGAGGCGGTATGGCATATAATCCTTTTTTGAACTTTTGCAAAGTACTTGACGAGGCTGCGGCCGTCGCAGGTATCCCCAAAGAGGACTACGAGGTTTTGAAGCATCCCGAGCGTGAATTGAAAGTCGCGCTCCCCGTCGTAAAAGACGACGGAATACTCGAGGTATTCGAGGGATACCGCGTGCAGCATTCCTCGCTGCGCGGTCCATGCAAGGGCGGTATCAGATACCACCAGGACGTCAATATCGACGAAGTAAAGGCGCTCGCGGCGTGGATGACATTCAAGTGCGCCATAGTCAACATCCCCTACGGCGGAGGAAAGGGCGGCGTAAAAGTCGATCCGCACACTTTGTCGAAAAGCGAACTCGAGAAGCTGACGCGCCGCTATGCCGCGGCGATACTGCCGCTCATCGGTCCGCAAAAGGACATCCCCGCGCCCGACGTAGGCACGAACGCGCAGACGATGGACTGGCTGATGGACACCTATTCGATGATGGCGGGACACGCCGTTCCCGGGGTCGTTACGGGCAAGGATATAGAGGTCGGCGGATCGCTGGGGCGCACAGAGGCTACGGGTCGCGGGATCATGATAATCGCGCGTTTGGTCGCCGAAAAGTATGGTTTAGGGCGCGCAAAAGTCGCTATTCAAGGCGCGGGCAATGTGGGAAGCATCTCCGCAAGATTGATATACGAAGATCTCGGCTTCGACATTATCGCGATATCCGACGTGTCGGGCGGGATATACAAGGCGGACGGACTTGACGTAAAGGACGTTTCGGAGTATCTGAAGAGCAAGAGGCTATTGAAAGATTATTCCGCGCCCGGAGCCAGGCACATCACAAACGAGGAACTGCTCCTCGTCGATTGCGATATATTGATACCCGCGGCGCTCGAAAACCAGATAACCGCGCCTATTGCGGAAAAACTCGGGGCGAAGATAATCGTCGAGGCGGCAAACGGTCCGACGTCGGTCGAAGCGGACGAGATATTGAAGAGCCGAGGCATAGAGGTGTATCCCGATATCCTCGCCAACGCCGGCGGCGTCGTCGTGTCCTATTTCGAGTGGGCGCAGAATCTGCAGTCGCTGTACTGGGAAGAGGACGATGTCAACCGTATGCTGGATAAAGTCATTGTGCGCGCGTTCGGCGATGTTGTCAAGTGCGCGGGCGAGTACAACGTCACGCTCAGGCTCGCGGCATACATCACCGCGCTCAAACGGCTGACGGAAGCGGCGAAGCTGAGAGGCATTTTCCCGAGATAAATATTATCGCAGGAGGGATATATGAAAGCATTGAGGATCACCGTATCCGCACTGGTGCTGGCGTTGTTTGCCGCGGTAATGCTGGTCGCGTTTTTCGCGGCTTGCCTGGCGGCGCGCGAATCCGAACGACCTCCCCTGGTGTTTTCCGAGGACGGAAAGTTTACCGTATTGCATCTGACCGATTTCCACGAATGGCTCGGCGTGGAGGGCGAGGGACTGTTGAACGTCGCAAGGCGCGACGGGCTGAAACCGCTCCTGGAGGATTTTATCGTTTCCTCGCTGGATGCCGTGGACCCCGACCTGGTGGTGCTCGGCGGCGACAACGTGTTTCCGCTTAGTTTTTGGTACGACATCGGCGAAAACAGCATAAGCCTCGCCACTTACCGCGCCATAGCCGAGGTGTTCGAAGCGCGCTCGCAATATTGGACTTTGACGTTCGGCAACCACGATTCGGAATCGTTTATGAACAAGACCGATTTTTTGGACGCGCTCGAAGAATATTCGTTTTTTATCGGCGGGACAGAGTCCGACAAGTGGTATGACGCCAAAATATTCCCCGCCGCCGAAAGCGACGCGATCCCCGTGGCGGATGATTACGCAGGTAACTTTTCGATACCCATATATGATAATTCGGGTACCCAAATTTTATATAACGTGTTCGTACTGGATACGGGTTCGTATGTCTTGTCCGCGAGCGCGCCGTATCTTAGCATCACCGAGGAACAGACCGAGTGGTATCTGGAGCGTTCCCTTTCACTCGAGGCCGATGCGGGCAGCGTGGTCCCCGCTGTGATGTTCACGCACATTCCGTTTATCGAAATGCAGGAAGCGTACGAGGAGTACGGAGCCGCGGACGGCAGCATTGTGTCCGGGTTTTCTCTGTCGGATACGCGCTCTCCGATATTCGAAGCGCTTTTGGAGCGCGGCGACGTCAGGGGGATATTCTTCGGACACGAACACGTCGAGGACGCGACGGTCATCTACTCCCGTGACGGTAAAAGCGTCATGATGGGGCTCACAAAGATGGCGCAGGCCGCGAGTTACTCCGATCTCTCGTCCGTCATGGGCGGGCGCGTAATAACGCTTTAAGCGGACGGCGGTTTGTCTACATATGTGTTCGACAGTACCGGCTACATAGGCGCTACGGTGTCATCGGATCGATGAAAATATGCGGATTGACTTTCGCGCGCGCGTGTGTTACGATATAAAAAGTTGAATTTATTTACTTCAAGGAGCAGTATATGGCAAAGGTAATTGTCGATTGGAAAACCATCACCGACTTTGTGCGCGACGCTTTCATCGGCGTGGGCGTGCCGCCGGAGGACGCCAAGATATGCGCCGACGTGCTTATCGAATCGGACAGGCGCGGTATAGAATCGCACGGGGTCAACCGCTTCAAGCCCATCTATATCGATCGCATCAAAGCGGGTATACAACAGCCCGTCACCGAGTTCGAGATATTGCGCGAGACCCCTACCACCGCTGTCGTAGACGGTCATGACGGCATGGGACAGGTCATCGGTTACAAAGCAACGCGCATGGCTATCGAAAAGGCGAAAAAGTACGGTATGGGCATGGTCGCGGTCAGAAACTCCTGCCACTACGGCATCGCGGGTTACTATGCGTCCATGTGCATAAACGAAGGTATGATCGGCATTACGGGAACGAACGCGCGTCCGTCGATAGCGCCTACTTTCGGCGTCGAGAATATGCTCGGTACCAATCCGCTGACGATAGGTTTCCCCACCGACGAGGAATTTCCGTTCATCATCGACTGCGCCACTTCCATCACGCAGCGCGGCAAGCTCGAATACTTTTCGCGCCTCGGTATGCCTACGCCGAAAGGAATGGTCATCGGACGCGACGGAAGCGCGAGAACGGATACCGACCAGATCCTGAAAGACCTCAACACCGGCGAAGCCGCCTTGGCGCCGCTCGGCGGCATCGGCGAGGAGCTCGGCGGCTACAAAGGTTACAGCTACGCGACCGTTGTCGAAGTGCTTTCCGCGGCGCTACAGCAAGGCAATTACCTTAAAATGCTCTCCGGCATCGGACCCGGCGGCGAAAAGGTCCCCTATCACCTCGGGCATTTCTTCATCGCGATAGATACCGAGGCGTTCATGGGGCTCGAGGCGTTCAAAAAGACCGCCGGCGACATCCTGCGCGCTCTGCGCTCCTCCGAAAAGGCGCCCGGCGCGGAACACATATATACCGCTAACGAAAAGGAATACAACGTCTGGCTCGAACGCAAAGACTCCGGCGTTCCCGTCAACGACGCCGTGCAGAAGGAGCTGGTCACGGTAAGAGACGAGCTCAAACTCACTCAATACAAATTCCCCTGGGAGGACTGAAATATGGACTACGCAAAAGAATCGCTTAAACTCCACTACGAGTGGAAAGGAAAACTCGAAGTAACGCCGCGCGCCACGGTCAATAACAAGGAAGAGCTCTCTCTCGCCTATACCCCCGGCGTCGCCGAGCCCTGCCTCGAGATACAAAAGGATATATCCAAATCGTACGAGCTGACGCGCCGCTGGAATACCGTCGCGGTCATCACCGACGGTACCGCGGTCCTAGGTCTCGGCGACATCGGCCCCGAAGCGGGTATGCCCGTAATGGAAGGCAAGTGCGTATTGTTCAAAGCCTTCGGCGGCGTGGACGCGATACCGCTCTGCGTCAGAAGCAAGGATCCCGACGAGATAGTAAAAGCGATATCGCTGTTTCTGGGCTCGTTCGGCGGCGTAAACCTCGAGGACATTTCCGCCCCGCGCTGCTTCGAGATCGAGAGAAAATTGAAACAGATCAGCGACATCCCCATTTTCCACGACGATCAGCACGGTACCGCGGTCGTTTGCCTTGCCGCGGTCATCAATGCGCTAAAAATAGTCAAAAAAGATTTCCGTGACTGCGTAGTCGCATTCTCGGGCGCGGGCGCTGCGGGCGTCGCCATCGCCAAACTTTTCAAAAAAGTGGGCGTCAAGGACATATTGATGTGCGACAGGCACGGTATCATATCCTCCGCAAACGAAAACATGAACGAAGCAAAACGCGACATCGCCTCTTTCACCAACAAGGACGGCAGGACCGGTACCCTCGCCGACGCGATCAGCGGCGCGGATATATTCGTGGGAGTCAGCGCGCCCAACGTCGTCACCGAAGAGATGGTGCGTTCGATGAACCCCGGCGCCGTCGTAATGGCAATGGCGAACCCCGTTCCCGAAATAATGCCGGACCTCGCAAAAAAAGCGGGCGCCGCCGTGGTCGGCACCGGCAGGAGCGACTTCCCCAATCAGATAAACAACGTTCTCGCTTTCCCGGGTATTTTCCGCGGCGCGCTGGACGTCAGAGCAAAAGATATCAACGAGGAGATGAAACTCGCCGCCGCAGAGGCGATAGCCTCTCTTGTCTCCGACGAGGAGCTTTCCGCCGATTACATTCTGCCCATGGCGTTTGACGAGAGAGTCGGCAAAACCGTCGCCGCAGCCGTTGCAGAGGCCGCCCGCACTTCCGGAGTCGCGAGAATTTGATTTCTTTGCCGAAAAAGATGTGAATTAATTGCTTTGAAAGGAACTTATAAGCAAAATGAGGAAAAAGGGTTCATTCGTTTGAATGAGCCTTTTTTCATGCGGTGAGACCTGATTCGGCAAAGAAATCAAATCCCGACATCTTGCCGCATCTTTTTCTTGATACCGATTCAAACAAGTGCTCATATGGTTTTGAGGGGCAGATACGCCCAAATTCTACGCGTTGACCCGCTAGCACGTACCACTGCGGGTACGAGCGTCGGGGACACCGCTTGCCTTTGAACGTATCTGCCGCCTCAAAACTCCAGGGCACTTCGGGAGCAATGAAAATCATTGCTCCCGAAGCATATTCGACTTGTTCTCATCGGTATTGACTTCCTAATATGCTTTTATTTTTGGGGCGGGTCGGTCGAGTATGCTATACACTTCCCTCCCGTTTTGCGCAAAATGGCTCGCAAATCTACGGCAATCTGCCGCCGAATACCTTTGTACGGAAAAACACTAATAAAAGCGGACTGCTATTTATTGCTAAAGCAAATCGGCGCCAAAAAGCTTTTACTTATCACCTTTTCGGCAAAGAAATCATTTGACACATTTCCCGGAATAGTTTAGAATATTAGAATATAAGAGCAAAGGCGCTCATCGCGGGATAGGTCCGCGGTGGGCGTTTTTTCGTTTCAAAAGAGGTCTTTATGCTGAAAGAAGGACAAGTCCGCATTCCCTCAGGCTGCGCCATCGCGGCGGTGATATCGAGGGAAGGCAACAAAATGACGGGTGAAAAGATAATCGGGTGTATGCGCACCATGCATGACCGCAACAACGGATTGGGCGGCGGCTTCGCGGCATACGGCATTTACCCCGAGTACAAAGAGCAGTATGCGCTGCACCTTTTCTACGACTCGATCCGGGCAAGAGAGGAAACGGAAAGATTTTTGAAGGATTCCTTCGAGGTGGTGCGTTCCGAAAACATCCCTACGCGCAAGATCCCCGAGATCACCGACGAACCGATGATATGGCGCTATTTCGTATCGCCTCTCGCGTCCGTATTGGCGGCAAGGCAGTTGGACGAGAAGGAGTACGTCGTTCGTATCGTCACATACATCAACACCATTATAAAAGGCGCTTTCGTATTTTCGTGCGGAAAAAATATGGGAGTATTCAAGGCGGTCGGCTTCCCCGAGGACGTCGGCAGATTCTATAGGCTCGAGGAATACTCCGGATACGCCTGGACCGCGCACGGCAGATACCCAACGAACACCCCCGGCTGGTGGGGCGGCGCGCACCCGTTCGCGCTTCTGGATTACACCGTCGTGCATAACGGCGAGATATCCTCCTACGACGCGAACCGCCGATTCATAGAAATGTTCGGTTACAAGTGCAACCTACAAACGGATACAGAGGTCATAACGTATATCGCCGATTACCTGATACGCCGTCAGGGACTCAGTTTGCAGGAAACCGCAAACGTCATAGCCGCACCGTTTTGGGATACCATTTCCAGAAAATCGGATGCCGAAAAGGAAAGACTTACCTATCTTAGAACAGTGTTTTCGAGCCTTTTGATAACGGGTCCGTTTTCGATAATACTCGGTTTCAACGGCGGGTTGATGGCACTAAACGACAGGCTGAAGCTCAGGTCCATGGTAGTTGCCGAGAAGAATGACCTTGTATACATCGCTTCCGAAGAAGCGGCGATAAGGTACATGGAACCGGACGCCGAAAACGTGTTCGCGCCGCGCGGCGGAAAGCCGGTCATAATCAGAGTAAAGGAGGGAAAATATTGATGAAGCTGTACATTCCCCCCGAGTTTGAAGTTATCAGAAACACTTCCCGCTGCATTACCTGCAGGGTATGCGAGAGGCAGTGCGCAAACGAAGTCCACCGTTACGACGCGGACGAAAAGATGATGCTTGCGGACGAATCCAAATGCGTCAACTGCCAGCGCTGCGTGGCGCTGTGCCCTACGCACGCGTTGAAGATAGTCAAAAGCGACTGCCGCCTGAGGGAAAACGCGAACTGGTCGGACGCGACGATAAAGGAGATATACAAGCAGGCGTCGAGCGGCGGCGTGCTGTTATCCAGCATGGGCAACCCGCAGCCCTTCCCGGTGTATTGGGACAAGATACTTATAAACGCCTCGCAGGTCACCAATCCCCCTATCGACCCGTTGCGCGAGCCTATGGAAACGCGGGTGTTCCTCGGTAAAAAGCCGTCCGGGATCGAACGCGACAAGGACGGGCGGCTCGTGAACAACCTGCCGCCGCAGATAGAACTGCAGATGCCGGTAATGTTCTCGGCGATGAGTTACGGCTCGATATCGTATAACGCGCACAAAAGCCTTGCGATGGCTGCGGAGCGGCTCGGGATATGCTACAACACCGGCGAGGGCGGCTTGCACGAGGACTTTTACGTCTACGGCAAGAACACGATAGTACAGGTCGCTTCGGGCCGTTTCGGCGTGCACGAGGATTACCTGAAAGCGGGCGCCGCGGTGGAGATAAAGATGGGTCAGGGCGCAAAGCCGGGTATCGGCGGACACCTGCCCGGAACAAAGATAGTCGGCGACGTATCGAGGACCAGGATGATACCCGAGGGTTCCGACGCCATTTCCCCCGCTCCGCACCACGACATCTATTCGATAGAGGACCTTAGGCAGCTCGTCTATTCGATAAAGGAAGCTACCAACTACACAAAACCCGTTATCGTAAAGGTCGCGGCGGTGCACAACATCGCGGCGATAGCGAGCGGTATCGCCAGAAGCGGCGCAGACATCATATCGATAGACGGTTTCCGCGGCGGCACCGGCGCCGCGCCTACCAGAATACGCGACAATGTGGGCATACCGATAGAGCTTGCGCTCGCCGCATGCGACAAACGTCTGCGCGACGAGGGTATCCGAAATTCAGTTTCGCTGGTCGTGGGCGGCAGTATCCGCTCCGCGGCGGACCTCGTAAAAGCGATAGCGCTCGGCGCGGACGCGTGCTATGTGGCGACGGCGGCGCTTTTAGCGCTCGGATGCCACCTGTGCAGGACCTGTCAGACCGGTAAGTGCAACTGGGGAATCGCCACGCAGGACCCCGAACTTACCAAGCGCCTGAACCCCGAGATCGGCGCGGAAAGGCTGGTGAACCTGATGAACGCGTGGAATCACGAGATAAAGGAACTGATGGGCGGCATGGGTATAAATTCTATAGAAACGCTCCGCGGCAACCGCCTGATGCTGCGCGGCGTGGGAATAACGGAAAAGGAGCTTGAGATCCTCGGGATCTCGCATGCGGGAGAATGAAAAGGATATACGTCAACGAAGAATGGTGCCTCGGCTGCCACCTGTGCGAATTCAATTGCGCGTTCGCAAACTCGGGGCTTACCGATATGGTCAAGGCGCTGAAAGGTAAAAACATAAACCCGCGCATACGCGTCGAGGGCGACGGCAAGATAACGTATGCGGTAAACTGCCGCCACTGCGACGACGCTATCTGCGTCAAAAGCTGTATCGCGGGAGCCATCAAGCGCACCGCGGACGCGGTGGTCATCGACAAGGACAAGTGCGTCGGGTGCTACACCTGCATATTGGTTTGCCCCTACGGCGCGGTGCAGGCCGCGTCCGACCACGCCGTTCAAAAGTGCGAACTTTGCATGAATAACGCTTCGGGTGCCCCTGCTTGCGTTTTGGGTTGCCCTAACAGAGCTATAGTGTACGAGGAGAGGGAGTGATGAAAAACTATGTCTTGATAGGCGCGGGCGTCGCCGCGGTGGGCGCCGCAGAAGGGATACGCTCCGTAGACAAGGACGGAGTCATCTATATGATATCCTTGGAGGAGCGCCCCGCATATTGCCGGCCGCTGATATCGTACTACCTCGAAGGCAGGACGGACCCGGAAAAAATGAAGTACCGCCCCGACTCCTTTTATCCCGAGATGAAGTGCGAACTCGTCTACGGCAGGGCCGATAAAATTGACCCCGACGGGCGCTGCGTATACATAGGAAAACGGCGCCTTCCCTATTCCGAACTTTGTATCGCCACGGGCGCGCGCCCCGTTTCTTTGCCGATACCGGGAAAAGAGGACGTCGTCGAAAAGTTTTATTTCATGACCGAAGACGACGCTAAGGGACTGAAAAACTCGCTCGAGGGCGGCAAAAAATCGGTTTTGATATTGGGTGCCGGGCTCATCGGTCTGAAATGCGCCGAGGGCATACACGGTATGGCGGGAGATATCACCGTCGTCGATTTGGCGCCCGGAGTGCTGTCGAGCATCCTGGACGACGAGCCTCAGGCGATCATCCAAAGGAAATTAGAGGAAAACGGCATAAAATTCATACTCGGAGACTCGATAGATCGCTTCGAAAATAACACCGCCGTCACGAAGGGCGGCAAGCGTATCCCGTTCGACGTGTTTGTCGAGGCGGTCGGCGTAAGGCCGGATACAGAGCTCGTAAAGGATATGGGCATAGTAAACCGCGGTATCGTCACCGATACCGCGATGCGGACCGCAGTCGAACACATCTACGCCGCGGGCGACGTCGCCGAAGGGTACGATTCGTCAACGGGCGCAAACGGCATACTTGCGCTTTTGCCGAACGCGTATATGCAGGGATACACCGCGGGCGTAAACATGGCGGGCGGCAGCGCCGTATACGATGACGCCATACCGATGAACGCTATTGGCTTTTTCGGGCTTCACGCGCTGACCGCGGGAAGGTATACGGGCGAAGCGTTCGTGAACAAGACGGAAAAAACGCTTAAACGCCTGTTCTTCGACGGCGGCAGGCTTGCCGGATTCATGATAGTCGGCGAAGACGTAAACGGCGCGGGGATATATACCTCGCTGGTGCGCTCCAAGACCGTTCTTACGGAGGAGCAGCGCCGCGAACTCGAGATCTCCCCCACCCTTTCAGTGTTCGACGCCGCGCTCAGAAAGCAAAAATTGGGAGGCCTCTGATATGCCTATCATCGACGCAAAAGAGCTTAAATTCAACGAGATCAACGACATTCTGCGCTCCTCCGACAAAGCGGAGATAGTCAACGCGCTCGGACAGCGATTTATCGCTGCGGGGATGCGCGACAAGACGATCGACATCCACGGCACACCCGGAAATGCTTTGGGCGCCTACTTCAACGGCGGCGAAATAGTCGTGCACGGCAACGCGCAGGACGCCGTCGGCGACACGATGAACGCGGGGAAGATAGTCATTCACGGCAACACCGGCGACGCGGCGGGTTACGCTATGCGCGGCGGCGCGATATACGTCAAGGGAAACGCCGGCTACCGCGCGGGTATCCACATGAAAGCGTACCGCGACAAAGTGCCCGTACTCGTCATAGGCGGCGCGGCGGGATCCTTCCTCGGCGAGTACCAGGCAGGCGGCGTGATAGTCGCGCTCGGCATCGGCATTACGGGCGATATCGTCGGAAACTTCCCCTGCACGGGTATGCACGGCGGCAAAATGCTCTTGAGATCCGATTGCAAAAATATACGCTTTTTCTCAAACGTGCACGTCGCTCCGGCAAGCGATATGCAGCTGGAGCAGTTCATGCCCTATATAAACGAGTATTGCAGATTGTTCGGTATCGATAAAGATTACGTCCTGAACGCGCCGTTCACGCTCGTAACACCCGATTCCAAAAATCCATACAAGCAAATGTATGTTATGAATTGATCGATTGCCGAATGAAATGAGGCAAGCGGACAAATAATCACTACAGCCGTAGATTTTCGGGTGATATAATTCGATAAAAGAATATTAGGAAGTCCCGTGGCGGTGAAGCGGAAATTTTAGCGTTTTGCGGCAGTGAATTTTTTGTCTGAGCGAAGAAAACCCCCGCAGCTAATACTCTTGCGGTCTTAGCAAGCGGGGTTTTCAAAGCTCAGGCGGAAAAGACGCGCCGCAAAGCGTTAAAATTTCCGCTGAGGCGCCACAAAAAGCCGATTTATTTCACAACGCGCCCGTTATGGCTCTACTTCCTACCATCCGGGCGCGTTATTTCACAATTCCGCTTTGCGGAATTATTTCACCATTTTTGCGGCGGCATTCACCGCCACAAAAATATCAGATCCCCTGTATCCACAGATTGATATCTGTGGTCAAAGTATATATATAGCCGGCGTCGGTCTCGAATTTTGCCGTGATCCAATGATACCCGTGCGCAAGTCCTTCGGGCTTGAATTCTAGTCTCCAGGGATCGGAAGAAACGTTATTTACGATCTCGACGTCGTCCAGATACCATTTTACGCTGTAAGCGGTGATCGACACATCGGAAAACTTGACCACCTCGTATATTATCGTTTCCGGTTCGCCCGCGTTTTGATCCATGCTTTCCTCTCCGGATCTCAGTTCCAGGCGGTAACAAAAATCATTCGGTCTCGCGTTTATCGTCACGCTCGAGGAAACCGAGCCGTCCGCGGTCGTGACCGTAATGGTCACTTCGCCGGGCAGATGGAAGGTTATGAGCCCGCTTTGATCGATCGTTGCGACGGTGTGATCGGAAGAGGAATAAACAAGCGTTCTGTCTGCGGTCGCGTATATCGGGCAGATCTCGGGTTCAAGCAAATATACATTTCCCTCGCCTTCAATCTCGCTGGCGGCAAACAATATGACTTCAGATATATCGGGAAGAGTTATGCTCTCGATCGGTATTTCTTCCGAAGTCGTCATTATCTCTTCATGGTTTTCCACTACGATATTGCCGTCCTTGCAGCATATCACGAACGCGCTTGCGGGCGCCCATTCGTAGTACGGGTCATCCTGCACTATGAATCCCCAAATGCGCATGCTCCCCTTGAATATTATCCTGAAATCCTCGTTTACGCCCTCGAAAGCGTTACTGCCTATCACGGCGAGGAACTCGGGTAAAGTCACGGATCTCAGCTCATCACATCCTTCGAATACTCCGTTGCTTATTTCCCGCAAAGAATCCGGTAAAACGACCTCGGTGACGGATGAATTCGCGAATGAGTTCAGGGTCAACGAATCTACTCCCTCGGATATGACCACCTTCTTCAGATACCGATCGTTGCTGAAATCGATGATCCCCACCGGGACGCCTCTTAGCGCGGACGGTATGACGAGCTCGTCGGGATACTCAACATTTTCATTATGGAACGCATAGCTTAGAACAGTTGCCTGATCCGGGTGCCATTCTATCAAAAAATATCTGTGGTTCAAGCAAACGTCGCAGATATCGTCCGCGGCAAAGCTGTGCTCCGGTCTGTATTCGTAGGAGTGATCGACCAGACCGCAGCGCTCGCAGCGCACTTCTATTATGCCAAGCTCGGTGCAATCCGCGGCTTCCTGAACGATAACCTCTATGTACTTGTGCCCGAGCGGCTCCCCGGTGTAATCGTATTTTTCCACATAGCCGCAGCCGCGCGCGCATTCTCTTTCCGTGTGCGCCGCCTCGGTGCAATTCGCCCCGACGAAAACTTCCTCGGACGAAGCCGTATCGTGCCCCAGTGCCTCGGAACCCTCTACGTCAAACGTCCTCTCCAGTCCGCACACTGAGCATAGCTTTTTCTCGCGTCCGGGGTGGGTGCAATCCGGCGCCAAAGTTTCCGTCACCGTGAAAGTATGCAGGTCGTTCTCGCCGTAATCCCACGCTTCGCCGCGATAGTCGCAGTAAATACAATTTTCGGTCAACGTCCCCTCGAAACATACGGGCTGCTCTCCGGGCGCGTAGGGAGACCACTGCATATTGTGTTCTATGCTTCCCGTAAATTCCTCCGTCGACCTTAGATCGAAGAGAACCTCAGTATATTTACCCGTATCCGCTATGATATAGAAATATTTTGCGGTGATATCGAACAACGTCACGCTGCCGTAATCCTCGGGCATAACGGAAACGCTTATACATGCGTCGTCGCCATCGCTCCATTCCGCGTCGGAAACGTCTATCTCCACAGGATTATAATCGAAAGAGTGCCTTATGTACTCCGAGCCGTCGTCAGATGTGAACCGCACCTCGAACGCGCCTCGGTCGGCGCTGACGTCGATAGTTATCGAACCCAGTCCGTCCGACGTGTAGATATATGTCATATTGCCCGACATATTGTCAAGTTCTGTATCCGAGAATACGATTTCCGCCGCATATTGCAACAGATACTCCGCAGGACCGTTCCAAGTTTCGAATTCGGAACGCGTAGAGCCGAATACTATTTTACCCACCGTGACTTCGGATTCGAACGCAAAAAATCTGACCGAAGCCGGAACATGTATTTCGGTTACGGCGTGCTCGGGCGTACGGAACGTATACGCGTTTACCGGATATCCCATAAATAACGACGGGACCTCTACCACCTTAGATGAGCCGTTATATCCGTACAGATCCGCAAGTTTCATGCTTTCCCCGTTATAGTCGCCTTCGTAAATGTTGTAGTCGAAAAGCTTTAGCTTGTCTACTTTTTCCTCCTCCGCCGGCGTAAGCGCCGCGAATACGAGCCTCAGCATACGAGACTCCGAATAATATTCCGAAGCGTCGAACGCTATGCCCAAGTCCTCGAATTCGAATTTATCCGTCAGCATGGATGTAAGCCCTTTTTCGAACACGCCGTACACCGACCACGGCAGTTTGACGAGCATTTCATCGGTGTTCCCGAAATACACATACTCGGGCGAATCGCTGTAAGGGATATTCGCCTCGTCTATGCCGTCGGCTATCTCGAGCGTTTTCCAATTTTCGAATCCCGAAAGTATCAGTTTATTTACGGCTGTTTCCGGCGCGCCGCTTATCACAATTTGCTGGGCGGAGCCTGAAAGTCTCAGTTCGCGGACGCTCCTTATCCCGTACACTCCGACGGCGTCGCGTATGTATATCGTTTCGCCGGTATCCGGATCGGTGACCGGGAGACCCGTTTCGGGGTCGGTCTCGGGATAGGGCTCGCCGTATATATATCCCGTCGGCAGTCCGAAATCGAGTCTGCCGCTTTCGTCTTCCCTCAATCCGCTCACGGATAAGCGGTTCAGGTAATAGTTTCTGTTTTCCACGCTGCCCTCTTCGCCGTTCAGAAGCATGGAAAGAAACTCCGTGTTCGAAACGGTATACGGCTGACCTCCGCCGTCGAATTCGGTAAAGTATTTCGCCTTGATATCGATGTTTTTAAGCTTCGGCATAGCGCCCGCGGCGTCGTACAGCATCTGCCCCACCGAAGCGCCTATCGCGCCCTCGACGCTTATCGAAGAAACCGAATCGTACGCCTTTTTCGGGATATAGAGCATGCTGTCGTCGTTGCCGTACAGAATGCCGTTCTCGACGCGGAAGAGCGGGCTCGATACCGACGCGTCTATCTCGTCCAGATAATGCAGGTTCCCGTCCGTGTCGCCCTGGATCACGCTGAAATATTTCGCCGGGCACTCCACCAAGTCTTCATAATATTCATAATCGGAATACCCTCCATCGCCCTGTCCCGTCGTCAGGTACTCCAAGTGTCCGCGCTCCATAACGACCGTTTCGATATCGGAAGGTATAATGAGTTTTTTGACTTTGACGGGAAGCGTAAAGTCATAATAGATCTTCGCGACTCCCGAAGGCAGCATCAGCGTTTCGGGGCAGTCATCCTCCGCGCCCGTCCAACCGAACAGTACGCCGTCCCTTATATCGAACTGACCTTCCTGTCCGTGGAATATCTGCCCGCCGTAGATATGCTCGGAATAGCACGCTTTCCAAATATCCAAGGGTACCACATGGTCGGGAGAACTCCCTATCGCTTTCAAATCGGAAACGGATATCGCCTCGAAGCCGGGCTCGATGACGGCTCCTGCCTCGTTCGCCGCCGCGATATCGGCGATATAACCTGCTCCGGCAGCGTTTTTGAACATTATCCCGCCGCCTTCGGCATCGGCGACGCCGCCGTATGATACGACGTAAAACTCCATATCCGAATTACCGTAGTAGAACATTTTGTAGTTTTTGTCCTCGGTAAATTCGTATATCGAAAAAGAGAAATCGTCCTCACTATCGTATGTGATATCCATGTAGTACAGCGTGCTTACGCCGCCGGAATACACCCCGCATACCTCTATAACGATATTGGGACCGTTCTTGGTCGTCCTTCCGTAAATACCCTCCTCGGCATTCCCTATTTTTAGTCCGTAAAAATCGGTTATATGCATATAGGATCTGAGACTGTCGCCCATCACCACCGGGAGGCCGAACGCAACGGTGGTCACATGCTCGAAAAAGTTTCCCACTGTCTCGTCGTCGTAGTCGTAATATTCCTCGGAATCGGGATCGTAATAATTTTCAACTATATCCGCAATAGTGTTTTTCCCGGTTTCGTCAAGCCCGAGGCTGTTTGCTTCTATCCCCGAATCCGAAGTACTTAAACTTGATTTTTGGGAGCCCAATCTATTGATACTGTTTTCAAGTATCGCATTCAATATCTGTTCTATCTCGTCCGCCTCGGGGTTGGATACGGGATCTCTCTGCGGCCCGGTCTGTGAGTCGCCGCCCGTTCCCTGACCGTTATCGCCGCCCGTACCGTTTTCACCGCCTGTTCCGGGCTCGGTGCCGTCCGGGCCGTCGGTACAAGCCGCAACGGCGATCAGCATACACAGGGAAAGTATCAATACGACAAAAAGTTTAGCCGATTTTCTCATATACCCGTCTCCTTACGACTCATTCGATCGTTCCGTACTATTATATAATAATAAAGCGAAAGGTGTCAACGTAAAGGAAACGAAATAATACCCCGGCGGGATCGTGAGATAAACTCCGCAATAAAATCAAAAACGCCTTTTGCGCCGATTTGCCTTAGCCATGAACAGCAGTTTGCCGGTACTAGTGTTTTCCATTAAAGAAGAATAAAGTCCACTGTGTATTTTGTCGCATTGGAAAGCATACTCGGCGCCGATTTGCCGTGGATTTCGGAGCTATTTTTTGCGAAACAAGGACAGCGCGTATAGCATACGCGCCGACGCTGCCCCCGTTTGGTCTCCAAAGCGGGGGTCGTAGATTTCGGAAAAAAGAGCCCGAAAGACGCGGTAAAGCGGTGGTATTGATCGATTGCCGACGATCAATATATCCTTGTAATAGAAAAGCCCGTTCAAAGAACGGACTTCTTGTTTCAGAATTCGGATTTTTAGGAATTGACCGCTTGCCTCATTTCATTCGGCAATCGATCAATTTGCAGCCATGCGCTTCTTGTAATCCTCTATTATCTTCTGCGCCTGAGTCGCGGGGACCTCTTCATAGCGTTCGAAACGCATCTCGAACTTACCCCTGCCCTGCGTCATGCTCCTGAGGTCGGTGGCGTACTTGGAAAGCTCGCTCTGCGGAGCCTCGGCGGAGACGACGGTCTTTCCGTTTACGGAATCGGTGCCGAGGATCCTGCCCCTCCTCTTGCTGAGGTCGCCCATGATATCGCCCATGTACGAATCGGGCACGGTGATATCGATGTGCATGATGGGTTCGAGGAATACGGGGTTTGCCTTGGAGCAGCCCTCCTGGAACGCAAGTTTCGCGGCGGTGATGAAGGCGATTTCCTTGCTGTCCACGGGGTGGGACTTTCCGTCGAACACGGTGCATTTTAAGTTGATGACGGGATAATCCGCAAGTATACCCTTGGGCGCCGCTTCTCTGAGACCTTTTTCCACGGCAGGTATGTACTGCCTGGGGATGGCGCCGCCGACTACGGCGTCGACGAATTCGAACACGCCGTCCGCGGCACCGGGTTCGAAACGGATGGAGCACTGACCGAACTGTCCCGCGCCGCCCGATTGCTTTTTGTGTTTACCTTCCGCCTCGACGGTCTTTTTGATGGTCTCGCGGTAGGCGATCCTGGGCTCTTTCAATACCGCGGTGGCGTTGAACTTGTTCTTGACCTTTTTGCAGATGATGTCAAGCTGCATCTCGCCCATACCGGATATTATCATCTCGTTGGTCTCGGCGTTTTTCTCGAGGGTGAAGGTGCTGTCCTCGTCGAGCATCTTGTTCAGTCCCGCGAATACCTTGTCCTCGGAGCCCTTGTCCGCGCTGGAAACGGCGAAGCTTATGACGGGTTTCGGGAATTCGATGGCGTCAAACTTAACGACGGCGGACGGATCGCAGAGCGTGTTGTTGGTGGTGGTATAGTTGAGTTTCGCGAAGGCGCCGATGTCGCCGGCGTACATCGTGTCGACGCTCTCCTGTTTTTTGCCGCGCATTACGGACATCGAGGAGATCTTTTCGTTTTCGTCCGCCTCTACGTTATACACGGTGTCCCCGGCGGAGACTTTGCCGCGCATGACCTTGAACATCAAAAGCTTACCGATGAACGGGTCGACGATGGTCTTGAATACCTGCGCCGCGAATTTGCCGTTCTCGTCGATATCCATGACGGCGTGCTCGCCGTTTGCGGTGTATCCGTGTTTTACCGATTCGCCGGGCGCGGGGAACAGATCTACGATGTGATCCAAAAGCCCGTTAAGGGCGGGATCTTTGTCCACCGCGGCGCCGCCTATCACGGGATATACCTCGGCGGAGGCAAAACGCGTCCTGAGTCCCGCTTTCTTCTCGTCCGCGGATATCTCCTCGCCGCCGAAGAATTTTTCCATGAGCTCCTCGCTCGCCTCGGCAACCGCTTCCATCAAAACGCCGTCCTCTTCGTCGAGTTTGCCGCCGAGCGACGCGGGTACAGCCATTTCCGCGCCCGAAGCGTCGTACGCTTTTTTGCCGAGAACGTCGACGTACCCCGCGGGAGTCGTGCCGTTCATCACGGGCATTCCCACGGCGATGACTTTGGAACCGTATTTTTCGCGGTACGCGGCGAGTGCCGAGTCGAAGCTGGAGTTTTCCTTGTTGACGCCGTTGACGAATATGAAAACGGGTATGCTCTTTTCGGTGCAATATTCGAGCGCCTTTTCCGCGCCCACGGGTACGGAGCCGTTCGCGCCGGTCACCAACACGGCGGCGTCGGCAACCGCCAGGGCAGCTACCATTTCGCCCTCGAAATCGAAAAATCCGGGGCAGTCGAGCACGTTGATCTTGTAGTCCTTGTAGTTAAGGTAAGCCATCGAAAGGCTGATGGACATTTTACGGGCGATCTCCTCGGGGTCGTAGTCGGAGACGGAGTTGCCGTCGTCCACTTTACCGAGTCTGTCGGTCGCTTTCGTTTTGTAAAGCATCGCTTCGAGTAGCGAGGTCTTTCCCTCGCCGCCGTGCCCGATAAGGGCTATATTCCGTATTTTGTCCTTATGAAAAACTGCCATTCCATTTTCTCCTTAAATTAAACAGTAAAAATATGATACTATATGCGCGATAAAATATCAAGGAAAATTTTTCAAATCCCTCTAAAATGTCCGCACCCCGCCCTTGCGGCTGCAATATTTCCCAAAACGGCGCGGTACTTGACGGATTCGTCCTCGCCCGAAAATACCATATCGATGCGAAACGCTTCCTCGCCCGTAATGTGCCGCGCGGCGCGGCGTACGACTCCGTCCACTCCGTCATACGTTCTGACGGCTCCGGTCAGTCTTTTTATCGTTTCCGCAAAGTATATGTAATGCGTGCACCCCAGCGAAACAGTATCGTATCCGCATCGGCAGCCGAGGATATTTTCCAGATACTCCTCCGCAGCCCGGGAGGCTCCGCCCGCGCTTTCCGCTATGCTCGCGAGACGCGGATCCGCTATAAGCGTTGCGCCGCGTTTCACGAGCTCCTCGACGCGGGCGCTTTCGGCGCTCATCGGCGTGCACATCACAAGCGTTTTTTCGAACTCCGGATACGCCTCGGGATATATCCACGTCATCGGTACGGAAACAAATTGCGAAACATGTTCCGCCGCAGTGACCCCCATCGTGTTGCACGCGACGACTATTTCCTCAGCGCCTATCCCGGTCAGAAAAAGCGAGATCTCGTATAATCTGTTTTTCAAAAATTCCGCATTACGGATTCCGTAAGGCGCGAAAAGGTTGTCCGAATAATAGATATAATGTTCGCCGGGATACTTTTTGCAAAGCGCGTCCAGAACGAAAAGTCCGCCTATACCGGAATCGACTACGGCAATTACCATAGTCTACAATATTCACGTCTCGGTCAAATCGTTCCGTGCACAGCCCCGTTTACCGCGTCGCCGATGACCTCCGAAAAATCCTCGACGGCAAGATCTATCTCCTTTACAGTCACAACAAGGTCGCCGAGCATTTCTTCCGTTTCGCGACTCATCCGTTTTTTATCCGCGCCCTCCGCCCAGATGTTCATCGCGCGTATCACCAGCGGAACCCCGACCGCTATGACGGGTACGCCGAGACTTTTCGCGGAGAGCTCTTTTTTCGAGTTGCCTACGCCGGAACCGGGCACAAGCCCCCCGTCCGACAACTGTATGACGCGCATGAGCCGCGAGGCTCTCCCCGCAGCCAAAGTATCCACCGCTATGACCGCCGCCGGCTTTATCCTGTCCACCACGCCTTTTACCACGTCGAACGAATTTATTCCCGTGACCCCCGACACGCCGCCGCGTATACCGCACAGGCGTCCCCTGCTTTTCGCTTTGACGCCCGCCGCGTTCAGGTGTTCGGTGATGTCCAGGTACTTCAGCGTTCTGCCGCCCAGCGCGTCCGCGGTCATCCCTTCGTTTCCGACTCCTACGACGAGCACGAGATCTTTTTTCGTCACTTTGAATCTTCTAAGCATTCGTTTAAGTTCCGTCTGAAGCACAGTGGCGGTCTCCCGTTTATAATCGGAATCGAACGCGAGATCCCTGTCGAGGCGCACGAAGCTAAGGTTCTCCGTCCCCTGCTTTTTCCGCTCCGCATATACTCCCGTTTCAGCGAGCGCGCCCGTCCGGAGCGTCTCAAGCGCCCCTTCGAAAAGGTCGAAATAATCACGCATAATAAAAGTGTGCGCTTTTTAAAAATATTGATACGAAAATCGTTTGCAAAGTGGAAAATGTTGTGTTATTATATTTAGGCACATTGAGTGGATAAGAAAAAGTCGACCCCTGAAAGGAGAGAATATGGCTAATATCAAATCGCAGAAAAAGAGGATCCTCATCACCAAAGAGGAAAACGCGCGTAACACCGCGCTCCGCACGCGTTGCAAAAACGCCGCCAAAAAGTACGAGGCGGCTATCGCCGAGGGCGATATAGCGAAAGCGAAAGAGCTTCTTCCCGTTACCGTCAGCATAATCACCAAATCCGGAATTTACAAGGACAACACCGTTTCCAGGAAGGTGGCGCGCTTCACGAAAATGCTCTACGAGCTGGAGAAAGCCTCCGCTCCCGCCGAAGCGGCCCCCGCCGCTCCCGCCGCAGAGGAAGCCGCTCCCAAGAAACGCCGCACCGCAGCGAAAAAAGCGGAATAATATTATAATAATAACGCGGGAAGAATCCCGCCGACTGGGTGTGGCGCAGCTTGGTAGCGCGCTTGAATGGGGTTCAAGAGGCCGGAAGTTCAAATCTTCTCACCCAGACCAAACAAACGCTTCTCTATAGAAGCGTTTGTTTTTTTGTGTCGGCTCATCAAAAATTTTGACACAATGCGGCGCGTCTTTTCCGCCGCGGCTTTTTGTGTCGGCTCAGCGGAAATTTTAACGCTTTACGGCGCGCCTTCCCCGCCTGAGCTTTGAAAACCCCGCTTGCTAAGACCGCAAGAGTATTAGCGGCGGGGGTTTTCTTCGCTCAGACAAAAAATTCACT
>CALVJA010000015.1 GCA_944331875.1 uncultured Clostridia bacterium | reverse complement strand
ATTTTAGCTTCACCGACACTATACTTCCTAATAATCTAATGCTGAAATGCATGAGCTGCCGCAATCATTTAAGTGCCTTGAGCCAAAAGCTTCCGACGGCGCCGAGGGTGGGCGGGGCTTCAATATAATCACCGCATATATACAATCACCGCGCTTCAGCGGTGACTCGCCGAAAGAAATTCAACAAGGCAACAAAGGAATTTCTTTCGGCGAAAAAGGCGCCGGGAAGCGTAAGATTGGGGCACATCGTCGATTTTATGTTTATTTATTAGTGGAGTGTCGCGTTGTAAGCCAATACCTCGCTGAACTCATTTAAGTGCCACAAGCCAAAAGCTTCCGACGGCGCCGCGGCAAGGACAGCGCGTATAGCATACGCGCCGACGCTGCCCCCGTTTGGTCTCCAAAGCTGGATGATATTAAAGGCTTTATATAATTTCGTGCGATACGGCGGAACGATACAGCATTTTATAAGTGTTTTCCGTGGAAGAAGAATACAGCCCACCGTGTATTTTATCGCCATGTTGAGAGTGTGTAGCGCCGATTTACTTCAGCAATGAACAGCAGTTCGCCTATACCAGCGTTTTCTATGAATGAAGAATACAGTTTGCTATGTATTTTATCGCCACGAAGAACGTGTATAGCGCCGATTTGCCGTGGATTTCGGAGCTATTTTGCGGGAAACGGCGAGGGAAGTGTATAGCATACTCGACCGAGCCGTCTTCGCAGGAGGTAGTAGATTTTGCGCAAAAGAGCCGCAAAAACATATTGCCTATACCAGTGTTTTCCGTGAAAGGAGTATACAGCCCACTGTGTATTTTATCGCCATGTTGAGAGTGTGTAGCGCCGATTTGCAGACTATTTTTTGTCGTATCGCACGAAACGCGGGCGGCGCTATAGTGGACTATGCGCCGTTCGCGCCCCGTTTTGGTCTCCAAAACGGGGTGATATTAAAGGCATTAAGTAATTTCGTGCGATACGGCGGAAAAGAGGCGCAAAGCGGTGGTGATTTCTTTGCCGAAATATGTCTATCCTTATGAAAAAAAGTTCATTCAAACGAATGAACCCTTTTTCACTACTTGGCTTATAAGTTCCTTCAAAACCCCTACTTTACATCCTTTTCGGCAAAGAAATCAATCTCACTCTCGCACGTTATGTTAATGCCGAGTTTGCGGAAGATCTGCAACGAGCTTTCCGGGAGCATCACGCTCGAATGCGCCTCGCAGCCGGAGAGCATCGAAAGTTTCTCGAGCGCGAACTCGACGGTGGGGTTCGTAGCCGCGGAAAACGACAGCGCTATCAACGCTTCCTCTAGGTTCATGAGCTTAGTTTTGGACTTGAGCGCCTCGTGTTTTACCTTCAAAACGGCGTCTATCGCCGCGGGCGATATCAATTTTATCTTGTCGTCTATCCCCGCCAGCACTTTCAATGCGTTTATGATGACCGCGGCGGGCGCATAGAGGTTGTTTTTGTCGCGCCCGGTGAGTATGGTGCCGTCATGGAGCTCCAACGCGATCGCGGGGCAGCCGCTCGCCGCCGCCTTGTCCAGCGCGGGTTTAACGACGCTCCTGTCCGTCGGTACGGCGCCCATATCCTTCATCAATATCTCCACGCGATGCGCGGTGTCCAGCTCCGTGAGCCCGAGTTTGTAGTCGTTGTACGCCCTGAAATAGCGGCGTATGACCTCCTGCTTTGTGGCTTCGCGGACGGCTTCGTCGTCGGTTATGGCGTATCCCGCCATGTTCACGCCCATGTCCGTGGGGGACTTGTAGATCTCCTTCCCGAGAATGCGGGTCAGGATGTTTTTGACGACGGGAAACACCTCGAGGTCGCGGTTGTAGTTGACTGCCGAGATACCGTAAGCGTCCAGATGGAAATAGTCTATCATGTTCCTGTCGCCGATGTCCGCTGTCGCCGCCTCGTAAGCGACGTTGACGGGATGTTTGAGCGGCAGGTTCCATACGGGGAAAGTTTCGTACTTGGCATACCCCGCTCTGACCCCGCGCCTGTACTCGTGGTACAGCTGCGAAAGGCATGTGGCAAGCTTCCCGGAGTTCGGTCCCGGCGCGTTCACCACGACGAGTGGCTTCGTCGTTTCGATATACGGATTTGCGCCGTAGCCCTCGTCCGAAACTATCGTATCTACGTCGTTCGGGTACCCTTTTGTGAGCTTATGGATATACACTTTCTCGCCTCTGCGTTCCAGACGTTTCCTGAATATATCCGCCGCGGGCTGTTCGTTGTATTGCGTTATGACCACCGAATTTACGCTGAGTCCCGCTCCGCGCAGGTTGTTCATGAGGCGTATGAGCTCGTTGCCGTAGGTGAGTCCGAAGTCGGAGCGTATCTTGTTTTTTTCAATGGCTGGAGCGCCGATACAAAGGATTATTTCGAGTTTGTCCCTGAGGTTACGGAGTATCTTCGTCTTTACGTTGGGGTCGAATCCCGGCAGCACGCGCGCCGCGTGAAGGTCGTCGAACATCTTGCCGCCGAACTCGAGATACAGCTTGTTGTCGAATGCGGCGATGCGCTTCAATATGTTTTCCGTCTGCATTTTTACGTAAAGCTCGTTGTCGAAGCCTGTCTTTTTCATCCCGTACCTCGCTTGAATTTTCGTACTTTAAAATTGTAATGCTTTATGCGGGAATTGTCAACACGTTACTCCGGCGGGCTTGTTATATTTTCGGGCGCGAACGGATATACATATCGTATGTATCTTCCCGTTATCGTATGTATAGGCTCCTCCGGCGTGGTCGGCGACGCGCTGGGGCCGATGGTCGCCGATCTTCTGCGCGCCGTCCACAAGCTCCCCGCCTTCGTGTACGGCGGTTTGAAACGCCCCGTAAACGGGCTTAATTATGCGCGTTACAAAGAGTTTTTGTCAAAAAGACATCCCGAAAATTTCATCATCGCGGTGGACGCGTGCGTAGGCGCGGAAAAAGATGTCGGCTCAATAAAATACAGCGCCGGCGGACTGCGCGCCGGCGGCGCGCTGAACAAAGACCTGGGCAGGATCGGCGACATCGGTATACTCGGAGTCGTCGCCGCGAGAGGCGAGGACAACCTGATGCAACTGATGAACGCGCCCTATTCTCTGGTGGAGCGGCTGAGCGAAAAAATAGCCGCAAAAGTCGCGCGTCTTGTGTACGGTTCGGCGCCAGGAAAATCGGGCGCCAAGGCGCCGTACACAAAACAAACATATTCCTTGCAATAAATATTCATTTTACATTCCGTAAAACGTATGATATAATAGTTCAACCAAGGTTCTAAGCATATACGGACTTTAACGAGGAAAAATGGATACAAAACCTAATGCGCGAAAAATAATTTTTATTGTGTTGGCGGCGATTTTGGTCATAGTTCTGCTCGCCGTGTTATTCACCAATCTGAACAGATCGACGGCGGAAACGCTTTCATACGACGAGTTATTGGAGAAAATAGAGGCGGGCGAGGTCGCCGGCGTGTACTTCAGCGATTCGTACACGGTCAATATTTTGTACACAAGCGAAACGAACGAGCAAAACATCGCCAATTTCGAACGCGGCAGGTTCGCGAACGCCACCTGCTTTACTATCTACCGCGACGATCTGGTCGCGAGGATCGAAAAGGCGAACGGCGATAACGCCGCCGCCTCCGCTCTCCCGACCATTTGGCTGAACGGACCGTCGAACAACTCATTCTCCAGCTACATCTTCCCTATCCTGATGCTTCTGATATTGGGCGGGCTCGCTATATACATGGTTGTCGTGATGCGTAAGCAAGGCGGCGCCGGCAACGCGTTCTCGTTCGGAAAGACCAAATCCAAAGTCGCCGAAAACGTCAAGGTGCGCTTCACCGACGTGGCGGGCGCGGATGAGGAAAAGGTAGAGCTGCAGGAAGTCGTCGAATTTTTGAAATCCCCCAAAAAGTTCCGCGACGTCGGTGCGAGAGTGCCTAAGGGCGTGCTGCTCGTAGGTCCTCCCGGAACGGGAAAAACGCTGTTTGCAAAGGCTGTCGCGGGAGAAGCGGGCGTGCCGTTCTATTCCATATCCGGTTCCGACTTCGTCGAGATGTTCGTCGGCGTAGGCGCCAGCCGCGTGCGCGATCTGTTCAACCAGGCGAAGAGAACGCAGCCCTGTATCGTGTTTATCGACGAAATAGACGCGGTGGGCAGAAAAAGAGGCGCGGGCCTAGGCGGCGGCAACGACGAACGCGAGCAGACATTGAACCAGCTCCTGGTCGTGATGGACGGCTTCGACGAGAACGAGTCCATCGTCATCATGGCGGCGACGAACCGCGCGGACGTATTGGATCCCGCTTTGCTGCGCCCCGGCAGGTTCGACAGACAAATTTACGTCTCCCTCCCCGACGTCAAGGGCCGAGAAGCGATATTCAAGGTACACGCCAGGAACAAGCCCCTCTCCCCCGAGGTGGATTTCAAAAACCTCGCGCGTCTGACGACGGGATTCTCGGGCGCGGATATCGAAAACCTTCTGAACGAGGCGGCGATAATAGCCGCTAGGGACAACAGAAAAGTCATCCAGATGAACGACATACTGGAGGGCATAAACAAGGTGATAGCGGGACCGCAGAAGCGTTCCAGAGTGGTCACCGAAAAGGATAAGCGCATCACCGCGTATCACGAAGCGGGCCACGCGCTGGTCGGAAGGCTCCTGAAAAACTGCGACGCCGTCCAGGAAGTGAGCATCATTCCCAGGGGCATGGCGGCGGGATACACCATCTCCAGACCCAAAACGGACGATTCGCATACGACGCTGTCGCACCTTGAGGACACCATAGCGATGACAATGGGCGGCAGAGCGGCGGAAGCGCTCATCATCCGCGATATCACGACGGGCGCGTCGATGGATATAAAACAAGCCACCTCTCTTGCGAGAAGCATGGTCACCGAATGGGGTATGTCCCCCGCACTGTCGAACGTGTACTACGGCGGCGAGCAGGAAGTGTTCATCGGCAGGGACTACCAGACACAGGCAAGCTATTCCGACGAGATAGCGGCAGTCATCGACACGGAGATACGCAAGATAGTCGACACCGCGTACTCCCGCGCGTACGATATCCTCGAGAAAAACGTAAACGTACTGCACGCGATGGTGGAGCTGTTGTACGAGCACGAAACCATCTACGGCGACGAAGTGGATCTTTTGATCGAAGGGAAGTCCGCCAAAGAGGTCTCCGAGTATATCGAGGAGAAAAAGGCGCGCCGCGAAGCTGAGGCAAAGGCTCGTGCGGAGGAATTGAAACGCCGCGAAGAGGAAGCGGCAAGGGCGCGCGCCGAGGCGTTAAGGCGCCAAAACAACCCTCTCGGGGATCCCAAAGCGTTGATAGTCGCGGAACCGAAGACGGAGCCGAAGACCGATAAAAAGCCGGACGGTCCCGTCATAGAGGTCAGGGAAGTCATAGAGGAAGAGCCTAAAACCCCTTCCTCGGACGGAGCCGAAAACAAGCCCGCAGACGATACCGCTATAGAGTCCGAAAAGGATAACGGCGGCGATAAAGACGCCGGCGACGGAGCAAAAGATTAAACTATAATAATACACGTACGGGCGCTTCGGCGCCCGTTTTTCGGGAGGAATGAAAAATGCTGAAGGTAGCTATCATAGGGCTCGGGAACCGCGGCAGAAAATACGCTCACCACTTTCACGCGCTGGGCGCCGAGATAACCGCTATATGCGATATAAACCGCGGGATGCTCGAATACATCCGAGCAAAATACTCCGTTCCCGCGGATAAGGCGTTCGACAACGAGGACGATTTTTTCGCGGCGGGTAAACTTGCGGACGCTTTGGTCATATCTACGCAGGACCGCGACCACTACCGCCACGCGATGAAGGGGATGGAGCTCGGTTATCATCTGCTGTGCGAAAAACCCGTTTCTCCCGTATTGTCGGAGTGCGAGGAGTTGGAGCGCGTTTCGCGCGAAAAAGGGCTCAAAATGGTGGTCTGCCATGTACTGCGTTACGCCCCCTACTATAACAAGATAAAAGAGGTGATCGACTCCGGCGCCATAGGCGAGGTGACCGCCATAAACCAGACGGAAAACGTGGGATATTGGCATTTTGCGCACTCGTATGTGCGCGGCAATTGGCGAAGGGAGGACGAAACGGGGCCGTCGATACTTGCAAAATGCTGTCACGACCTCGATCTGTTCTATTATTTTACGGGAAAGGAGTGTACCGAGGTCTTTTCCGTGGGCGGACGGCGCGTGTTCTTACCCGAAAACCGCCCCGAGGGCGCGCCTGAGCGCTGTCTCAACGGTTGTCCGTATCGCGTGAGCTGTCCGTACGAGGTCACAAAACTTTACTACAGGCCGACATTGAAAACGATCCCGTGGCTCATCGGGCACGTCAAAGTCATAACCGGCAAAGGCAGACCCTCCAAAAAAGATATCGTCGACGCGCTGAAGACTTCGCCGTACGGCAGATGCGTATACGCGTGCGACAACGACGTCATGGAAAATCAGACGGTGACCTGCAAAATGGGCGATGTCAACGCCACGCTGACGATGACCGCGTACACGGCGCGCTGTTACCGCCGCACCCACATAATGGGTACGAAAGGCGAGATCATCGGTCGCGATTCGGACGGATGCTTCAAACTGAACGTATTCGGCGAACGTCCCAAAAAAATACGGGTCAACTCGGGTATCGGGCACTTGGGCGGCGACCGCGGAGTCGTCAGGGACTTCATGGAACTGATGGAGACCGGCGTAGTGACGGAGCGGCTTTCGATGATGGACAAGACGATAATGTCCCACCGCATGGCTTTCGCCGCCGAAGAGTCGAGAAAAAGCGGAGAGGCCGTCAAGCTGTAATCAACGCGCCATACCCGTCATATATTATCGTATGACGGACTTATACATATCCGATCTGATGTACGATCCGAACTCCGCCGTCGCGGAGTTCTTTACTTTTATCGGCGAAACTCCCGCCATCGCCGCCGCCCTGTTCGCGCTGCTTTCCCCTCTCGTTTTATTGAAACGCTTCCGTATACCGGATACAAAGCGCGAACTTATACTGCGCTTCGCGCTTCAGACCGCCCTGTCGCTAACATTCTCCGTCGCGGCGGTATATGCGATAAAGCATTTTTGGGGCAGAATAAGGTATACGGATCTGAAAAGCGCCGCCGATTTCACGCCGTGGTATTCTCCGGGAGCCGCCGGCACGGGAGACTCCTTCCCGTCCGGACACGCGGCGATGGCGGCGCTCGGTTTTCTGCCGTTCGTTTACCTGAAATATACGGGGAGCCGCTTAAGATACATTGCGCTCGCGCTCGCCGCGGCTTTTACCGCCGCCGTGGCGCTCTCAAGGATAGTTCTGGGCGCGCATTATCTCTCCGACGTGACGGCGGGTATAGTAATAACGGCGATATCTCTTATTCTGTCGGGAGTCGTCGTGCCGAAAAGGCTCAAGGCGCCTAAAAATACTCCTCGCGGCGGGAAGCGCGTTCCGAAAGAAGCCTCCCGCTAGAGTTTGTGTCCCTCGTAGGAAAGCGGCATGTCCCGCAAAGTAAAGCGGTATTCGTTTCCGAAAGCAAGGAGCATTTTGTCCAAAAACGCCTTCGCGCGCTCCTTCGCGGCGGCGATAAGCTCCCTGACGGTACTGTCCGACGTTTCCTCGCCGTCCCGCGCCGCGGGAAAGGGACGCCTTTCCTCGTTCAGAAAGTCCTCGCTCCCGTTACCGTACGCGGGCTGCAGGAGCGAGGAAAATCTCCTGGTGCCGCCGAAGAACGCGTTCTCCAGCGCCACGATCCTCTTTTTCGTTTTTCCCGAGGCGTTCAGGCACAGTTTCATCACGAACCGCGCCAGTCTGAACGCGAATTCGACGCGTTTTGCGGACACTTTTTCGCCGTATAAGGGATCGAACGACTCAGACGCGAACAAAGCGATCGCCTTTAATGTCTTTCTATTCGGCGCGTAGGAAAACTTGCCGCCGTGCGTCGAAAGCATTTCTCCGTCTATCGCGCTTTCGATGACGGAATGTGTAAACGGTTTGAGCTCGGGGTTTAGGCGACGACTTACTTCTCCCTCCGCCTCACGGAAAACATAAGGATGCAATGCGGAATCGAACACGTAATGGGTGGCAAAACCCAGGGCGTACGCCTTTTCGGTCGTCGTCGAGGCGTTCCGGGCGACGGCGTTCATCGTCTCAACGCACTTCTCGGTGTGCATACGGTTGCCGTAGCTCTTGTCGGCGAGTTTTAATTCGCGCAGCAAAAACAGGTAATCGGGACCGAGGGCTCCCGTTGCGTAAGCGTCGGGAGCGCCGCATACTATCCCGCGCGCTTCGACGGAAGCGCCCTCGGCGACGTCCCCCGCAAACAATATATGGCTTATGGGATTAGGCATTTTACAGTCCGTACTCCGCGGCGATCTCCGCCACCTTTACGGGACGGTTTTCCCTGACGGAACGAGCCGCCGCAAGCCCTATCAATACGGGCGCAAGCCCGTCTGCGGCGCCCACTTCGGTATCCGTATCCTTTTCCACGGCGTTCACGAACGATTCTATCTCCGCGGTATACGCCGCCATGTATCTTTCCAGGAAGAAATACTTCGGCTTCTCCGCCGTGACCCCGTCCGCGTTCGAAATGACGGCGGTGGAGTCGGTATCGTTTCTGACCTCGACCTGTCCCAAAGAACCGAACGCTTCCAGCCGCTGGTCGTAGCCGTAGGCGGCGCGGCGGCAGTTATTGATGACGGCGATGGCGCCGGACTTCAGTTTCAGCGTGATGACGGCGGTATCGATATCGCCCGCCTCGCCTATTTCGGGGTCCACCAAAACGGCGCCTGAGGCATACACCTCCTCGACTTCGTCGCCGGAGATGAACCTGACCATATCGAAGTCGTGTATCGTCATGTCCAAAAATATCCCGCCCGAGACCTTTATATAACTTACCGGCGGCGCTGCGGGATCGCGGCTGGTGACGGACAGTGTGTTCAATTCGCCTATTTTACCCGCCTTTACCGCCTCGCGCGCGGCGCGGAAGTTGTGGTCGAAACGGCGGTTGAAACCTACCTGGTATTTTAGTTTCGTCCCCGCAAGTGCGTCCATGACCTTCTTTATTTTTTCGACGTCGTGATCGACGGGTTTTTCGCAGAAGATATGCTTTCCCGCGGCGATCGCCTCCAGCGATATAGCGCTGTGGGTGTCCGTGGACGAGCATATCAGCACCGCTTCTATCTCGGGATCCGATAATATCTTTTTGTAGTCCTTATAGATTTTCGGGATACCCGCGTCGCGCGCCCATTTTTCGGTCTCCGCATTCATGAAGGGATCCGCTATCGCCTCGACGGAGGCGCCTTTTACAAAGCGCGTCACGCTCTCTGCGTGGACTCTTCCGATCCTGCCTGCTCCTATTATTCCGAGTTTCATATATATTCTCCTAAATTTTTGCGGTTTGTTTGATGTATTTTCTGGCTTTTATAGCGAATTCCAACGGATCCGCAACGGCGGGATCCTGCTCCGCTTCCACCAAAAGCCAGCCCGTATAATCGGAATCGCCTATTATGTCGAACACGGGCTTAAAGTCTATCGCACCGTCGCCGGGGACGGTAAACGTCCCTTTGCGCACTCCGTCCAGAAACGACAGTCCGTCGCGCCTGACTTCGGCGATATCGTTCGGGCGGATGTCCTTCAAATGGACGTGTTTTACGCGGCCGATGTACTTTCTGAGCACTTTCAGATAGTCCTCGCCGCAGTACGCAAGATGACCCGTATCATACAAAAGCGAAACGAGCGCGGGATCGGTGGAGTCCATCATCCTGTCTATCTCCGCCGATGTCTGCACCACCGTTCCCATGTGGTGGTGGTAGGTAAGCGATATGCCGTACCACTCCTTCGATATCTCGCCCAAATGGTTGAGCCCGTCCGAGAACACGTCCCATTCCTTTTCGCTCATCACGGGCTTCGCGCCGAATATAGGAACGGGCTGCCCCTGAATGGAGCGGCTTTGTTCGCTGACTCCGATGACCTTCGCGCCCATCGCCTTCAGGAATTTGCATTTTTTGTGGAACTCCGCCTCCACTTCGTAAAACGGTTTTTCGAGAAGATACGTCGAGAACCACGAATTCGCTATCTTCAGCTTCCTTAGGTTCAGCGCGCGGCGCAGCGCGTTCACTTTGGTAGGATATTTGTTCCCTATCTCCGTTCCCTTGAATCCCGCGAGCGCCATTTCGCTGACGCATTGAGCGAAAGTATTTTCTCCGCCGAGATCGGGCATATCGTCGTTTGTCCAGCCTATCGGGGCTATACCGAGTTTGATCTTTTTCTTGTCAAGCATATGATAACTCCGTTTTGTTTTTTTATTTGAATTTTTCGATGTTTTCCTCGAGTTCGTCAAGCGCCGCGCGCTGAGTTTCGTTTCCGGGGTCGTGCGTTACTCCCGTCTGCCACCAGCCGTATACGCAGCCGTCCGTCATCGTCTTCGGCAGCACTTTGATGTCTATCAGGACGCTTCCCGTTTCCTTCTTTGCCGCCTCCAAAGCCGCCTCCAGCTCCTCGGGAGTGCGCGCAGTGAACGCTTTCAGCCCGTATGCCCGCGCGCTCATGGCAAAATCTATCGGCACAAACGGCGTATCCGCTTCGGCGCGGTACCTGAGCTCCGTCGCCAGCGAGTTCACGCCCTTGCCCATCTGCAGGTTGTTTATACAGCCAAAACCGCCGTTGTCGAACAGCATGACGTTTATCTTTACGCCCTCCTGCACCGCGGTGACCATTTCGGAATGGAGCATAAGATAGGATCCGTCCCCGACCATTGCGTATACTTCCCGCCCCGGCTCCGCGAGCTTCGACCCCAAAGCCCCCGCTATCTCGTATCCCATACAGGAATAGCCGTATTCCATGTTGTACGAATACAGGCTGTCGGTGTCCCACAGCCGCTGCATACACCCGGGAAGGGAGCCCGCCGCCGCAACCACTACGGCGTCCATGGGGATGTTTTTTCTGATGATGCCTAGGGCCCTCGTCTGCGTGAGCTCGGCGCCCGTGGCGGCGTTGAAATCCTCTATCGTGCCGGGAGTCATCGCCTTTATCTCCGGGATCATATCCTTAGAGTACGCCGAGGAGAAAAGCCTGTCCGCTTCCCTGACCCATTCTTTTCTCGCCGCAGCGAATTCGCCCGCATATGCGGAGCGGTAGCCCTGAAGTTTCGCGGTAAGTTTTTCGATTGTCTTTTTTACGTCCCCGACTACAGTTACTCCGCGCATTTTAAGGGCGTGGTAGCGCGAAACGTTTATGTTTACGAACGCTTTCGCGTTTCTGAATAAAGTCTTGCTTGAGGTCGTAAAGTCCGAAAAACGGGTACCCAAACCTATGATAACGTCCGCATTCGCCGCGACGGTGTTCGCGGCGGAGTTCCCGGTCACGCCTATGCCTCCGAGGTAGTACGGCGAGGAACACGGTATCGTGGATTTACCCGCCTGGGTCTCCGCGAAGGGGATATTCGTTTCGCTCAAAAACTCCTCTATCGCCCTGCCCGCTTCCGAGTATCTCGCGCCGCCGCCCACGATGATCAGCGGGTACTTCGCCTTCTCTATAACCGCTGCGGCGCGTATAAGTTCGTCCTCGGAGGGTTCCCTTCTGTCTATCGCGCGCACGCGCTTTTCGAACATATATTCGGGGAAATCCCACACCTCGCCCTGCACGTCCTGCGGCAGCGCTATGCACACCGCGCCCGCAAGCTCCGGGTCTAACAGCACGCGCATCGCGTTTTCGAGCGCGGGATAGAGCATTTCGGGTCTGTAGATCCTGTCGAACGCGCGCGTCACGGGTTTGAACGCGTCGTTCGTGGTTATCGTGAGGTCGTGCGGCTGCTCGAACTGCTGCAGCACCGGGTCGGGACGACGCGTTGCGAAGGTGTCGCCGGGGAACAGCAGAAGCGGTATATTGTTGACCATCGCCGTCGCCGCCGCAGTCACCATATTGGCGGCGCCCGGGCCTATCGACGAGATGCAGGGCATTATTTTCCTGCGGTTAGACTGCTTCGCGTATGCGGTCGCCGCATGCGCCATGCCCTGTTCGTTTTTGCCCTGATATACCTTCAGGGAGTGTTTGCCGTTCGCAAGCGCTTCTCCGACTCCCAGAACGCACCCGTGCCCGAACACGGCGAATACGCCCTCTACGAATTTATACTCCGCTCCGTCGAAAGAAACGTACTGGTTGTCCAGATATCTGACTATGGCTTCGCCTACGGATATTTTCACGCTGTCCTCCTATTTCAGATCGGGGTTGTCGTTGAGCCATGTATATTCGGCTTTATCGGTCCTGGTGTTGTCCCACGGATCGCCGGGAAGATGTCGTATCATCCATGCGCAGTACATCGGATATCCGGGCGCCGTCACCTGCGCGTGCGTAAGTCCGCCCGGGAACGCGCCCACGGAGCCGTCCTTTACCGTGTACGCCTTGTCGCCGATGAAGCATGCGCCGAATCCCTCGGGTCGCGCGAATTTGTAGTAGTACACCTCCGGCTGCGGATGATAGTGAGGGATATAGCTCCACCATCTGCCCTGCCGGGCGTAGACTTCGCCGAGCACCATGTTGGAATACGGCGAATTTTTGATGTTGATGATATCGACGACGTCCCTTACCGCGGTGTTTTCCCACTTCCCGTCGCAGCTCACGAATTTAGTGACGTCCGCGGGGAAAAACATCCTGGACGGGAAGTCCCGTTCGTTTTCGGTGCTCTGGACCAATATCTCGGCGTCGGTCAGCGCGCGGACGACGATCTCGTGCCCCGCCGCCGCGTGGAGACATACGGGAAGCGCCTTGAATACGCTCTCGCGCTCCGCTTCCGTTTCCGATTCGTCGTAAAAATAGACAATCTTACCCTCCAGGAGAAGTACCGCGGTCTCCATACCGGGCTCCAGGAGGGATAACTCCTCCCCCGCTTTCAGCCGGTAAACCGAGATATTCATCATGGTAAAGCCCCATTTTTCGGAATACGCGTCCGTCAGAAGCTGTTTTCCGCCTTTGAATTTGGGATATGCGAACATATATACTCCTTTCAAGCCGTTACGCTTCGAATTGCAATCCCTGCGCTTCGCGGCGCTCGGCAAGTTCTCTGACTATTTTTTCCTTCTTTTCCCCGATGAGGTCGTAGAAGAACACCGGCATCGCGGTCAGTATCAGGCTGACTCCGGGCACTATGGACACCAGCGAGAACATACCGAAACGCTGCCACTCGGTGAGCTCCGTTATGCGTATGACGGCGTCCTGCGACATCGACTGCGCGGGATCGAGGTTGATTATCATATACATTATGACGATGAACGTGGTCGCCAGAGCGTTCCCGAGTTTGTTGACGAAGGATTGACACGCCGAACCCAAAGCGTTATCTCTGAATCCCGTTTTCCACTCCAGATAATCGAGGGAGTCGCCTATCATCGCGTATGCGGTGACGTTCAGCGCGCCCAGCGGCACGCATTGGATTATCAAAAAGGGTATCAGCATATACACCAGCCAGCTCGCGGAGGTGAAAATGCTGAGCGAACCGAGCACGGTCGTGATAATGCTGGCGCCGAAGCCGGCTATACTCGAAACGATGATTATCTGCTTATAGTTGAACTTTTTATACAGGAGCGGCATGACGAGCATCGAGCCGAACATACCTATCGCGGAACATACCTGGAAGAGCGTGGACACTATACCGATGCTTCCCGACAGAGCCTCCTGCAGCGCCTCGCCGGTCAGTCCGTCCAAAGAGGGTCCTATATAGAACGCGTAACGCGCGACGTGCACCGCCGCGACCTGCATCATGTATCTGCCGCTCGACAATACGCCCATTATGACCACTATCATCAGCGGTTTGCAGGTGAATATCCTCTTCAGAGTGCCGGGTTCGCCCTTCTTCCTCTTGGGTTTCGGGGGGATATGAACACGTTCCTTCGTCGTAAAATAGCTCGTTATGAACAAAGCGATGCCGAGTATGCATGCGACCAGCACCAGGATCATGTATTTATCCTTTTCCGCTTCTATCGAACCGGTATTAAGGGACGGTATCCACGAAAGCACCATGAACAGCGCTATCGGAACCGCCGTGCCTATACCGTTTATCGTTCTCGCGAACGATATGGTATTCGCCCTCTCCTCCGGGTTCGGAGTCATGACGTTCGGCATCGACCAGAACGGGACGTCCGACACCGTGTACGTCATGCCCCAGAAAACGTAAATGAACGCGGAATATATCATAAGCTCCGTCGTGTCGAAGCCCTCGGGGACATAGAACATGAAAAAGGTCAGAAGCCCTATCGGTATCGCCGTAAATAACACGTACGGCTTCATCTTCCCGAGCGGCGTCGTGTAACGGTCGGCTATCATTCCCATCATCGGGTCGTTTATCGCGTCCCATATGCGCGCCAGAAGCATCAAAAGCAGCACGAACAAAAGCGGCAGGCGCATGACGCTTATGTAAAAGTCCGCTATATAGCTGGACATTACCGCGTATATCATGCCCTGGCCGCCCGCGGCTATGCCGAACATAATAAATTCTCTTTTGCCGATGTATTTTTTGGTTCGGAGCTCGTCGGAATGCTCCTTGGTCGGGGTCGAAGTTGTTTGGGCTTCGGTCACATTCAAATTCTCGTTATCCATTACAGCCTCCGTTTTCCGGAAATATACAAATATATTATAAAGCCAAATTCCCCTTTTGTAAATATAGTTTTTGTGGCGGCTCAAGCCGATTTTCGACTCAATAGGGCGCGTCCTTTCCGCTACGTCGTCGAAAACCCCGCTTGCTAAGACCGCAAGAGTATTAGCGGCGGGGGTTTTCTTAGACGTAACGAAAATTCCACTGCCCTATTGAGCCGAAAATCGACTTTCACCGCCACGGACTGCTTACCAAACTTTTTCCGAAAAGACTGTTAGGAAGTATAGTGTCGGTGAAGAAAAAATTTTGGCATAAGGCGGCAGTGGATTTTTTGTCGCAGGAAAGGAAAACGGCGACGTTAATACCCGGAGGGTCTTAACTAGACGTTTTCCAAACCCGCGGCGGAAAAGACGCGCCGCATTGTGTTAAAATTTTTGATGAGCCGACACAAAAACGACGATGTGCCCCAATCTTACGCTTCCCGGCGCCTTTTTCACCGAAAGAAATTCCTTTGTTGCTTGGGTGAATTTCTTTCGGCGAGTCACCGCTGAAGCGCGGTGTGTTTATATTTTTTAACAATTTTTGAGAACACTTTGGTAAGCAGTCCCGTGGCGGTGAAGCGGAAATTTTAGCGCTTTGCGGCAGGAGATATTTCGTTAATGTATGATAAGCAGTCAGTGGCGGTGAAAGTCGATTTTCGGCTCCGTAGGGCAGTGGAATTTTCGTTACGTCTAAGAAAACCCCCGCCGCTAATACTCTTGCGGTCTTAGCAAGCGGGGTTTTCGACGACGTAGCGGAAAGGACGCGCCCTACGGAGTCGAAAATCGGCTTGAGCCGCCACAAAAAAAACTACTTCTTCGCCTTCCTTTCCGCTTTCTTCTTCGCGATAAAGGCTTTGATTTTGTTATAGATCCCGCCGCCCGCGGCGTGATTTGCGGACATATCGTTCATGATCCAGGTCACAGCGGCGATGATACCTATCACGATGAATATCGCGACAAGCCCCTTCCACATTATATCCAGCGAGCCGAGAATGTTGTCTTTCGTAGCTTCCGTCATCAACAGCATTGCGTTAAACATTTTCCGTCCCTCCTTATGCGACGCCGACCAGACCGATTATCAGTCCGCCCACTATCGCCGAAGCGATCTGTCCGGATACGTTCGTACCCACTGCGTGCATCAAAAGGTGGTTCGAGGGATCCGCCTCGAGTCCCATCTTCTGCACGACTCTGGACGCCATAGGGAACGCGGATATGCCCGCCGCGCCCACCATGGGGTTGATCTTGTTTTTTGAGAAAAGGTTGAGGAATTTAGCGAACATTACGCCGCCCACAGTGTCGAACACGAACGCGAACAGTCCGAGTCCCATGATCATCAAAGTCTGCCATGTGATAAACTTTTCCGCCTGCATCTGGAAAGCTATCGTTATGCCGAGGAGCAGCGTGATGAGGTTTGCGAGCACGTTCTGCGCGCTGTCGGAAAGGCTGTCCAACACGCCGCATTCGCGTATGAGGTTACCGAACATAAGGAAGCCGACGAGCGCGAGCGACGCGGGCGCTATGAGCCCCGCCACGAGCGTAACGATTATCGGGAACATGATCCTGGTGGTCTTGGAAACGGTCCGGTTGGAGTAGTTCATGTGTATACGGCGCTCTGCGGGAGTCGTTATGCACTTGATTACCGCGGGCTGGATTATCGGGACCAAAGCCATATACGAATACGCCACGACGACTATCGGCGCAAGATATTCGGTGCCCAGCGTCTGCGCGACCAATATCGCCGTAGGACCGTCGGCAGCGCCGATTATGCCTATCGATGCGGCGTCGATAAGGCTGAAGGTGTCGTTACCGATAAGCGCCGCCAAAAGTATCGTTATGAATATGCCGAACTGCGCGGCACCCCCCAAAAGGAAAAGCTTCGGGTTCGACAGGAGCGGTCCGAAATCTATCATCGCGCCTATGCCGATGAACAAAAGTATCGGCATCGCCTCGGATGCTTCTATACCCACCTTAAACAGCCACTGGATGATACCGGTGTCGCCGAGGACGTTGGTCCCGGGGATATTCACCAAAATCGCGCCGAATCCTATCGGCAGCAGCAGGGACGGTTCCATTTTCTTCCTGATCGCGAGGAAAATGAGCACTCCGCCGATGACCCACATCACCACTTGTTGCCAAGTCAGCGCGTCTATCGCTTCCAATAAGTATTCCACAAAGGATGATCCTCCGAATTGATTCTTCGGATATTATATCTTAAAAATTCCGGCGGTGTCAACGATTTAAGGAAAACCTCGTGCCTTCAAGCTTATATCCCGCGAGCGACATAAGAACGCACCACGTAACGTCCGTGGGAAGAAATACGACTACCGCCGACATCATAAGTTCCGCGACCCCCATGCTCGTCCCGAGGTAAAAGTTATAGATAAGGTACATATACAGTGCGCCAATAAGATCCACGATAAAAAGCGCCGAGAGCGATCCGATAAGGCGGAGCCAATAACTCTTCCTCCTCAGCGAAGAAATAAAACCGCACAAATAGGTCCCCGCTATCATGCCGATGAGGTATCCGAAAGACGGTTTAAGCACATACATGATCCCACCGCCGCCGGTAAATACCGGAAGGCCCACGAGCCCCATCGCGACATATATCGCGACGGAATTGCCGCCCTTTGTCCCCATGACGTGCGCCGTCATGAGGCAGAACGCGAACTGCAGCGTGATCGGAACCGACAGCGTGGGTATCTGAATAAAGGCGCCTACGGCGACCAGAGCGGCAAATAACGCCGTCATCACGATGGTTTTCGTGCGGCTAGTCCTTTCCGAGCCGTAAACTGACCTCGCCCGAGGCGAGCCTTTCCTCTTTTCCGTCATCTTTTATCACCGCTAACGCGAAATTTTCGTCTATGCCTTTTACGCGGGCGGGGTATTCCGAGCCGTCCGCTTTCATGACCGTTACGTTTTTGCCGTCGAGGATCGAGCGCGCGCGGTACTTCAGATTCAGCGCGCCGCGGTCGAAGTGCGTGTAATAACGGCGTATTTTCGTATATATCGCCGCGACCACGGCGTTTAACGCGTCCGGCGGCGCGTCCGGGCCGCCGGCGGCGCCCGCGACGTCCTTCAGCCCGCCGGGATATCCCCCCTCGGGTTCATACACGTTCACGCCTATTCCGATCACGGCGTAGCATATCCTTCTGAGTTCCATATCCGTGACCGCCTCGGTAAGTATGCCCGCGCACTTTTTCGAGCGCACATATATGTCGTTGACCCATTTGATACCCGCTTCTACACCGAATACGTCCTCTATAGCTTCCGCCGCCGCCACCGCCGCGAGCGCCGTCAGACTCCCGCCGCGTTCGAAATCGACATCCTTCAAAAGCACCGAAAAATACACTCCCGACCCGCGGGGAGAATAAAAGTTCCTGTCGTAACGACCGCGTCCCGAGGTCTGCTCCTTCGCTGCCGTCATTGAAAAGTCGGGAGCGCGCTCCGCCAGCCCTTTCATATACGTGTTCGTCGAAGCGACGCTGTCCAAAACCTCAATATACGCGTCCGAGTATTCCTCGGGAAGCCTCTTTTTTATGCCGTATTCCGAAACTTCCGCCGTGCGCAGCATGTATCCGCGATGGCTCCTGCATATATCCGCGCCGCCGGATACCAAAGCGTTTACCGCTTTCCACACCGCATTCCTCGTGACCTTAGCGGCGGCGGCAAGTTCCGCGCCCGAAACGTATTCGCCCGCGCGTTCGGAGAGTACAGACAATATTTGTTCCTTTATCCCGGCGCTTTTCATATCCGAAGTATAGAATACGCGGCGCGGCATTGTCAACCGTTTTTATAAAATCAGGTGACGTATTTTCAAACGCATATCGACTACGGGGAAGAATATATTTTAATATGGACGAAACGTACATGGAAAAGCTTGCCCGCGCGTACAACGAACGGCTTAGGGGCGCAGAAAGCCCCGAATACACCGAAGCGAGACGCATTGCAGAGGAGCAGACGGGTATTCTGGACAGGATGTCCGTGAGACCCGTGCCGCTTTATCTGAAAAGTCTGAAGAGCGCGACGCTGTCTGAGCTGAAGGCGCTCGAAGGCGCGAAAAGCGTGCCTACAAACAAAGCGCACTCCGGCACGGGCGGATTCAACAGACTGACCGAACTTCAGATGGAATTGTTTATTGCGTTGGACACGCTGGAGGCAGAGGGCAAGGATATGCGCGAGATCGTTTTGCGGGAAACGCGGTTTGCCGCGTTTCTGGCGCTGATGCCGCTGCAAAACCGCTGAAAGCGCGGGAGGCTTATGTTGATAACTATGTTGATAACCCGCCCCGTATGTGGACAACTTTTCATGCAGACGTCGAAATGTGTCTGAATATTGCGAATACGGTCGCCCGATAAGGCGCTTTCAAAGGAGAACTTATGTTCAAAGCGAAAACGGCATTGTTGATCACCGCAACGATCGTAGCGGCGGCGGTGATACTTTTGGCATTTTGGGGCGCTTACGACGCGCGCGAGGCCTCCGCCGCGCCCACCATAGTCATAGACGCGGGGCACGGCGGGATCGACGGCGGCGTTACGGGCGCCGTAACGGGCGTCACGGAAGCCGAAATAAACCTGGAGATCGCATTGATGCTGGAAGACGAGCTCGTGAGGCGCGGTTTCAACACGGTAAAGACCAGGACCGGAGAAGGCACCGCCGCCATCGTCGCGGGCGAGAAGCAACGCGACATGGAAAAGCGGAAACAGACGATACTGTCCGCCAAACCCGACGCGGTCGTGAGCATCCACTGCAACAAATTCCCCTCTTCTTCGCGCCGCGGAGCGCAGGTGTTTTTCAACCCCTATTCCAATCAGGGCAAAGCGCTTGCCGCGAGGCTCCAGGACGCGGTGAATATCCTGAACGTCACCGAGGTCGGCAGAGGTTATTCCTCCCTCGGCGGCGATTATTACATATTGAATTGTTCAGACTACCCCTCGGCGATAGTGGAATGCGGCTTTTTGTCGAATGCGGAGGACGAAAAGTTATTGCTATCGGAGGAATACCGCCTGCGGCTCGTCGGCGCGATAGCGGACGGGTTGGAACGGTTTTTATACTCGGACGCCGAATAGCGACCGTTAAACGGCGGCTCTTCCGGACGAATACCAAAAGCGGTTCAACTGTTCTATCGCTCTTTTTTTGGTGTACATAAAGGAATGCGCATATACCTTGAGCGTTGTAGTGACTGACTCGTGTCCCAGCAGCTCGCTCAGCGTTTTGACGTCTATGCCCGTTTCCATGATACGCGTCGCGAACGTGTGCCGCAGCGCGTGGAAATTGAGGCGGCGTATCTTATTCCTTCTCAGCATCGACTGGAAAGCATACTGGTATGTCCTCACGTTCACCATCGAACCGTCCCTTTCGGCTACCACATACGCGCCGCGCGCGCGTCGCGCCGCTTTTCTGAGCTCGCTCAGAAGTTTCCCCGGCACCGGGACCGCCCTTATCGACGCCGTCGTTTTCGGCATATCCACCAGCGTTTGCCATTCTCCCGTTCTGCTTTTCGTGCGCGACACGCTTTTGGTAACGTGGATGATACCCTGTACGAGGTCTACATCCGCCCATGTCAGAGCCAGAAGCTCGCCGAGCCTGAGGCCCGTATAAAGCGCTATTTTGACGCCGATAAGGCGCGGATCGTGCGCCTTAGAGGCGGCAACCTCGATCGCCTGCTGTTCCTCGCGCGAGAACGCTTCCGGTTTTCTCGGGCTCACGCGCATCCTTTTCGCCTGCGAGGCGACGTTTATAGCCACCAGCCCCGCCTCTTTTGCGGCGCCCAGCGCCGATAAAAGCACCGTTCTTATCAGGTTTACCGTGGTCGCTCTGAGCTCATCGCCCGTTACCAGATTTCCGTTCAAGCGTCTGTCCTCCAAAAACTTTTCGATCTCCGCGCTTTGCAGTTCGTTCAGCTTCTTTTTCCCCAGCGCCGGCATCAAATGCGAAACGGAAATCTCCGAATACCGCGCCCATGTGCGCGGCTTGCACTCAAGTTTATAAAGCCATATCTTCAGCCATTTTTCGAGCGTGATGTCGCCTGGTGTCGAATAAAGTTCCATGTGACCCTCCCGAGTATGATTTTTTAGCGCTATGCGCGTTTTTATTATCGCACGCTCCGAACTTAAAGATCGGTATACTCGCACGTATCAGATGTGATATAATCGGAATATGACAAAATGCTTCCTATGCCCGAATATGTGCGGCGCCGTGAGAAGCGTCGCGCCCGGAATGTGTCTTGCGGGAACTATGCCCGTGGTAGCGCGCGCGGCTCTGCATTTTTTCGAGGAACCGCCCGTATCCGGCACGTCGGGCTCCGGCACCGTGTTTTTCTCGGGCTGCGTCCTAAGATGCGAATTCTGCCAGAACGCCGCCATAAGCCGCGCGCCGCGCGGCAGGGTCGTGACATCCGAGGGGCTTGCCGATATATACCGCTCCCTGGAGGCGCAGGGCGCGCACAATATCAACATGGTCACCCCTACCCAATGGACGGACGCGATAATAAGTTCCCTCAATATCTACCGTCCCGATATCCCCGTTGTCTGGAACACCTCCGGCTTCGAGCGCATAGAAACGTTGGAGCGGCTGAAAGGTTATGTCGACGTATGGCTTCCCGACATGAAATATTCCTCTCCCGCGCTCGCAAAAAAACTTTCGGGGCGCGAACAGTATCCCGAAACCGCCATCGCCGCCATAGAAAAGATGCGCGCCTTAAGCCGCGACCGCTACGAAGGGGACCTTATCAAAGAAGGACTCATCATACGTCATCTCGTACTTCCGGGCTACCTTGAAAACAGTTTCGGGGTACTCGATATGATAAAAGAGCGCATCGGCACCGACGTCACCGTATCGCTGATGTCGCAGTTCACGCCGACTCCCGAGTCGAAAACGATAACGAGAAAATTAAAGCCGCTCGAATACAAAGCGGTCGTTGCGCACGCAATAAAGCTGGGGTTCGAAAACATCTATACGCAGGAACTAGATTCCGCAGACCCGGGATATGTCCCGAGTTTTGATATTTAACAAGCGCAAACGCTTGTTAAATGTGAAATAATTCCGCAAGCGGAATTGTGAAATAATGCGACCCGCAGGGTCGCATTGTGATATAAATAGAAACTTTGCAAGCAAAGTTTCTATTTGTGAAATAAAATCCGCTAGAAGTATAGCAGAATGCTCAATCAAAAAATACATCTTTCGCACCCTTTCTTTTGTCCGCGGATTTTGTTGCGGTCATTAGATTGAAAAACCATAAAACAACTATTCCCTTTAATTCCCGTATCTTTTCGGTCCTTTTTCTTTTTGTGTCGGCTCAGCGGAAATTTTAACGCTTTGCGGCGTATCTTTTCCGGTACTGCTTTGAAAACTTCCTAGTTAAGACCCTCCGGGTATTAACGTCGGAAGTTTTCAGCGCATTAACGAAAAATCTCCTACCGCAAAACGCTAAAAATTTCCGCTTCACCGCCACGTGACTTCCTAATATTCTTTTATCGTACTAAATCACCCGAAAATCTACGGCGGCAGGCGTGGAATCGGCTTTTGTGTTTTATTTGCACATCATTGAGTCTTCTCCGAATGGAGTATTCTGTTCACTGTGTATTTTTCTTTAATGAAAAGCACTATTACATGCGAAAAAGAAAACAAACTTTGAACTGCCCAAGCCATGTAATCGGAGGGGGTTTAAGCATACGCTTCACCCCCGGCGAATGAGTGCTCCGCTAACGCTTCGCGCGCCTCCCCCGTTGAAATGGCTTGGGGATATGCTGTTAAAGGAATAATAAACTTTGTGTATTACGGGAAAGGGAAAAACTATACGCGAAATCGGAGTTTTCCACATTCTTCCCCGCTAAACACTAGAAAAGATTTTTGATTTAAGGCAGTATAAGGCTTTACCACAAAAGCGTTACTTCATTATAAAGCTAAGTACGACCATGTCCCTATATCACCACATAGGGCGGGTGGGCGGGTCTTCAATTTAAAGACCTATTTGCCATAGCCATGAACAGCGGTTCGCCTATTCTAGTGTTTTGCATGAAAGAAGAATGCAGTTCCCTGTGTATTTTGGCGCCACGAACAGCATACTTGGCGGCAGATTGCCGTAGATTTTTGAGGTATTTTGTTCGAAACACAGGCGGCGCTATAGCGGGACTATGCGCCGTTTGTGCCTCTGTTTGGTCTCCAAACAGAGGGTTTACTTTCGGGCAAAAGAGTCAAAAAGATGCGGCAAGATGCTGGTAAGGTAATTCGATTGCCTTCTTATCAATTCCGTTTTGCAAAAAAGGTTCGTTTGGAGTACGAACCTTTTTCACGTTTTGGGTTTAGACGAAGCTCTTCAGCCCGTCCCAATAATTATCAGGCAATCGAATTACCTAGACAATGTCGATGCAGCAGGTTACCGTTATGCGTTCCGAGCCGACATAGAAACTTGTCACCAGCGTATACCTTGCGCCTACTCTGGAGCCGGTATCGATCGCAGCGAAGCCGCCGGACACGATATTCCCCTGGCTACCGGACGGAGCGGAGTAGCGGTCCGCGAGGTAGTACACAGTCGCGTCCTGCCACGGTATCAGATACATCACGTCATAGTTCACGCCCGCATATGTGGTCGTGCCGCCGAGGAAGCCACCGTCGCTTACGGTCACCGCGGGTCTGTAGATAGTCATCGACATCATCGGCAGATACCTCAGGTCGAACATCGCGCCCTGCGCCACCCTGATATTCGGGACGGCGTTCTGGGTATAAGTAGTTCCGCCCGAATTCTTGACGTAGTAGCCCGTGGTCGGGAACTTGTACGATGTCATCGTGCCCGTCTGCGTGAACGACACGCTCGTAGACGTCGTCGAAGGCAGCTGGTCGGGATAGGTGTAATCGGAGGACATAACGGGTCTTAACTCCGAATATCCGTACATCGCGTCCGGGTTGTGGAGCGTTATGCCGTAGGTCGCAAGGTTGTCGTATGTTCTGCCTCCGGCGTCCGGCAAGTCGTACGTCGTGGGATCGTCGTATACGCAGAAGACTATCCTGCCGCCCACCGATTCGTCGGGAGACGGGTAAGCGCGGTATTCGGTAGCGTCCCACAGAATGTATCCCGCATAGTGGTTGGGGTCGGGGAGACTAATACCCCACTGAACAGCTTCGTTTTTAACTATATCCTGCTGGTACTTATACGACGGCGTTACAAACGAGCCGGTCACGGTGCTGCCGCTCCTTTCGATACCCAGCGGGTACTCCGTACCGCGGTAGAAGCCGGTCACCTCGGCGGAATACGAAACGGGTATCACCGTGGCGTTCGAGAGGTTATATCCCGTAAACAGCTGTCTGTAGGTCGTGGGAAGCTCTATGCTTTCGCCGACATCCAGCGCGTACATGGTGGGAACGGAGTTGTTGACCAAAGTCTTCGTCGGGTCGACATAGAATTCCCATCTGACCGTCTGTCCTCCCCTGCCGCCTAGCGTCAGCGTGGCGTACTGCGCGCTATTGGCGTTGTTCCAGCGCACCTCGTCGAAACTCCACTTCATGTAGTTGTCGGAATACGATCCGCCGCCCGCGACTCCGCTGAACGTGTATTCCCTGCCGTTCGCGAAAGTCACCGTATAATTGTTGTAGACGTCGTTGCCGCCAAGCGTTGTCGGAGTGATCGTGACCGCGTCATTTGCGGAAGCGGACGGGAGCAGTATGACCTCGTCCTCGCTGTAGCGCGCGCCGGAGGAGATGATAACGTCGTTATCGAGCACCCAGCCGTCCGCTATGTTGAAGCGCAGCTGATAACTCTGATCGTCAAGATCCATCCGGAACGATACCGCATGCGCTCCGCCCGTATAGCTTATTCTGGAGCGGCTGCCTTCGCGGCCGTTGACCACGTTGTTCCAGTTGAGCTCGATTTGGTAGCTGCCGTTTATGTTTCCGCTTTCTATGTCATAACGCTCAAGTGCATATTCGTATGTGCCTTCCGTGAGCGGATTGCCGTTTTCGTCCGTTAAGTCGGATATTGATCCTACGTGTATAACAGCGGTATTCGGCAGCAGCAGTCCGCCTCTTTCGATGAAGTAATACGGGTTGTCGACGTCATACGTATCATAGTAGTACGAAGCGTCATGATCAGGCTGATTCACCAGCTCGCCGCCGGACTCGCCTGCGGCTTGGACCAGCCACTGGCTGTAATTCATATCATACGAAGTCGGATTCGCATCCAACGAGTCGTCCCTGGAGAAGGTGATACCGAATATATACTGCTCCTCGACCGGCAGATCCTGACGCGCCAGCTGCTGGCCGTCCGTTCCGAGAGCGAATCCCGGGATCGCCACATAGAACCTTGCGTCTCTGCCCTGGTAGCTTATGCCTCTCGCGGAATCGAGAACGAACGAGACGCGCATGTCGCTCTCGCCGGAAGCCGTGAGAGCCTCAGCGAGCACATCTTGCCCGAACGGATACTTGCCGTTCGCCGAGAAATTCTCTGCCGCTGCTCCCAGCGTGAACGAGATCGAGAAGTACTCGGGGTTCCTCTGGACATTGCCGAATTCCACTGTGAAGACGCCGCTTGTCAGGTAGTCCGCCGCTATCGCCTGCGACAGGTCGTCCGCGTACATATAGTCATACGGCCTGATCGGTTTGATATTGCCGTCATCGTCCACAACACTGTTACCATCGTCGTTCCGCAGTAGGTTCGTGAATCCCGTTACCGTCCTGTCGTAGACGATGACGCGGTAGGTGACCGTCTGCGAGTAAGCGCCGTTATAGGATACCGTCGCGGTGACGTAGGAGTTGGTGGAGCCGGAGTATGTGCGCACGACCCTCGAGTCGTCCCATGTGACCGAGAGATGTCCGCTGTCGCCCGCGACCGCAAACGACGTCGTATCTCTGTCCGCAAGACCCGCGTCTTCCATGAACGTCACATATTGTCCGGACTGCGGATAGATCGCCGCCGGCGAATACACCACGAACGGATCGATCTCGAAGTGCAACGTGGCGGGGTTGCCGTCGTAGTCGGTGTCGTATGCGTACGGCGCCGCTTCGGATACGTCGAACAACGTATCTATCCTTCTGTCGAGATAGTTGAGGTAAACGGGGATCCTCTGGTATCCGCCCCAGTCGCTGCCGATAACGGCATACATTACCGCGAGTCCGCCGTCTACGCCTATCTCCTGTCCGTAACCGCTTCCCGTGAATACGAGGTCGGAATTGGTTCTGTCGAAAGTCACGTTGCCGGTAAACGAATTGCCGGATACCGTTTCGAATGTGACGTTCGTCGGCTCCGTTATATCCGCGGGCGAGGTGGGCAGACCGTCGCGTACGCCGTACACGTCTATCGTATATTCGGTCGTGAGACCCGATACGTAGGTCATGTTGAGTATCGTAACGGTTATGTTGTTATCGGTAAATCTCGCGTCGGAAGCCGCGGTCGGTCCCGTGGCGCCGAAGGAGAAGTTGACCGCTATGCGCCTTCCCGTATACAGGTTCGACGTGTTCGTCGGTCTTCCCGTCGTCAGATCCCTTATCGTATACGCGTTCTCGTCGATATCGAATACGATATATTTCGTACCGTCGTCGGTTTCTACCTCAACGTAGGCGCTCTTGTAATAGGTGAAGTTGTCGTTCCAGTTCTCGGAGTACCTGTCCGTATACGGGTTTATGGTCATGAGAGTCGTAAACTCGCTGTATCCCGCGGGCGCCGCGTCGAGGAGCGTGTCGGTCGCGACCGAAGCGGGATCACGGCTGACGTAAATGCCTACGAGCTCGCGCTTCAATACTTCGACGTTTACTTCTATCGACTGCACCGCGCTTCTGGAGCCGTCCTCCGCTTCCACATACACGAACGCGACAAGCGCCCTGTTGTCGCCGCTCAGATACTCGCCGCCCGCGGTGGACATATCCTGGCTGATCCTGGCGTAATCCCAGTTGACCGCGAGCCTTACCGGCGAATCGTAGCCCGTGAAGAACGCGAACACCTCGTCGGGCAGCGTTTCGAATCCGCCCACATACGGATCGACGACTATGCCGGTGATACGTCCGTTCTCGGACACTATCTCGACGTCCGCGTCGGCGGCGTCGGGAGTCAGCGCTATGCCCTCGAGGTCTGCGGAGCGTACCTCCACCCTCACGCCGAAGGTCTGGGTAAGGTTGCCGGAACCCAAGGTCGCGGATACGTAATATGTGCCGCCCGTGAACGAGTATCTGAGGTTGGAGGTATCGAATGAGAGCGAGTACTGCTCTTCTTCGCCGCCCGCAAACAGCACCGTCACGCCCTCGTCGTAGGAGCGCACATATGCGTATTGACCGCCCGTCTGAATCGTTTGTTCGGATACTCCAGCTCCGCGGTACAGGAAGTAATACACATTGCCTTCGGCGTCGTAATAGATACGCTGTATCTGTCTGCCGCCTTCTCCCGCGACATCGGTCGCGGCAAGAGCTGCGTATACCTCGCCGGATACGCTTGTCGCGTTAGCGACGGGGGTGAACGAAGATATCGCGGCGAAATCGGTATTATCGTTGAGCGGGTTCGAGCCCGATGCCGTGACCGCAACGACTGTCATGATACCGAGGTTGTCGAAGTCTATAGTGTCGTAGATACTGCCCGCAAGCGACGTCGTTCTGTCGGTGAACCATGTCGAGATACCGACCGCGACGCGCGCTTCTACTACTACCGCGAGCGGCAGTCCCTGCCTGACGTCCAGAGCGGTGCCTACGGAGTTGCCGTTCTCGTCCACAACGCTCTCCACTCCGCCGAAGTCTATCGTGATACCGACGTCCGCAGTGGTGTCTATCCTCTGCTCGACGGCATATCCGATGTCACCGAACGAGGAGCCGTATTTTACGCTCAAAGCGATATCTCTGTTCGAAGAAGTGGTGACCGAAAGCATTCCGTTCGGGGCGCCTATCGCGTTGTTAAGCGCGTTTTCGATGCCCTCTACGGCGTAGGGATTGAGCCTTACTTCGCCGGGCATATCGTAGTCGACTATCGTTTCCGCCTCGACGTTATAGGTAACTTCGTCAAGGATGAAGCCGTAAGTGTCGAACACGGAGCCTATCCTCGCTACCGCGGTGACGGTGCCGCCATCTATGCCGTAGGCGGTGACGGACTGCCATATGACTTCGTAGACCTCGTTTTCGATCGTGCCGTTCACTTCGAGTTTTGCGTAAAGCGGCAGATCATAGTCGTCAAACGCGCTCGGAGTGAAGGTAGCGAAATCGAATGCGTTGTTCGCCGCGGCGTCGGTGTAGTAGTAGACATTTGTGATATTCTCGCGCACTTTGCCGTTGACGAACGTCACGTCGAGAGTCTGGAAGTTGTTTTCGTCGGATCCGAGCGTTATCGTGCCCGCGACCGAAGTCAGCGAATAGAACGCGTCGGATATCGCAAACGATTCGATCGGAACTTCTCCCGTGGCGCCGCCCTCGAATACCGCCTGAAGCGCAGCGGGCATATCGAAGTTATACGGATCGGATATCGTGAAGGTTATCTCTCCGCTTTCATCGTCGACGGATATCGTATATCCGTCACCGGTGACCTCGTCGAGCGTGTCGATGACGGTGTTCGGGAGCATCTCGCTTGTCAGCGTGAACGGCACTACCTGCGACCATATCGCGCCCGCGGCGGTGTTGCCGTCCTCGCGGTTTCCGATGGTGACGAGGATCTGCGGCACGTCGTCGCCGGTGAAGCTGTAATACGGCCTGAAGCCGCCGCTCACCGCGTATTCCCAGCCGATTATCTCGAACGCGTTCGTATCTATCGTTATGTTGTTCTGCTGATAGATAGTCGCGGTGATATCCTGAGCGTGTTCGTTAAAGTATCTGTCGATATCCTCTTTCGCGGTGTAGGTGTATACGCTGAGCCCGCTTATGTCAAGCGCCGAAATGGTGCTCTTTCTGAGGGTGACTCTGATATTTGCAAGTTCAACGCTTCCGAACAGGTCGTCATACAGCAGCACCGTCATATAGTAGAAGCTGCCGTCGAACGCGGGGGTGACGAATTCGATATCCGTCATGTATTCCGTTCCGTCGATGACGACGGTGTTGCCGGTCACGGCGCCGCGCCACGAGTCGGGTATGCGGTAGTATAGTTTCGCCCTGTCGGCGCCTACGTTCAGATAGTTAACGATCTGCTCGTTATCGAGCGCCGCGCCCCTTTCCGCCTCGGTGCTGCCCGCGACATAATATGTGGAGTACGGATAGACTTCGATGTTCTGAACGCTTCTCGGGACTCTGGAGTCGATGGTGTACGTCAGGGTTATATCCTGCGTGTTCGCACCCTGTCCCACGCGCGCCGTCCATGTGTACGTCCATGATTCGGCGTTCGGAGCGTAGTCGTATCTGAGTTTTGCGGGGTCGTCCTCGCTTATCCACACGAAATCTATGCCCTCGGTAAGCACGACGTCCGATTCGTAAACGTCGCCGGTCGAAGGATCGCCGTAGGACACGGTTATCGTATGCGGCAGCGCAAACTCGTTTATCGTGCCCGTCGCCGCGAACACGGTGCCCGTCGAGGAAGAATTCTGAAGCGTATCCGCCGTGACGATACCCATCATGCCGTTCGCGTTCAGCGTATCGTAGTAGTTTGCTACCGCGTCGCGGGAAGCGCCGCCTATCACGATATACAGCCTGTCTTCGGCGCTGTAGGAACTCATACCGCTCATCGTGCCGGAGTATGCGGTGAACGAGCCGAATTCGGCGACAAGCGCCGTCGGCCAGCCGTTTATACCTGTAGCGGCGCCGTTCGCGGCGGCGACCGTCGCGTTCAGCTCGCCGTCCGCGGCAACACCGGGCGCGTACATGGCGATGACCAAAGTGCCGTCAGCGTTGTAGCTCATAGCGGTCGTAACGGCGTTTCTCGATATCTCGAAAGGCGTTATCGTACGTTGATCCTCGGGAACGGAGGTATCGAGATCGTGGGATACGATGTATTTGGGAAGTATCCTCACCGTTACGGTAACGGTCTGGATGTTGCCGAGTGCGTCGCCGAAGTTCAGATATACATGGTAATCGTCGTGCTCGGTGGCGTTGAGGTCGACGTTTCTGAGTTCCTCGGCATTGACGGAAGCGAGCCTCCAGTAGACGTCTGCTCCGGCGCCCGTCGTTTCGTCGATATCGGCTATGGTGACGTCCGCCCACTTCAGCGCGGCGAAATCATTGTAAACGTCCTGTACTTCGAACGGATTGATCTCTATGACGTAACCTCCGTCCTCGCGGCTCAGCTCATCGCCGGATATCTCGTATTCGGATACATAGCCATGCGCTCTGAGGTCGTTTGTCGCCGAGGACAGTACGTTGTCCACGCCCTCTTCGGCGTAATTTGCAAAGTAGCCGGAGGCGGTATCCGTGCCCACGCCCTCGTACACGATATATACGATATCGCGCGCGTTGTCGTTATAGACGGCGGCTGCGGAGTACAGCCCTTCGGCAAGCGTGACGAACGATCCGTAACGCGCGGCGTAGGTCGTTATCTCGCTGACGTCGCCCAGCGTGACCGCGGTCGCGTTTGCCTCGACGTAATCCATCGAGAGCGCCGCGTTCAATTCGTCAGAAGAGTTTTCGGAAAGCGCCGCGATGAGGTTCGAGCCGTCGTAACGGATGGCGACATGCTGCTTCGCGGACAGCCTTTCGATGCTCGTCACGGTCAGGTTCCTGACGGGAACGGGTATGCGGACGGTGACCGCCTCGCCCGACTCGCCCGTCGGGGTGTCGGTAAGCGACGGCGTCGCCGCGTACCAATACGTCAGCGTCGCCCATGCGGTCTCGCCGTTCATACCTATCGTGGATTCGTCGATATCCCATTCGAGGTTGTTGAACGCATACCTTCTGGTGATGTGGTCGCGCGTTTCGGTGGTGCCGTCAAGGAGCGTGACGGTGAACGTCTTGCCGGAGCCGTCGGTGTCGGTGTATCTGAGCTCGAAATCCTGCCACAGCGCCGACGGGAGCGACTCGAGGTATTCCGTCTTGTTGAACGTGAGCGGGTCGATCTCGGGCATCGTGAACGCGGAGCCGTCCGGTGTGTATCCGAGGTCGTTCGGGTCGATCATCACGCCGTCCTCTACGGTAACGCGTATCGAGGTGGTATCCTGCTCGCCGCAGTAGCCGCGGATATATCCGTTGGAATCGGCGCCCGGCGTAAAGTCTATCATCGTCATATCCCAGTACACGTACACGCCCTGCGACAGCTCCGAAGTGCCGTCGTCGAAGTTTGCGTAAACGCGGTTGGGAAGTATCATGAGTATGTCGTTTACGATGAAGTTGCCGTTTTCGTCCAGGTTATGACGTATTCCGCCCGCTTCCTGCGCCCATGTTCCGCCTATGGCGGTGAAGTCCAGAAGGTTGTACGGGTCGTGGAAGATTATTTCCGTAGGCGGCATCATCGGCGTGGAGTTGAGCCCCGTCGTATCGCCGCCGGAGGTATAGAAGTATGTGCCCTCCTGCAGACTCATCACGCTTCTGAGCCGTATACCGGTATTGTTGATGTCTATCTCCAGGAACCGGTCGTCCTTTGCAGATATTATCTCGAGAGCCGTCGCGTACGGCGCCGCGGAGATGTCGTCCGCAGGGGCATATCCCGCAATGTCGTAATCGAGAGAGCCGTCGGAGTCTATCCTGTAGCGGCTGACATACGAGAACACCATGTTCGTGATGTTGTTGTCGCTGTCGGTATCGGTATCCGTTGCGAGCCAGCTGATCTCGCCGTAGACGTGGTCTTCGTCGTCGAAGTGCCCGTAGACGTCCCTGACATAGGTCCTGCCCACGACTTTCGCGGTCTGCACGCCGTTTATATCGACGTCGTAGCGGTAGTCGGTGATGATGACGTAAGAGTTGACGATATTGGTGTCGATCCACTCCTCTATCATGTCCTCGATCGCCTGATACGCCTCGTTCAGCGGTTCGCCGTCCTCGTTATACAGTATGGTATCCGCGCGCAGCAGCGTCGCGTTCGGCATGTATTCGGCGGTGCCGTACATCGCGCCCATTTCCGCAGCGGAGTAGGAAGCGCCGTTCAGGAACAGCACTATCCTGTTCAGAAGCGTGTCGACGTTGTTGTTCAAAACGACCTTGGCGTAGACGGACTTGTCGATGAAGTCTATCTCGCGCTCGTAGCCCCTTATGATATTGCCGTCGTCGTCCACCTCGGGCGCTGTGGCGGTGGTGCCGTATTTGACGCCGTACTTTTTGTTGACGTTATAGTTGTTGCTTCCGTCATAATTGAGGATCGGATCGAACGTTACAGGATCTCCCGAGGAGTTCGTATAGGTGACGGAGTCTGTCGTATAGTTGTATCCCACGAGGATGTCGTCCTCGTCCAGGATACCGACGTTGTCGATGAGCGTCTTGACGTCGGTCGCGCGCTGGTTCAGGTACGCGCTTATATCGAATCCTTTGTAATCGTAACCCGAACCGGGGCTCGCGGTGGAAACCGAGTTCGTGCCCGCGGAAACAACGTTGCCGTCCTCGTCCCTCGTAAAGGTATTGCCCTGCAGGAGCGGAACGTATTCGTACATCGCTATCGAACCCGTTCCGACATTACCTTTTCTTTGGTTGGTTAGATACTGGAATACGCTCGAGTCGTCATCCCACATCGTGGAATAAACTGCAGACTGCTGGAGCGGGCTGCCCGGAAGATCTTTTTCGAGCACCATCGAATATGCCGAAGTGAACGGCAGTAGGTGCGACAAAAGTCTGGTCGCCTGATCGAATATGTCCACCAGGAAGTCGAGCTGGTACACAAACATCTGTATGATGTTCAGGAGCGTGAACGAATTGTTATTGACGAAGTCGTTATTGACCATGGAATTCAGAAGCCACGACAGCGCGAATCCCACCACGCTTCCCACGAGCCTTCCGCCCGCCGAATAGTTGGCGTTGATGTATTCCGCTTCCGTTTCGAACACGTAGTCGTAGATCTGATCGTCCGTATCCTCGTTGAACACGCCGACGAAATTCAGCGTTTCGACGTCGGATGTATCCGTTCCCTCGGGTATCGCGCACAGATCCGCCGCCGAGAAGCGCTTGTCTACGGAGATAGAGCCGTATCCGCAGTAGTCGAGCAGCAGATTATTGATGAGCGCGAATACCGAATTGAAGGTATCGGAAGATATCCATGCTTCGATATACACGACGGAGTCGGAGGAGTCCGTAATACCCTCTTCGAATCCGGTGACGTAATTGGTCCACGGCACGAACACGGGTTTACCGTTGGCGTCGACGTATTGCGAGTTGGAATCGTAGGAACCGATAAGTCCCGTCAATGCCCCGAGCCCCGCGTTTGCGAGCGCGCCCACTATCGTGCCGCCTATACCGCCTATCGCGTTGGTTATCGCGTTGACGATTGCGCTGGTCGCCTGACCGGTGGCTTGTCCAATCGCCGCGTTCAGAACGCCTTCGCCCATCGCGGTCATGTACGAATAATTCGTCAGAGGTATGCCGTCCTGGGTGTAACCCGCGTCGTCGTAGCCCTGCGAATCGGAACTCGAAGCGTCGTAAATATCGGCGCCCAGCCTTATCCTGATGCCCTGCAGGAGAGACGAGGCGCTGTTTTCGCTCCTTGCCGAGATCCATTCGGGCGCGGTCCTCGGGGTCAGGAACAGCGTACCCACATCCGCGGTCGCGGAATCGGCGGTCAGCGTCGCCGTCGTCGTGAAGTCGGCGTTTTCGTACACCGTGGAGCGCACCTTTACGGTATAGGTATATCCGAGCGGCAGCATGCTGAGAGACAGCGCGCCGTCCGTGAGCGAATTTTCTACCCTGTCGTCGTCGGCGATCGAGTCGTAAGCAAGGTAGTTGCGCGCGTTGTTCTGATAATACAGGATCATCTGATTGTCCGTAGCCGCATTGAATGCGTCTTCACGGACAGTGATCTCGTGCTGGTTGCCGAATGCGGCGTCGAGATCGTCCAGGTGGTTTATCCTGACCGTACGCTGAGAGCCGTCGGAGAGCGTGACTTCGAGCCATATCTCGACATCGCCGTTCACGGCGGTCTCCTCGGCTGCGGCAATCGCCAGCACCACTCTGTATACGGCGGCGCCGCCGACCTGCTGCGCGGTAAACGCTCTGACGTCCACTATCGCCCTTTCGGCGTAGCTTATCGCGTGGTAGTACTTGCCGTATATCACTTCTTCGACGCCGAACAGCGTTTCGTCACCGCCGCCGGTCTCGGATACAAGCGCCCCGCTGAATGCGTCCATAGCGGCGCTCAAAGCCGTCTCCGAAGCGAAATCGTAGGTCGCTATGACGATGTTGTCGGCGGTGATCTCGGAGTAATACAACTCTCCGCCGTTCGTCACGAGTTCGTCGTCGAACGAGGAATCGAACACCGAGGATATATTCGACGCGTCGAATACGGGGGAGTCGCTTGCCTCGTCCGCATACGCCGCGAATACCGACGTAGCGGTGCCGGACAGCAGATATCTGTCGCTGACCGTGACCAGGTTCGCGTTGATGTTTCCGGTGGTCGGAGTGGGCGGAACGCTGGGTTCGTTCGCACCCCATCTGGTGATCGTCAGCGTACCGCCGTTGATCATCGACGCGCCGTTCCAGTTCCAGTAATTCGTCAGATTCAGGCTCGCCGTGCCGTATGTGATCGAGCCGTCGCTGCTCAATGCCCTTATCGTATAGCTTGCCGCAGTCAGGTTGACCGATATCGGCATGCCGTTCGTTATTCTGAGGTATCCGTCGGAGCCCGTGGTGCCTATGGTCCTCCAGCCGCCGGCGTTTATCTGAACGGTCGCATTCGGGACTGCGGTAAAGGTATCGTTGCCGTATCCGTTTTCGTTCAGATTTTCGTTACGGACGTAGACCGTCAAATTGACCATGTTCGCGGGTATCGTCGTCGTGGAAAGCGGGTACATCACGTAATTATTTATGTAACGCTCGTACCTTTGTTCCTCAGTCAGATCCTCGCCCTCGGGCCAATAGGAATCCGCGGGAACTACGGACACCGTCGGCGCGGATGTACCGGGTTCGGGCTTATTTCGATAGCCGGATGCGGAGATATTCACCGTGTAATTGCCGGTCGCGATATTGACGAACATATAGTATCCGTCCGAATCGGTCGTGGTCGTGTACATGACGGTGTCGCCGCTCTTGAGTTGTACCGTAGCTCCCTCTACCGGCGCGCCGTCGGCGTCGGATATGACCTGACCCATCGTCGTGCCGTATTCGGTCGTGTTCACCTGCGGCGCAAGACTCGATATCAACGTCGGCAGGAATGTCGGAAGATACAGGTTCACCAGCGGTATGCCGCCCGCGCCGCCGCCTAAGATATCGTCGATTATCTGACCGAGCCGGAGCGGGTTGCCGTACCCGCTCGCGGAGCCTATGGCGCCCGCGATAAGGTCGCTCAGCATATCGCCTACCAGCCCCCACAAAAGGTCGACGATCGTACCCGCTATATTGTTGATTGCGCCGATTATAGTGCTGAGCAGCCAGCCCACGATCTCGTTGACGAGACCGGAGATATCCAGCACCAATATGTTGTACAGCGACAGATGCAGTACCTGGTTTCTGATGAACGCAGTGATGCCCTGCGGCTCCCAAGCCGAGGAATCCTCGATGTTGGTGACGTTGGCGACCTGCGTCAGCTGGTCTATCGGAATGTCTATCTGGTTGGTGACGTTCTTGGACAGCTGTATGCTTATGCGCCTGTAGGCGTTGGAGAAGAATACCGGATTATAAGCCTTCAGGAAGTCGCCGATATTTATTTCGGTGAAGCCGAGATCCAAAACCCAGTCGAACACGTTGCCGGAATCCACGAACGCTGAGTCGTACGGGGTCTTCCAGCCGCCGTTGACCTGTTCGGAATAGTTGCTGCTGTGCAGCACGGGCGAGAAGTACGTGGGGCCCGTGGACCAGCTCGTACCGAACGTGTTTGGGTCAAGCGTTCCGTTGGCTCCGCCGTAGTTCAGGTTCCTGAGGAAGAAGTAATCGTTCCTCTTTTCAAGGTATATCGTGAAGTCCACCATCGAAATGGTATCGAGGATGGTCTGCGCCAGAGCCATCGCGTCCGCGCCCGCGGCTATGTTTCCTGCGGAATCCATGCCGAGCGTGATGCCCACCACGCCGCCGTAGGAGTCGGTGGCGACGCTGACTCTGTTGGTTTCCGCGCGGTCCCCGATGAGCACTTCGAATGAGCCTTCGGGTATCGCGAGGTTGACGTAGTTGCCCTTTTGGTCTAGTTTTACCCTTAGGTTCAGGTTGTTCAGACCGTTATACAGGTTCATCGAAAGCCTGATGTCCGATATCTGCGGCAGCGTTATACTGTCGCCGACGAGCGCCTGCACGATAGCGATATTCGGATTCAGCGTCAGCTCGTTGTTCGTGAGAAGTATCTTCAGGAGCGGGCTCGAGGTCGAGGTGACCAGATCGGTCACGGGCGCGTTCTGCGCTCCCGCGTTCGAGGGAGCAGAAGTCGCTATCGGGCTTGAACCGGAGGCGGGGGCGCTGTTCGACGCGGAGTCGGGGACCGTCAGGACGCCGTCGAGGTACTGACCGATATCGATACCCACGCCCTCGGTCGCGAAATCGCCGAGGAATGTGGTCAGAATGCCGATAAAGTCTATGCCGTTCACTTCGGCGCGGAACAGCCCGAGCCCGCTGAGATCGGCGTATACCGTGCCTTCGTACAGATATATACCGATTATCGTGTCGCCCTGGAAGGTGATGTTCAGCGCAAGCGTCGTTTGGTCAAACGCTCCGAGATCCACGTATGCGTTGAGTTCCACCGTGATGACCACGACGGAATCCTGCGGATCGATGTTTATCGTGTCGGCGCTCATGCCGAGAAGATCCTGCAGGAGCGTTTCCACCGCGACCAGCTGCGGCGCCTTCTCGGTGTCCTTCGAACGCACCCTCGCTTCGAGCGCGAGCGACAGACCCACTTTTCCGAGCGTGGAGATATCGTTGTATACGACCGTGCCCGATTCGTCGGAGTTGGATTCGTCGAATTCGTTCGGGTCTATCGAAGGCTCTTTCGCGGTCGCAAAATCGGAAGTGCTTTCGACGAAGTTGTATCCGATTCTGAATGCGTGCTCGTAATCGGATTCGTCTGTGAGACGTATGAATATTCCGGCAAGCCCTTCTTCCTCGGAGTAACCTATCTGGAGGTTCCTGAACATCGGTATCTCGATGACGGTGTCGCCGACGAGGTCGCCGAACAGCGAGCTTATGCCCAGGTTATATATCAGCGAGTACAGGAGCGCGCCCGTTATCGCCAGCGAAGTTTCCTTTTCGCCCAGCGTTATCAGGAGCAGTCTGTCGTTCCAGCCGAAGTCGGAAAGATCGACTCTGTCTATGTCGCCGCCGTTCTCGGCGTTCATGGGCGCCGCAGCGGGATTAGCCGCGTTCTCTGCGGGATCCGCGGAAAGGTTCAGCGTGCCGTCGCCGGAAACCAGACCGCCTATGAGGTTTTTGAGCACTCCGCCTATCTGGATGCCGGGCAGTTTGACCGCGACGAGGCCCATGCCGCTGAGATCCGCGTACAGCGTGCCCGATTCGACGGTCTCGCCTCTGTCGTTCACGGCGTAGCCGCCGATATAGGTTATCAGGATCATCGTCTTGCCGTTATAGGTGATCCCTATCTGCAGACGCGTATTTGATATATCCGCAAAGTCGATATACGCGCCTATCGAGAATCCTATGCGTATATCGATGTCGTCCACGGGCTGTATCGCGAGCCTCAAGTCGGCAAGGTTTTGCAGTATCGCGACGTCGCCGCCGATGAGCCCGAATATCGTGGATATCAGATTGGTCATGTCGAACAATCCGCCTACGGAGTCGTCGAGGCTTATCTCGGAATTGAGTTCGAACTCCCATGCGTAATCGGACAGCACGGTGTAGTTTTCGGTAAAGTACAATACGGGTTCGTCCCTGAGTTCGCCGTTTATCGGAGTGGTGGTAAAGATGTTGCCGTCGTCAAGACCTATGTCGAGGTTCCCTATCGCAAGCGATATATTGAACTTCGACGCGTTCGACGCCGCCGCTACCATCACGCGGTACTCGTCCTCCGCGCCCGTGACCTCCGCCACCTTTATGCACACGGTCAGTCTGGACTGCGAGTGCGTCCATTCGTACATCGTGCCGTACTCCGTTTCGTAGGAAACGAGGGTGTACGCCTTGTTTTCGAAGCTCGAGGATATCGCCTCCGCGAGCGCTATGCTCCTCTCGAGCGCGCCGTAGCCCGTAAATTCCGCTCCCGCGAAATATTCCTCGTAGTCTGCGGCGTTGTAGATAAGGTAATAGATCTGCATCGAGCCGGGGTTATCCAGCGGATACGATGCGGAATCGTCTATCCTTTCGTTGTGCACGACCGCCATTTCCGGGGTGAGAGCATACGTGCCGAGCACGGCTCCCGTCAGGAAGTTCTCTTCGTACTCTCTGACCGCGTCGACGACCGTTGCGGCGGATTCGAGTTCATACTCCAGGTCTCCCAGGTTATATCCTTCGACGATGCCGATATCGAGATAATCCGGGGTGACGCCTATGCCGTCAGCGGCAGCCACTATCACGCACGCCGCGCCGGAGGAGTCCGTCGTAAGTTTGACCGCCACGGAAAGCGAAGAGCTTATATCCGTGCCGCCGACGACGTGCGTCAGACCGCGGTACAGAACGTACTGCCCGTCGACCACCGTATTTGCTTCGTAGATATTCAGCGTGCCGTCGGCAGACGTCGTACCGCCGAGATGCGCGGTCACGCTGTTGAACAGCGTCGCGCCATTCGGGTCGGAAGCGGCGTCGGGGTAATACAGGAAGAAGTACACTCCGCCGCCCACTCTCTCCGTCGTAATTCCGTATTCGGCAGCCAAAGCCTCGTCGGCGTGATACATCGCCGCGGGGGTCAGCTCGTAGCTGTTGTATTTGAGCGACATGAACGTCGATCTGTAACCGTTCCGGTTGTCGTCCGTCCTTACGTTGTTCAGGAAGTTCTCGCCGCCGAGAGCATCGGGCTCCGCAACGGTATAACGGAGCTCGTCCAACGTCGAATCGGTGATGTCTATCGGCTCGTGGTAATCGAGTCCCAGACGAAGCGTCAGCGTGTTATCGACGTTATCCAGATCGACAGCGACTTCACCCACCGAATCCTCGAACGGGAATTCCAGAGCGTTGTTCAACAGCGTCTGCAGCGCCGTCCTCGCTACCACTATCGAAATAATGCCCTTCGTGAATTCTACGGAGTCCAATAGTCCCAGGTACCACGCTTCGTTCGAAGTCGTTTCCTCATCAGAGGGTATATCGCCGCCGAATTCGTCGTCCGGGGCGTTTTGGGGTCCCTCCGTACCCGTTTCGGGGGCATTTTCCGCAGAATCGCCGCCGAGTCCGCCGAGCAGTCCGCCGAGCTGTGTTATGAGCCCGTTCAGCGTACCCTCCAGGTCGTCGCCGACGTTGCCGAGCGTTGCCGAAAGATCGTCCAGGATCGCGTTCAGATTGAGGTTCAGGAAGCTTTCGAACATCTCGCCGTTTATTTCGAGCAGCAGGTCGCTTCCGAGCGACAGATACACCCTTAGATCCTCCGCGCCGAAATCGACGTTGCCGCCGGCAGCCGCGTCTATGGCGGTCAGACCGCCCACGACGTAGAGTCCGAGGTATTCCTCGATGACCTCGCCGTTTTCGTCCAAAGTCACCAGCTGCAGCAGTAGGTCTACCGACCACTTGTCGAGATCCCTTAAAAGCACGTCCGCTTTTATTCTGAACGTGACGTCGCCGCGCATATCGTTCAATGCCTGGATATAGAACGCCGCGCCCACTTGGTTGCCGTCGGCGTCGAGTTCGTTGTCGAACAGCGACGACCAGTTGAGGATGTATTCTCTGAGTTCAGCCGACAGCGTAAGGTCTACGCCCACGTTGAAGCGCCAATTGGCGCCCGTTTCCATGCTGATACCGAGGCAGGTATCCCTGAATGAGGTGAAGTCGGCGCTCGAAACGAGCGAGTTATAGTATTCGTTGAATGTATCGGTGCTGATCACCAGCTGCGAATCCTGCAGAAGCGACAGCGTCATGCTGTAGCCCGCCGATTCGTATACGCCGCCGTCCGGGTCGGTGATCTCGCCGGGTTCTTTCGTTATCGCCACCTGCAGGGACATTCCGCCGTCGGTCTCCTCGTCGAAGTAGATGCCGACGCTGGCGTAGCTCAATATTTCCTGAACGATCGCTTCTATTCTCTCCGGGGTCAGGACGACGTCCTCGGTGCTGCCTATGGCGGAGTCGACGATGTCGACCAGAACGTCCGCCGCCGCAATGAGCAGCTCGTTGGTCACCATCAGCGCAAAGCCCTGGGAGTTCAGGTAGATTATCGGGGTGAGGAACTGACCTATCGAGGTCACGTTGTCCTCGAACATGTCGACTATCGGGTTCCTCGCAGCGTTCGCGGGCGCGGAAAGCGCTTCGGCAGAGCCGCCCTCTTCGTTTCCGGGCGCGTTACCGTCGACGGTGGTGTCGTCGTCGAGCTCGGGAATGACGAATGTCTGTTCCATCAGCTGACGGATAAGGCTCGTAAGCCCCAGGTCGGGTATCGAAACGCTGAGCTGGGAATCGAAAAGCTCCAGTCCCGCATACACCACGTCGTCAACGAACGTCAGCCTCAAAAGCTTTTGATTGTGGTATTCCGTACCCGTTTCGCCCTCGGCTACGCCCTCGTTGTCGAGTATCGTATATTGTATGACGAGCTCCAGAACGATGGCTTTAGCTATCTCCGCGGGATCCTGGGAGTACAAAAGCCTATTAAGGTCTATCGCGAGATTGACGTTCAGTTCGCATACCAGCGATTCGTCGCCGCCGGAGAAGACTATATCCGTGTCGAATTCCTCGGGCGGAGTCATGCCGAGCATACCGAAGATGATCTCCAACAGATCCGTGATGCTCAGGTTTCCGTCCGTAAGGTCGAACGTGAGCGAGAGATTTGTACCCGCCGTCACCGCTATCTGCGCGAAATATGTATACGCTTCGCGCTCCTCGCGGCTTATGACGGGCGCTATCGAACTGGTGACCCCGTCGTCGGTGACTATCGTGTACACGTTTTCGACGCCCGCTTTTATGGACTGACCCAATATCCTTATGACGAAATCGAGTCCCGCGTCGTTGGGAACGTATACCGGTTTGCCGTTTTCGTCTACGGCTATCTCGCCCGTTTCGGGATCGTACGTCACGTATTCGCCCGTTGCGGTATCGAGATGTATCCCCACTTCGTATTCGGAATCGGGAGTCATACCTACGGATACCGACGGATTTATGACGTTTTCGAGATAGGCGCCGAGATCGACGTTCACATTGAGCATTTCCAGAAGCGCCGCTATCATTTCGAACGCAACGGTTATAAGCAGTCCGTCGTCGTTGGAAAGGAGTATCTTCGCAATACCGATGAGCTGCTCGGCTTCGCTCTCTTCGTTGAGCGCCATCGCCTGCGCCCAGGTGGGATACCTTTCGGAAAACCTTGCCGCAGTCGCGTCCGCGTCCGCAACGGTGTCTCCGGCAGAGTCATCGGGTCTGCCGTTTATCAGGAAGTTGATGACGTTGGGCATCTCGGGAGCGGAGACCTTGCCGAGTCCGAGTTTACTGAGATCGGCATACAGATCGTTCTCGTGATAGTAGAACGCCATCAGATACGAATCGTTTTCCTTGGAGAACTTCTCGTTGTTTGTATAGAACGTCACCTTCAGCTGCAGGTTTTCGAGAAGTCCGTCCAAGCCGCCGCGGATATACAGGTAGCCCGTTATCTCCATCGTGATAACGTCGCCGATGTCGCCGAGCATGACCATCTGCGGCAGCACCGACGTCAGCGGGCTGTCCTCGGAGAACAGTATTCCGAACGCGGAGTCCTTGACTCCCTCGACGTTCGCGAGGTCGCCGTTCGGATCGAACAACGATTCATAAAGCGACTGAAGATTGATAATGCCGTCCTTGGTGCTGAAATCGATCTGGAACGCCGCGTCGAGCGTTATCGTATTTACCGTATGCGCGGGGATATAATAGGATGTCTGCGGTATCAGAAGAACGTCTGAGGAGAACGCCTCGAAGTTCAGTCTGAGCCCGTCGAGCCCGAGTCCCAGTCCCAGCACTTCCGATTCGGCGGTCTCGCCGGTGGCTTCGCCGTTTTCGTCTATCTCGTCGTACTGCGCGTTGGCGGATACGCCGAGCCCGAATATCAGGGAACTGTCCTTCGGCGCCAGATAAAGCTCTGCCAGGAATTCGTTGAATATCCTGAAGTCCGCCATTCCGAAGGTGCCGAGTACGGAATCCAAAGCCGATTCCGTCAGGTACAGCGCAAGTCCGTAAGTTCCTATATCCGCAAAGAACCTGCCGAGGTCTATGCCTATCGGCGTGCTGACTCCTGAGTCTCCGGGCGCGTTCTGTACGCCGCCCGCGGCGTTCGCGGGAGCCGAGGAAGCGGCGGAGCCCGTTCCGAACAGCCCGCCGAGGACGGAATCGTCGAATTCCTTCTCTCCGAGTATCGTTTCGACGACCTCGTCGACGATGAATCTGGGTCCGTTGAGGTTCGTTAAGTCTATGTAAAGATTCGAGTTATGCAGATTCGCGCGCACGATGTTATAGTTGTGGTCGTTGTCCACCCTCTTTATCGTGAGCTGCATCTCTATACCGCGCAGGTTTCTGAGCGGCAGGTTTGCGAGGATCTCTATTTCGAGACTGAACTCCTGATCCTCGATTATCTCCAAAAGCACGGACAGCGTGACGTCGATGACGCCGGCGAGCAGGCTGGTCAGCGGCTCGCGGTTCAATTCGTATCCTGTGAAGGTGTCTTCGAATATCGCGCCCTCCGTTCCCGTACCGGTCACTCTGCCGGCGCTAACATCCAAAAACAGCGTCGTGGACAAACCTATGACGGGGTTCGTGGGATCGAGCACCGCGTATTCCGTAGAAGTGCCGTCCGGGAGATATGCGACTTCAGGCTCCTCCATCGTGTGGTCGACGGTCACCTGCGTGACGTTGCCTTCCTCGTCCGTTACGTCCTCCGTCCACTGATAGGTGAACGCGACGGTGAAATCGTTGGAAAGTTTGAGTCCCAGGGATATCGTGTCGCCGGAAAGCAGGTATTCGGGATTTTCGGGGTCGTCGGAAACGTTCACGCGTTCGTCGCCGTTGTATTCGTATCCTTCGAACGTGATGCCGAGTCCCAATATCTCGTCGTCGCCGAACAGCGTGAGATCGAGGTCTACTTCGCCTATCGGTTCGACATAGGAGGAAAAGTCCATAGCCTCGCCGCCTATAGCGGTGAGTATGCCGAACAGCGCCGCGGTGCCGATACCTATGCAGAATCCCTCGGGGCAAAGCAAGAGGTTAAGGTACGTCGCTATTTCCGTGGCTCCTTCGGGCATTTGGCGCAAAATGGCGAACGGATCGAATCCTTCGTCCGAAGCATATCCTGCGTATCCCGCATTTTGGGGATCCGTATCGGCGCCTTCGGTGCCCGTATCAGTGCCTTCCTCGGGGCTGCCGAGGTTCACTCCGTATCCGGGCAGCAGGTCGTATATGAGGAATTGATAGAAGTTGTCTATCCTGACCGCCTGGAAGTTGAACACCTCGAAGTTCAGATACAACGCCTCGTTGTAGTGGTGTCCCGAGAATATCTCCTTGTATTTTTCCACGCCGTCGTAAACGGCGGTCTCGGTCCTGTCGCGCAGCACTATCGAGAAGTTCGAAGAGTACAGCGACTGTTCGTCTATTATTTCGGTGAAGTTGATGTTTCCTTCGAACTCGAGCACGAAGTGCGAGGAGATGGTATTCAAAAGCGTTATGACCGGCGCGAGCCCCAAACCTCTTATCGTGGATACGACGGAATTTTCGGTGCCGTCGTCGTTAACGCCGAACTGAGCGAGTATCGCGTCCAGCGTTTCGTCCAGACCGAACGTGGTGTTGCCATCGCCGTCGATATCGAATTCAAGCGAGAAATTCAGATATACCGTGCTCAGGTTGTCCGTTTCGGGATATTCGTTCGCGTTGAAATCGGGGGGCAGAAGCGTCGCGGAAGACTGCGAGGAATCCATAAGATCCACCTCGAGCTCGCTCACGGCAAACCCGACGGTATAATTGCCCGCTTTCAGCGCAAGGCTCAAAGCGTCCTTTTCGCCCTCTTCGTCCGTCCAGTCGGCACGGTCCAGAAGCCCGAGCTTAGTCATGATACCGAGCTGCAGCTCCAGATCTCCGTTCAACGTGGAGTCGATAAGCTCTCCGAGCGGTTTATCTCCGAGGCTGACGCCGATATTGCTGAGGATGGAGAATATCACCGGTCCCAGGAAATCCAGCACGACGCCGGTGGAATTTCCGAGTATCACATGCAGATACGGAATAAGCTCTCCGCCGGTGGGCTCGTCGCCGTCCGCGTTCAGCGGCGCGGAGAGCGCCGCGGCGTTTGCGGGCGCGTTCGAAGGCGTGGTATCCAGCGGGTCGGTGCTGCCCGAGCCGCTCTCATCGTCATAATAACCGCTTATATCTATGCCGAACAGTTCCAAAAGCTGTCCGAGAGCGCGGTCGACGCGTATTTTCTGTATGCCGATGATACTGCCGTCTATATACGCGGTACCGTCGATATAATACATCGAAATATAATCGAGCCCGCCGTTCGCGCGGTCGATGAAGCCGAGTTCCAAACTGAGCTCCGCGTCCACCAGGAACGCGTATATATCGCCCGTCGCCACCAGGCGCATCAGATCGCCCATGTTCAGCAGCAAACCGAGTTCGAACGTCATCCTCTGCGGATCGTAGCCGTAGTTTTCGAGTATCGCGCCGAAATTGGGGGAATCAAATCCGAGCACCGTGGTGAACAGCGACCGGATAAGTTCGGTGAAGTTTATCGCCGTGTTGTTCGCGGGAACTTCCATATCGACGACGGTGTCGTCGGCGGCGAAGTCTATCTCGCCCGAAATGCTGAGCGCTATGTTGTGCGATTCCATGTTTTGAGGATCCAGGTGGTAATAACCCGCGTTCAGCAAGCCGCCTGTAATATTGCCGAACTGATCCTCGGTGCCGACGTAATAGCTTTCGTCGGGGGAAACGGTGATCTCCAAAGATCCGAGTTCGAACTGTATCTCCAGAAGATTTTCGAGCGACAGATTCAAAAGAAGGAACGCCGTCCTCGTGCCGCCCTCGCCGTCGGGCACTTCGGACGCGCCTATCTGGATAAGTCCAGAAGGCATGTATTCGCCGAAGAATTTCGACATGTCTATCGTGGGATAGAGATCGGGATCGATGTACTCTTCGCCGCCGGGGAATGTGTTGCCGTCGATTTTCCCTATCATCCCGTTTACGAGATATTCATAGTCCCTGTCGCTTATGAGCGGGTCATCGCCCTGCCGCGCTTCGTCAAGCTCGTCTATGCGGTCCTCGCGAAGTCCCAGGATAAGTATCTCGTGCGTTTCCTGCGTGTATCCTCCGGTGTTGTCGGCGGCTGCGGAATACACCGCGTCAAACGCATCTTTGAGGGTCTCGGCGTCCGAATAACCGCCGAATTCTATGACGTCGAACGCCATCGTAAATATGTTCACCGCAGTTGCGTATGCAGCGAGTCTTTCGGCGTCGCCGGTGAAATTCGGATTTATGAACGCGTCCCTCAGGCTTTCGTCCAAAGCGTCGAGTGCCGCTTTCGCCGCGTTATAAGCGTCATTAACGATGCTGCCCGCGTCGTATGCCGCTGTCAACGCGTCGCGCAGCGTGCGGGAGGCGCCGCGGACGGCGTAATACACTTCCGCCGCGGTATACGTTCCAGTCGTTATGTAATTGGATATCAGGTTTTCGTCTACCGGCAGCACATATTCGGTATTCGCGGTCTGCAGAAACGATCCGATGAGCGCGTATATCGCCGCCGTGGGAGCGACGACCGATACGGGCGCGCCGTTCGGGATGCCGAAGTCGTCGGGGGACGAGGTTATCGCAAGTACGAACGCGGCGCCCGTCATGACGGAGCCCGCGATGTCGCCGGAGGAGTTTCTGGGAAGCTCCAGTCCGTTGTTTTCGGAGTTCATCGCCACGGGATCGACAGTCGCGTTCTTGCCGGTGAAGGTGGCGGCGAAGTTTTCCATATAAGCGGAAAATTCGTCGAAGTGGGATATGCGGATCATATCGTCGATGACTATACCGTCGCTCAGAAGGTTGGTAAGATCCGCAAACAGATTTATGTCGTATGCGCCGCTTTCCTCGTCATACACGCCCATCACGCTGACGGACATGATATCGCCGTTCAGCCCGGGAGCGGAGTTCAGGAAGAGCGACATCTTCAGATTCATTATATCGGTGATGTCGAGTATCGCTTCTATCGTATAATATATCTCGCCGCCGAATACCGCGTCGCCGTCTTCGCCGATGACGTCGTCCAGCACTTCCAGCACGAGACCGACATTCAACAGCCCTTCGTAACTCATCGGAGCCACCGTTTCGTCATAAATGCCGCCGAGATACGTTTCGAGTTCCGCATGGGACCATCCGTTCTCAATGCGGAGCGCCTGATTTTCCTCGAGTAGCGCCTGCTCCCTGATCCATACCAGTCTGTCCTTTTCGGCGGACTGGTCCAATGCCTCCGCGATGGCTTTGAACACATCCGTAAACGCGTGGATATTGCCTTCGGCGCCCGTTTCGGGGTCGGTGACGTCCGTGGGAGCGGATATTTCCGCTTTCAATACGCCGGTTATCGTAACGCCCAGGGTCCTCAGATCCTCTATAAGGGCGTATTCCGCTTTTTCGTCGTCGGGTATCGTGAGTTCGGTATCGAAACCGAGCGACAGATCGCCTATCGAAGCGCTGAGCTCCACGAACTCGGAGCCGGAACCCTCGGAACCGTCGCCGAGGTCCTGAATACCCAGCGAGAGGCTTATTTCCAGGGGATTCAATGTCGCCGCCGCGCTAACCTCGAGGTTCAGGGATTCGAGATACGATCCGATATCGAGGCCGAGCGCCAGGAATATTCCCGTCAGGAAGTCCTTCGTGAGCGTCAAAGACAATCCGCCGTCGGCAAGCGCAAGGTCGATATATGTGTAAACTACTTCGTCCGCGGTGACTTCGCCTTCCGTAAGGTACGGAGCGTTGGAAACGTCGCCGGCGGCGCCTCCGCCGGTCACGGAGGATATGAGCGAGCTTATGACCTCGTTCGCGTCGGGTATCATGATGTGGTCCAGTCCCACTATCGACGTGTCGATGTTAAGGTACAGATCGCCCTCGATATAGTATATCGACATTACGGTCCTCAGCCGTCTTTCGCCCGTCGAAGAATCTATATCGTTTTCGTCCGCGGAGGCGTAAGTCGAAAGGCGCAGCATGAGAGCCGTCCTTTCCAATGCGGCAAAATCGAAGCCGTTGGTCGCGATATTTACTATCTCCTCCAGATTTATGCTTCCGTCGACCGTCAGGAACAGTTTCTCGTCGATGAGTCCCAAAAACTCGATGAGCACGTTGAGCTCGACGTCGCCGAGAAGCCCCGAAAGCGCGGGGGACAGATCTATAGTGTTTCTGTCGGAATTGACGGCGGGCTCCGAGTTTATGCCTATCTCGGCGCCTAGCGACAGATTGATATTCGTCGGCATCCCGGCTTCCGTCATATAATAATCGGACGCGTCGGGCGCGTTTACGGTGAAATCGCCCATTTCCGAAGAGTCCACCGCGACGCGGAAGCGGTCTATCCCGAGACTTAATTCGAATACTTCCACACCGGTTTCCAGACCGAGCGTTATATTGCCGCCCTCGTAACCGAGTTCCAGAGAGGTATCCTGTATCTCTATCGGCAGTTCGCTGGTGAGGAACAGTCCCAAAAGCGCCGCTATCGCGTCTTTTGCCAGGGTGACGGAGATGCTCTCGGGCGAGATGAGCGCCTGAAGCGCGACCGCCTCGGGATTAGCGGTATTGGCGTAATGCGCGGCGTTATCGATGTTCAGAAGGTTCAGCGAAACGTCGTTGACGAGTTCCGCGTTCTCCGCCGTGCCGCCCTCGGGAACCTCCGGCGTCGGAGAAGAGGTGAGCTCGGTGATATCCGATATCAGCTTGTTTACGTCCGTTATCCCTATATTCGGGATCCCGAAATAGCTCAAATCGAGATACAGGTTGTTTTCGACAAGGTACAGAGCAAGTATAGTCTCGTCGTTGTGTCCCGCCTCGCGGTCGTACAGGCGGATGAGCGCCTCGGAGCCGCCGAGTATCGCCTCTATGGGATCGGCGCCCTCGGAGCCGTCGAGTTTCAAAACTCCGGCAAGCGAAAGTTTAACGATTATTTCGAAGCCGAGTTCCACATTCAGGCGCGAAGTATCCACCATGAGTCCGAGCCCCGGAAGCAGCCCGCTCAAAAGCCCGTTCAGATAATCGTTGGTGTATTGTTGTACCGTTTGGTAAAGTATGTTGCCGTTGTCGTCCGTTTCGTATACGGGATTGCCTTCCGGATCGAAGATCTGGTTACCTTCTTCGTCCACCGCTATAACGGGTTCGTCCGCAACGGTAAGGTCGAAGTGCCCGTTCAACGCGAGCCCTATCGTCAGGGTGTCGAGGAAGGATTGCAGCGTGACGAAACTTTGCTGGTAACCCGATTCGTCGCTCGCCCACAGGTTCGTGCCGTTGCCGTCGGAGGGGCATTCGAGCCTTATGTCTTTCAATATGTCGAGCTCGATCTCCACGGCGCGGATCTCGGGGTCGCCCGAATCCAGGATGTTCAGTACTATCCTCAAAAGCCCGTCTTCGGTGTTGCTGAAATCGATATTGGCAAGGTGTATCTCCAAAAACGCTTCGACTTCGGGAAGGGTCGCGTCCGCCGGGAAATCGACGATGAGCATCGAAATAAGCGACGTCAGCACGTTCGAGGCGATATATACGCTGAGCGTACCCGCTATGGCGTCGATCTCCGCCCTGTCCAAAAGCGCGCCGATAACGCTCATGATATCGAGTCCGCCCGAAGTATCCGTACCCGTTCCGTCGCCCTCGTCGTTCCATGCCGAGCCGGCAAGATTGAATATGTTCAGCTCGGAATCGGCGGGAAGATTGGACAGATACCCGAGGCCCAAAAGCACCGTGTTCAAAGTGGAGAAAGTATTATATATGAAACCGGTATCCGACGTATCTACCGTTATCGAGTTCTGCGCGTTCTGAGAGGAATATCCCTCTATCAGAATACTTGCCAGAAGTCCCACTATGTCGACGTCGGCAAGAAGCGGCGCGAGCCCCAGGTCGTCGTACCTCAAGCGCGGCAGAGTGCCCAAGGAGCCTATGCCGAGGTTCCCGAGGCGTTCGAGATCCAGCCACAGCGTATCGGTATTGCCGGTATAATATACGGTCAGGATAGAATTGTTTCCGTCGTTTATGTCAAGCCTGAGCTCCATGTCGGCAAGATTCATGAGATTGATCTTCGCTATGACTTCGTACTCCAGCGTAAGACGCATATCCTCCGTTATGCCGATGGACAGAAGTATGTTTTCGACGAACGCGCCGATCAGATCGCTCAGATCTATGCCGGTGTCGCTCGTTTCGTTCAATCCGAACGTTACGTCGCCGCCGAGCGTGAACTCGAACAGGCTGTTGGCAAGCGAGAGATTGCCGCTTTCATCCAGCGTCACGCCGAGGGACACATATTCCGCGCGCTGAGCCGCAGTGGAGACCATTTCGCGGTTGGACCATGTCGGCTCCCTGAGGTATGTAAGCTTATCCAATTTCAGACCCGCTCTGACGGTATCGGTAATGTCGATGAACAGTTCCAAAGTGTTTATCGGGTCGTATTGGTTGAAATACAGTTCCACTCTCAGGTCTTCGCCGAGCTGTCCGCCCGAGTTGACGGGTATGCCGAATCCCGCGAACAGATCGCTGAGCTCGGCGGAATCCAGAATAAGCGAAATATCGAAGTTGTTCGGTATGGGATTGCCGTTTTCGTCGAGTTTCAGGTTACCGTCCGCGTCAACGACGTATTCGCCCCTGCCGGGGAATTCGAAGTTGTCTATCAGCGTCGATATTAAAGCCATGACGTCGACGCTCGCCGCGGTACCCGTGCCGTCGCCCTCGTCGTTAAGAGGACCTGATGCGTTCGAAGCGGTGTCGGGCGCGACGTAATCGGGATTTATGTAGGGCTGGAGCATATCCAGCAGTACGCCGTCCAGCATCGAATTTATGTTGAAACCGGGTATCTGGATGTTCGGAAGTATCCTGTTGCCCTCTCCGTTGTTCCCCGCCGTCCTGAGATTGTCGAAATTGAGGTACAGCGTGTTGTTGCCCAGGTATGCCCTGATAAGCGGAGAGGAATTGTACGAGAGCGTTATTTCCGCCTCGGTGTCCGCTCCGTTGAAAAAGTCGAGCGCCAGATTGACGTCGAGATTGAATTCGTACCTCGAGGCATACGGGAAATCTATTGCCATGTCGCCGAGCGCACCGAGATCGATGTCGAACAGGTCGCCCAGCACGGCGTTCAGCGTCAGACGCCCGTTGTCGTCGTTTTCGGCGTAAAGGGTCGCGCCGAGACCGATGTTGCCGAGGCCGCCCCTGGTATACACGGAGTCGCGCCCCGATTCGTTTACGTTGAGGTTGGCGAAGTTGATGCTTATCGGTTCGTCGGAAGCGTACAGCATCGGCGACAGCTCGATCTGGACGTTGTATTCCTCTATCCTTTCGCCGGAGGTTTCGGGATCAAACGTTTCGGGCGTTACGGAAGCGTAGTCTTCGCGGACTTTTTGCATATTGCCGCCGTTCGCGGTTTGGATGCTGAGGCCCCAGCCCGACGCCGCATAGCCGTACTCCTGCGATTCGTAACCCGCGTCGTCCACGCGCGTAATAAGAGTGCGCTCGGTGATGACGTTATACATCGTCTGCATCTGCGGCCAGTCTTTTTCGCCGAGCTCCGCCACGGTGAATCCCAGGAACTGCCCGAGTATCGGGTCGAGGTTTATGCCGACGAGATCCCACAAGGTGCCGAACGATATCGTGATGTCGCCGAAGCTCAGACCGCGTCCCGCGAGCATGTCCAGAACGCTGTTGAGCTTGATCTCGGTGCCTATCGTGCGAGTAGCGTAGTTACCGTCGGCGTCCATGTCGTAGGACGTGAGCAGGCTGTTGTCTCTGTTCAAGATTAACATTGCAAGCACCGGCGCCAACTGGTCGACAAGTTCCACTCCCGTATTGCCCACTACCAGTCCCGCGAGGACCTGGAAAATGTCTATGCCCAAACCGCCGAGACCGTCGTTGATCAGATTTCCGATTTGGCTGAAGTTGAGTTCGCGCGCGTAATATCTGTTTTCGCCGATGACGAAATAAGCGTAGTTTTCGACGTAATAGAAGCAAAGGATCGGAGTCGAAGAAGCGTTGCGAAGCTGGAAGTAGATCTGGCTCTGCGAATTATCCTCCAGGTTCATGTTCGCTTGTAAAACCACTTGAAACGAAGATGTGCTTTCGTACTTTTCAGACTCGTCCAACCAAAAATAATCGTACGAAAACTCCAGATTCAAGTCGATGACATACCACTCGGGATCGTCGGGAGCGGTATGTAAATATTTATAGTTTTCTATCGCCTCGTTGATCAGATCGGTAGCCTCGTCCTGAGTCAGATTTTCCGAAACGTTCCCTTCGTTCGAAACGGTCCCGCCGCCGGTACCGGGCGTGACCAGATCGTCCGTTATCGGCTCCTCGCGCGGAGAACACGCCGCTATCGAAACGATGACGGACAATGCTACGACGATGAGGATTAATCGCTTAATGATCTTTGTTTTCATGCTTGTCTCCCGAGCCTTGGAGTTCATGTATTTTTCGGAGCCGGATAAGCTCCGACGGTTGGCGTTTTACGACGGAATTCTACTAAATTTATACGCGTGTGTCAATATAGCGCCCGTGTAAAGAGAAGGTAAAACCTCATTCGTTTTCACGGCGCGTTCACACTTTCCCGCACGATTTGCGGGCTTTTCCGCTTATTTATAATATTTTATTTATGCGCGCATGAGCGCGAATTCAAAGTGAATTTTTTGTGAAATTTTTTCTTAGGTCCCCCGTTTTGCCCCGACCGCAAAAATTTGTTACTTTTTATTTACTCGGCGGGCGTTGGGCGGCATGTTTTTCCGCTAAAAATTAATGTCTGTTTCTTAATTTTTTAATTTTTATTAGTTAGTTTGCAAAATTTTATTTTTTGATAATTTTATATTCAATTATTGTTTATAATTTTTAGTTTTTATAAATTTTCGACGATCGATAAAAATATATCGATAAAACAGCTCTGTCTATTCGCCGCCACCGCCGAAGAATCTGTCGTTGTAACGCACATACGGATCGAACGGTGCGGCAGCCTTCGCCGCGGCGTGCATCCTTAAAGCGTCATCTCTTCTCCCCGTCTCCCAATAGCAGCGGCAAAGCTCTATATACGGTATGACTGTCCTTTCTTCTTTCCGCTCGAATTCGCCCTCCGCCGTGTGGTCGGCGGCTTCCAGCGCCGCTTTGAACCACAAAACCGCTTCGCCGAGATCGTTTCCGGCTCGGGCGATTCGACCGAGACCGTTCAGAGCCCACGCGCGCGGCGCGCCGTACTCGAAACTTCTAAGGTACGCTTTCTTCGCGCCCGACGCGTCGCCTTGTTTCAGCTTCGCCTCCGCTATCGTCTTCAGTCCCTCTATCTGGTTTATATAAAAGGCGTCCTTTGCGGAAAGCATGCTCTCTATCATACAGATGCCTTCCTCGATAAAGCCGTTATAGATCAGCTCTCTGCCGTAATAAAATCTGTCGCGCGCATCAAGCTTTGCGCCCCGCATGATGTTTGCGCGGTAAATATTCAGATTTCTGTCCGGCGCCTTGTTTTTACCGGGAAGCGGACGATGTTCTATTCTGATGTCGCTTTTGACGACTTTACCGAACGGACGTATGCATTCGTGGATGAAACCGTTCCAGACCGCAAGCGGACACCTTCTGAGGATGCGCTCTCTGTAGAAGGTAAACGTGGGTCTTCCGGCCTCGTCGAAGGCGGCGTCGTACAGGCAATACAATGTATCTGCGTCGGGGGATCCTTTCCATGCGTTGATCTTCGCGGCTTCCGATTCCCTCACGACGTCGTCCGCGTCCAGCCACATGACAAAATCGCCGCTCGCAAGAGAAAACGAATAATTCCTCGCCGCGGCGAAGTCATCGTTCCATTTATACGAATATACCTTATCGGTAAACGTGCGCGCGATATCCGCCGTGGCGTCCGTGGAGCCCGTATCCACCACTACGATCTCGTCCGCGAATCCGGCTGCCGAGTCCAGGCAGCGTTTCAGAACATCCTCTTCGTTTTTGACTATCATCGAAAGCGAGATCTTCGTCATTTATCACCTTTCCCCTCAAGCATTTATATGATGTAGTAGAGCAGATTGCTTATCGGAGGTGATATAAATGTTTTGTAATCAAAGAGGATTCGGCTGTCCTCCGCCACCGCGGCCGGAACCCTGCTGCGTTCAGGGTCCTCAAGGTCCCACAGGCCCGCAGGGCGTTCAAGGCATTCAGGGTTGTCCCGGGCCGCGCGGAGCGACGGGAGCCACCGGTCCTACCGGTCCTCAAGGGCCGCAGGGCATTCAGGGTGTGCAGGGGCCGCAGGGCGTACGCGGAGTGACCGGAGCCACAGGTCCCACAGGACCGCAGGGCGTTCAAGGCATCCAGGGTCTCACGGGTATACAAGGCGCAACGGGAGCGACCGGCGCGACCGGGGCGACGGGCGCCACGGGCGCTACCGGAGCGCAAGGCATCCAGGGCGATCCCGGTATACAGGGCGTGACCGGTCCGACCGGACCCACCGGACCCACGGGGCCTACCGGACCCACCGGACCCACGGGACCTACCGGGGCGACGGGCGTAGGAACAGCGGGCGCCACAGGAGCGACCGGACCTACCGGACCCACAGGACCTACCGGGGCGACGGGCGCCGCAGGAACCGGAGCAACCGGGGCGACGGGTCCCACCGGACCCACGGGAGCCACCGGTGCAACCGGTCCCACAGGACCTACCGGAGCCACGGGTGCCACCGGACCTACCGGTCCCACAGGTCCCACCGGCGACGCCGGAGC